>JAFWWC010000012.1 GCA_017518105.1 Selenomonadaceae bacterium
AGGTGCCTGCGCGCAGTGCTGAAAACGGGCAGGGCATATACTGCGACGGTGCGGCGGCTGGAAAAATTATTCCGCTTGACGAAGAACGCGCTGATTACTGGTCACGTGAAGCCGGATAAGAAGTCGCATGTTGGGCGACCGAGCGTCGGCGTGAAGAGTGAATATCTTCGAGCGACAATCCTAAGCACGGCAGAGAACATGCGCGAATTCGCGGGGCGGTCTGGGGTCAAGCTGGACTGTCTTTACGCGACGATACGCAATCGTCGAACCAGTCCAAAGACGCTGAAAAAAGTCGTGGCGGCATTGCCCGGCTACAAGGTTGAAGACTTCATCGAGGTGGAGGATCATGGCAAAGAAGGAATCGCTTAGAAGTCTGCGTTCGTTGTGGGCGAAGCAGTTGCGGGAAGCAAATCAGCGCGAGCACGACAAGTGGCGCAAGAAGTGCCAAAAGCCGCTAGGACGCCCGCCGACGCAAAAGGAGTTCGATAGGTTTTGCGCATTCGAGCAACTGCAAGGAGCGCGGGAGGCATTGATTGACTTGCTCACCGACGAAGGAAGCCTGCAAGAAAGTTTGCGGCTTAGCGTGGAATATTATGCAAGGGAGCTGGTTTAATGGTAAAGATTAACTGGGTGCGCGTGGAAACGGAGCTAGCCAAAAGGAACATGTTGCCCGAAGAGCTTGCGCAGCGGATAGGCGTGCGCGTCAATGTCCTCAAGCGGTATCTGAACACGGGCTTTGCGAGCTATTCGGCGGCAGTGAAAATCGCTGACCTTCTGGGATTGCGCCCGTTCGACATCATCATTAGGAGGTAAAGTTTTTGGCACGGCTGAGTGAGTAAAAAAAATAGCGACCGAAGCCGCCGAAGAAGCCGAAGGAAAACCGTATGCAGAATAGCACGCGGTAGCGGATTTGTAAAGGAGGCGGATTAATGACAGTCATCAAGACGGACGAAGGGCTTTATCTGGACGTAACGACGATAGAGCGTTTGGAGATTGAAGAGGGGAAAATCGTAGTGGCGTACGTCCGGGGCGTCAATTATGCGTTCGAGGTTCGGACATTGGAAACCGAGTATCGGGCGTTGAAATTCAAGGCGTACATGGAGCTGGCGATAAAGTTAGCAAAAGAAGTGGAGGCTGAGGAAGAATGACGTTTGTTAAGACGGCGAAGGGCATTTACCTGAACGCGGCGACAATCGAGAACTTGCAGGTTGAGGACGAAAAGGTCGTGGCGTGGGTGATGGGCGACGCTGAAAGCCCTTACGAGATTAAATCTTTCGACACGGCGGAGAAAGCCGAATTGTATTTGGCGATGCTGGTTTCGAAGTTAGGAGATGTGGCAAATGCGGGTGTATAAGTTTCGTGGGAAAAGTTTCGAGACGGGCGAGTATGTCTACGGGGATTTGATTCAAGGCGACAACGGCGTCTACATCAAACGCTGGGAAGACGGGGTCGAAGTCGAGGTGGACAACGACACAATCGCGCAATTCAGCGAAGGCTACGACTTGAACGGCGAAGAGCTCTACGAAGGCGACGTGCTGGAATTCGACTACAACGGGATTCATTACGAGTACAAGGTTGGGTTGCGTGGATTCGCGGTCGCCAAGGACGGCTGCTATATCCCCGCGCAGAATTTCAAAAATTACCAGAAGAAAAATCGGGCGGGCTAACCAAAAAACAAAAAGAGAGGTGAATTGCCTCCTTTAAATTTCAACACGTCCGATTTTCAAGATAGAGGCGGCGGGCAATCGTCTCTAAATGACAAAACCCCTTGCCGTCAAGCGGGGCGGTTGCCAGCCGATTTAATAAGGAGGAAAGGCTATGACGTACGAAATTATCTTGAGTCACACGGCGGACGGCGTGAGCGCGGAGTATGATTGCGATGACGAAGAACTTTATCAGCTCCTTCACGACGACGAAGAATTTCAAGACGAGCTGGCGCGGCTGGTAATGCATTTCGAGGAAGTAGCGGCGGCTCATGACGAGGCGAGCTACTGATGCGCAAGATAAAATTCCGCGGGTTGTCGGCGGTGAATGGGCAATACGTGTACGGGAATTATTTGACGGTCGGCGGCACGGAATACATTTACGAAGAGACGCACCCATTTTTCACGGAAGGCGACCTGCACGAGATAAAGTCAGGGAGCGCGGCAGAGTTTCTGGATAACGATTGCAACGGGCGCGAGGTTTACGAGATGGACAAGTTGCGGCATCCGCTGACGGGCATAAGGAGCCGGGCGCACATCAAGCGGGTTGCGGCGATACAGTACAATGAGCTTGAGAATTAAGGCGCGATTGGAGCCGGTACCGTTCGCGAGGGTGCGGACGCAAAACGGGCGGCACTTCTTCAACACTGAGCGGTATCGGGCATTCAAGGAAGAACTCGGTTGGCAAGCGCGGCTGATAATAAAAGAGCCGCTGACAGGCGCGGTGGCAATCCGTTTGAAGGTCTATCGGCAGTTGCCGCCATGGAGTTTGAAGTTCGGGGACGTGGACAACCATTTGAAGGCGGTGTTGGATAGCCTCAATGGGATAGCGTTTCTGGATGATAGGCAAGTAGTGGAGGCGCATGTGAGCCTTCATCGCGGGGAGCCGAGATTAGAAATCGAGTTGGAGGAATTGAGATGAGACTGCACAAAGTCACGAACGCGCTAGTGAATAAGGAACAGCGCAAAAGTTTTGTCGACAAGTTGATAAAGGTCTGGGGCAATGACGAGAGCGGAGCTAACGACAGTTCGGCGGCTGTGGATTGAAATCATTCAGCAAGAGGAATACCTGATAGGCTTGCGCGGTTTGCTGTGGAGTATGGAGCGTTCGCTAAAAGCAGGGCGTTCAAACGTGACAGGGCGCAAGGTCGAGCGGATGGTGTTGAAAATCCTAGACGAGGAAGAGCGATTGCAATGGCTGTACGAGCGTTTGGACGGAGCAAAAAAGCGATTGCGCGCACAAATCGAAGACGAGGTCGAGGATATGACGTTGCGGCGATTGCTGATACTTCGCTACGTGGAGCGGCAGACGTGGACGCAAATATCCACGGCGATGAAGCTAAGCCGGCAATGGGTTTACGTTCTTCACAAAAAATATCTGCAGACGCTTGCTTTACATTGAAAAAGCAGATATTATTAGACTCGGCAGAGGTATGAAAAAGTTTGTCGGATAAGTGCGTAAGTCCAGAAGAGCTCCTTACGAGGGGCTCTTTTGGTTTAGGTAGGTTCTGCGGAAAAGCAACGAGCCGCGGGTCGGGAGCGAACCGCCCGACCTCTGTAGCTACAAATTTTGAAATCTGGCAAATGCGGCGTCACAAGGGGCTTTATGGGAATGGACGTAGATAAGATAGTCAAAGTCGCTGGGGAAATTCGGTTGATGGCGGTCACGCAAAAGCAAATGGCTGGGGCGTTGAACTTGTCGGCGACGCGAATCAACGAGCTATGCGACGAGAAAATCATCGTGCGGGACGAATTCGCTAGGAACGGGCAAGTCATGCTGTTTGAGAGCTTGAGAAATTATTTCCAGTCGAAGAAGTCGACCGATGAAGGCGTCAATTACTGGACGGAAAAAGCGCGGCACGAAAAAGCTAAGCGCGAACTGGCGGAGCTGAAACTGCAAAAAGAACGCGGGGAAGTGTACGACGCGGCGGAGTATGAAAACGCGCTATTGGAAAGTCTAGCCGCCTTCAAGACGACCTTAACGGGTTTGGGTCATAAATTAGCCCGGCAACTGGAAGGGAAAACGGCGGCTGAAATCTGCGACGTAATCGACGCGGAGATAGACATTGCACTAAAGGAGCTGAGCGGCGATGAATGAGCTAGAAGAATTGCGACATCGGTTGAGACTGCAGGAGATAAGAACCAGCGAGCTGGAGGAGCTGTACACCAACCTGAAAAAGTTCGTGCAGTATGGATTCGTGGCGGTAGCAATAAGTTTGATAATCTTGGCGAGGTAAGTCATGACTAAAAAGGAACTAAAGCGGCTGGCAAATCAGCTGACGCAAGACGAGCAAGCGGAACTGATGCACGCGCTCTTTGAAAATTCGGGCGCGCCGTACATCTTCATGGTGAGCTTTGAGGACGGGAGCTACGGCGGTTCTTCGTCAAAGCAGGTGACGTCGGCGGATTATCTGAACATGATGGCGGGTCATATCGTGCAGACGGCGCAAAAAAGCGAAATATCGCCGATGACGCTGTTAAAGCACATAGAATTCACGGTAAATGAGATGATAAAACTTGAAAAACACGGACGCATTGAAGCGGCTGATAAGGGGAGCCCTCAAGCCGCCGAGCCGGCAAAGCGTAGCTGAATGGGCGGACGAATTCGCGACTTTACCGACGACGAGCGCGGAGCCCGGACGTTATAGGACGAGCCGAGTTCCCTACTTCAAGCCGGTAATGGAGGCGTTCACGGACAATCGGATACAACGGGTCGTGGTGAAGTCGGCTTCGCAAATGGGCAAATCGGCTGCGTTGCTCAATGTCTTAGGAAGGTACGCGCATTTGGCCCCTTGTCCATGCATGATAATTCAGCCGACCTTATCCGACGCCATGGACTTCAGCAAGCGGAGGCTTAGCCCGTTCATCCGCGACACCAAGGCGATAACGAACCTTTTCTACGAGAAGGAAAAATCCCGCGACGCCAATCAGACAATCCTGTCGAAATATTTCAAGGGCGGTTCGGTTGTGTTAGTGGGCGCGAATTCACCGAGCGGGCTAGCCAGTCGCCCGATTAAAATTCTCTTATGCGATGAGGTCGACCGATATCCGCAATCCGCCGGCAAGGAAGGCGACCCCATCGGTTTGGCGGAAAAGAGAACGTCCACTTATTTCGATAAAAAGCTTGGAATCTTTTCAACGCCAACGATAAAAGACGCGAGCCGCATTGATGTTGAGTATGAATTAGGGACGCAGGAAGAGTGGCGGCACCAATGCCCCGGTTGCGGGAGCTGGCAGTTGCTTTCTTTCGAGAACATGATAAGCGACTACGCGGAGCGCAAGCGCAAGGCGGGCAAGATAATCCTTATGAAGTCGGTGCGATGGGCGTGCCCTTCATGCGGGGAAGTGTTCGAGGAGGTTCAGATAAGGAACGCGGCGCAGAAATATATCGTGCAAAATCCGGACGCAATCCAAAATGGGGTGCGTTCGTTTTTCGTAAATGGATTTGCGAGCCCGTGGCTGACGTGGTCGGATATCATGAAGGAATGGTTGACAGTCCGCGGCGACCCGATGCGCGAGATGAACGTTTACAACACGCGGTTCGGATTGTCGTATGAAATGCCGGCTGAATTGGAAGAGGGGCAAGTGGCAGACCTTTTGGACTATCCGGCGGCAATCCCCGATGAAGTCATGATATTAACGGCGGCGGTGGACGTTCAGAAGGACAGATTGGAATATGCGGTATACGGCTGGCACGCGGGCGGCGGCTACGGGATTGAGCGCGGGATTGTTGAGGGTTCGCCGACAGAAAAAAACACGTGGGCTGAATTGGATACTCGGCTTTCCTTACGCGCCACCAACGCGGCGGGGCGGGAGTATCGAATTGAGCGCACGTTCGTGGATAGCGGATTTGCGACGGAATATGTTTACGCTTACTGCCGCTCTCGCATGAAGCAGGGACGCTTTGCGATAAAAGGTTACAGCCGCTTTGGACAACCCTTAATCGTCAAAACGGGAATCATCAAAGAGGCGGGGATATATCTGGTGATTCTGAACTCGGACGCTGGCAAGGATGAAGTCATCGCGGCGTTGCAGAGCGGGAAGATTTTATATGGGCGCGACGACCAATTCCTAACCAGAAATTTTGACGAAAACTTTTTCAAGCAGCTAAGTTCAGAGCGCAAGGTCAAGACGGTGTCAGGCTATCGCTGGGAAAAGGTGAATGCGCACGCCCGGAACGAGGCGTTGGACATGACGGTCTACGCATTGGCGGCTCTCAAGTCGCTGATGACCGGCGACGCCGACGATTTCTGGGAAGGCTTAGCAAAGAAAAAACCGCCCGTGCGGCGGCAAGTAGTGAGCAAGGTTTTGGATTATTGATTGTCGTCGAGGAACTTTTGGGCGGCGGCTTTGTCGCCGTATTTGATGATTTTGGCGAACCGCTGAATCATGAGCCATTCGGCGTCGTAAGCGCGAAGTTGTCTTTGTTTACGAACACCTTCAGGTTTGCGCCAACCGACTTGTCGCCCGCCGTGAAAGGGCTCACCTTTTTTATTCACTACAGATAACCTCCTTGACGATGCGGCAAATACTGACGCCCGCCGCCAAGCCCCAAAACCAACTCTGCCAATCAACGGGCATATCGGTTAAGACGCCAGCGGTAAACACTCCGAGGAAGAAAATGCTTGTTTTCATAAAAACATCTCCTCTCGATTCTTATTATAACAAATTTGCGGCGAGTAATCAGTCGGACGCTAGACACCGATTGAACGTTTCGATAGAATTGCCAAAGAGTTGTTAATTGCTTAACCCTTTTCTCTGCGCATCGCGCTTTTTTTTTTGCCGCGGGAGAAAAGCAGGAAGATTGAACGGCTGGACGCGACCACTGGACGCAACGTCCACGTTGCTTTTTTGGAGGTAATGATATGAACTTAACGACACTAAAAAGCCGCCTCGAAAATTACCTTGAGGCGGAGCGCAAGATATTGTTAGGGCAGAGTTATAAAATCGGGAGCAGGGAATTGACGCGGGCGAATTTATCTGACGTTCGGGCGGCAATCGAGAGTATCAGCGAGCAGATTGATTCAATGGAGCGACCCGCCGGCAGAATCCGCCCCGTAGTTTTCTAAGTTATCTTTGATGTCGTCGTAATCGCGCCCGCTCAAGTTCGCAACCTCGATTTCCTTAGTGGACAGCCCGTTGTTGATTCTCAAGATAGCGGCTTGAACCTCTTTGGCGGGGTCAAGGACGTTATTTTTTTGGCTCAACCAATCGGCATTGAGATACGCTTGATGACGGATAGGGTCGTCGAAAAATCCCGGCGCGTCAATCCTTCCTAAAGCAATCGCCTCAGTTAGGAATTGCTCGTAGATTGGACGACAGAAATCATTAACAAAAGCGGCGCGTCTAGCTTTGAATTCGTCTTCGGCTTGGAGGAGGGCGGCGCGGCTAGCCGAGTAAGAGGCGTTGAAAGTTTTTAGGACGACTTCGGCGGGAAGTCCAATCGCCGCGCAGATATTTTTCAGGAAAGCGGCAGTGTATTCGGCGAAGGTCGACTGGGAATTAGAGCTATCGATACTCTTCACATCCAAGCCACGCGGGAGGCTGGTCACGGAAGGCGAGCCGATTTTGAACTCCTTAGCGGTTTCATCCACGGCATCGTCGGCGATTTCGTTCAGTCTCCAGTTGGTGTTAGGTTGCGTAAAGAAGATAGCAAAGAAGCTCCTAATGATGGAGGCGGAGAGTTCAGCGTCGGAATAGCGGGAGAGCTGCTTAAGAGCCTCGATGACTGGGGCGATAACCGGGACGCCGCGGAACTGGTCGGGGCTTTGGTCTTTGCAAAGGTGCAAAAGATTGGGGGAGCCGCTCAGCCGCCCGTGCCAAAGGACGCGTTGCCATTGGATAACGGGATTGATGAGGCTAGGCTCGTTCCAGATACGATTGGCAACATGAATGGCGACCAAAGAACCGGATTTATCGACTTCGATACCGCGGACAATGCGATTGTTATTCAGGAGCATTTCAACTTGATTGCCGATACCGGTAGCGGGATTGGAAACTCTCTGCGCGTCGACGAGCTGAATTCTCAAGCTATAGGGCATTAATTTTTCGGGCGCACGCCTCTTAAACAAGACAAAACAATCGCCGTCGTAAAGCATAGCGCGGAAGGCGACGGCTTGAAGCTCGAAGAAATTATTGCGTCGCAGGAAGTCGCAAGCGTTTTGATTGTTCGCCCAAAGATTGAATTCGCGCTTAACTTTGCGGCTCCAAAGGCGGGCTTGCTCTTGCGTCATACCGAGTTCATCGGCTTTGATTCTAGGGAAAAGTTTCAGCCCGCTGCCGATGGTGCCCGTGGTTAGGGTCGAGATAATCGCCGAGCCGACGCTGTCATTTAGGACGAGGTCATTGGCGCGATTTCTTAGGCGGTCGATATGTTCGTCGATGTCGAAGCGCGGCGAGAAATGCTGCGGATTCCAGTTGCGGATTGTCTTTTTCGTGGTGGACGCGCCGCCATTTGCATAACCAGTACTCATTTTTATCACTCCTTTTTTGAAGGGATTATAAGCTATGGAGAAAGAATTTGCGATATACAACGGCGACTGCTTAGAATTGCTGAAAGAGTTGCCGGACGGTTCGGTAGACATGATTTTGGACGACTTGCCGTATGGAACGACGGATTGCGCTTTTGACCGACGGCTACCATTTGAACCGATGTGGAAAGAGTTCCTGCGGGTGACCAAACATAACGCGGCGATAGTGTTGTTCAGTCAAATGCCGTTTGGAGCCGAACTCATCATGAGCCAGCGAAAACTTTTCCGCTACGAATGGATTTGGGAGAAAAGCCTCGGCGTCGGTTTCCTCAATGCAAAGAAAATGCCTCTTCGCTGTCATGAGAATATCCTAGTGTTCTATCGGAAGCTGCCGACGTATAATCCGCAATTCACCAAAGGCAAGCCGAAACATTGGAAAGGCAATTCGTCGTCGACAGCCAATTACAGCGGTTTTCACCCGCATTCCGTTTACAACAACGACAAAGGAATTTATTATCCGCGAGACGTGATTCAGTTTGAACAGAATAACACGGGCGCGAAGTTGGACGTTTATCATCCGCAACAAAAGCCAACGCCGTTGCTCGAATACCTAATCCGGACGTACACGAACGAAGGCGAATTGGTCTTAGACGCGACGATGGGGTCGGGCTCGACGGGCGTGGCGTGCATGAATACGAAGCGGCGGTTCGTGGGGATTGAGCTGGAAAAGAAATACTACGACATCGCGCAGGAGAGGATAGAAAAAGCCCTTGCCTTGAAACGGCAGGAGCTTTTTTAGGTGGCGGCATGGAGACTAAAAACCTAATTCGATACGGGAAAGTCAGCGCGGTGTATCCGGAGCGAGCGACCGCTAGGGTAGTATACGACGACAAGGATAATATGGTGAGTGCGGAGCTACCAGTGTTGCAAGCGGCGAGCTATCAGAGCCGCTTTTACTCGTTGCCGAAGGTCGGGGATAACGTAGTTTGCTTAATGGCTCCTAACGGCGAAGATGGCTTTGGATTTATCCTCGGTTCGTTCTACAGCGAGGTGAATAAGCCGCCGACGACTGACGGCAACAAACTCATGCTGAACATATCGGACAAGCTGGTAATCGCGTTCGACGAGAGCACCTCGGAGCTGACGATAAATTGCAAGGGGCGAATACGGATAAACGGGAAGCGGGTTGATATAAATTGAGGGCGACGAGACTGGGCGATTTGAATACGGGTCATGACGCCTGCGCGCCGCGAGAGCTGATAACGGCGTCAACCGATTGCTTCATAAATGGACGTGGGGCGGGGCGGGTCGGCGACATATACGCGAGCCACTCGTGCATAGAACACCCGCCGCACAATGACAATATCGCGGCTGGCTCTGGTAGCGTTTTCATAAACGGCAGGTCAGCCGGCAGGATAGGAGACGCGGTAGCAATCGGCGGGTCAGTCGCGCAGGGTTCCGAGGACGTTTGGATAGGTGGTTAGTCATGGCAATCTTAGAAGACGCCTTCAACATGGCGATAAATGCGTTGCGCGGCGAAATCGGTAGCTTCGGGGAGATTTTATTTGAGTGCTACGCGGGGCAATTTCGGGTAGACTTCGACGCGACGGCGGAGGGCTTGAGCGGCTTGAAAGTCAAACCTTCAACGCGGGTCATGACGTTTGATAACTTTCAGCGGCGGACGCGGGCGAGGTACGCTAGGCACCAGCTGATAAACAAGACGAGCGTTTTGGAAAAGGTAGGAGACGAACCCGACCAGATAACCTTCGACGTGAAGTTGATTCGCGAGCTGGGGGTCGTGCCGGAAGAGGAAATAGAACTAATCCGCGGCTACATCAAAGCGGGCACGCAGGAGAGTTTGATAATCGGCTCGGAAGTCCTAGGGGAATATGTCATAACGGAGCTGGCGGAGGGGCGTTCGTTCGTGGATTGTTTTGGACGGACGCAGGTCGCCGAGCTGTCATTAACATTCGAGGAAACGGGCGCGGCAGAGCAAACTGAAACCGCCCCTTCAACCGACCTGCCGCCGATATGGCTTTAAGGAGGTGGAATCATGACGTTAGAAATCGGATTAAGTCAGACGCCATGGAAATTAGTACCCAGCTCCAAAGCGGAAGAAATAGCCCAATGTGTGAAATGCCTTTTGCTCACGGCGAAGGGCACTTGTTTTTTCTACCGTGATTTTGGTGTAAACACGGAGCTGATAGATAAGCCGTTGCCGGTAGCGAAAAATCGGTTTTTAGCGGAGGTCGTCAAGCAGGTGGCAAAGTATGAAAGTCGCGCCCGCGTGAAGGGCGTAAGGTGGATAACTGATGAGGCGTCCGACGGCGTGCTTGCACCTGTCGTCACGATTGAGCTTCGTGAATGATGTTAAGGATAGTTCGAGAGGCAACACCGTATTTCTTGGCTAAAACTTTGCAACCGCAACCGCGAACGCTGGCTTGGTATTCGGCGCAGATTTGGGCTTTGATTTCTTCGGGAATACGCTTGAATTTTGATTGACGAGCTGCCCCGCCTGCCGATTTATAACGTTCGCCACGTTGGATTTTGCCAATCGTCACTTGGTGGATACCGAATAAATCAGCCAGTTGCCGTTGTGTAAGGTTGTTAGGATTCTCTCGAATATAGCGGGCTTGTTCGTTACTTAGTTTAGAATCGGAGCGATTTTCACCTTGTATTCCAACTAGCAAACCCGTATCGAAAGCGTGCCGAATATTTTCAGAGCCTGTTACCCATTCCAAGTTCTCAACAAAGTTATTGAACTTGCAACCGTCAATATGATTGATGTGCGGTTTGTTGTCAGGATTAGGAATAAAGCAAAGAGCGACGAGCCGATGATTGCGGAAAAGTTTCTTTTTGTCGTTTTTGCTCAAACAAAACTCTAAATATCCATTGCGATTAAGCATAGGCTTAAGAACTCGTTGCTTGCCGTTCTTATAAATGCGTTTTACCCTTCCGAAATTAGAGACTTGATAGCCGTCATAATCGGGAATAGGTTGCCACACTTCACCCGGCAAATCCTCTAAACCGAGCGGATAGAACTTCATGAGTGCGACATAGGCGGGCTTATAAATTGTTTCGTAGTGGCGGCGGAGCCACTCACGTTGATAATTGTTCATTAAAAATCCCTCCTTGCTAAGAGAGCGGGGAGCGGTTAAGATAAGCAAAAATCCCCGCGTGGTGTTCGTTCAAGGGCAGTGTACACGGGGCTTTTTTATTTGTAAAGGAGATGATTAAGTTGGTCATTGATTTGTTTGAAGGGATAAGTTCTTCGACGCTGAGCCGAGTGAGTTATCTGATTCAAGGGCAGACGGATATAACCGTCCGCGTGAACTCATCGGGCGGCGACATATTCTCTGCATTGTCGATTTACAACCTGCTAAAGGGCAAGTGCAACGTCGAAATTTTGGGCTTAGCGGCGTCGGCGGCAACGATAATCGCCATGGCTGGGAAGAAGATTTCTATCGCGTCGAACGGGCTCTTCATGATTCACAGCCCAAAAGCCATGCTGATTAATTATTACGACAAGCAGAGTTTGGACAAGCTATCGAACACGCTAGCCAAAACGGAGGAGAGTATCCTTGCGACATATCGCAGTCGGGTAGAGAATTTTGAAATGCCCGCCGATGATTTATGGCTTACGGCGACCGAGGCAAAGAGTATGGGCTTCGTGGATGAAATTATCGGCGAGGTACCGGTTGTGATGGACGCGGGCAACGTGTTCATCAACTCGATAGCCTACGACGCCGCGCAGGTCAAAGGCTTATCGGAACGACTTCATCCGACGCCCAAAACGGACGCCGCCTTAGCACAAATCCTTGCGCTCATCAAAGACCAGATGACGTCGGGAGCGGCTGGCGTCCAAAATCAGCAACTGACCGCCGAGGACATCAAAGCGGCGCAGATAAAAAAGATGATAGCATTCGCGAACAGGAAGGTGGTTTAAATGGGCTACTACGAAGAAGTAATGGGCTTTGAGGAAGACGGGCTATTGGCGCACAACGGGATAGCGGCGTTCGTGCAGAATGTCAAAGTGAGCTCGGCGGTAGTGCGCGGGCAATTAATCTGCCGGGGGACGGACGGGAAATATTCGCCTGTCACGGAGAACGCCGACGCCAGCAAAGTATTGGCGATTGCGGCGAGGGACTTCACGCCCTCAGAGGACAACAACGTCACTCAAGCCTATTCCAGAGGTTGTTTTTCCGTGGAAAAAGTTTATGTGGGCGATAATCCTTGCTATTCACTGGGGCATCTCGACGACGTAGAAATTTTGGTGGGCGAGGCGATAGACCTAGAGACGTTTAGGCAAGCGTTGAGAACTCAAGGAATATGGCTTACGAGTTTGGAAGGAGCGTGATAACGTGAATCCCTTTGCATTTACGGAGACAATGGATTTGCTCAGGGTCGTGGAGCAAGTCCAAACGCCGACGACTTTCCTCAGCGATATATTTTTCAAGGACAAGGAAAGCACGTTGCAGGACGTGTTCAGCGTGGAAATCGTGAAGAAAAATCGTAGGCTGGCTCCAATGCTGGTACGCGGCGCGCGGGCGTTGGGCGTGTCCAGAGAGAAATCGACGGTCAAACTTTGGCGACCGCCGCTAATCGGAGCGCGCAGGACAATTGGTTTGGAGGATATTTCGCGCCGAATAATCGGGGAAATGCCGGTAGTGAGCACGTTGACGCCGGCGGATAGGGCGTTGCAGATGCAATCGGACGACCTGCGCGACCTTTTGAACATGCTGGTGAACAGGCGCGAACAAATGAGTGCGAGCCTCTTAACCACGGGCACGATACCAATCCGCGGGTTCGCCGACGACGGGACGGTCGCCGAGGAAGAAACTATCGTATTCGATGATGATTGGGTTGTGAGTGTCGAGACGCCTTGGAGCAACGAAGCCGCCACGATTTACGATGACATCAAAGCCGCCGTGAATTTCATAGCGGAGGAAACGGGGACATTGCCGGACATCGCGATATGCGGGCGCAATATCGAAGGCTATCTGCTAAAGAATACTCAGTTCAAAGAGTGGGCTAAAAATTTCCGCGAGAGCCTGACGATGATAAGCCTGCAGCCGAAATTCCAAAGCCCGAACGCCCGCCGCTTAGGGCTGATTAATTCGCTGGGGCTGGAGGTTTATAGCTACCTCGGAACCTATACGGACGAGACGACGGGCACGACTAAGCGGTACATCCCCGACGACATGATTCTTATCGGCACGAGCGGCAGCGGGAAATATTTAAGCGGGCGCGTGGACTTGATGAAAGGCGGACAATTCTTTAGCTACGCTTCTGAGAACGTGCCAATGTACAGCTATTCGGAGGATAATCAAACGACTTCGCTTAGCCTCTTTAGCCGCTGCCTGCCGATAATGCCCGTGATTGAGAGCGTGCGCGCCTTGGAGGTAGTGTCATGATAGCAAAGCACAGCATGATTTACCGCGGGATTTTGTACAGGAAGGGGCAATGGGTGCCGATGGACGAGCCGACGCCCGAACCGGAACCGACGCCCGAACCGGAACCTCAACCGACGCCCGACCCCGAACCGGAACCGGAGCCCGAACCGGAAATCGAGCCCGCCGAGTTGCCTAAACTCAAATGACTTTCAAGCAAACGATAGCCGCCGACTTAGATATTTTCGTGGAAACGGACGAGTTCGCCGCGGTCGTGAATATCGACGGCGTGGAGTGCAAGGCTCAGTGGCTAAGTCATACTGCCGACAAATCTAACCGCCAATCAGAGACGTTCGCGGGTCTTTACGGAGAATTCTCGGAGCTTTATTTCAAGACCGAGCCGTACCTTGAACAGCATAAGAAGTTGCCGCACCGCGGGGATACGATTGTGGTGAATGGGGAGCGATATGAAGTGACAAAGGCAGAAGACGAGCTGGGAATCTTGCATTTGATTCTTAGTTCGTATCGGAGCAACCGCCCGCGCTTTGGTGACCGCCGTGTTGATTAGGATAATCCCGCGCGGACAAGACGAGGCGGCGGACGTCTTAGAACCTTCGCGAATCAAAAGCCGATTGACGCGAGCAATTCGCGAGGCAATAAAGGCAGGGAAGCGCACGGGCAAAAGTCTAACCAAGGCGCGATACACGGCGGGCGATATCAATCGTTTTGGGAAGATAAGTAGTCGGGCGAGCGGATTAAAGGGGCGGCTGACGATAACGGGCGGGCGGAATCTTATCAAGCGGTTCAGCCTGTCGCCGAGCTCCAGACCTCCGAATAACCCTTTAGGCGGGTTGAGTGTCGAAGTTGTAAAAGGACAAGGCGGGCAACTGCCGCATGCGTTCGTGAATCGGGCAGGAAAAGTTTTCGAGCGCACGGGACGAGCACGCTTTCCAATCCGGCACTTATCGACGGTATCGCTAACGGGGGCGTGGAGTCGAGTGGGCGCGCAGGTCGAGGAGGCAATCGCCCGGCACTTTGAAAAGGAGGCGGTATTATGACGGTAGAAGAAGCCCTGAAGAAATACGGGGGGCTATGTCCACGATGCGGCGAGCAAGTGCGGAGCAAGAATGAGCTGTGGTATTGTTTCGGATGCGGGGCGTGCGGCAATGCATATCGATACCTCGCCGACCAAGAGGGCTTGAATTACCTCGCGGCGTACAAGAAATACGGCGACAGGGAATTTGATAAATAGGAGGCGGTCATATGAGCTACGGCGAGCAAGTAATCTGGGCGGAGCGGGTGCTGGAAAATCCAGAGGCGGCGAAAATTGCCCTTGACGGAATCAAAAAGTTTCAGGACGAGTTCGCGGAATTGGTCGCGCATCACACGCCCCTCAACGAAGAAGCCCAGCGTTTTTATGAAGAAATGCTGGCGAACGTATTAACCGATTATGCATTTTCAATAAGGAGAGATTAATCATGGTAGGAAAAATCATTTTGGCGAAATTCAAGGCGTTGGAGGAAATGCCGCAGAAGTACCAGAGCGCGTGGGACGGGGTCGAGTGGGAAAAGTTCACGGGCGCGAAGTACAAACCTATCCTCACGGCGGGCGAACAGCTCGTTCACGGCATGAAGTATTTCTACGTGGCGGAGCAAACGTTTTCGGACGAGGAAGAGACGCGGCATTTGGTAAGGCTGGCAATCGTGGAGCTCGACGGCGAATACCTCCTTAGCACCAAAGATTTCATGGAAATCTTATGACGCCGGCGCGGCTGGTAAGCGAACTTGCAGCGGCAATAAAAAAAGCCTGCGCGCTCGTGAAGTTGCCGCTTGAGTCGGAAGAGGCGGTCGCGGTCGAGGTCTTCACTCAATACTTACCGGAAGATTTATTCGAGACGACTAGATATTTGCCGTTTGCGCTGGTCGAGCTACTTTCAATCAAGGACGATTTCAAAGAAGGTTCGCGGGCGGAGGTGGGCTTGACGCTGGGGATATACGCGCCGGACGCCGACGCATGGTTTGACGCATTTCATCTGATGCAGGTGATACGGCAGGAAGTTTTGACGTGGCGGGTTGTGGCGAAGCGGTTCCGATTGTTAGGGATTCAATGGGAATTGCCGGAGACGCAACCTCGCCCATTTTTTTACGCCACAGGTCAACTAACGTTCGATATTTTTCAAGCAGAGGAGATGATTAAATGGCATACGCCCACGGGATAAGTTTGATAGAGCAAAGCACGGCATTAACGGTGATGACGACGGCGGAAAGTCCATGCGTGGCAATCGGCACGGCGTCGAAGGGCACGACTTCAACGCCCGTCCTAATCCAAAGCATGGACGAGTTCGAGAGTGCATTTGGCTTTACGGGCGACTTCGACGCGAACACCCTAGAGGAAGTGGCGTTTTGCTTCTTCACGCTATATAACGTCCGCCCCGTGATATTCATTCGGGTAGCTCCGGCGACGGGCGCGACGACAGTCACCAACGCGCAAATCATTTCGGCAATCGCGGTGGTGGAAGAGATTTACCCGCGACTGAGTATGGTGCCGGGCAACCTCATCGCGCCGAAATACTCAGCCGTTCCGGAAGTGGCACTTGCATTGGCGGCGAAGGCTAAGAACATCAACGGGATATTCAAATCGTTTGCAGTGGCGGATATCAGCTTGCCGACGAATTTGCTAAGCGAGGAGAATCCGACGGCGGACAGGGCAATCGACGAGAAGGCAATCGCACGCGGGAACCTTTTGACTGACGACGCCGCCAACGACGCCGATTATACTTTGGTCAATGCTTACAAGAACACAAACTCCTTGACGGACGAATATTTAGCGGAATGCTGGCCGCGAGTGGCATTGGGCGACAAAAGCTATTGGCTTTCGACGCAAGCGGCGGCACTTATGGCATTAGTCGACGCCAATCACGGGCAGATTCCCTACGAGTCTCCTTCCAATAAAAATCTGCGCGCAGATAGGTCGTTGGTAAAGAGCGGGGCGGCGGTTTATCTGAGCTACGCGAACGCCAATGTCCTAAATAGTCAAGGCGTGGTTACGACGATGAATTTCAATGGCTGGCGGCTGTACGGGAATAGGACTTCGACCTACCCGACCAACGACGACCCGGCGGTATCGTTCATCGCAACGCGCCGCATGCGTAATTGGCTCGGTAATACTCTAGCAATCAATTATTTCAGTAGGATTGATTCGCCGCTAAACCGCCGCTTAGTCGACGCTATCCTTGACGAGGTGAATTTGTTCCTGAACGGCTTGACGGCGCAGGGGGTCTTGCTCGGCGGGCGGATTGCCTTCCTTGAGGAAGATAATTCCGTGACTGATTTGGCCGATGGGCTGATGAAGTTCAGGATTTATTACGCGGCTCCGCCGCCCGCCCGCGCTATCAGCTTTGTTCTTAGCTACGACGTCAATTATTTCTCGACGTTATTTTCGTGAACGATTTTCCAGACAGTTTGAGGCGTGACGCCGTATTTTTTAGCAAGGGCGCAACAACTGCGACCGGTCGTTCTCGGCTTATATTCTTGACGAATAGTCGCCCTTAAGTCGTCGGGCACGCGTGGTTGATTTTTCGATTTGCGAATAGAACCACCCGATTTTTTATAGCTTTTGCCGCATTGAACTTCACTTATTACTGTTGGGTCAACGCCAAATAACTTTGCTAGTTGCCGAATACTCAAACCACTAGGATTATTCCTTATGGATTTGACTTGCTCGTCAGTTAGTTTGGCAAGAGGATGTTGCGCTCCGGTTTTATTTAAACCAACAGCGGCGGCGTGACCCATATTCTCGGCGTGGGTTACCCATTCGAGGTTTTCAGCGAAGTTATTTAGTTTATTCCCGTCGACGTGATTGATTTCGGGTTTGTTTTCGGGATTAGGAATAAACAGCTGAGCGACGAGACGATGAATGCGGAAGATTTTATTTTTGCCGTTTGTGTAAAGCACGACACGTAGATAACCTTTTTCGTGGAGCGAAGGTTTAAGAATCAGCTTCTTGCCTCGATAAAAAGACTTTACCCGCCCGAAATTAGAGACTTGATAATAATCGCCAAAGGGTATCCAATGTTCGCCGGGCAAATTGTCGGTCGTCAGCGGATAAAATTTCATCAGTGCCGCATAAGCTTTCTTAGATTCTTCACGATAACGGCGTTGATAATCGTTCATTTGAATCACTCCTTGCATTTTGTGTAGGGGCTGATAAGATAGACAAAACAATCCCCTGCGGGTTCGTGTCATGAACAGTCTAGCAGAGGGATTTTTTATTGTAAAGGAGCTGATAAGTATGAACATACAGCTGGCGTTAATCCAATTCGAGGCGTTTGACTCGGCGGACAGAATGTTAGGGCTAACGACATGCGACCTGCCGGAAATAGAAATCGCGCAAACCGACATCAAGGGCGCAGGCTTGGTCGGCACAATCAGCTGGCCGGTACGCGGGAACCTCAATAACCTAACGACGACGCTGCATTGGCTGACGCTCACGGAGGCGGGCGCGAAATTCCTTTCGCAGGGCGCAGCTCATATGCTTTCGTTGCGGGGCGCGCAGGAAGGTTACGATTCCGGAACCGGCGAGCGTAAAGTCGTTCCCGTTCGATTGGATTTAAGAACCCACACCAATAAACTTTCGCTAGGGAAATTCGAGGTCGGCGAGCAAACCGAGACCGAGCTTGAACTCATGATTGATTACCTCAAGCTCTCAATCGACGGCAAGGAAGTCACGGAAATTGATAAGTTCAACTATCAAATGGCGGTCAATGGCACCGATTATCTTAGCGACGTGAAAGGAGCCGTTGGATTATGATAGACGTAAAGAAATTGGACGAGGGCTTGAATAAGCTAAACGGATTTGACCTCGAGGCGGTCGAGAAGGAAGAGCGGCTAGCCGGGAATACGACCCTTGAATTATCGACGAGCAAAAGTTTTCAGGCGCGATTGGCGGCGCGGGCTTTGAATATGAACGTGCATGACCTAAAGAGCCTGCCGCTCAAGGAGTACAATCAAATCTGCCTGCGCGTCTTCGGTTTTTTAAACGAACCGGTCGAGCCGACGACATAAAGAAAATATCGCTCCAACTGAATCATGCGGGTTGGGGCGATACTGATTTTTGGATGCGGCAACCGCTCAGCAATTTAGGCGGCTGGATAAAGTGCATCAAGGAGATTGTCAAAGCTCGCCGTCGATGACACGGCGGACAATCGTTTGGCTGATTCCGAGCGTCTTGCCGATTATCCCGATGCCGTAGCCTTGCGAGTGGTAGCGGTAAATCTGTTCGCGGAGCTCCTGCGTGAGTTCGACCTTAGGCTTTTCGCGTTTGAAGGGGCGAATCCAATCAGCAATGGTGGCGCGGTTGACCCCGTAAATTTCTTCCAGCTCGCGAAGCGATTGCCCCGCCTTGTACGCCTCGACGATTTCTTTTTTAGTGTCGTCGTCGACGCGCTTGCGGAGCGTAATTCCCGCCTCAGCCAAAACGCTTTTGACGGCTTCGCGGCTTATGCTGAACCGTTCCGCCAGAGCTTTAACCGTCATTTTCTCGGCGTCGACCGCCTCGATGATTGCCTCTTTGATGAAGTCGGGGATTTCAGGTTTGACCTTGCGCGCCATGCCCTTTACGATTTGCCCGATTGTCGCCGGCGATACTCCATACTTGACCGCCAGAGCCTCCCGCCCGAATTCCTTGCTGTAGGGGACATATTCGGCGCGGATTGCCGCTTTGACCTCGTCGCTTATCGCCGCCGACTTCTTGGGTTGTTGAGAATCAAGGTATTTCTGGATAGTCTCTTCGCTGATGCCGAACTTCATTGCTAGGGTTTGGAAATCGGCTCCGCTGGCAATCGCAATCTTCGCCTCGGTCGTCAGGCGTTCGCGGGGCGCGTGAATCTTCCCGCCCACGTCCTTGTACGTCTCGCCGTGGATTAAGTCCTTGATGACGTCGGCTTTGACGCCCAACTTTTTCGCCAGACCCCGAATTCCAAACTCCTTGTCGCCTGAGACGTAATTATCCCTGCAATAAATCACTTGTTCCGCCGTCAACTTCTTTTTACTCATGATTTTCCTCCTAGGTGTAAGGGCAACTTTTCTTGCCCAATTTTTTGCACTTCGAACAATTTTCAAGGCTGGCATGCAGACACGTCGCCGGCTCTTCTTCCTCGTCGTCGGTTATCGTTATCGTCACTTCGATATTCACCGGCTTTGATAGTCCATACCAGCTCGCGTAGGGTTCTTCGCCTTGCAGAGCCTTCAGGTAAAACAAACTCATTTCAATCCCTCCTTTGGTCATAAACCCCACGCCTAAAGGCGGGGGCTTGTAGCTAAAATCAAGCAGATTTCGCCACGTTCGGCTGTATGACGGCAGCCCCGCGCCTTGAAATATTCAGCGCGGCGTTGATGTCTGCGTTCAGCGCGTGTCCGCACGCCGTACAGACAAAGTGCTCTTGGTCTCTTCGGCTTTTCTTATCAACGTGTCCACATTTTGAGCACGTTCGCGACGTGTTGCGCGGGTCAACATAAATCACCAAGACGCCCGCCGCCCGCGCCTTATACTCAATGAATTGGCGCAGTTGATAGAAACTCCACGATGACAGAGCTTGTCGCATTGTCTTACAAACCGTTTGCCGCGTGCCTTTTCTTGCCCGTTGACGAATTCCCTTAAGGTCTTCAAGAACAATGGCGCGTTGGGTGCCTTTTGCGACTTCAACTAATCTTTTCGAGATACAATGATTGACATTGGTAGCAAATCTTGATTCTTTGCGACGACGTTGCTTAAGTTTCCGCTTAGCTGACTTCGTGCCTTTTGCTTGCAACCTTTGCCGCAATCTGAAATATCGCCGACGAATATTTTTGACTTTGGAGCCGGAATAAAATTTGCCGTCAGAAGTCGTTGCGATTTTAGCAATGCCCAAGTCGACGCCGAGAAAATCTTTGGTTATAGTTTCAGGTTCGTCGGCACATTCGGCGACGAGGAACAAATAAAATTTCCCGTCGATACAGCCTAAATCTGTTTGCCCGCGAACTCGCAAAGCTTTATCAAGAATACGTGCATGATATTGACAAACAGACATCGGAGCGAAAATTCGTCCGTCAAGAGTCAAGATTGATACCTTGTCGATTGATTTAACCGTCAAAATCCTGTCGTCGTAGACAATCGCGCCGTGTGGTTTGAAGGTATGCTGATTCTCGCGTTTCTTTTTGTCGGAATAGGATTCGCAGACTTTGGCAATAGCACGAACAACCATTTGAGAAGACAGTTTGAACTTGTTGCGTATTTGATAATAGCAGAGCCTTTGCAAGATAGTTTTGCCAAAGGTTTTGTTGTCAAAAGCAATTTGACTGATGAGGTTGCAAGCGTCGTTGAAACGCTCCATAGTGCGGAGAAGTTGCGCGGCTTGTTCGGGCGACGGATAAAGACGGATTTTCAGTGTATAGAGCAAAATTTCTCACCTCCATTCGCGGAGGATTGTATCAGAAATTTAAAAAGAAAGGAAACGAATTCCGCCTTCCTCCCCACGCCTAAAGGCGGGGGCTTCCGGCAGCGCGTTTTTGGTGATTTTTATGGCTAAATCAAGAACAATCAGCTTTATCATAGATGGTCAGGACAATTTAAGCCGCGTCCTTGCGCAAGCCCAAAAGAATCTTCGCGGCTTGACGAGTGCGACGCTCGCCCGCCAGAATAAAGCCCTCCAAAACGCCCAAGCCACTCTCAAGGACGTTGAAGCCTACAAGAAACTGCAGGCGGCGGTTCAAGCCACGAAATATTCACAGCTCCAAGCCGCCAAAGACCAATCCAAATTCCTAAAGCAACGTCAAGAGGCGGTCGCCCAGCTAGACAACATGAAGTCGGCTTTTGCTCAGTTGAAGGACGTTTACAAGGCTAATTGGTTGTCGATGCCGACTAAGGACGCTATGGCGATGAAGGAGCAAATCCGCGCCGCCAGTCAAGAAATCAAAGCGCAAGCCAAAGTCGTGCAGAATTTGGATAGGGCTTATGATTCACTTCCTGCGCGAACTCGTCAACTTCAGGCGCAACTCGACGCTCAGCGAACTCAACTTTCCCAGCTAAGAACCAAAATCCCAACTGCGAACCTAGCCGCCGCTGAAAGTGCCCTTCGCAGTCAAATTGAAAGCACGACTCAAGCCCTTAACCGAGAAATCGCCGCGCTGGAGCGTCGCAATCAAATCCATAGCAACTTCACGCAACGGCAGCAGGAACTCTCCAACGCCTATTCCAACTTCCAGAATTCCTTAGACACCGCCCAAACGATTATGAATCCGTTCAAGGACGCCGCCGACAACGCTATGACTTTCGAGAAATCGATTAGCCGGTTGAAGTCCTTAACGCAAATGCGGGCGATTCGTTCGGGCGATACTGCCAATGTTCAGCGCGAAATGGAATCGATGACCGCCACGATTGAGCGGCTCGGCATGACCACTGAGTACACTGCCAATCAGATTGCGGGCGCGGCGAATTTCTACGCCATAAGCGGCTGGAAGCCCGAACAGATTAATTCCGTCCTGCCCTCCACGGTTGATTTGGCGTCTATCGCGCAGATTCCTATCGACCGCGTCGCCGATATGGTGTCCGATGACATGACGGCTTTCGGGGTGAAGGCGGGTCAAAGTTACAAACTCGCGGGCGGCAAGGTCGTCGACGGTGCTAAATATTTCGGCGACGCCGTAGCTTATGCCGTCACTCAAGCCAACTTTGACCTGTCCACTTTCCACGAGGCTTGGAAGTACAATGCGCCCGTCGCTCACGCCATGGGCTTAAGTCTCGGCGAATCAATCGCGCAGAATATGGTTTTGGCGAACGCAGGTATTAAGGGGTCGATGTCAGGCACGAGCTTAAGGCAATTTTGGGTTAGGATGTCGGCTCCGCCCAAAGCCGCCGCGAAGTCTCTGGAAGAATTAGGATTCGCCGCCAATGACGCCGCCGCGCAGGTCGCTGAAACTCAGCTTGCCATGCAAGAAGCCGGCGTTTCGATGGATAGCGACTGGTTCACTAAGTTTGAGGCTATAGTAAAGTTCTATCAGGAAGGCAAAGCCGCTGGTCGCGATATGACCGGCTGGGTCAAAGGCTTAAGTGGACAAACGGCGTTATCGGGCGTGATGAGTTTGCTTGAAAGTGGCAAGCTTGAAGAGATTAAGCGTTATAAAGAAGAAATTGATTCGGGATTCGCGGCGGGCTGGTCGGCTGATACTGCTAAAATCATGCGCGACAATACCCGCACCTCGATTGACTACTTGACCTCGGCTTTGGACGCCCTGCAGAAGGCGGGCGGCGATGCGCTCCTACCGAGTATTCGGGGCGTGGCTGAAAGTGTTACGCCGATGATTGCCTCCCTTGCCGAATTCACTAAACAAAATCCCGCAGTGGTTAAAGGCTTGGCGGCGATTGCGACGACTGCCTCCGCGGCGATTGTCGGAATGGCGGGTTTCTCGTTGGCTATGGCGGGCGTGAGGTTCATAGGCGCGGGGCTTCAAACTGCCGGCGAACTCTTTGCTTTCCTAGGCACGAAGATTGCCGCCGCTAGGGTTGCCCTGTCGAATTTCGGCGCGGGGCTCGTTGCCAGATTGTCCACACTCGGAGCCGCCCTATCTGGCATGACGTTATCGGGCGTTTTATCGGGCGCGGTTGCCGGCATTAAATCGTTAGGGCTTGCGATTGCAGGAGCCGCTCGCGCTGGTTTGATGTTCGTGTTTTCGCCCGTCGGTGCCGCGCTTACCGCGATTGCCGCCGCCGCTTATTTTGCTTATCAGAATTGGGATAAAGTTTCTGCGGCGTTTTCGACGTTAGGCAATGCGCTATCAACCTCCTTGGGTCCTGCCTTTTCCAATCTCGGAACGTCCATAGGAAATTTGATGACTTCGCTTAGTCCGTTGGCTGGCGTCTTTGAAAATCTCGGCGGCGTGATTGTTAGCGTCTTAGTCGGCGCATTGGGGACTGCCGGTTCCCTTATCAGCGGTTTGGCTGTGTTGATGACTGGGCTTTTGCAATCCGTTATCGAATTCGGCACCGGCATCGTCGACGCTTTTGGCAAGATTAAGGACGGCGATTTGTCCGGCGCACTCGATTCCCTTAAAGACGCCGCGACGACTTCCGCTGATTCTTTTAAAAATGCGTGGCTCGATGCCGCCGCCGCCGTCAAAGGTGGCTTGCAAGGAACTGACGCCGCCCTCCAACAGCTCTGGACGCAACCGCAAATCACTGGCGGAGGCGTGGGGGCTATGCAAGCCCAAATCGCGCAGGTCGATACGACAGCCATTACTCAGCCGATTGCCGACGCCTCAACTCAAACCGCCGCGTCCTTAACGAACGTTCAAATGCCCGCCGATATGACCGGGCAATCGCTTAGTCAGTTGCCGCCCGCTATCGACGGAGCAACCTCTTCTTCTACGCAACTTGCCGCCGCGCTCCCCGCGCCCATCAGCGGGCTTGACGCCCTCGGCTCTGCCGCCAGCTCTGCCGCCGGGGCTTTGGAAGCCGCCGCCGCTCGCATGAATAGCGTACAATTCTCCGCGCCCCAAATCGTCTTGCATGCCGCCGCCCCCGTCGCGTCCAATGCTTCTGGCGGCATCTATTCTAAGGGCGCGTTCCTTACCACCTTCGCGGAGAATTCTGGGGAGGCGGCGATTCCCTTAGATAATTCTGCGCGAAGTAAAAGTTTGTGGCTCGAAACCGGCAACGCCTTAGGTATGTTCGACGCCTCGCCGCCCATCAGCCTCAACCTGACCTTCAACATTCAGGGCGACGCCAATCCCCAGACGATTAAATCCGAGGTCGTCCCCATTATCCAAAGAACTTTCGCTGAACAACTTGCCGCCTATCAGCACGAAAGGAGGCGTAGGAGCTTTGTATAAAACAGTCGCTGGAGATTCTTTCGACAGCATCGCTTTTAAGGTTTTGGGTTCAGAAAAGTACGTTCCGGAACTCGTCGCCGTCAATCCCGACCACGTCCAGACTTTTATTTTCTCGGCGGGCGTTGAACTTAACATTCCGGAAATTACCGCTACGAAGGAGAAATCCCTGCCTTGGATGTAAAAATTTTTTTAGAAGGGCAAGACATAACCCAAGACCTCGAACCCTTTTTAATCGCCGTGACCTATCAGGATAAATTGAGCGGCGAGAGCGACGTTGTCGAGCTTACTTTGCAGGACGCCAATCACGCGCTGGTTGAGAACTTGCCGCCGCGCGGTTCCAAAGTCAACGTCTCCATTAAAGATTTCGATTTCGGCTCCTTTGAACTAGACGAGGTAAACTATTCGGCTCCGCCCTCCGTCATGCGCATTAAAGCCAATTCTATCAGCCAAACCAGCGGCTTGCGCCAAGAAGACCACTCGAAATCTTGGGAAAATGTGTTGCTAAGCAAGATTGCCCGCGACATTGCCGAGGCGTCGAACGTCGAGCTCTTTTACGAAACCGATTACGACCCGACTATCAAACGCGCCGAGCAGGGCGAACAATCCCGTTTAGCCTTCCTGCAAAACTTATGCGACGACAACGGCTTAATCCTCAAGGTCGCCGATAACGTTCTTATCATTTGCGAAGAAAAAAGTTTGGAGGACATGCCCGCGAAAGTTTCCTTGACGTGGACGGACGTGACCCGCTTTGACGCCCACGCCACCCTCAACGAAGTCTACCAGAAATGCGAGCTCAATTATCGCGAAGGGCAGCAGGATAAGAATTTTTCAGCCACGGCGACTGACGACACCAAATCAACGGGGCGGACGCTCCGCCTAAACAAGCGCGTGAATTCCCAAGCCGAAGCCGACCGCCTTGCCCGTCACAAACTCCGCGAGGCTAATAAAAAAGAATTCGAGGTAACCTTGACTTTGCCGCTAAACTTGAAACTCCTAGCCGGTGTGACTATCGATTTGGACTTCGGAGGATTCAGCGGAAAGTGGATAGTGGATGAATCTTCCCACTCAGTTTCAGATTCAGGCTCGCAATCCCGAATCAAACTTCATAGAACGGAGGCGCAATCGTGACAAAGCCAGACTTGAAATTTATTGAAATTGATGTCGATGAAATCGAAAGGCAAGCCATAGCTCTTGTCGAACAAAGTTTAGGCAGGTCGCTAGCCATTTCTGACCCTATATTTTTGTTGATTAAATCCCTTTTAGCAATCATCTTAAACCTCCTAACTCTCATAGAATTTTGCGCCCGTATGAATCTCCTTGCCTTCGCATCGGGCGCCTATCTTGATGCTCTCGGTTCTTTGGTCGGCTGCGAACGCATTCCTGCGACTGCCGCCCAAACCCGGAGCCGCCGCCACGACGCTGATTCTTAACACCGCCCAGAAACGCGCCGCCGATTTCGAGCTCAAGGGCAACGGTTCTTTTACCAGCGACGGCTTCTTTACTCTTGCTTAAGGAGATGATTTTATGGCTTATGACATCATCGCCGCCCGCGGCTACGGCTCGGCTGAAGCTGGCGACGTGACTAATCCCCAAACCGTTAATCACTTCGCCGCAGTCTCGGCTGTCGGTGCGAACTCAATCACCGTCGACGACGCCACTAACTTTCCTGCTGGTACTGAAATCCTTATGCATATCGCCGGCGCGCAGACTTCTTCCGCGCTCGCCTCAAATCTCGGCTCCTACAAGTTCGCTAAGGTTATGAATGTCAGCGGCAATGTTTTGACCTTGTCCACCACGCCCATTAGCGCCAGCCCTTCAGATTATTTTTATCAAGCCGTCTCCGTCCCGCATTACCAAACCTTAACCATCAGCGAAACCATTAGCCCGCCCGCCTTCCTTAATGGCGTCGGCGGTCTTTTAGTTTTCAAGGCTCAAAAGCTCGTCTTCAGCGGCGCGATTAATCTGGTCGACAAGGGGCTCACTAATGCCGACCACCGACCCTTAACCACACAAGAAGACGGCGGAATCCTTGATACCGCGCAACTGTCCGCTTACGAGAACGAGGCGACCGCTACTAATCTCACGCTCCAGAAGGGCGACGGCGCATGCCTTATCCTCGCTAAACGGATTGACTTCACCAGCTCCGCCCGTATCGGCGACCCCAATTTCCACGGCATCGCTCGCTGTCGAAATGCTGACGATTCCCTCAACCGCAACTCTTCCTACACCAATATCGGCGGCTCCTCTATCGCTATTGTCGCCGAAACTATCAACTCTTTTTCAGCTAACATCATCAGCAAATATCGTTCAAAAACTTTGGAGGCGGGCAAGGGGCTGGCTCGCGCTTATATCGCTACCGAAAGTCAGTTGCCCTTCGACGAGGGGCTTTATTCCGCCGACGTCATTCAAAAGCCCGAACGCCTCGCCGACGAAACTCTCATCTCCGATTGCGGCGACGGTTCCGACGGCATCGCCGCTAGCCGCCTCCATAATTCCTACGCGAAGGTCTCGGCTATCAGCGGCAAGACTTTTTCCCTAACCAAAATCACGTCCGGCGGCGTCGCTCAGTTCAAAAGGGGCGCGCTCGTCATGATTCACGCCTCCTTCCTAAACTCAAACAACCTTAATCACCTCGGTCGCTTCATGATTGCTAAGGTCGTCGGCGTCACTAACGATTCTTCCGGCAACCTAAAATCTATCACGCTCAATCATTCGCTCGACGAGCTAGGCTTAGCCAACTTCAACACAAATACATATCTTTTTCAGGCTATTGCCATTCCGCAATACAGCTCCTTTAACGTCAGCAGTTCCAGAACGCCCAAATTCGACAACGGGCGCGGAGGGATTTTCGCTATCGCGGTAAATGGAATTTGCGACCTGCGCGGCAAGGTTATCAACGTCGAGGGCAAGGGCGGCAGTCATTTCTCCGCCGATTACGTCTCCAACGCCCGCATGAAGCACCGTCTGCCCATCGGACAAGGGCACGGCTCCGTTTTCATTCTCGCTAAGACTTTGAAACTCAATTCCTCGTCGAGAATAGGCGCGACTTACAGCGGAAATTCATACGGCGGAGATAGCGACACTCACGAGGGCGGCGGTTATCGCGGCGAAACTGCTACTAATCAGGACGAACGCGGCGGGAGTGGCTATCGCGGCGGACAATGCGACGGCAATAACGGCGGCTTTTTCTCCAACGCGTCCAAGGCTGGGACTTATAACGGCGGGCTTCAAGGCGCGAGTATTTTTATCGTGGCTGAAAATATCGACGGCTTATGTCTGGATGCGCTCTCTACTGGCGGGCAAGGCGGCAAGTCGGCGTGGAAGAACGGCTACATTAATTCCTCGGTCGCACGCGCAGGTTCGGACGGCGGCTGCGGTTACGGCGGCGGCGGCGCAACTTTCAAGGAACCTTACAACAACACTTACGTCGTTAATAACGAGGCGGGCGCGGGCGGAGTTCACGGCGGCGGCTCCGGCGACGGCTCCTTAGATGATTCTACTAGGGCTAATGGCGGCGGAGCCTCCGGTTTCTGCTTCGTTTATCACAATTAAAAAGGACGTCCTAAGACGCCCCGTGACCTTTACTTCCTGAAAACCAATTTCCAGACGGACAAACCACTCGCAACCCCGATGAACCAGCTGACCCAATCGAGACCAAAGCCGCCTGTCGCTAAACAAATTACGAACACCACCAGAAATAAAACGCTACTCCACTTCCCATATTCCTTCATGTCTTCGCCAGCGTGTTAGCTCACTCTGCAGTAGAACGTTATCAACGCCGCTATCAAGTTGATTATCGCCGCCGCTAACCCTTCGTGTTTTTCTATCCAAGTGAGGAGCTTGCCTACTGTCTTTCCGATTTTCTTTAACACACTCGCTTTTCACCTCCGCCACTATTTTATCACGTCCGTTTTTTTATTCCATTCCCCTACCCTTATTAAGGAGGTCTTATCATGAATAGAGTTGCTAAGGCGGCGGCTCGGCTCGCCAATCAAACTAGCGATTTGGAGCTCATGAAGCTCGACGAAGTCATTTTGAAATACCCCGACGGCATCACACTGAATTATATGGATTTGCGCGAGAGCGAGGAGGGCAATGAATATGTCATCTTTACCTTCGCCGAGGAGCCGACCCGGTACTCTTCTGGTAGCGGCGACTTCCTCAAATTCTGGGAATATACGCTGGAGGAATTCGGCGCGTGCATTTCGGACGCTCAAGCCTACCTCAAGCAAAATCCTTGCCGCATTAAAGTTTGGAAGGTCAAGACCAAATCGAAGCGCACCTACACCAAAGTTAAAAGCCTAGACGACGAGCCCGCGCCCGAACCCGACGTCCTGTAATATCTTTTCCGAGGGGGTCGCGCCTTTAGGAAGGATGATTCTTTATGGCTTTCACTTTCCAGCAAAAGAAAGTCGCAACGCTCACGGCGACGCTTGCCGGCTCGTATAAGCAGGTCAATGTCCAGGGCGTCAATCCCGATGAGGCCTCCGCCGACAACGCCGCCGCTCAAGTCAATAAAATCTTCGCCATCGGCGGCAAAAGTGTCGTCGCGGATTCGCGCATGATTCTCGACGTCAAGAAAGGGGCGGTTGAGGTATGACTACCTACACGATTAATTTGGGCTTGCGCTACAGCGGCACCGACTTCGAACGCCAATTAACTATCCCCGACGTAGCCGAGACTGACGCCGCCCTCGCGAACGTCCGCGCCAAAGTCGAGGCGGTCAATGCGTCCATTTCGGGCGGCACTGACGACGGACTTTCCGATTTCTTCCGCAGCGACGATTTCGATTCCGCCGAGAATATCGGTGCGCTCCGCGGCATCGCTACCGCCGAAGTCAAAGCCGTCGACGCTACCCAAATCCTTTAAGGCGGTGAGCTCATGACTTCTTTAATCGTCACCACCGCCGACTATCAGACCGGCAAAACTCAGCAGACGACTTTCACGGGCGTTAATCCCGCCGCTACTGCCGCCGAGCTTCAAACCTTCGGCGAAATGACTGCCGCGCTGTCTAAGGACACTTTCGTTAAGGCGACCCGCGTCGAGCAAACCAATTGCGCCGTCACGAAGCAACATCACCTTTTGTCTACTACCTCTTCCATTCGCAAAGGGGCGACTAGCGCTCCTTATCAAACCTTCACGCTCAATCAGGAGACCGGCATTTACGAGGCAACTTGCACTACCGAATATTTCGTCAGCGGCTTTGCTGCTCTTTGGTTTTCCTGCAGTAACGACTTTAAAATCCCGCCTTTCACTACGCCCTATCTCGTAAGCGACACCGCCAATGTTAATAATTACTTCAGCTGGCTCGATGGCTCGTTTCAATGGCGGCTCACTCTGAAAAATCAAGGCGCTCAAATCCTCTTAGTTTCCGTCGTCTGCCCTGAAACCGACGACCTCTATCAAGATACTTTCTCTTTCAAAATCACTATCACGGAGGTTTAAGCTATGGACACTTCCCTTGTTATCACGACCAAAGACCACTTGACCGACGAGACCCAGACTAAGACGATTACCAACATCAATCCGCAGGCCGCCAGCTCTGACCTTAAGACCTTCGCGCAGATGACCGCCGCCCTCTCCAAGGACGCCTTCGTCAAGGCGACTCGCATTGATAAAACCGAGCTGGACACCACCAAGCCCGCACGCACGATTACGAGCTTTAAATACTCAAAAACCGTGAACGGCGCGGCGGCTAGTTTAGATGTCCCCAGCGACGGCATTATCAACATCGCCGTTTCTGAGGTTCGCACTAAGTGCATCCTCTTTACCCTGAAGACCCCTTACGATGTCGCGCCGCAGTTCCGTAATTTCTCTTCCACTTCCAATGCTACGGTAGCTTCTGCGGAATATCACTTCATCGGCTACTCCGGTGATTCCAGCGCGTGGAATGTACCTATCGCCACTCATCAGGATTACTCGGCTAGGCAAGATGTCACTGCCGGCGTCGTCTCCTTCACGCTCCATTTCGACGAGACCGACGAGTTCGCCGCTTACAACCAACCCATTACTATCAACATTACGGAGGGATAATTTATGGCTGATACCGTTTCGACCAAAAGCACGTTGCAGAATGTGTTCGAGTTCGCCGACGGGGATACTCGCACGGTGAACATCGACGACCCCAACGATAATATTTCCGCGGCAGATGTCCAGACGTGGGCGGCTTATGCTGTCGAACATCAAATCTTGCTCGGCGACCAGAATTCCGCCGCCCTCACCGGGCTCAAGTCTTCTAAAAAACTCGACGCCACCAATACCAAGATGAATTTCAATATCTAATCTCTGCGCGACCCCCTCGGAAAAGATATTGCTTAACTTAAGGAGATGACTTCATGCCTATTCGTTTTGCTACTGACTATTTCGGCGCGGCGCAGGAGTTCGTCGAAGAACCTTTAGACGGCTCAACCGACCCAGACGCCCCAGATTCTCCCGCTTCTACTTTTATGAAAACCGCCTTGCTCAAAAGCAACGTCCCGCTCGATTGCTCAGATGTCTCCGCCGTTAATGGTTTTGTCATCACCGGCGACGAGCCCACCGATTCTTCCAGACGTATCATTTTCAAAATCGACGACGCGCTTTATAAATTCCAGAGCGGGCAACTCGTTCCTTACACTGCGCCCGGCGGTTTCGGCGACGTCATCAAATGGGGCAACAAAGTTTCCACGCTGGAGGCTCTTTCCAATATCACGGCTTTTGTCGGTAAGGAGATTTTCCCGATTATCGCCCTGCAAGCTCCCGCCGATGCCGCCGCCTTCCCCACGATTAAATTAGGGCTCTCCGTCCAATCCGACGCCGCGCAACTTTCCAAAACTCAATACAGCCCCGTTTACGTTTTGGGCGAAGATACGCAAATCATCACCGCGATTGCCGCCGACATTCAAACCCAAGGCTCCGGCGCAGTCGAGGTCGCGGTTCAACTGCGCTATCCTTCCGGCACGTGGTCGGCTTATATGACTTTCGCGCAAGCCGCCAATCAATCCGCTACCGCCGTTAAATTCCGCTTTAATTACTCAGTCCAAACCGTCGGCTCCGATTCCGCTTGCGTCAATTCGATTACCGTAAAACACGTCGACAACTCCGCCGTCATCAGCGGCGACGTCTCCAATCTTTACTCCACCGTCCTCGATTTCGAGTTCGGTTTGAAATCCGCCTACGCTGTCGTGCGGCACGCGCCTCTCGTCGACGCCAAAATTGAAGCCTACGTTAATTTCATGGCTCCGCCCAAGCACAAAGACTTAGTCCAAATCGGCACCGCGACTGGCGCGTCTCAAACCTTGACGCTCCCCGATTCAAGCGTCGTTGCTAGCTCGATTCAGCTTTTCGCAGACGGCAATCCATTTTTCAATTTCGATTTCAATACTCAAGCCTCGACCGTGACTTTTGCCGCCGCGCAGGGCGCAATCATCGCCGCAACCTACGATTACGATTATGGGCAAGAAGAGTGGCTCCAAATGACGCCCGATGACCCGCAACCTTACAATGACGAGCTCGGCTCCTATTCCACCCGCTTTTCCTTGACCAATGACGCCGACGATTTATCTATCGCCAATGTCAGGATTAGACTTCGCAGGTTGAGCGGCTCCGCTACTGAAAATCTCGGTACCGCCACCGGCAAGACGCAACTTTTTACCCTAAAGCACAAACCTAAACCCTCCACGATTGCCTTTGCTCAGAGCGTCAACTTTTCCTTCGACGAGGATACGGGTATTTTGTCGCTCGTCGCCGCGCAGGGTTCCGCCCTTTCCGTCAGTTACGATTGGCTCGGCGATTCCCCGACCGTTTACTCTTTCGCCGCGGGTTTTTCCGTTTAAGGAGGTCATCATGATTATCAAACGTCCACTCACTGAAGAACAGAAAAAGGCTTTGGAACTCCCCAGCGTCGAAGACCGCCTGCAGGCTCTGGACGAATTCATCAATTACGCCGGCTTGAAACTCCTTGAATTGGAGGAGAAACAAAATCCCAAGCCGACTGTCGAATACACCTGCTGAGGAGGTGTTTTGTTTGGAAAGATATTTGCCTTACGACCCTTCAAGCACGGTTCGCGTTGAGGAGCAAATCAGCGTCCGTGACAACCGCGCCTTCCTGCGCCATATCCCTAAGGAAGGCTCCATCCAGATTGACGGCTTCGTCGAGGTCGACGGCGCGCCCATCGGCAACCAATTCTTCTGCGACTATGCTAAAGATTCTCTTTACCGCGACGCCAACCGCGTTATCATCTTCGGCTCAGTCGACGATTTCACTTTCCTAACCGTGAATTATATCGCCGTCGGGACCGTGGTTATCGCCGATGACATGAACGAGATTAAAGCCCACATGGAAAACGATTCCATTCACGGCGGCGGCGATAATGCCCCCTTCCAATGTCACGGGCTTGCTTCTTACCCGGGCATTGCATCTAACGCAATCTACGTTGAAAATCAATGGTTTCCTGAGCACGTAGGCAGACCTCCGCGCTATGGCGACATCATTTATTGGGAATTCCACGATTACAACCGCGTTTACTACTTCGCCACTGAAGAGTTTCTTTATGACGAAAACTACGGAGAGTATCGCAAATGGATTCCTTTAAATGAATATGCGCAGTCCTATCAGTATGAAGAAGAATGCCCGCTCCTTACCTACAACGACCGCCAAAAGTTAGATAGCCTTACTGAACCTTACCAAATCGGCGACGGATTTTACTTGCAAAACAACACGCTCTATCTTCAAACTGCCAACGCAAACTCTTTGGGCGGCGTTAAAGTCGGCGACGGGCTTCAATTAAACAACTCCGCTGCCCTTTGCTTGAAAGCCGCTACCGCTTCCCAACTCGGCGGCATCAAAATCGGCAATGGACTTGTCAAAGATTTGCATGAAGTTCTTAGCGTCGAGTTGCCTCTCTCCAACGCTGACCGCAAGCTTTTAGACTATCTGCACGAACAGCTAGACGACCAAATTAACTAAGGAGCTGATACCATGTCTGAAGAATTTATCGCTAACGCTATCGCCAATATCGGCGTCCCTACTGCTATGTGCTTTTATTGCCTATTCGCTCTAAACAAAGCCGTCAATCGCCTCGCCGATAAGGTCGATAAAATTTCTGACAAGGTCGAGCGATTTTTTATTCAGGTCAGCCAACTTATCGAATCCGTCCGCTCCTTAGAAAACGATTTGCGCCGCAGACAGTAACGGGGGGGCGGCTTGTTTTATTTTCCCCGGCATGTTATATTCCCAAAAAAATTTGGAGTATCCTTTGAAAGTCTTAGTTATTAACCTTATGCAAATCGGCGACTTAGTCCTAACCACTCCCGTCTTTAGGGCTATCAAATCGGCGCACCCAGATTTCTTCCTTGCCGCCGCCGTCAATCGTGACTTCGCCGACCTTGTCAAGTTCAACCCTTTTATCAATCGGCTCTTTACTGTCGATAAACGCTCTTTGAAATCTGTAGCCCGCACGATTGCCGACATCCGCGCAGTTAATTTCGACTTGTGCATCAACCTCAATCGCTCCGAACGCGCTTGCACTCTTGCCGCTCTTAGCGCGGCTAGCAATATCGTCGGCTACGCTAAATCTATCTTTTACCCCTTCTTCGATAAGGTCTGCCCTAATCTCAAAAATTCTATGCATCAAGTCCACTCCCATTTCAAGGTTCTTGAGACCGCCGGCTTAGGCAATCTCCCCGTTCCCAATCCCGACGTTTTTATCGGCGACACTCATCTTAACCAACCCTTCCCAGATAACCTCGTCGCCTTTAATGTCGGTGCCTCGTGGCAGTCCAAACGTTGGCTACCTGAATATTTCGCCAGCGTCGCCGTCGAACTTATCAATCGCGGCTTCCACGTTGCCTTCCTCGGCTCCAAGCTGGATATTCCTATCGTCGACCAATGCCTCGCCTTTATCCCTGACAAATCTAACGTCCTCGTCTTTACCGGTAAATTGTCCCTCTTGGAGTTGGCTGCCTTCTTCGATTACTGCCGCCTTCTTATCACCAATGATTCGGGCCCGATGCATATCGCCGCCGCCAGACGTTGCCACACTCTTTCTATCTTCGGCTCATCTCCTACAGCTGGCTTTTTCCCTTGCGGCTCCGGCAACATCATCATTAAAGCCCCTGTTGACTGCCACCCTTGCTATAAACATTCCTGTCCAAGAGGTGATTTGCTCTGCATGAAGGCTATCTCCCCTCAGCTCGTCTTGGCTCTAGCTCTGCTCGACCTAACTTCTACCATGAACAAAAACCCGTGACAAACCCGAAAAGGAAAACAAAAAGAGCCCGCGCTCATTTTTCTGCGCGGTCTCTTTTTTTTGTAGGATTGCTGAAGTCGTAGCCCTTCGGAAAGTACTAGCGAAGCCAACCTTTAGTATTCTCAATGTTGCCGCGTTGTTAAGGCTGATGCGACGGTGGAATAGAACTCTATCCTCCAATTCCTTTGTTATACTGTCCTGTAATACGCAAAATGACTTGCTTCCGACATTAACGCCCCTCGGAAACAAGTCATTAAAGATAAGATGTTCGCAGTTTCTAACGCTTAAAGTTTTTTCACGTTGGCTGCCTGCGGACCGCGCTCGCCCTCGATAATGTCGAAGGAAACTTCCTGCCCCTCGTCGAGAGTTCTATAGCCGTCACTTTGAATAGCCGAGAAATGAACGAAGACATCGTCGCCCTCTTCGCGAGCAATGAATCCGTAACCTTTTTCTGCGCTGAACCACTTTACCTTACCAACTGCCATGTTTGAATACCTCCAATTATTTATGCTCTTTCGTGCGCAAGCCACCCAATTATAGACAGTCAAAATTTTTCTGTCAACCGCCAAACTTAACGTGGGACGAAATCTTTTCACGCTAGCGGCACGCTCACTTGTTTTTCTTAGCGTTGGACAAGATGTTATGAATCAAATCGTTGGTGGAAGGTTTCGCGGCTTGCGTCGGCTCAGCTTGTGGTTTAGGTCTAAGGTTCGACAAGATGCCGCTAATCTGGCTGGCTGATGTTTGCCCTTGAGGCTTTGCGGGCTGAGCCGTCTCCTCTTTGGCGTGCGCGTTCGATAAGATACTGTGAATCAAATCGTTCGTCGATTGCGGCGCGGCGGAGGCAACTGTTGCCGATTGACCCAAAACAGCTTGCCCGCCCGCCTCGTACAGGATATTTCCGTTGAAGGTTTGCCCGCCGATTTGCAAAGCGTCCGTGTATTGCCACATGCGCCCCTTGAAATTGTCTTCCGAATTCCATTGCGCCGACCAAATCTCACAGCCGAGCGATTGCCAATCGATATAATTTTCCAGCCACGAAAGCGGCGCATGCACTCCACAGTTGAGCGGCTTGATAGCGTCGAGGAACGCCTTGCAGATTGCCGTTACGTTGGCGCGGCTGAAGTCAAAACCGTGCCGCTGTTTATAGCTGTCGCTGTCCGCCATTGCAAACCAAACCGGCAACTCCAACAGCACGCCCGCCCGTTCGATGATTCCCTTGCAGAAGTTCGCCTCATTGACAGCGTCCGCCGGGGTCAGCGCGTAGGAATAATGATAGGCTCCGCAGATGAGTCCAGCTTTGTGCGCCTCCTCGACGTTGTGCTGAAAGTTTTCGTCGAAGCCCGTTTGACCGTAGCCCGTGCGGCAGATTGCAAACTCGACGCCCGCCGCCTTCACGGCTCGCCAATCGATATTCTCGTTAAAAATCGAAACATCTACTCCGCGCATAATCAAAACCTCCTAATCAAAATCTGCGCTAACTTTATCAAGAAAACTGTACAGCGTCAACCCGAATTGCACAGCGGAACACGCTTTGATATAATCGCGCCGATGCCGAACCTCTAAAGGCGGTAAGTTTACGCTAGAGGAGGGAGGTGGAAATTGTGATCGAAGTGCTACTTGACCTGCTCGTTAGTGTGGGTGGCAACGTCCTCGGCGGCGTCCTCGCATACTACATTATCAAGAAGTTCTTCTGAGCGGCAGCAACTCTAGCTAGGTGCCCCAGACAATCGGAGTCACTAACCGATTAGGCAAAAACGAAGCCCCCGCACGGGTCACTACTCCGGCGGGGGTTCTTCGTTCGGTGAAACCATGATCGATACTGCAGTGCTACTTGCAGGTGTTGACTTATTCAACGCGCACAATCTATCACAGCCGCGCCGCCTTGTCAAACCAAAAAGCCCGCCGACCGTAGCCGACGAGCCTTTTTTACTATCGAACGTGCGCCCGCGGGGGACGCGGTTAATCTTACTGGAGCAAGCTGAGAACTGCCGAGCTGTTCTGGTTTGCCTGAGCCAACATAGCCTGCGCCGCCTGCAAGAGGACGTTGCTCTTGGTGTAGTTGGTCATTTCCTTTGCCATATCAGCATCGCGAATCGTCGACTCTGCCGCTTGGACATTCTCGCTAGAAGTCGTCAGGTTGGTGCTGGTGTATTCGAGGCGAGCTTCAATCGCGCCGATTGTCGTTTGCTGGTCAAGAGCTTTGGTCAGTGCGTTCTCGATAACGTTGATTGCCGCGTTTGCATGGTCTTTGGTGTAGACATCGATTCTCGTGCCGTCCGAGCCCTTCAAGCCGAGTGCCTGTGCACGCATATCGCCCATTCCGACTTTGAACGCAACGTTTGCTTCCGAGCCGATGTGGAAGTTCAACGACATATCGCCGGTCTCGTTCTCTGCGCGCTGATACTGCTTGAATTGGTCGAGTGCCGCGTTTGCCGCCTTCTTGACGTTGCCGTCTTGGTCGAGGATATTGACTGTCAAGCCGGAGATTTGGTGGTTGACGTCAGGCTCCGTCGCGCCGAAGGCTATGCCCTCCGTCTTGTCTGGCGTGTAGACCGCTTTGCCGAATTTATCCCAGGCTTCGTCTAGACCACTTTCGGCGGCGTTGGTTTCTTCTTCAGGTATTGTGAACTTGACACCAATCTTGTAACCTGCCGTAGCTGCCGTAGTTGCCGTATCGTCTGTGTACATAATCAAGTAATCTTTGCTGTCAGTAGCATTAGTAATTAAGCGGACTGCATACGAGGTACCATCCGTGACTTCTGTACCACTAGAATCCAAGACGGTCCATGCAATAGAATCAGCTTCTGCATTCGTAGGAACAGTAAAGTCACCAATGGTATCCCCAGCACTAGGTTGCGTCAAACCAGATAATGCTGTGGCAGTTTCAGTTAATTGATTCGCGAGAGCGTCAGGAAGACTGCTGACAAGTGTTCCGGCAGGACCTCCTGCATTATAAGTCGTGTAGCCATCGGTGACAGGCTCTGCGTTGGTGCCAGCGGGGTATGTTACGGGCTGTTTCTCATAGGAGTAAATCTTGAGCTCCGTTGCGCCAGGGGGAAGAGTGAGGGTGTAGTTATTAGTAGTGGCATCCTTTTGGATTGTTACATCGGTGAAAGAGCCTTCTTTCCCATCGGAGCTGTAAAGTCTATTGCCCGAACCGTCTGTAATAACGTCTAAGTTAACAGCATCACCGTCGGTAGCACCGCTAGTATTGTCAGAACTATTAATGTAAGTTTTATACGCCTCTACAAGCTTAGCACCAGCCGAGCTACTCTCTAAGTTAGCTGCGTCCTCTGCCGAGATAGTGTAAAGCGGTGTGGCTTCTTCTTCCTCTTCGTTTGGACCGGAGATGAGACCGCTTGCATCGGTAGCCTTAACCTGGCTGATTTGGTCGCCAGCGGTGTTCTTTAAAGTCAGGATATCGGAGATAGCCTTGGTACCGACATCGCCGCTGATGACATTAACGGTTCCGTTTTGCACCCAGGAGACTTGATATTTGTCGGTGGTCTGAATTCCGAGGGAGTCGCCGGCGCGGTTGTTGAGGTCGGTGAGCGCGGAGGTGGAACGTGTGCCAATCTCCAAACTCTGGTTGAGCAAGATAGATTTGGTTTTGTAGAAAGCGTTGTTCTTGGAGCCGTCGACGAGATATTTGCCGTTGAACTGAACGAGGGCGTTGTCGTCGATTTGGTCGATGAACTGGTTGATTTCCTTCTGAATGGTCTGGCGATCTTCGTCGGTGTTGGAGTCGTTGGCGGCGTTGATTGCCTTTTCCTTGAGTGCGCGGAGGATTTCGACGGTGTTGCCGACTGCGCCTTCGGCGGTCTTCATCAAGCTGGAGTCGTTTTGGCTGTTTTGGTTAGCTTGATCGAGTGAACGAATACGGACGCGCATGCGCTCGGAGATTGCGTAGCCCGAAGCGTCATCTTGAGCCGAGTTGATTTTCATGCCGCTGGAGACTTTCTGCAAGCTCTTCTGCAGTGCGCTAGTGTTGCTATTGAGCGTGTTGAGCGTACGAACCGCGCTCATGTTGTTTTTTACTACCATACCCATTGTTATTTCCTCCTTGATCTTTCCTAGAAAAATTTTCCTTAGTCGACGGTTTCCTTTCCGCCGTCAAACAAACGAGCCTTATCTGCAGTCCCGACCGTCGCCGGGCACAATGCGCCTCGCACGCGTAACGATTTGCCGCAGGTTTTCTCGCTTATTTTCTTTTCAAAAATCCGTGTTGCTGAAAACTATATCGTTGATTCCCTTCAAAACATTAAGCACCTTAGAAAAAATTTTTCTTGCGGCGCATTTTATCAATAAAGTTGTGTCCCGTCAATAAAATCCTGCAATTCGTCAAGAAGTCTTCCTGAATTCTCCTGCCGTGTGCCCTTCAAGGGTGGCTCGATATTCGCCGTCGTCTTGCTTAGTGACGCTGTATGACATGCTGGAGGTAACCGTTAGCTTTTTATCTGTGGAATCGACGTAAACATCACCGAGCGGAGGCTTTATAGTGCTCGCGTCTTGAAGATAATCTTTTAAGTCGTCGGTTATGCTCAAAGTGTTTTTAGTGGTTCCGTTTTCCATAGCATAGATTGCCGCCGCCGTATCGAGTGTAGATAGGTCAGATTGAACTTTGGCGGTGTTGGCGGAGGTCGTTATGCTATTGAAGCGCGGCACTGCTATCGAGGCAAGGATACCTATCACCATGACCATTAAGATAACTTCCAGCGTCGCAAAGCCTCGTTGATTCATTTTGCTCGCTCCTTTCTTTTTTTGCCCGATTTTAAATCATGTCGCCTATTCCTTCAAGCAATTGTTTAAACTTTTCTTTTGCACGCCCAAAAGACCCGCTTTAAAAGCGGGGGAATAGTGAGGGCGTCTACACTGGATGCAACGTCCACGTTGCCGCGGGGCGGCTGCCGTCCTTGGCAGCCGGTCTCAAGCTTGCGTTCTGCTTTGTGCGTTCGCGGGGCTTATGCTTGTAAATTCGGCGCGTTTGGTTTATTATGATTAAAAATATTTATCGCGTGGAGGTAATCACATGGACGAAAAAATTTTAGACTGGGTGACGCTAGCGGAGAAGTTCTCCCAAAGCGGAGACCCAAAATCCATGCGCACCGTTGCACGCGAGATTTTCGAGCTTGATAAAAATTCTGCGGACGGGCTGGCACTCATGGCGGAGTCGTCTCTCTATCTTGGCAATATCGAAGAGGCAGAGTCAATGGCGCAGTTCGCCTTATCAGTCGAGCCGGATCACCTGCGTGGGCGGCTCATCGCGGGCGGCGTGGCGGCTAAGCGGTTTGAACTCCGCGAGCAGATAAAAATCTTTGATGCCGTGATTGACGACGCGCACACTGAGCTTGAGACTCTTCAAACTAAGCTAAAAGATTTTCAACGCAAGCTCATATTGAAGCAGGGCAAGAAGTCTCCAGCCGACGAAGACTATCTTAAGCAACTGGACAAGAAAACTTTTATCGTACAGGCACTTCTGTTTAAGGCGTTGTGTTGGAATTCCAATGGTCTCTACTTGGCTGGCGAACCTGCACGGGCGGCGGCGAACCTTCTGGAGGCAAGCACGCTCACTGATGAGGAGGCGCAGGCGGCGGAGCTTTACTCAAAGCATCTATTCCTGAAAAATTATCGTGACGTGCCGCCGACGCAAGCTAAGGACTTGGCGCGGAGATATAATTCGTTCTTCGTTAGGGTTGTGACCTTCGCGCATGACAGAAGAGATTTCGACACGGAACGCAAGCTTCACATAGGATATATCTCGCCGGACTTCAGAGAACATGCCTTGGCAAATTTCCTGTCGCCGCTCCTTGATGCCTTCGACGAGAAAAATTTTTCTGTGACGTGCTACTCGGCAGGCAAAAAAGATTTCGTCACGGATAAGCTTAAAGCCTTCAACGTCGATTGGCGTGTTGTGAATGTCAAGCAGTCATTAGAGACGGCGCGTATAATCGAAGATGACGGCGTTGATATTCTGGTTGACTTGTCGGGGCATTCGCAAGATAGCTGTCTTCCAATCCTAGCGCACAAGCCCGCGCCCGTTCAAATTTGCGCACTCGGCTACACGGCGTCGACGGGGCTGGGGGCTGTGGATTATTTTTTATCCGATAAAGTTTGCTCGCCCGAACGGAATACGCTAGACACCTTCACGGAAAAAATCCTGCGGCTCGATACCTGTTGCCTATGCTATGCGCCGGGCTTGATTCGCGATATGCCCGATGTCCAGTTGCGTGCGCCAGTCTTGCGCAATGGCTTTATCACATTCGGGTGCTTTAACAACTTCGCCAAGGTTAGTGAGGAAGTCCTTTACATGTGGCGGGCAATCCTAGACGGCGTGCCACGTTCGCGGCTGATTCTTAAGGGGAAAATCTTCAGCATAGACGACGGCAAAAAACTCGTCCGCGCTCGGCTCCTCAAGATGAACTTTCCACTTGAGCGCGTGGAGTTTCGACCCTACAGCCCCGACTACCTTGAACAATACGCCGACATTGACATTGCGCTAGATACCTTCCCCTACACGGGCGGCACGACGACTTGTGAGGCTCTTTATATGGGCGTGCCAGTCATAACGTTCAGGGGCAAAACGCACGGTGCGCGGTTGAGTTCGTCAATCCTAGCCGCCGCCGACGTTAAGGAACTCATTACCGCCAGCCCAATGGATTACGTAAAGAAGGCAATTCAACTTAGCCGACGCAAGGAATTAATCGCGGCGTATCATGTCGGCTTGCGCGAACACGTCAAATATTCCGCGCTTATGGACAAGCAGAAATATCTTCGCGAGCTGGAGAAAACTTATCGGGCGGTGTGGATTGATTGTTGCCGTTCAGCTTCCAACAAGAAATTCAATTCAACCTTTCTATCGATTAGGAGCTAAGGCTATGACGAGTTTAAATGACGTTAAAGAAATTTCCTTGCGGGCGTTCGACGACGTTTGGTTTGGCAACGCGCAAGACGACGACGCAAAGACTGGAGTGACGGTCGCGATTTTTCCTAAGGGTGCTCGTTGTGGCGTAGACATAAGCGGCGGCGGTTCTGCGTCTCGTGAAACGCCCGTGATAAGTCCGACGACCGCGCCCACGCCCGTCAACGCGATAGTTTTATCTGGCGGCTCGGCTTATGGGCTGGCGGCAAGCGACGGAGTGATGACTTGGCTTGAAGAACGCGGAATCGGATTCGACACGGGCGCGGCTCTTGTTCCCATCGTCTTGCAGAGTTGCATTTACGATTTAGCTTATGGCTCGGCGGCGGTTCGTCCAAATGCGGCTATGAGTCGTGCGGCGTGTGAGGCGGCTTATCGGCACGAGGAATTTTTAAGCGGCTCGGTCGGCGCGGGCACGGGTGCGACTGTCGGCAAACTCGGCGGTATGAATCGCGCTATGAAATCGGGACTTGGCTTTTACGCTGTAGAGGTTGACGGCTTGAAAATTGCCGCGCTTGTCGTCGTCAATGCGGTAGGTGATGTTTACGACGAGCGCACGGGGAAAAAAATCGCTGGACTTTTGACGGCGGATAGAAAACATTTCGCGGACTCTCGCGCCGAACTCTATAAGCTGAAGACGCAAATTTCTCCCGCCTCAAATACGACGCTCGGCATAATCATAACCAACGGCAACTTCGACAAAGCTCAGCTAACTAAAATCGCTTCCATGACGCGCAACGCTTATGCCCGCTCAATTAAGCCCGTCGGCACTTTCTTTGACGGCGATACGATTTACGCGGCGTCGGTCGGCGAAGTCTCTGCGGATTTAAACGTTGTCGGCACGCTCGCGGCGGAAGTTATGAGCGAGGCGATTCGGCGTGCTGTCGATACCAATAAGCAAAGGGGAAATGACATTGAACAAGAACTCAGTTGAACTCTTAGCACCCGCCGGACAATGGGAATCGTTGGTTGCGGCGATTGACGCGGGCGCGGACGCTGTTTACCTCGGCGGCAAGGGTTTCAATATGCGCGTGCACAACAGCGACTTCAACTTCAGCGACGAACAACTTAAGGCGGCGGTCGCCTTGGCTCATGAACGCGGCGTTAAACTTTATATCACGCTCAACAACCTAATCAGCACGGAGGAGCTTGCGCCGCTAGAAAAATATCTGCGCTACCTCGATGACCTTCAGCCCGACTCAATCCTCGTGCAGGACTTAGCGGTTATAAATCTCGTTCGCAAGCTCAGCATAAAGATTCCAATGCACGCCTCGGTTATGATGAACACGCACAACACGCAAGCTATCGAACTGCTAAAGACTTTCGGGATAACCCGCGTGGTCGTTGGGCGCGAACTTACGCTTGCTGAAGTCTCTTTGCTAAAGGAGCGCACAGGCATTGAGGTCGAATATTTCATGCATGGCGACATGTGCTTTGCCGAGTCGGGGCAGTGCATTCATTCGGGCGTAGTCTTCGGGCAGAGCGGTAATCGCGGACGGTGTATGAAGCCTTGCCGCTGGACGTATAAGCTTATCGACGAGACGACGGGCAACACCCTAAATGATTGGTCATACAAGCTCGCGCTAAATGATATGTGCATGTTCAGGAACATTCCCGACCTTATTCAAGCGGGCGTCACGAGTTTTAAGATTGAAGGACGCATGAGACCGCCCGAATTTGTTCGCCGCCTAGTCACGACTTATCGGCAGGAAATTGATTCTTACCTTGCCGACCCGACAGGCTACACCATAGACGAGACACGTTGGGATAATCTGTACAAAAACCGCGTCCGCGACTACACGACGACTTTTGCCTTTGGTGCACCGACGACTAAGGACATTGGCTTGACGGGCGAGCGCGAGCCGAGAATTTTTTCCCGCGCAGTAGTTGAGCCTGCCTTTGACGATGACGCCGTTAAAAGTATCTTCGAGGCGGAGCGGGCGATTGCGTCTTCCGCCAAGCCTAAACTGTCTGTAAGGGTTGCGACGCTTGACAGTGCACAGGCGGCACTCGACGCGGGCGCAGATGTCCTTTACGTCGGCGGCGAAGTCTTTAAGCCCCTCAAGCCGTGGACGCTCACCGAACTAAAAAAAGCCGTCGCGATTGCTCACGGGGCTGGCAAGAAAATTATTTGGGCGATGCCGCGCACGTCGAAGGACAAAGACTTAGCTGAGTTAGCGGAAGTCTTCACGCACAGGATAGACTTCGACGGAATACTTGTAGGGAACCTCGGCGCATTGAACTTGGTTAGGACACTCACAGACGCGCCGATTTATGCTGACGTGTCGTTTAGCGTGTTCAATCCTCTTGCCGCAGAATTTTTGCAGAGCCTAGGAGCCGTGCAAGCGACCGCCTCCCTTGAGCTTAGCTTTGCGCAAGTGCGGAGCGTCGTCGAGGATTCACCGTTGCCAATCGAAGTCATCATACACGGCGCGACCGAGTCCATGATTTGCGACCACGACTTTGCTAAGCTGTACTTGCCCGGCTACGACGAGTTCGCCACGCCCGACAAGCTGAATCATCATTACGCGCTGGCTGACGAGGCGGGCGAAGTTCATTCCCTGCGCGTCGACCAATTTAAGCGTTGGCATATCTTCTTCGGCAAGCAACTTTGTCTTCTGCCTTACGTCGAAAAATTTTTGGGCGCGGCGTCGCTCAGGGTTGAGGCGCAGGATTATTCGCCCGAAATCACCGCGCAGGTCGTCAAGCTCTATCGCCGAGCTATCGACGGGGAAAATTATTCCGCGCTCTTCGACGAGTACAAAAAAATAACGCCGAGGCTCGGCGCGGGAGTCTATCGCTTTAAGCTAAGCAAAAACTCAATCTGATTTTATGAAACCGTCATGAAATGTGGCGGTTTTTTTATGTGCTCCGCTCTCCTTGCTTGCCGACGTTTACGAGAATTCCAATCGCCGCCATCGTGACGATAAGCGAGGTACCTCCGTAGCTGATGAACGGCAATGGCACTCCGACGACGGGAATCATGCCGCCGACCATGAGCAGGTTAGCTATCGCCTGCCCGACGACAAGAATCATTATCCCCATTGCGAGAACTTGCCCGTATTCGTCCTTAGCTTTGTTGGCAATGCGGGCGGCGTAGACTGCGAACGCGGCGAACAGCAGGAAGACGAATATCGCGCCGAGGAAGCCGTTCTCTTGGCAGAAGATAGCAAACGCAAAATCCGTATGAGCCTCCGGCAGGTAGTCATACTTGCTGACGCCGACGCCTAAGCCCATACCAGTTAGCTCGCCCGAACCGATTGCCGAGAGCGATTGCACAGTTTGATAGCCGTAATTCTGCGCGTCTGACCACGGGTCGTAGGTTATCTTCAAGCGTTCCAATCGATACGGCTCCTTGATGATGAGCAATGCCGCCCCCGCAAGTCCCGCGCCGACCAGCTTATACACGTCGTATTTCTCCAGCCCTGAGACGATTAACATAAGCATTGGGATGCCTAAGATGATACAGCCCGTGCCCATGTCGGGTTCCAGCTCCGTTAAAACGAACATTATCCCGATAAGCACCGCTTGCACGCTTAGGAGTTGTAGCCGCTGTTGAAGTCGTATCTTGAGGGAGATATACGCGGCGGCAATCATTATCGCCACGAGCTTAGCCAACTCCGCCGGCTGAAACTGCACGACGACCAAAGGGAGCCAGCGTCTTGCACCGTTTACGACAGGACCGACGATTAATACCGCAATCAACGCCAAGACAGTGAAGCCGAGGATAGCGACTATCCACTTGCGCCAGACGTGATAATCAAAGTGCAAGCACACCGCGAACGCCGCTAGCCCTATGCAGACGTTAAGGGCATGACGCTTTAGGAAGAAATACGGCGTATCGAATTCCGCCTCCGCGAAGATAAAACTGGAGCTGAAAACATTAATCGTGCCGAGAATCAAAAGCACGAGCGTTATCGCGATAATCGCTTCCATGTCGTTTGTCCAAAAGCGTTTGCGTTCGCCGGGCGCGAGTTCTTTTTTCTGAACCTGAGCCATCTTAATCACCTCTTTTATTTCGTTATTCGGCGGGCGTGGCGCATTTCCCTTTAATTGACAGAAGCCACGGCGCGTTGTTAAAATCGGACGTGACTTAAGGGGGAATTAATCATGGTGGAAACTAAAGAGCAAACTCAACAAACAGTAACGATGTCCGTCAACGAATTGATTTTTATCCAACTGCGCGATTTAAAGGAAGGTCAGCGCGACCTCAATCGGCGCATGGACAGAATCGAAACTCGCATGGACAAGCTCGAAACAAAACTTGAAGACACCCGCAAAGAACTCAACGCCAAAATTGAAGACACCCGCAAAGAACTTAACGAACGCATGGATAAGCTTTCCAATAAAATGGATTCGTCGACCAATCAAGGGCAAATCGCCACCATATCGACAATCGGAATAGGCGTTGCGGCAGTCAGTAGCACAGTCGCTATGCTCTATTCGCTTTTTTCCAAGTAAAATACGGACAACAACTGATTTTTAAATGAAAAGCTTTTGTAATCTTAAACTTACCTGAAAATTTTTTGCCCGCTATAGATGATTTTTATTGACGTATAAAAACTTTCTTGATACAATGCCGCACAGATTCAAAGTTTTAAAGGAGGTTGACGACAAAGATTTTAGGAGGACAGGTAGCGTAGGCTGACAGAAATTGCCGGGTGTCCGCTTCTATGTGGAATAAACACCTAAGCACGGAACGTATAGCGTTTAGCTGAAGGCAATAGTTCAGCAGGCGAGACAAAGAATCCGAGAATACGAATCGTCGCGAATGAGGAGACAAGCAAAATCGTTTGACAGGAACCCTAACGCAAGCTAACGACCACCAAAAATTGAGTGGGGCGGGCACATTGAATAGAGGGAGCAAGTTCATTCGACGGAGCGCGGAGCCAAATTCGCAGTCAGACCTCAAGTCCGATGTAATGGGTGTTAGGTTGAGTGTGGAAAGTTGTTTTTTTTATTGAGTTTTCGCGGATAAGGAGACGTGCGAAATCGTTCAGGCAGGAACCCTAGACGAGAGCTAGCAGGCAGGAACGATAAAGAAAACAAGCTCAAATGACGGAACGCAGAACCAAATTCGTTGTAAAGCTCAAAAGTCAAGTTATCAGCTTCAAGTTTTAGATAGTTAGTAAGTGCAAGTGATTTGGATTAAGCGTGAGGCTGTGCCCCCGTTACGCGTGCGGGGCAGTAAGTCTTCGGCGACGGTCGGAGACTAACAGTCAACGTTTATTCGGCGGCGGAAAGGAAATCGTCGCCTAAGGAAAACTTCATAAGGAAATCAAGGAGGAAATAATCATGGCTTCTGTTATTAACACGAACATTGCGGCAACCCGTACTCACAACGTATACAACCGCAACAACGAATTCATGAACGCCGCAATGACCAGAGTCGCGACGGGCATGAAAATCAACAGCGCGAAAGACGGCGCATCCACTTGGGCTATCTCCGAGAAAATGCGCGAACGTATCCGCGCTAACGACCAGGCTAACCAAAACGTTCAGAACGACACCGCTCTTATCAAGACTGCGCAGGGCGGCGTCGGCAATACTATCGATATCCTCAAGACACTCAAAGAACGTGCGATCAACGCGGCTAACGACTCTAACATGAACGTAGACCGCACGATTATTGCGGAAGAAGTTCGCCAGCTCGTCAATCAAATCGACGACAACGCCGCAAAAGTCAAATTTAACGGCAGGACGCTCCTTCAAGGCTCTGTCGGTGATGACACTGCGGCTACAGCACTTACTTCCGCCACTGATCCTGCTCCGGTAACATCCGCTGCAGCGGGAGGGGTTTCCACTCCTGCCACCGTAGAACCTACACATGGGTATGCTTCCATAACAAGTATTGACGGTTTTTATAAATCTAATGGAAGCGGCGGATCAACTGCAGCCGATAAAGATACGACACTTCAGTATGTTACGAAAAATGACGGCACTACTCGTATGTTTGCTACAGGCGACAAAATTACGGTAAAATGGTCAGAAGGCAATTCTACAACTGCCGATAAGAGCGCAACATACACGGTGGCTGATTCCGACAAGTTAAGTGAAATTTCAGCAACAGGCAATGGCGCAGTATTTAAATGGTTTAACCAAAATGATCCTCTCACTAACGGTACTGATGCGGTAAAAGATTCAGATGGTAATGCCGTGCAAGCAAGTGCAGACGGCTTTTATTTAATCGGCGGATCAGGAAAACACATAGATAATATTAGTATCTCGGTCGCAAGCAGTACAGGCGTAACAAATACCGATGCGACAACGGCATTCGGTTCTTTCGGTACAGTTGCCAACAATCCTACTGCACCTGTGGGAGGTTCGGGCAGTGACGAACTGACTTTCTATGTCGGCGGCGAGGCTAATTTTGGCATTAACGTGAAATTCGCAAATATGACTTCGAGCGGCTCCGTGCTTAATCTTGGTTCAGATGTTGAAACTTTTGCCAATTTGTTCTTGGATAAAAGCGATGCGCAGACAGCTTTGGGTAAAATCAATAACGCACTTGACAATGCCCTCAAAGAACAGGCGAAACTCGGCGCGATTGAAAATCGTTTGGGATACACTGCTGACAACATCACGACCATGAACGAAAACCTCGAAGCGGCTGATTCGGTCATGCGTGATTCGGACATCGCCAAAGAGATGACAAGCTACATGAAATATGCGGTCCTTTCGCAAGCGTCGCAGTACATGCTCGCGCAGGCAGGACAGAACGCATTCCAGGTTCTCAACCTCCTCCAACAATGAACGCCGCAGATTTTGCCAGCGTTGCAGGATATGCGGCCGAAAATTCGGAGTTAGGAAACGTTCGAGTTTGAGACCACACAACAAAACATTTACAAAGCTCGTCGGCTACGGTCGGCGGGCTTTTTGTTTGACAAGGCGGCGCATGTGTGATAGATTAACGCCAAGAGCTTTGAACATCTAATAAAGAGTAACTCGGACATCTTGAACACAAAACGAAACCCCCCGCGACGGAATGCGACGCCGTTACGGGGGATTTCGTTTGCCATAACCGATGCGACTCGATTAGAGGACTGGTAGAGGGTTAATAACGCCTGCTACTTCTTGAAGATTTTGTCGTAGATGAACTTGGCGGCGATTCGCGCAAGAACATCGAGGACGAACGAACAAAGAGCTTCGAACATCCTGAACACCTCCTTTCTTTTGGCGTATGCCTCCGGAAAGTGGTAGCATCGGCGCGATTATAACAGAACGAATCCGCCGCTACAAGGATTGTACTTTTGGGTTTAAAGCGGCACTTTTTGAATTCGTGTTGCGTCGGGAAAAATATTTGGTATAATGCTGGGCGAACGAAGGGAGGATTTCTTTATGTTCAGGAAAGTTTTGGCAGGTGCGATGATTTTGGCGGGCTTGCTAATCGTCGGGTGCGGCGGCGCGGATAAAGTCGTTGGCTCGCCCGATAAGGCAATACTCGCTTATTCAGAGCTAGTCACTATGGGCGAATCACCCAATATGGCGGCGGCGGGCTTTTCCGAAGAGGATAACAAGAACTTGCGCAAGATGATGATTAAAGTTTTCGAGGCGTCTTTCAATGGGATTGTGCCGCTTAGCGAACAGAGCGCGGACGACTTAGCGAACGTTTTCTACGACAGTAGCAAAGCTAGAATTAAATTCCAAGCCGCGCTAAAGACTGACGACCCCGAACGCCCCGTAGTCGAGCTGACGACGACGCCTTTTAACATGACGGACAACGCCGCGGCTTTTGCACCCAATGATGAGCTAATCGCGCTAATCGGCATGGTCGGCAAGCTCAAATCGGACGGCGCGACGGACGAGCAGTTAAAATCCAATCCCGAAGTTCAAAAGCTAGCAGTCGAGGTCTTCGGCAAATATCTTAAGGAACTGCCCCTTCAGCCCGAAATGACCTGCGCGGTAGTTTGTAAGAAAGTCACGGGCACGGACGGCAACACGCATTGGGCACCAGACGACGTGAACGCGCTAATGGACTTCATAACGCTCGGCAAGCTGGCTGATAAGTAAAGGGCACTCGTTGCCCCCGCAGACGTTCGGCGGTCGCGGGTCAACTTCAAATAACTTGATTGGAGGATTTGTTTTATGGTTAGGAAAGTTTTGTTTGGGGCGTTGACGCTTTTGCTCGCGCTGTGCTTAGTCGGTTGCGGCGGCAAGAAGGAAGACACCGCTAAAAAGGACGAGGCTCCCGCTAAGGCTGAAGAAGTCAAAGTCGAGGGCACGCCCGATAAAGCCGTTCTCGCCTATGCGCAGCTGTACGCTTACGGCATTATCGAAGATGAGAACATGAAGGCGGCTGGCATGACTGAAAAAGACGTTGAAGCCGTTCAAGACCAAGTGCTTGCTCCGATTGTCGACGCTTTTAAGCAATATCCGCTTAGCGATGAGAGCGTCGCGGAGATGACTGGTAACTACGTCGCTAAACTGCACGCGGGCATGGACATGAAAGCCACCGTTAAGAAGGAAGATGCTAAAAATCCCGTCGTCGAACTCAAAGCCACCACGATTAATCAGGCGGGAGCCGCGCAAGTCGCAGAGAACAACGCAGACTTAGTAGCACTCGGCACGGCTTATGGCGAGCTTCAGGCGCAAGGCTTGACTGCTGAACAGCTCAAGGAAAGCGCAGAGTTCCAACAGTTCGCGCTTGAATCAATCGACAACTTCATCAACGAGTTCCCGCTCAATCCCGAACAGACCCTTGAGGTCACCTGCGAGGCTGTTCAAGGCTCCGATGGCAAAATGTATTGGGCACCGCAAGACCCCCAAGCCGTTGCTAAATTCGTCAGCGGAAAATAATTTTAATCGACTATCAGTGGTTAGTGGTTAGGCTTTCTAATCGCTAGCCATTTTTTTAAAGGAGATGAGGATATGCAGACCCTTCGACGATTTTTTTTGCTAGCAATTTGTTTGACAGCGGCGTTGCTAATGGGTTGCGGCGATGATTCGGCGGGCGGCGGCACTGTAACTAAGCAGGCGAACAAATCCGCGAACTTCAGCGACGCTTACAAGGCGGACGATACCTGGATTGTCTATTGGTATCTTTGCGGCACGGATTTAGAGACAAGTAACGGCGCGGCGTCCAGTGACTTTCAAGAACTCCTAAATGTCAAGCTCCCGCCGAATATCAAGTTCCTAATCATGACTGGCGGCACTCAACAATGGCAAAATGATGTCGTCTCTAGCGACGCCGTCGAGTTCTACCTTTACAGCTCGAACGGACTGGAGCGCATTGGCTCTTTCGACGATGCTGACATGGGGCACGTCCAGACGCTAACCGACTTTATCCGCTACGGCAAGGAGAACTACACCGCTGACCATAGAGTATTTGTCTTCTGGGATCACGGCGGCGGCTCGGCGGCTGGCATTTGCGTTGACGAGCGCACGGGGCATATCCTCAGCCTAAACGATGTGCACAATGCTTTTGCCGCGTCCTATGAACCTAATGCTGATAATCCACCCTTTGAGCTTATCGGCTTCGACGCCTGCTTAATGGCGACTTATGACACTGTGAACGCCCTAGACGGCTTGACGCGCTATGTTACTGCTTCCGAAGAGACTGAACCCGCTGTCGGCTGGAACTATTCGGGCTGGGTCGGTGCTCTCGCCGAAAATCCCGCTATGGGCGGCGCAAAACTCGGTCAAATCATCTGCGATACCTACATGGAAGACTGCAAAAGCTATTGGGTCGAAGACACCGCGACGCTTTCCGTTATCGACCTGTCGAAGCTCCCCTATCTGCGCAATGCCTATGAATCGTTCGGGCTTGAGGCTCTTAGGGCGGCTCATAATAATCCGCGAAACTTCTTTGCTAAGTTCGGTCGCGGAGCCGCACAGGCAGAAAATTACGGCGGCAACACTCGCAAGACCGGCTACACGAACATGGTTGATATTGTCGACCTAGCCAAGGGTAGCAAGGACATTCTCCCCAACACGAGCGATAAACTCATCAGCGCGGTTGATGACGCCGTTATTTACAAAGTTCAGGGCGCGTATCGCAATCGCGGCGGCGGATTGTCTAGCTTCTATTCCTACAGCGGCGACGAGCAAAGCTTAGTTGCTTATCTCAACCTCGATTCCGCGCCCGTGCCGCAAAAGCTCCTGTATTACTATCTGATTTACGGCGAACTGCCCGAAGACGTTATCCCGCTCCTAAATGATGATTCGCTCGTCACGCCCGCACCCACTGCACCGCCTCCGCAAGCCGAGCGGCAAGAGATTTTCCAACTCTCTCAGCTAGATGACTTCCCAGTACAAATGGACAGCAACGGCAATGCGTTCGTTCAGCTTAGCCCTGAGCAAATGGATTTACTCTCTAGCGTGCATTGTCAGCTGGTTTATATGAGCATTGAGGACGACCTCTTGCTTTACTTAGGTAGCGACGCCGACATTAACGCCGATTGGAACAAGGGCACCTTTACTGATAACTTCCGCGGCGTGTGGCCCATGCTTGACGGGCACCCCGTTTACGTCGAGATTACCGAAGAGAACGACGGCTATAACCTCTACTCAATCCCGATTAAACTTAATGGCGTCGAATGCAATTTGCAGGTCGCTTACGTCTACGCCGAAGAGAAATATTATATCCTCGGCGCAAGGAAGGGTTTGGATAGCAACGGCATGAGTAGCCGCGAACTTATCAAGCTCCGCGCAGGCGACGAGATTACTACTCTCCATTACGGCATGACGATTTCAGGCGACGATGAGGACTTCACGCAAGTTGAGGTTGATACCTTCACGATAGGCGAAAATCCGCAAGTTAAGGACGAGGCACTCGGCGACGGCAATTACGGCTATGCTTTTGAATTCGTCAGCCCGACCGCCGACGATAGCGCGTTGTCTAACTTTATCCTCTTCACGATTGCCAACGGCGAGATTACCACCGATATTAGCGTTCAGGAGTGATGAACTTTGGCTGACGATAAAATTGACGAGACTAAGGATAAAGAGTTCTCTAAGCGGCAGACGCAACTAATCGCGCTGACGGCTCTTATCTTGGCAATCTGCGCGACGTTCGCTTCACTGTATGCCGGCGCAAATGCTAGCAAAGGTATCCTCGCGCAAAGTCAAGCCTCCGACGGCTGGGCTTATTATCAAGCTAAGAGTATCAAGCAGTCGATGTACAAGATGCAACTCGAAGCTTTGGATATTGACCCGCCGAGCAATCTCGACCCAACGCGCCTAAATATCTTGCGCGAAAAATATCAGCAGACGATTGACCGCTACGAGAACGAGCAAATGGACATACGCAAGCAAGCCAATCAGAAGGAAGCCGACCGCGACCATTTCCTTGACTTGAACAGGAGCTTTGCAGGTTCGCTGACGTATCTGCAGATTGCAATCCTTCTAACATCGCTTGCGGGACTGATGAAACAAATCGGCTTTTGGTATGCGGGAATAGCTATCGGCGCGTTCGGCGTTTATAACTTCGTCGCGGCTATGATGATGGTGTAAGCAATGAGAAAATTTTTAGCTTTAGTCTTCGCGCTCGGCTTGATGACTTCCACGGCATTGGCGGCGGGCGAACCAAAAATCTTAGCGGACTCGGCAATCCTAGTTGAGGCTAACACGGGGCGAATCATCTACGAAAAGAATCCCGATGACATTCGCGAACCGGCGAGTATGACTAAAATGCTGACGTGCGTTATCGCGCTTGAGGAACTTAATCCGGCGCAAGAAGTCTTCATGGATAGTCAAGCGGTCATGGCGGAAGATAATACCCTTGACTGGTCAACGAGCGATTCAATCAGCGCACGCGACATGATAACGGCAGTCATGCTCGTCAGCGAGAACGGCGGCGCACTTGCCCTAGCTCAGACCATTAGCGGCAACGTTGATAGCTTCGCCGACCTGATGAACGATAAGGCGCAGGCTCTGGGCTGTAAGAATTCGCACTTCGCCAATCCAAACGGCTTGCCCAATCCCAATCACTATTCCTCCGCCGCTGATATGGCGCGTATCGCTGTCTACTGCATGACCAACGACACCTTCCGCGAAATCGTCAACACCCGACGGACTTCGATTCATTGGACGTACCCTAAGGACAAGTGGAGCGAACTTAACAACACCAATGAATTGCTCGGCAAGTACAATGGCGCGAACGGTATCAAAACTGGTTGGACGACTGCGGCAGGCGGTTGCTTGGCTGCCAGTGCTAAGCGCGGCGAGATTGAACTGATTGCTATCGTCATGCACTCGACTAATCACGACACGCGATTTGATGACGCATCCGCTTTGCTCAATTTCGGCTTTGAACGCGTCCGATTAGTCAAAGCTATCGATAAGGAGCAGACTAAGAAAAAAATCTTTGTGCGCGGCGGCGAAAAGGCGACCGTTCATGTTAGCGTTGAACAGAATTTGGACTTTCCGCTTATGGCGGGCGAAGATTCTAAGCTCTTGAAGGTCGCTTACGACTTGCCAAAGATTGTTGACGCTGGAAACGGAATTGACGCGGGGCAAGTCCTCGGCGAGGCTGTTTTGCTCTATGACGGCAAGCCCGTAGCTCGTGCGCCGCTCGTCGCCCGTGAAAGTGTCGATGCGGGCTTTAGTGTCGGCTCGCTCTTCGTAAAACTTATCGCGCCTCTTCTTAGCTAACAAAAAGCCCCCTTCCAAGTCGGTTGGGGGTTTTTCTATGCCGTGATGATTTTTTTATGCCATAGCACGCCGATAAGCCCTTGCCGCGTCCAAAATCCTGCGGTCAGGCTCGTAAATCTGCTTGCGAACCTTTTTAACCGTCTTTTCGTCCGTAAAATGCTCCGGCATGTCTTTATAGTCGCTCGAATTCGTGAAATGCGCCCATTCGTCTTCTAAAGCGCGGATTGTCCAAAGATATTTCTCCATAATGTCTTCCGGCGTCAAATTATCGGCGTCTTCGGTCTTCTGCGCGGAAATTTTGTTATCGTCGCCGTTTATCGTGCCGTTTAACTGATTAAAGCCCGTTTGATTAGCATTTGTGAGCGTCGAACCTTCCGAAATGCTTTGATTTGCAATTTCGCTGCCTGAAACGTTCATTGCGGCACTTTGTGCAAGATTTTCCGAACCAACGCCGCTAATATTGCCTCCGCCCGCTCCAATCGATGATAATTCCGCCATCGCCGTCGAAGATGCCTTGACCATCGCCCGCGTCATCGCTTCGCGTGCCTCTTCCTTAGTTTTTGCACTCTTGAGTTCAGATTTTAGCTCTTCGCGGGCTTCGTCGGCGGCTTTTGCCTTTTTGTAGGTCTTCGGGTCGTTCACGCGCAAAAATCCGAGTTCTTCGTCGCTTAATTTCTGTCCAGCCTTGAGTTTGCGCCTGATTAGCGCGAGTTTCTGCTTTTTAGCCTGGTCAGTCGCTGTTTTCGACGCTTCACGGAGTTTATCGAACGTTGAAGACAAATTCGCGCTTATTAAGTTGCCATTTGCGTTCGTAAGCGTCTGCCCCGTGCGTATCTTGTGTTTGGCAGCGAACATCAGGTTTTTTTGCTTAACATACGTGCTGAGCCTGCCGATTGTCGCAAAATCCATTTTTATCGCCTCCTTGGCAATTCTAAAAGACAAATTCCTTATACTGCGCCCACATTTTACCCTACAGCGCATTAAAAAGCAATTAACGCTTGCAATTTAACGGCTCGTGAAATAAAATTCGCGTCGAACGCAAAAAATTTAAGGAGTGTATGCAATTTGATACTTGAACGCTTGGAAACATTGCCGGTCGGGTCGTTTCATTACAAATTATTAGTCGTAACGGGTCTGGGCTGGCTATTCGACTCAATGGACACCGGTTTAATCTCGTTTGTGCTCCCGATACTCGCTAAAGAGTGGAATTTGACGCCTGAACAGGTCGGTTGGATTGGAAGCGTCGGTTTAATCGGAATGGCACTCGGCGCAGTGCTCGCAGGCACGATTGCTGACAAATTCGGGCGCAAAAACGTTTTCGCGGCGACTGTGATACTTTATAGCGTCTCAACGGGGCTTTGCGCGATTTCTTGGAGCTATGAATCACTTTTAGTCTTTAGATTCCTTGTCGGCTTCGGTTTAGGCGGAGAATTGCCTGTTGCGGCGACTTTAATGAGCGAATATGCCCCAAGTCAACTGCGCGGACGTTTTATCGTTCTTTTAGAAAGTTTTTGGGGTTTAGGCTGGCTCGTAGCCGCTTTAATCTCTTATTTGCTGATTCCGCAGTTCGGTTGGCAAATTGCGTTCATAATCGGAGCTTTGCCCGCGCTTTACGTCTTTTTAATCCGCTTGCACATGCCCGAATCAATTCGTTACCTAATTTCTAAGGGAAAAATCGACGAGGCACGAAAAATTATCCTAAATCTCGAAAAAAAGCTAGGAGTTCCGAGCAAACCGTTTGAAAATGAATTTGAGGACGAATCAACGCCGATTTTCAAGCTAAATGTGTTCACGCTGTGGAAAAAAGCGTTTCGCGTGCGTACTTTAATGCTTTGGCTGGCTTGGTTCGGGATTGTGTTCAGTTATTACGGAATTTTTATGTGGTTGCCGTCAATCGTGTTCACTCAGGGCTTTGAAGTCGTAAAAACCTTTGAATACGTCTTAATCATGACTTTAGCACAACTTCCGGGCTATTTTGCGGCTGCGTGGCTCGTAGACATCATCGGAAGGCGTTATACGCTGTCGAGTTTCCTTTTAATGTCCGGAGTTTGCGCATATTTCTTTGGAAACGCCGAAAACGCTTCAAATTTGCTGATGTGGGGCGCGGCGATGAGTTTTTTCAATTTAGGAGCGTGGGGAGTCATCTATACATACACTCCGGAGCTATATCCGACGGCGATAAGGGCTTTAGGGTCTGGATGGGCGGCTGGATTCGGTCGAATCGGCGGAATGTTGGCTCCAATGCTCGTTGGCGTGCTTTTAGCTCACGGCGCACCGATAAATTTAATATTTTTAATGTTCGCGTCAGTTTTCGTCATAATTTCGGTAATCGTGTTGAGTTTGGGCATTGAAAGCAAGAAAAAATCGCTTGAAGAGATTGACGCGGCGTTCAAAACGACATAAAGGCTTTTAACAATGAAAAAATCCCCGATAAGGTGTCGGGGATAATTTTTTTTGCTCTAAAAGAGAAAATCCCGCCGCTTACGCAGATTTAAGACGGGATTTTTTGTAAAAGCAGATGTTTAAGTTTTAAGGAGATAGCTTGTAAAGGATTTTATGATTGATTATCAGGTATACGCTTCATTAAATTATCAATCAGCATTAAAAATAGCTCATCTTTTACGTAAAGACTTCCAAAATCATCATCGAACGCAAATTTATCAACATTATCTATCGAATCTTTATTTTCAGAGCTCATATTTAAATTTTCCGGTTCCATAAGGCAAAATACTTCCTTTTAATCAAAAACTTCACGTTTAAAGACGCGGAAGCATTATAAAAAAAAAAAAACGGGCTGTCAAGCAAAATTTTTACCGAAAAAACCATTTTACACGCCTCCGAAGAGCTTTTTGTTTATTTTAAGAATGAAAAAACCGTTCCGATAATCTTAAAGGATTGAAAGGAGATGTCGAAACGATTTTTTCATACTTACGCAGTCAAAACACAGAGCAATATTGAATTTTACATTTAAAATTAGACTGAGCCATTATAAAAAAAAACGGACTGTCAAGCAAAATTTTTAATGAAAAAACCCTCCGACGCACTGCCGAAGGGCTTAAAAAATGATTTTTGAGCGTTGAAAGTACTTTGGAACGAAAATTTTTACTGATTTTGCTTTTTGAGTTGCTCACGGCGTCTACGTTCGCGATTTTTCCTAATTCTGTCGTCATCGAGCCTAACGCGTCGGCTCCATTCGGCAATTCGGGCATCGCGGTCGCCATTATTCATCACGATATAGGGATTAACCATGAAATCGGACTCCAAAGCTAATTTTAACTCGTTGACGACCAAATTTTCCTTCAACCACTGCATAGAATCAAAAAAAACAGTCTTACCAAGTTTCAAATCGAATTGAAGTTGAGATTTTTCGATTGTGTAGCCTCTGATACCGTCTTGGGGCTGATGAAAGGCGAGGTAGAAGAAAATTTTCAAGATATTAGGGTTAGGAGCGTCGTTAATGGTGCGCAGAGTGCGTCTGTCGTCGAAAATCATAAAAATCACCTCCGCGAGCGATTATACCAGAAAAAATGCCCTTGAAAACAGTTCAAAATACGTTTTCCGGAATAACGGAATTCGTATCGCGCCATAATGCGGTTTTTTCGGCATGTACAAAAATCAGGAGGGATTTGGAGTTGTGATTTACGTTTTCCGGAATAGCGGAATTTGTAAAACGGGCGATGAATATTTGCAAATAAGTCGCCGCTGGTATATCATAAGCTAAAAATTCAATGAGCGGGTGATATTTTGGTATATGCGTTGAAGTTTGGAGCGAGTTGGATATTGCCGCCAGGGATATTCATCGTGATTGCGCTGTTTTTGGTGGCTAAGCTGTTCAAAATCAGTCGCAAGCTTGCCGCAGGGGTTTTTTGCGTCACTTTGATATTTTATTTGCTGTGCACGAGCTTAATAGCCGAAAAAACAATGGGTTGGCTAGAAGAAATGCACACACCGCCCGCTAATGTCGAGAATTCTGGCGCAGATGTGATAGTTTTGCTTGGAGGAGGCGCGATAAGTCAAGTTCCGGACGTTGACGGGGTGGGAGCACTATGCGCAAGCCCCGCGAACAGACTTTTAACGGCAGTTCGCCTGCAAAAGCTGTTAAACGTGCCGATATTGATAAGTGGCGGGCAAGTTTACTCTGATTCGGGCGCGGAGGCTGAAATTTCTGCTAGAATCTTAAAATCATTGGGCGTTCCGGAAGAAAAAATCATAACGGAGACAAAAAGCATAAACACAGCGCAAAATGCCCGATATAGTGCCGCAATCCTGCGCGAAATGAATTTTTCAAAGCCATTATTGGTTACAAGCGCGTTTCACATGAATCGAGCCATGCTGAACTTCAATTTGCAAAGATTTAAGCCGATAGCGTACCCGACGGACTTCACAGTAGCGCATAATCCGACATTTCACTATACAAAGCTACGTCCGCAAGCCGAAGCACTACTTTTGAACGTAACAGTGCTACAAGAGCTGTTAAGGACGTGTGTAACGGAGGTTTTAGGGATATGAGGAGCATTTTTTTAGTAATTTTGCTGATGATGACGTTTTCGACGTGTTCAGCGGAAAATTTGAAGTTTATCGACGCGATGGACGACACAGGTTACTATTATGACGCTGACAGCGTTAGCGACATGCAAAACGGCGTTTTTAGCGTCAAAATGGCGGTGATAAAGGCGAGTTTGAATCGAATGTACGCTTACGACGTGAGAATAACGCCCGCGAACCGCACTTACGAGGTAATATCGTCGCAAATTCTTTCCTACGACACGCGAGCGGTTATCGAAACGAATAATAAGCGTCGATTGCCTCAAAAATACTCCAATAAGTCTGAAATGGGGCAAATGGTTCGTTTAATTCTCTACGGCGACTAAAAAATATCCCTCCACACAGTCGCGGAGGGTTTTTTAATTGGATAAGCCGTTTAAGCTTCGGCAAGGTACTTTGTAATCGCCGCGTCATAGTCGGCGGTGTGCGCGAAGGCTTCCGTTGCCAAAGACTTGCGCACGTCCAAAGGAACTTCGCCGGTCTCTGTTATGAGCTTAGCAATCTCGTCGTAGCGTTCGGGGTTGGTCACGACCGTAACGAATTTGAAGTTCTTTGCCGCCGCCCGAATCATCGCGGGGCCGCCAATGTCAATGTTTTCTATCGCGTCCTCTAACGTGACGTTCGGCTTGCGGATTGTCTTCTTGAACGGATAGAGATTGACGACGACTAAATCAATCGGCTCAATGCCATTGTCCGCCATTTGCTGAACGTGTTCGGGATTGTCGCGAACCGCCAATATCCCGCCGTGAATCTTGGGATTGAGCGTCTTAACTCGCCCGTTCATAATCTCCGGAAAGCCGGTAAGGTCGCTGACGAACGTAACGGGAATACCCGCCGCCCGAATCGCCTTGCCCGTGCCGCCCGTGCTTATAATCTCCACGCCGCACTTGCTTAGCTTGCGTGCGAAGTCCACCACGTCTAACTTATTCGACACGCTGATTAATGCCCGTTTAATTTTCATCTTGCTGCCTCCTATCTCAACTCTGCGCCCGACGATTTTAAGCCGCCCGTCAATGAATAGCCTAATCGCCTGCGGATAAATCCTATGCTCCTGTTCAAGGACTCGTGCCGCTAAAGTCTCTTCGGTGTCGTCCTCGCGAACCTCAACCGCCGCTTGCATGATGATTGGTCCAGAGTCGGTGCCCTCGTCGACGAAATGAACCGTGCAACCAGAGACCTTTGCCCCATAAGCCAAAACGTCGCGATGAGCATGAGCACCTGGGAACGCCGGCAACAACGACGGATGGATATTCATGATGCGCCCTTCCCAACGCTTGACGAAGTCGCCGCTAAGAATCCGCATGAAGCCCGCCAGTATTACCAAGTCGACGCCCTTAAGGTGTTTGATAAGTTCCGCCTCGAAGTCTGCGCGGTCAGTGAAGTTCTTCCTATCGACGCAGATATTTTTAATGCCAGCCGCCTCCGCCCGCGCCAAGGCTCCGACGTTCGGTTTGTCAGTCAAGACGATTGCAATTTGCGCCGACAAGTAACCGCTGTCGATTGCGTCGATTATCGATTGTAAGTCCGTGCCGCGCCCCGAACACAACACGCCGAGTTTAATCATCAAGCTCACCTCCTAGAATTTCTACGCCGCCACCCTCGACCACGCGCCCGATTTTGTAGCCGTCAATCTCGTCAGCAATGTCCGCGTCGACGATAAGAATCATGCCAATGCCGCAGTTGAACGTTCGGAACATTTCACGGCGGGGAACGTTGCCCCACGCTTGAAGGAGTTTAAAAATCTTCGGGACGCTCCACGAGTCCGCATTAATCACTGCGCCTAAACCGTCAGGCAAGGCACGCGGAATATTATCGTAGAAGCCGCCGCCCGTCACGTGAACTAGTCCATGAATCCTATCGCCGTATTCGCGGATAATCGGCAAGACCGTCGCGGGATAAAGCGTCGTCGGCGTCAAGAGCTCTTCGCCAATCGTCTTGCCAAGCTCGCTGATAAATTCGTCGCCCTTAAAGCCCATGCGTTCAAAAACGATTTTCCTAACTAAGCTGAAGCCGTTGGAGTGCAAGCCGCTCGACGGCAGACCGATTAGCACATCACCGACTTTGACGCGAGCCGGAGTGATTAACGCTTTCTTCTCGACGACGCCAACCGCAAAGCCCGCAATGTCATATTCGCCCGCGGGATAAAAGCCGCTCATCTCAGCCGTCTCGCCGCCGATAAGCGCACAGCCCGACGCCTTACAAGCCGCCGCCACGCCCTTAACAATCTCGGCGACCTGCGCGGGGTTGAGCTTACCGACGGCTAAGTAGTCTAGGAAGAAGAGCGGCTCGGCACCTTGAACCAGAATATCATTAACGCACATGGCTACGGCGTCTTGCCCAATGGTGTCGTGCTTGTCGAGTAGGAAGGCGATTTTAAGCTTAGTGCCTACGCCGTCAGTCCCTGCTACTAAAATCGGCTCGTCATAGTCTTTAAGCTTGAACAGCCCGCCGAAGCCGCCAATGTCGCCTAAGACCTCCTCGCGATACGTCGCACGCACGAAATCTTTAATCAGGCGCACGGACTCGTTGCCCGCGTCTATGTCCACGCCCGAAGCCTTGTAAGTCATTTGCTCCATTTAATCACCTCGCCAAAGTCAAAGGGGACAAGGCGCACCTCGTCCCCCGAAAAATTTTTAATACTCTCCGATAATCCTTTCTCTCATAACCGTGTACATTGCCCATTCAATCGGCGTATCTTGCGGCGTGGCTTTTCCGCTGAAACCTTGCGAATTAGTAAAGTCAACGTCTGCAGCATCGTTATCAAGATCGAAGAACGTATAATCCAAATATTGAACGCCGCCGTATTGGTCGACCATTTTAAGTGTTGCGGAGGAAATAAACATGCGGTGTTCGTTTTTGTAGCTTATGGTATTTGTCATGACGTAGCATTCGTAGCCGGTGGCAGGAGACATGCCAACATAAACGTCCGCCGCCTCAGCCTTGACGCCCGCGCAAATTATCAAGCCGACGACCGCCGCCATAAAAGTTTTCTTAGCCATGACGACGCCTCACAGTGTCAAACGGTCGAGCATTTCTTTATAAGCCTCCACGACGCCGCCGAGGTCTTGACGGAATCTATCCTTATCAAGTTTCTCGTGCGTGACGGTATCCCAGAAGCGGCAGTTATCAGGGGAAATCTCATCAGCCAAAAGTACTTCGCCATCGAAGCGTCCGAACTCAAGCTTGAAGTCAATCAAGTCCACGTTCTTAGCCTTGAGCAACTCGCGCAGGATATTGTTGACGGAAAAGGCTACGTGCTCCATTTGGTTAAGTTCGTCAATCTTCGCCAAGTCAAGTGCCATGATGTGATAGCGGTTAAGCATAGGGTCGCCGAGCTCGTCGCTCTTGTAGTAGTATTCGACGACGGGAACTGTAAGCGGCGTGCCCTCTTCCTTGCCAAGACGCTTGACCAGGGAACCGGCTACGATATTGCGCACGACCACCTCAAGCTTAATCATGTCCAGACGCTTAACAATCATCTCGCGTTCGCCAGCCTTCTCGACGAAGTGGCTTTTAATGCCGCGGTCTTTGAGTTGCTTGAAGAAGAACTCGCTGAGCTTGTTGTTGATAACGCCCTTGCCCTCAATTATGCCGTGCTTCTCGCCGTTTAGCGCGGTGGCGTCGTCCTTGAAGTAAATCAGCAACTCTTTGGGGTTGTCGGTCTCGAAAACGGTCTTTGCTTTGCCCTCGTAGAGCAGATTGCCTTTAATCATTATTGTAACCTCCTTATAACTTCACAGTGCCAACGTCTCCAAGTCGTCGGGCACATGGATTTTACCACTGAAATATTCTTGCCCCTCCGCGCAGTAGAGTTTCTTCCGCACTGAAAGGTTTTTGTCTTCGGTGTGATACAGCAACAGATTTTTAACGTGAAGTTTCTCCGCAAGCTCGCAGGCGTCCTTTACCGTCGAATGATTCTTGCCATAGGGGTCGAAGATGTCAGCTTGCGAATAAAGGCAAAACGCCTCGTGCAACAACCAATCGGCATTTCTGGCGTAAACTTTTCCGAAGTCATTACAAGGCTCGTCGCCGCAACACGTCAACTTTCTCGCGCCGCCAATGTCCATTGAAAAGCCGAATTGCTTTGCTTTGGTCGAGTAAATGTCAAAAAAAGTCGTCGCCCGCCCGATAACGTTCAAAGCCTCGCCGTCGGCAACGGGAATCAGATAAAGTCTGTCGCCGATAAAGCGCGTCTCCTTAGGTTGAAGAAGTTTCTTAGCAATGTCTTCGAGTAGGTGCAGAACTTCAGCATGACCATAAATTTTAGCGGTGCCGGCGTATTCTTTCTGGTTCATGTACTGGCAAATCATGCGCACGAGCCATAAAATCCCCGTGAAGTGGTCAACGTGCTTGTGCGTCAAGAAAATCTCGCGCATGTCCTTCCAGTCAAAGCCCGCGTGCTTAAGTTGACGAAGAATGCCACTGCCGCCGCCGTCAACCAGAAAATGTTTATCGCCGTCGCTTATCACGAAGCAAGTATTGTAGCATTCAGTGACGAGCGCATTACCTGTGCCGAGCATCGTAAGTTTCAAAAGTGTCTCCCCTTAAAGTCCGAAGCGGGCGAATATCATATCAACATGACGCAGGAACCATTTATAGTCGAAGCAGTCGGAGATTTCTTCCGCGCTTAGATATTTCGTGATGTCCGGGTCGCGCTTGACGTTGGTTTGAAAGTCTTCGCCGTCTAACCAGCGTTTCATAGCATTGCGCTGAACCCATTTATAAGCGTCCTCCCTTAGCACGCCTTTATTAACAATCTCAAGCATGAGCCGCTGACTGTAAATCAAGCCGCCAGTGCGATTCATATTATGCAACATCGCGTCGGGATAAACAAGGAGCTTGTCAATAATGTTCGTAAGCTTGCGCGTGCAGTAATCAACATTAATAGTCGAGTCGGGAAGGATAACGCGTTCAACGGAGCTGTGGGAAATGTCGCGTTCGTGCCAAAGGGTTATGTCTTCCATTGCGGCGATTGCGTTGCCCCGGACGAGACGAGCCATCCCCGCTACGCGCTCGCAATTAATCGGGTTGCGTTTATGCGGCATGGCGGAGGAGCCTTTCTGCCCTGGCGAAAAATATTCTTCAGCCTCGCGAATGTCCGTGCGTTGCAGGTTGCGAATCTCGGTAGCAATCTTTTCCAAGGTGCTGGCGACGATTGCTAAGCTTGTCATGTATTCGGCGTGGCGGTCGCGCTGGATAACTTGCGTAGCCAATCGGACTGGCGTCAAGTCCAGTTTCTTGCAAACAAGCTCTTCAATGCGCGGGTCGATATTGGAATAGGTTCCGACCGCGCCGCTTAGCTTGCCGACGCTAACAATCTTTTTGGCGTGTTCGACGCGTTCAATATCGCGTTCAATCTCCGCGCTCCAAAGAAGAAGTTTAAGCCCAAAAGTCATTGGCTCGGCGTGAATGCCATGAGTCCTACCAATGCAAGCGGTGTGTTTGAATTCGACAGCGCGGCGGCGGAGGACTTCGCGGAACTTCTTCAGGTCGTCAAGGATAATCTCCGCCGAACGTTTCATCATCAGGCAAATCGCCGTATCCTTAACGTCGCTTGAGGTCAGCCCCTTATGAATATACTTCGAGTCCTCGCCGACGTATTCACCAACGCAAGTCAGGAACGCGATAATGTCGTGATGAGTGACGGCTTCTATCTCGTGAATGCGTTGGAGGTTGAAGGCGGCTTTGGCGCGAATATTTTTAGCGGCGTCCGCGGGAATCTCTCCAAGCTGAGCCATAGCATCGCAAGCGGCAAGTTCCACATCGAGGATTGTCTGCCATTCGTTTTCAATCGACCAAAGCTTTCCCATTTCAGGTAGCGTGTATCGTTCAATCAATCAAATCATCTCCTGTTATATAAAAGTGAATTGAAACCCGAAAGGGTTTTGCTAAAATCCAAGCGGACAGGTTTCTTCTTTCAACCTCCTTGTGGCTCTGTCCACTTAATTTAGAGTGAAGACTCTGACTTGCAGAATTATGAGCCGGTTGAAGTTCTCCGAATTCGGCATGAAAGCAACGGGGCATTACTGATTGCCGCTCTACGCTCACCTTCGTCAAGCCGGGCAGACTGTTCACGTTATCAACCCTTTGCAGTCCGACGCCTTGCGCGTTTATCCGTCAGACCAAGAACGACACCCAAGACGCGCTAATCGTCGCTGAAGCCATTCGTTTCGGGCGTTACTGTGAAAATTGCTCCCGAAAATATTCAAGCCCTAAGTGAACTTTGAAATTCGCCGACAGCTTGAGGCTGTCAGTCTCTTTTATCAGAAGAAACGTTCGGAAGGAAAAGAACCATTTGATTGCTATCGGGCATGTCTGTCATAAAATGCTTGCCAAAATTTTCGCCGTCCTTCGTGATAATAAAACTTATGTTCCGGCTTCATTCTCTTGACTTTTCATAGCCGGTCTCATCAATGATTCAGCGCAGATTATAGCATAAAAAAAGCCCCCGCGATTATCGGAGGCAAAAATTTTTCTGTGTATTGTTAAATGGTGTGCAATCTGATAGAAGACGTGCCGCCTTCGCCGTACTTCATGCCCGCAGTTAAAATGACGAGGTCGCCTTTTTGAACAAAGCCCTTTTCGAGTGCGCTAGCCGACGAGTAGTCAATCATCTGGACAATATCAAGCCACGGCGTGCCAGAAATAGGATAGACGCCCCAGCGCAAGTTCAAATGGCGGGCAACTTCATCATTCTGCGTGAATGCGATGACTGGGGCTTTTGGCTTGTACTTAGAGACGACGCGAGTAGTATAGCCCGAACGAGTCGGCGTGATAATCGCCGCCGCTGTGAGTTCGTAGCCGAGCTGAACTGTGGCATGGGCAATCGCGTCCGTCTGTGAATGTTTCCTGTGCATGCCCTTCTGAAGGAAAATCTCTTTGTATTCGAGTGATTCTTCAATACGTAAGGCGATTTGCTTCATCATAGCCGCCGCCTCGACGGGATATTTACCGCCGGCAGTCTCACCGCTCAGCATGATAACATCTGCGCCGTCGAGGATAGCGTTGCCCACGTCAGAGACCTCTGCGCGAGTCGGGCGAGGATTAACCGTCATGCTTTCCAACATTTGAGTTGCGACGACTACGGGCTTACCGACTGCGTTGCACTTCTTGATAATGTCCTTTTGGATAATCGGCACGTCTTCGGCGGGAATCTCAACGCCCAAATCGCCGCGGGCAACCATAATACCATCACTAGCCGCAATTATCTCGTCAATGTTCTTGACGCCTTCAAGGTTCTCAATCTTGCTGATAATCTCCATATGCCCGCCGTTATCGGTAATGAGTTTGCGGAGAGCTTCGACATCTGCGGCACGCTGAATGAAACTTGCGGCTACAAAATCCATGTCGTTTGCAATGCCGAAGAGAATATCCTTCTCGTCCTGAGCGGAGATTGCCGGCAGACCGAGTGCCACGCCAGGAGCCGCGACGCGTTTGCGGGAACTCATCTTGCCGCTGTTAAGTATCGTCGTGTAAATGTCCTTGTCCTTAATCTCGTCAATGCGCAACTCGACTAAGCCGTCGTTTAGCAGGAGCTTGTCGCCAACCTTGACTTCAGTGTAAAGGAGCTTGTGAGTTACGGTAGCTTGAGTCGCGTCGCCGAGGATGTCCTTGTTGACGAGAACGAACTTGTTGCCTTCGACGAGCTGAACTGCCCCGTCCTTGAATTCGCCGAGCCGCATTTCCGGACCTTTGGTGTCGAGTATCAGCGAAATGATTTTGCCAGTAGCCTTCGCGGCGGCTTTGACGGCGTCGATACGTTTCTTGTGCCCCGCGTGGTCGCCGTGCGAGAAGTTAAAGCGGGCGGCGTTCATGCCGTTAGCAATTAGCCCCTCGATAACGCCCGGCGCGTCAGTTGCAGGTCCTTGTGTGCAGATGATTTTTGTTTTCTTAAGCATAAGCGAACCTCCTAGATTTTTTCCCATTATACAATAGCTTGCCGCGTATGCAAAACTTTTTTAATCCATGTCGCGTTCAAAGTGGGCAAGCGTCTCGTTCGTCCCGATAACAAAGATTTTCTCGTCCGCGGCGAAGACGTGCTTTGGCGGCGGCGGCACGAGCATTTCATTACCGCTCCTTATCGCGATTACGTTCACGTTATAAACTTTGCGCAGGTTAGTTTCGATTAGGTTCTTGCCAATCAATTTCTGCGGCACTTTCAAGCTTAAAATTCCAATGTCGTCATCGATTTCTTTAAGGTCAAATGAATTCTTTGATACCAACTGCCGCGCTAACTGCCGAGCCGTGTCCCGCTCCGAAAATATCAATTTCGTCGCGCCCAATCGCTTAGCCATCTCCGCGTGTCGTTCGTCTATGGCTTTAACGATTATTTCCCCGACGTTGAATTCTTTGCAAAGCATGGTCGCCATTAAGCTTGCCTCTAAACTCTTCGACGCGATTATCACAACGTCAAAGTCCGATATGCCGACCTCCCTTAGTGCGTGCGCGTCCCTTACATCGAAGCTTACGACTTTGGTCAGCTTATCTGCCACTTCCGCCGCAATGTTTTCGTCCTTATCCACGCCGAGGACGTTATAACCCAGTTCCTCCAGCGTTATTGCCACGTTCCGCCCGAATCTGCCCAATCCCAGCACTGCAAAATTTTTCGTCATGTTTATCACTCAGCCTATCATTATGTCTTCTTTAGGATATTTTATCCGCGTGGGTCTCTGCGTTATCAGCGACAGCATAAAAGTCATTATGCCGACCCTGCCGACGAGCATTGTTAGCGTCAAAACCAACTTGCCCCAAATACTCCACTGCGAAGTTATGCCGATTCCCATGCCGACCGTCCCGAAGCCCGATACCGTCTCGAAAATGACTTCCTCTAGTTCGTGAGTTTCGCCGTCGATGATTGATAAGATTATGCCCGCTGTCACGACCCAGATTGTTCCCATTGTGAAGATTGCAAAGGCTTGGTCGCGTAGTTCCCGACTGATTCGCCGCCCGAAAACTATAATTTCGCTTTTGCCACGGAAGACTGCCCACATTGACTGCAAGATTATAAAAAACGTCGTAGCCTTTATGCCGCCGCCCGTCGACAGTGGGCTTGCCCCGATGAACATTAGGATTATCATCACCAGTTGCGTAATCTGTTCGGTTTGCGCCAAATCGAATGAGTTAAAGCCCGCCGTCCTGCACGAGACTGACGTAAAGCAAGCGTTAGCGAGTTGCGCGGGTGTGCTCAAGTTCCCGACCGTGTCAGGGTTATAGTACTCCACGCCGAAGATTAGTAGTGTCCCGACCAGAATCAGCGCGAGATTCATAACGATAACTATCTTTGTGTGCAGGGAATAATTCCGCCAAAATTTTTTATGCAGAACGTCAGACATGACGGTAAAGCCGATGCCACCCAAGATTATCAGCAAGCCAATACACGTCATCAAAAAATAATCGTCGTTGCGTTTGCAAAGGCTGTCGTAGTTGCCGAATAAGTCAAAGCCCGCATTGCAGAACGCCGACACCGAATGAAATATCCCGTAGCCCAAAGCATTAATGCCGAATTCGGGGTAGAAGTGAATCGCCAGCACTACCGCAAAGAACAGTTCGATAGCCAACGTGTATTTAATCATGCGGCGAATCAACTCGAATAAGCCAGCCTGCCCGCCCTGATTGAGCGACTCTTGCAAAACTAAACTCTCCTTGAGCTGAAAACGATAGCCCATGGTGTGTACGACGAGAGTTGCCAGCGTCATTATTCCGAGTCCGCCGACTTGAATTAGGAGCAGCATGACAATCGTCCCGAATACCGTTAAATCGTTATGAAGGTCGACGACCGTTAAGCCCGTCACGCACGAGGCAGAAGTAGATACAAACAGCGCGTCGACGGGGTGCAGTCCCGCATTGTTCGTCGTGCTTATCGGCAACATCAAAAGCACCGTCCCCAGCAAAATCATAAAGACGAAGCTCATGATTATGACTTGCGTTGGCTTTAATCTAAAAGTCTTTTGTAGTCTGTCCATTGCCAAGCATCATCTCCATAAAATTTTTGCCCATTGTACAACATGCCTTAAGCCAAATCAATTATACTGTGTACTTGCCCGCCGCCTGTCGACTTGCCAAAGGAATTGTGGTAAATTGTGCGCGGCTCATCATGGGCACTTCACGCAAAGGAGCGAGTTTCATGGCAGATTTACTTTACACAATCAAAGCGAACACGCCCAAGGAAGAAGTCATTCGACAGCTACGCGAACACCCAGAGATAAAGTTCGTGTCGCTCTTGGGCATTGACCTTGCCGGCAACGACACCGACGAGAAAATCCCCGTGCGCCTTTTTATCAAGGACATCGACGAATTCTACGCTGGGCGGGCGGTTCAGACTGACGGCTCAAGCGTCGTCCTGCCGGGGATAGCCACGCTAAACAATGCTAAGGTCGATATGCCCGTTGACCCGTCGGTTAATTGGTTCGTCGATTACAACTTTGAACACTACGACAACGAGACGAACAATCCCGTAGGCACTCTGCGCATTCCTAGCTTTCTGATTCACGAGGGCAAAAAGGTCGACTCCCGCGCAGTTCTGACTGATACGCTTGTTCATGTTAAGCGCGAACTCGTCAACCTCTTCCATAAGCACCCGAACATTGACGGCTTAGACGTGAGCGGCGCGGAGGTAATCGATATTGTTTTCACGTCGGCAACGGAGCTTGAATTCTGGGTTAAGACGCCGCTTGAAGAAGCCTCGGTCGAGGAAATGACAGCATCGCAAGTCATGCAGGAGCAGTATTGGGAAAGGACGCATGGCGCGGTTCGTTGTGCTTTGGAGCAATCGATAATCGAGCTGGACAAGTACGGCTTGCAAGTGGAAATGGGGCATAAGGAGGTTGGCGGGCTCAAGGCGCAAATTGACGAATCGGGGCACTTAACGCACGTCTGCGAACAGCTGGAAATTGATTGGCGATTCGCGGACGCAGTGCAGGCGGCTGATAATGAAATCGTCGTGCGGACGGTCGTTAAAGAAATTTTCCGCGCCAATGGTTTGGAGGTCACGTTCAAAGCAAAGCCCATGATAGGCTTGGCGGGCAACGGTGAGCATACGCATATCGGACTGGCGGCTATCACGGCGGACGGGAAGTTGCACAATCTCTTTGCCGCGAAGAATCAGACGCAAGATTACATGAGCGCGGTTGGCTACGGTGCGTTAATGGGCTTGCTGAAAAATTACGAGGTGATAAATCCGTTCGTCAGCGCGACTAATGATTCATTGAACAGATTAAAGCCTGGTTTCGAGGCTCCAGTTTGTATCGTCACGTCGTTGGGGCACACGCCGCAAATCCCCGCACGCAATCGGACAATCCTAGTCAGCCTGATTCGCGACTTAGAAAATCCTATGGCGACCCGCTTTGAACTTCGCGCCTGCAATCCTTACACGAATATTTATCTGGTGCTTGCGGCGAGCTATTCGGCAATCCTAGACGGCGTGAACGCGGCGATAACTCACAGCACGGACGAACTATTAGCGGAGCTTTCAAAGGACGCGGGGCAAACGGGCTTTTATCTGGAGAAGGAACGCGCCTATCGCAGTGAGCAAGATGTTTTCGAGGACTTCACGCAAGCCGAGCGGGATAAACTCTTCGGCAAACCGCCCGCGACCGTTTGGGAGAACATGGAGGCTTTGAGCCGATACCCCGATAAAGTCAAAGTCATTTCGAGCGGCGGAGCCTTGCAAGAACGAATCATCAACGCGTTCAGGGACGGAGCTTTGCTAAGGTGGAAGACGGAGCTAATCGCCCGAATTCTTCCCGAACTGCGCGGCATCGTCCGTAAGGCAAAAAAAATCGACGCGGACTTTGTAACCGACCTAGACGCCTATAACTGGAATAAAATCTTCTTACTGCGGGCGGCATTGGCTAAGGACTCAATCGACGATAAATCACTGTTCACGCGGCTGATAACGGCACTGAACGCGGGCGAATACGAGACGGCGTCGCGCTTGCAGGTGGAGATTTACGCCAAGATTGAGGAGCTTAAAGCCCTCTACGACGCTTACGAAAAGAACATGATTTGATTAACCGCACGAAAAAAGACCGGCGAGCTATTCACCGGTCTTTTAGTTTGCGTCAATACTTCCTGTTGAAGACTGTTCCGCGAAGCCCCGCCGAGTCGATTAAGTCGTAGGAACGCACCGCGCTATTTTGCCGCCGCGACTTATTCAACCACGCCTTCGCCCGATAAATTATCTGCTTGTCCATCGGAACTATCTGTTCAATCAGCCGCTTGCATTCGTCAGTTTCGCGGTAATCGTTTTCGGGCAATGCCTTCATTTTCTCGATAAGCCGTTCGCGCTGGTCGACGAGCTCCATAAATAATTCGCTGTCCTTCTGGTCGCTGAACTTCAAAAGCTCCTTAGTCAACGAAAAATATTTCTGCCAAAGAATCCGAGCTTGCCTTAAGACCTCTTCCTTGTCGACTGGCTCTGAAACTTTAGGCTCGTCTGACTTAAGCATAGCCTTTGCCGCCCGTGCCCTCGCCGCGTTCGATTCGTGCCGTCTTCATTGCCTGGAACCAAGCGTCGCGCAACTCGGTAATGATTCCCTTCGCCTCGTCTATCTGCGCCAAGTCGCTTTTGATGTTCCCCTCAACCAGACGGTCGTAAACGTAATTGTACAGCGGGAGCAACTGATTGGAGATTTCGTAATCGAAATTCAACGTCAAGCGGAACTCGGAGATAATCCTTTGCGCCCTCTGCAACATGTTGTTTGCTTCTTCGTAGTTCTTCTGTTCGAGAGCCGTTCTGCCGTCGTCGATGAACTTCAAGCAGCCGTTATAAAGCATAAGCGTTAAATGTTCCGGCGGCGCATTCAAGATTCTCTGTTGCCTGTAAGCCTCTGCCGCGTTCACCATATATCGCATCACCTTCCTAGTAGAATTTTAGATTTTTACGACTGACCGCCCATGATGTAATTAAGTTGCGTGCCGAGCCGAGCGATTGTAGATTCCATTGCGTCGTACTTTTTATAAAGCGCGTCCTCGAAGGAAGACATTAGCTTTTTAAAGTTGCTCATCTTGGTCTGCAGGTTGCGCAAGAGATTGTTTAAATCGCTGTCTTCGGTGATGTCTGCCGTGGAGCCTGCGCGTTCCTTGATAGATTTGTTCGCGCTGACGAAAATATCGCCGAGCCTTTGAGCCACACCGCTCTTTGCCGAGTCGTCAAGGTTCTGAGAGTCCAGCTTAGCGAAGACATTATAAACGGCGTCGGGGTCTTCGGCGAGTGCTTTCTTTAGTTTGTCTTCGTCGAGAACCAACTGACCTTTGATACCCGTCGTCGAAATGCCCAAGCTGAAAATCGAATTGTACTTGCCGTCGACGCCTTCAACCGACTCTGCAACAGCACTACGCATGTTCATGATAATCTTGCCGAGCGTCTGGTCGTGATAGAGGAGACCGGCTTTAGCTTTCTCTTCCCACTTAGTAATTTGCTCGTCCTTCATCTGGTCTTTCTGCGATTGCGTGAGCGGCTTGTAATCGGAATTGGGTTTCTCGTCGTACTTCGCATAGAGGTCGGCGAGGAGCTTGTTGTAATCGGTGACGAAGCTTTTAACCTTGTCGATAATCGAGTCGGTGTCCTGCGTGACGGTAATCGTTGCCGGATTGCTAGCGATGACATTTCCGTTTGCGTCTTTGTTTAGGGTGGTGTTGACTGCGGTATAAGTGACGCCCGCTACAGTGACTTTGTTATCGACGACATCATTGTAAGTCACGCCGTCGATTTTCATTGAGCCGTTCTCGCCCATGAAGGAATTCACGCCGTCCGAACTAGAAGCGGTATCTTTTAGGCTGAAAGTCAACGTATTTCCGTCACCTTCCGTTGCCGCGTCCAGCGTGCCATCTCCGCCTTTGTCGTTGCCGTAAAGTTCGCCGTTCTTGGACACATAAAGCCCCATGTTGTTGAAGAAGTTCTTTGCCGCCAAGCTTGCGCGTGCATTCGTATAGGATTCGTCTTCGCCGAAGCTGATTACTATTCCGTTGTCTTCGCCGCTCTTGGTGTTGTAGAAAGAGAATTTGTCGTGAACTGCGTCGTAGGAGGCTTTGATATTCGAACCAGATATGCTGTTGATTTTCGCCGCCAAATCGTTGAAAGTCACGCCTTCTGTAGTGCCGTCGCCCATCAAATCGGCGTAAGTGTAGCTGACGGTGTGCGCCTTCACGTAAGCTTCTTTTTCGGCGGTGGTCATATCCTTCATTGCTTCTTTTTGCGTGCCGTCATAAATCTCGAACGAGAACGCAACCGTATCTTTGGAGAGACCGACCGAAGTGTCTGCCGCTGTGTTTGTTCCGGTAAATCCTGCGCCCGCCGTGATTGTGTAGTTATTCCAACCACCGGTAATGTCTACTGAAGTATGCCAATCACTGTTCGTATAGGTACTAACATTATGACCTTTAATAAAATTTCTGAAACTATTTTTCTCACCGGCATCTGTTGTAGTAAACGGATTAACTTCAACCCAAGTATCGTTATATTTAGCTTGTTCCCAATACAGTTCTGGGTTTCCGTTTGCATCGCGTACATAATCACCGTTGTCGTCTTTCCTAGCCTGCACTCTCCAGTTTTTGTAATCATTGGAGATAGAGTTTTGCGCCCTCAAGAATTTGTTTAAATTATCGACGTTTCTAAGGTCGACAGCAGAATAGGTACCGTCTGCATTTTTCTTTTTCCAGCTTGAAGTGAAAGTCTCATCCGTATAACCGAATTTCCCAGCCTCTACCATCGCTACTCCGTCAGGAGCCATAGAGCCGTAAACATTACCGGAAGAATTCGTGCCCAGTTCCTTAAAAAGCACGTCTTTGAGCGATATGCTAGAGCTCCCTTCGTCAGTTGACGTATAAGCTGTGCCCGTACTCGTGTCGTAGCGGGTCATGGAGTTTGTGCCGACGAGATAAGCATTGGAGCTTAGAGCTGTGACCTCAACGCGATGACTCATGAGAGCCGCTGTAGAGTTCGCCGAAACCTTGACCGCCTCACTGGAACTTTCCGCCCCTTTAGCGTTCATGGTGTTGGACATTTTGTATTGCGAGAGCGTCGACGCGTTGAACGTAGTGATTTTGCTGTTGAGTTCGATGTAGTCAGCCTTCATCCACTCGTTCTTAGTAAATTTCTGTGCCATCTTGTCGTATTCGTTTTGCCTACTCATCATGCCGACTTTAACCATCGACTCGATGTCCATGCCCGAACCCGACAAGCCGTAAATTCCATTGACACCCATGTTAATCCCTCCTTAGAAAGGGCATCTGTTTAAACCATCCTGTTGACAAATACGCCTCTCATTTGCTGCGAGTTCTCGGCATTTTTTTCAGCCTGAATCATGTTTTCGATCATTTCCTCGGACGGAAATTCCCTAATAACTTTGCCGCTTTCCTTGTCAACAACCTTAACATTGATCATATTAGCTTCCTTGTTATAGTTCAACTCAAGGTTGCAGTCGATTTTGTCCATGAGATCGTTGAAAGCTTCCGTTATCTGGCTGACGGTTTCCTCTGGAACTGTACCGGGTGCAAAGAGCGGTTGCTGTTGTTGTTGTTGCTGTTCCTTTTCCTTCTTCTCAGCAGGCGTGGGGAGCTTGTCCACAGGTTGCGGGGCGACAGGTTTAATTCGTGCGAAGTCCTGTTCGCTGACGACCGGTTGAGTATTGGTGGCCGAATTTACGCCACTGACTGCCAACGTGTTATCTGCCATGATAAAAACACTCCTTTGTAATTAATTCCCTTTAAGCGGCAGTGCGCCGTGTAAATCGACGTCGAGTTTTTGAGCCGCCTTTTGATTTTCCTCTTGTATCGCACGATAGATTTCGCCACGATAGATTTTGATTTCCCGCGGCGCATCAATCGCAATACGCACGTTTTCGCCCTGCACTTCCACGACGTTTATTATGATGTTGTCGCCAATCATTATTTGCTGACGAGGCTTCCTCGTCAAGACAAGCATTTAATCACCCCTCCTTTTTAGCTGATTCGGGGAAGAGGCGGTGCTTGGTCGTGTAGTTGCTCTTTTCCAAAACGACTTGTTTTGCCCGCATGTTTTCGCTATTAACGACGATAGGAGCCAAAAGGTTGGCGGTCATGTAGCGGACGGAGCCGTTCGGGATTGTGATCATCGAATAATAGAACACGTCATCTTGATTCTTAATTTCGAGTTCCTTTATCGTCTCGTCGTCAATCTCAAACGAATAGTCGTTGAAGAAAAGGAAAGGAATTGTCAGCAAGAAAGCTAAATCCGGCGATTTGAGCGACTGCATGAAGTAATATGGACTTTCCTCTTCGTAAGGAAGGATAACAAACTCATGCTCGTCCTCGAACGCGGGGATACCGTCCTTGAAATGAACAATCTTTGCCTCGTCAACCTCAATCTCACCAAATCTGCTGGTGTAAACTTTAAGCATATAACTTTCCTCCTTTGAAATTCCCCTGACAGAATGAAAATTTTTTCTCGGCTAGGCGTTGATGTCGTAATTGCCCATTGACACCCAGTGGCGAATAAAGCCCTTGTTTTGAAGGTAAGTCTCCACATTGCCTGGCGTGTAATGAATCCTCGCGTTTGGCTCAGTTTGAATATCGACAGTAACATCACCTAAATCAGGTTCGCCGACAACTTCGCTCTGATAGCCCTGCATTTGAGGATCCGGTATGGCGGCGGTTGTAAAAACTGGTCGTGCCTGATAATCGGAGAAGACTTCGGATTTGATACCTTGAACAACATCATCGCCGCGCCTTGCTCCAGTAGTTGCCCTTGACCAGCCTTCTTGAGCGTGTCGACTTGTTGCGGCTTGTGCGTCCGAGATGCCTCGTTGCCCGCGTTCGGCTGTGAAGTCGGTCATATTTCGGAAGCCGTAGGATTTTCGGCTTTGGTAGCTATCAAGACTCAAGCCCGGTTGCGTTACGGTTTTATTTGAGCGAGCCTGCTGATTTCTACCTTGAGATCGCGGCTGGATTATTCCCGATTCGTCAAGCCTTCCTTGGGTTGTTCTCATTGCTATCTGTGGCAACTCGTGTCGAGTATTTAACCTTACCATCATCATGACTATTCCCTCCCTTCAATAAATTTTCCTGCCTGCCCTTGAAATTTTTGCCGAGAATGAAAATCCCAAAAACAGCAATAGACGGCAACGAAAAGCCTCGTTGACGCCTGCAGGTTAGGTTTATTTAGCTTTCAAAGATTAGAGATAATCAGCGAGAGATTGCGGAAGGATTCTGCCGCCCAAGGACAAGGACAAGTTGTAAAGGGCAGTCTGTTGCATGAGTTTCGTTGCGAGCTGGGCAATGTCCGCGCCGCTTACGTTGGTTATGTCTTCGGTGATGTTGTCGGCTTGCCTTTCAAGCATGGTCTCTACGTTGTTGTAAAGCTGTTGACGTGCGCCGATTTTTGTTTCTTGGACGAGCATCGTCGAATGGGCAACGTCAGCAACCGTCACGCCGTCGGAGGACATCCAGTGGAGGTCGGAGTCATTGACTTTGGCACAAACGCAGAACAGCTCGTTAAGCATTGCCGTCCCCGAAGCCTCGTTGCCGGAATTGGCGTTGTCGAAAATATCTCTGCCAAACATAGTCGCGCCAGTCGAATTGACGGTATCAGCGTTGGGGTCGGTCGCGCCATTGAGCTTAACCATCGAGATAAGATTATTATCGCCGTTGTAAGTAACGATATTCTGCTTAACCGTCTTGAAAGTGTACTCCGTGCCGTTGATAGTTATCGAGTTGTTTGTTTCGTCCTTAAGCAAGCCTTGATTGGTGAAGTAATCGGCAACTTGGAAAGCGTCTGCGGTACCTGCGGTGCCTTTGCTGAGGAGTGCTTGAACGTCAGTATCCGCCGAAGCCTCCGCCGCGTCAATGGTCGTGTAGCCGTGTGCGATAACTTCTTTATAGCCGCTGTCCATGAATTCCTGCGTGTAGAGATTGAAATTCTCCGTGTCGAGGTAGTAGTTGTTGCCCGCGTCGTCAGTCACCGTGAGCATTTGGAAAAGTTCGGTGTTGTAATCGGAGTCGGTGCCTTTGAAGAATGCGGATTGTGACACGTCGAGATTTTTAGGTTGCCCGCGGTCGTAAGTTTCAAGGGACATTTCAAAGGGCTTAGTCAAATCCTTCTGCCCTGCGAATAAATATCTGTCGCCAATTTGAGTGTTAGCCACGGAAACAATCTCTTGCATGTGCGCGAACATTTCTTTATGAATTGCGGCGAAATCATCTTCTGCCTTGTCGGAGTTCGCCGCCTGGACGGATTTTTCTTTTAACGTCTGCATCATTTCCGTCATATGGATCATCACGTCATCGGATTGTTTCATCCACGAAGAAGCCGTTTTTATGTTCTCGCGATACTGCGTGTTTTCGTTTTCGCTGACGTTGTAACGCAGGAGCTTGGAATAATTAATCGGGTTATCGCTGGCGCGGTGCAGTGACGAGCCATCCGCCTGCTCAAAAAGTTTCCCTTGTTGCTGATAAGCCTTATTGAGCGAGTTTTGATAGTTGTACATGAAATGCATACTGCCGATTCGCACGCCCATAAGAATCCCTCCTTAGTCTTAGTTCCTAATTACCTGCCGACGACGCCCGTTGAATTGACGAGCCTATCTAAGCATTCGTCCATAGCATTTAGGCAACGAGAGCAGGACGCAAAGCCTTTTTGGAATTTAATCATGTTGGTTAGCTCTTCGTTCCAATCGACGCCGGAAGTTGAGTCGCGCCAATTTGTAACCTGCGTCATGATAGCTTGCATTCCGTCATAGTTCACATCGGTTGAGTAGGCATCAATTCCCAAAGTCGACATGGATTTTTGATAGAAAGAATTAACGCTGAGCGTAGACATTGCCGTTGAGTAAACGTAATCGCTTGAACTGGTTACGGTATTTCCCTCGGCGTCAATGGGGTTGCCGTCTAAGTCGCGAAGAATCATCTTTTGGGAAATGAGCGCGTTGGCTTTTCCGTCGCTTATAATAGTATCCTGCGAAATGTTGAAGAGCTCGCTTAAGTAAACTGCGTTTGTGCCGTCGCCGGTGCGGTTGCCCCAATCTTTTTCGAGATATTGACGCTGGATATTCAAATTGGCATCTTGCGTCTCTATGACATCGTAGCTTGTCGCCGTAGCAATGTAACGGTCGCCGCGATTTTCCGCGAACTTTGCATTGACTTCCAGCTCGGCGATAAGCTTTACGCCGCTTAAAAGTTTCTCGTCATCAGGAAGGCTGTCATCGTCTTTGTAGAGATAATTTTTATTGAAGTCGGAATCGTAGCGGTACTGATAATCTATGCTGCCTTGACCGTAGAAATTAATCGTGTCGGGAACCTTCTTTATTATGTCGCCGCCGGAAGTCCGATAAATTGTGTCGCCGTTTAGCTTGGTGACCTCGTCCGTGCCCAGATAATATTTGCCGCCAGTCAAAGTCACGGTCGCCGCTTCTGCGTCGGTTAGATATGTCCCGTCGGATTTCATGTATTCGACCGCCGTCAATGTGGACTCGTCAGCAACGGTAACATCATCGCCGTTCTCGTCGACGAATTTATAATGCCCGTCAATGTCCCAACCTTGTTGGTGCTGTTCGTTAAAGGCGGTGAGCATAAAGCTTGCAATGTCCGCCATCTTGTCGATATAAGCCTTATCCTCGGCAATAGAATCAAAACGAGCTTTGAGGATACCGTTCTGCGGCGTGAAGACTAAATTACTTTCCTTAAGTTTAATGTTGTAGTCGGTAATGCCGTAGTCGGTGCCATACGCGCTGGAAGAGACGCCGTCACTTATCACGAGATGCGCCCTCGTGGGTCCGTTAATTAGAGTGACACCGCCCGAATTAATCTGATAAGTTCCGTTTGCATTTTCCGAGAAGGATACGTTCATGTAATTAGACAGCTGGTCAACGAGCAAGTCGCGCCTGTCGCGCAGGTCGTTAGCCGTCGCGCCTGTGACTTCCTGCGCGGAGATTTGCTTGTTGAAGAGAACGATTTCCTCAAGAATATCATCGACTTGCTTAATCTCGGATTTGAGGTCTTCATATTCAGAGCGAATCTGTTCTTGAAGTTCAGCCGTCGCCGTCTGCAGGAGGTCGCTTAAGTTTCTGCCCTGCTCAATTACATGAGTTCGCGAAGAGGCGTTGGAAGCGTTCGTAGAGAGGTCAACCCACGACTGATAAAACTTATTCAACGCCGCCTCAATGCCTAAGTTCTGACTGTCATCGAAAATCGTTTCTAGCTTGTCATAGTTGACCGCCATCGTCTCGTAATATTTCTGCGAAGGATTTTCGTTGCGATACTGAATGTCAGCGTAGACATTGCGTGCGCGTTCGACTGCCAAAGCATCAACGCCCGTACCGACCCGAACGCCGCCATGCAAGCCGCCGCGTTCCTCGCTATAAGTCGTCGCCAAGGTGACTGTCTGACGGGAATAACCTTCCGTGCCCGCGTTCGTTATATTGTGTCCGGTGGTATCTAACGACAGCTGATTAGCCATAATGCCGCGCACCATCGTGTTTAGCCCTGAAAATGTTGCTCGCATATCCTTATCCCTTCTTTCCTTTCCTTAGATGTTAGCCTCAAACATGCGCCGCGTCCGCCGTGAGTCCGTTTGAGCCTCTGCGCCGTAAGTGTCGCTTGCTGAAGTCTTTGCCAATATGTTCAGATTAAAAGCGACGTAGTCTTGACCCTTCCGCAAAAGTAACTTGAGCTTCGCCGAACGATTTTTAAGTTGCGCCTGCGCGTCGGCTGTCTTGATTAGAAGTTTCTCTGCCACGTCGCGTTTGATTCCTTTATCCTGAGCGGCAATGTATTCCGCAAAAGACGAAGCCCCGACACGCTTTAGGAAGTCCTGCGCCTTCTGCTCGTTCTTTGATAGGTCGCGTACCGTCGTTTCGATTTTGCTAACGGACTCTTGCACGTCGGGCGAATTGCTCTCTATGATTTTTATCAGCTCGTCGAACAGCTCTGGCAAGTGAGCACATAGTACCGCTTGTTCGCGTAAAATTTTAATCGTCTCGTCCATAGCCAAATCCTCAAGCCTTGAAGTCGAAATTCTTCTGATGAGTGACGACGCCCGCACCCTTACCCGAATAAGTCGGTTCGACTGCCGCGCCGCTCAATCTGTTCAGCTGACCTTGAACGGCATCCAATGCACATTGCGCCAGAACTTGATTGTTGTTGCGGATTGTCAAAGCCTTGTCAACGTTCTTGCTTAGGCGTTCGTGCAGTTGAAGCAACTTCTTTTGAGCGGCAAGCGTCGGAGCCTTACGATAAAAATCCTTAGCTGAGGTCGTCTCGTTCAGCGTCTTATCCGACTTGGACAAATTCTTTAGAATTTCTACGCGCCTTTGCTCTAGTTTTTGAATCTTCGCCGCGAGGAGCTGTTCAGCGTCTAGGAGGTTTGAAAGCTCCTTCATGTCGATAGCGACCAGTGCCGTGCGTTTCTTTTCTCCGAGCGTCGCCCAGTTATCATAGACTTCGCCGAGCTTGTCGAGCGTTTCAATCAAATTTTGCCACATGTCCGCCGCCTCAAAAACGATTCATCAAAAGACTTGCCGCAAGCTTATCCGCCGAGATGAAATATTGCCCTGAAGAAATTTCCTGTTGAAGCCGATTGACTTTATCTTCGCGGACTTCGGGTTCATTCTTTAGCTTGTTAAGCAAATCGCTAAAACTCTGAGCCTCTTTGGACGGAGTGAACGCATCGGATTTTTGCACGCCGCGAACGTAGCTTGCAGGGTTTGCGTATCTTGCCGCCGCCACGTTTGAATAATAATTCGAGGACGAATTCACGTTGTTTACAATCATGACTTTCACCACCTGATTTAATTGCGTCCTTGCAGTTTTCAGTTTGCCTTCCTTGTTTGCCTATATATCGAAAAAACTTTTTGGCAACTTAAAGCTTAGCGGATGAATTGTTCTATAGCTTTGTTAAGGCGTTCAATCTCGGCGGTGTCTCCAGTCTTCACGGCGTCAACGATGCAATGCTCAATGTGATCCTTCAAGATGATTCGCCCGACAGCTTTAATTGCAGCGTCGACGGCTGACAGTTGAATCAAAACTTCGGAGCAGTCTCTTCCGTCCTCAATCATGCGTTTCGTCGATTCAAGGTGTCCGATTAGCCGCGCCATACGATTTAAGACTGCTTTAGTTTGCGTGTGCGTGTGGCTGTGCCTAATTATCGTGCCGTCTTCTAATTGGTGTTCGTGTTCTTGCATAATCTCTCTCCTTTTTTGCCGAAATTTTATTTTATGCGGGCGGGTGCGTCAAGCTTGACGGTGCGATAAAAATTTGCTACATTGCCCGCGAGGTGATTAGCATGGCAAAACCAAATATCGCAGGCAAGTTGAAGAACCTAGCCCGCGAACTGAAGGAAGAAGAAAACTCTCAAGGCGGCGTCAAGAAACTCGGCGACAAGATAAAGCAGGGCACAGCGCACAAGAAAGAATCAATTGACGGCGGCAAGGCATCGGGGCGCAAAGCTTGAAACAAAAAAAGCGGTCTCAACTTCCGAGACCGTTTTTTGATTTGCTTAAGATAATTTCTCTTCGTGGGCGGCGAAGGCGTTGTGGCTGTGGATTGATTCAAAGTTCTCGCACTCGACCTCGAACGCAGATAAGTTTTCCACACGCCGCAGAGCAATCACTACGTCGCGGAGAATGTCTTCGACGAACTTTGGGTTTTGATAGGCGGCTTCGGTCACAAACTTTTCGTCCTCGCGCTTTAGGAGCGGGAAAATTTCTGCGGAGCCTTGCGCCTCGATGAGCTGGACAAAACTTTTTATCGACACGTCGTCGGCAATCTCCTTGAACGTCAGCTTGACTCGGCAGACTGAGCGTTGATTGTGTGCTCCGAACTGTGAGATTTCTTTACTGCATGGACAAAGCGACGTGAACGGCACGTTCAAGCCCAAAGTAAATTTCATGCGTTCGCCGCGAACGAGTTCGCCGATGAATTGACAATCGACAGCCGACAGAGAAACTTTTTTGGACACGGGCGAAACCTTTTCCACGAAGAACTTAAAGCCAATATCAATCGCTACAAAATCCGTCGAGAGCTTCTCCAGTGCGTCGAACAAAATTTTTTCTACGTCGGGAATTTTTATTGGGCGTTGCGTCCAGTCCGTCAAAATTTCTGTGAGGCGGCTCATATGCGTCCCGCGTAGGTTGTCGGCGAGCGCGACCGTGAATCGAATTTGTGCGGCGACTTGCTGAACACTTCCGCTATCCGCAATAAAAAATGGCAGGTGTACTTTCGTTACGCCTGTCTTTTGTATTTTAATGCCGCGACTGTCGGGCTGATTCTGTACGTCGATCATCATGAATTTTATCGCCTCAACTTGTGAAATTTTTTCAAGGGTAATTCAATTCGCAGTCAAAGTCAAGGCATGTTCAGCCCGCCAACTCATTTAGAACGTCTTCGCGGGTGATAGCATACGTTCCCGACTTCCTAAGGACGATACCCGCCGCAACGTTTGCAATGTAGGCTCCGTCGACGGGCTTAAGTCCTCCTGCCAATGCCATAGCGAAGACTGCCGCAACTGTATCCGCCGCGCCCGCGCTGTCGAAAACTTCTTGCGCTCTTGTCGGCAAGTGGAAAGCGTCCTCGTCTGTCACGAGCGTCATTCCCGAAGCCGAACGAGTCGCCAGAACGTTTTTGACTCGGAACTTGCGCATGATGTATCTTCCAGCTCTTTCCGCCGCGTTGTCGTCGTCGGTTGGTATCGGGCTAAGGAGAATTTTATTTATCTTGGCGACGTTTGGCGTAATGTAATCGGCTTGCGCGTATTTAATCCACTGCTGACCATAGGGCATGACCACCACGGGCACGCCATGATTGTGAGCCGCCCGAATCACTGACGCGCAAAATCTTTCCGTGCAAACTCCTTTCTCGTAGTCGGCTAGGACAATCGCGTCGAGGCTGTCATTGAGTCGTTGCTTTACGAAACTTTTTAGCGCGTCGAATTGTTCTTCCGTGCGCGGCGCGAGGTCTTCAAAGTCCATGCGGAACATTTGAACGTGTCCACTCATGATTCTAATTTTCGTCGTCGTCGGCCATTCCGTTCCGATTAAGCCGGCTTGGTCAATGCCGCTCTCGTAAAGCTGATTGGAAAGTATCTCGAAGTTATGATCGTCGCCGACGAAACCCGCCACTGAAGTTTTGCAACCGAGCCGCGCCAAGTTGTTTGCAATGTTCGCCGCCGCACCCAACGACGCCTTACGATTGATAATCTTCGCCACGGGCACGGGCGCATCGCTTGCGAACTTCTTAACGTCGCCGTAGTAATATCTATCCATCATGATGTCGCCGATAACTAGCACGTTGCACTTGTCGACCTTCGTCTTGAAAAAATTTTGCCAATCCGTCTTAGTCATGTGCTCAGCTCCTCAAAATTTTTTCGCCATTATAACACGAATCCGGCAGGGGTAAACGCCGCCGCGAAGAAATTTCCTGACAAGGAGTGATTAACAATGAAAGAGCTTGAATTGAAATACGGGTGCAATCCGAATCAGAAGCCCGCTAGAGTTTTTGTGGAGGCGGGCGAACTGCCCTTTGAAGTCCTAAACGGTCGACCAGGCTACATCAACTTGCTTGACGCCCTAAACGGTTGGCAACTCGTCCGCGAGTTAAGAGAGGCAACTAATCTTCCTGCCGCCGCCTCGTTTAAGCACGTTAGCCCCGCCGGTGCCGCAGTGGCTGAGCCGCTTGACGACGTGTTGAAGAAAATTTACTTCGCCGAGGACGTGGAACTTTCCGAACAGGCGACCGCTTATATCAGGGCACGCGGAGCCGACCGTATGAGTTCTTATGGAGACTTCGCTATCCTCTCTGACGAGTGCGACGAGCCGACAGCCAATTATCTAAAGCGCGAAGTCAGCGACGGAGTCATTGCCCCCGCTTACACGTCGAAGGCTCTGGAGGTCTTGAAGTCTAAACGCAAGGGAAATTATTTGGTGCTCAAGGTTAATCCCGATTACGAGCCGCCCGCCGTCGAGACTAAGAAAATTTTCGGCGTGACTTTTGAGCAACAACGCAACGCCATTAAGATTTCGGACGACTGCTTAACCGACATTCCGACCCGCAACAAGAATTTCACACCCGAAGCCCGCCGCGACCTTTTAACCGCGCTTATAACTCTCAAGTACACGCAATCGAATTCGGTTTGCTACGCTAAGGGCGGGCAAGCAATCGGTATCGGTGCCGGTCAACAAAGCCGCGTTCATTGCACACGCCTTGCCGGAAACAAAGCTGATTACTGGTTCCTGCGTCAATGCCCGAAGGTTTTGGAGTTGCCGTTTAAACAGGGCGTCAAGCGTCCCGACCGCGACAATGCCATTGACGTTTACTTAGGCGGCGAGACTTTCGACGACTCGTGGCAAAATCTTTTTACCGTCAAGCCCGCTCCTCTGACTGCTGACGATAAACGAGCTTGGCTGAAAAATTTTAGCGGCGTGTCTTTGGCGTCTGATGCTTTCTTCCCGTTCGGAGACAACATTGAGCGTGCTCATCAATCGGGCGTCGATTTCATTGCGCAGACGGGCGGTTCCATTCGCGATGACAACGTTATCGAGACCTGCGACAAGTACGGCATTGCCATGGCATTCACGCACATTAGGCTTTTCCACCACTGAGGCGAGCTTATGAAGTCATTGATTAACGGGAGGTTGATTGTCCCCGACGGCGACGCCTTCAAAGTCTGGGTGGGGGCTTTGACCTTCGACGAGAAAATTATTTCAATCGGCGAGCCTGTGGACGGCGCGGAGCTTATCGACGCGGCGGGGGCTTACGTGTCGCCCGGCTTTATCAACGTCCACATTCACGGGGCGGCGGGCGTCGATACCATGGACGACGACATTGACGCTTTGAAGACGCTAGCAGACTTCCTGCCCTCGACGGGCGTCACTAGCTTTTTACCGACGACGATGACTATGCCCCTTGAAAACATTTACCGAGCCTTGCAGAGAATTCGAGACGGGAAAAACTTTTCAAGCGGCGCGAGGATTCTCGGAGCACACCTTGAAGGGCCATTCATCAGCAAGAAGTTCAAAGGGGCGCAGGCGGAGGAAAATATCTTGCCCGCCGACTTCGACGCGATAAAAGATTTTGCTGACGTGATTAAAATCATCACCGTTGCCCCCGAAGAAGTCGGCTTGGAATTCATTGCCCGTTGCTTAGAAAAAAATATCGTCGTTTCAATCGGTCACAGTGCGGCGACTTACGAAGTTGCATTGGCGGCGATTGCTCACGGCGCGAATCACATAACGCACCTTTTCAACGCGCAGACCGGACTTCACCACAGGAGACCAGGCGTCGTCGGGGCGGCTCTCGATTCAAGCGCGACTGTCGAACTCATTGCCGATAATGTCCACGTGCACCCCGCCGCGCAAAGATTCGTTGCCAAAGCCAAGCTGCGCAATGAAATCATCTTGATAACGGATTCGTTCAGGGCTTGCGGCATCGGCGAAGGCTTAAGCGAACTCGGCGGGCAAAAAGTTTTCGTCAAAGGCAACCTCGCCACGCTGGAGGACGGGACGATTGCTGGGAGCGTCGCCACGATGAATGACGTTCTTAAGAACTTCTGCGCGAATACCGGCTTTGACGTTGCGGCGGGCGTCGAACTCGTCACGAAAAATCCCGCCGTCAAGCTCGGACTCTTCGACAGGCTCGGAAGTCTTGAGGTCGGCAAGGCGGCTGATATTGTTCTCTTCGACGACACCTTCAACATAAAAAAAACTTTCGTCAGCGGGCAAGCCGTTTGCCCTTTATTTTTTCAGAGCAAGGATTTATAATGCGATAAGCTTTGCAAATAACGATAGAGGTGATTTCTTACATGGAACATTCCCCAGTAACTACGAATCCGCTGATAATCATGATGATTAATATGACGGTCGTCTTCATTGTGCTAGTTGTGTTGATGTATCTGATAAAGCTGATTCATTTCATCGACCCGACGAAGGAGCCTGAAGTAAAGGAGGCTTCCGAAGAAGAAGAACCACTCGTCGCCGTGAAGTCAGCAACTGCATCAGCCCCCGAACCCGCGCCCGTCGTCGAAGAAGGTATCAAGCCCGAAGTCATCGCGGCAATCACGGCGGCAATCGCGGCTTACGGTTTCGCGGGACAAGTCAAGGCGGTTCATATCATCAATCACGAAGGCACACCGTGGAGAGCCGCCGCTAAGTTCAACAACAATCTGCAACGCAAGTAAAAGGAGTGATTCAGTTTGGAAGCTTTAAACGCATTCTCGGTGTCGCTCCAGGCAGTTTGGAATGACAGCGGCTTTTCGGCGTTCACGGTCGGCAACGGCATTATGATTGTCGTCGGCTTAGTGCTCTTGTATATGGCGTTCGTCAAAGAGTTCGAGCCGTTGCTACTCGGTCCAATTGCCTTCGGTTGTATCCTCGCTAACTTTCCGAACACGGGCTTTTTCGGCGAAGAAATGAACGTCATGAAGGCAATCAACTACGGCATAACTTACGAAATCTTTCCGCCGCTAATCTTCCTGGGTATCGGTGCAATGACAGACTTTAGCCCGCTCCTCGCTCGTCCGTCGACGTTGCTTTTGGGGGCGGCGGCTCAAATCGGCGTCTTCGTAGCTCTCGGCGGCGCAATGCTCGTTGGCTTCAACGTTCACGAGGCGGCGGCAATCGGTATCATCGGCGGCGCGGACGGTCCCACGTCGATTTATCTGTCCACGAAACTCGCTCCCCATCTCCTCGGCGCAATCGCGGTTGCGGCTTATTCGTATATGTCGCTCGTCCCGATGATTCAGCCGCCGATTATGAAACTCATGACGACCCAAGCCGAACGCGAAATCGTCATGAAAGACCTTCGCAAGGTCACAAAGTTTGAACTCATTGTCTTCCCGATTGTCGCCACGATTTTTATCAGCTTGCTCCTGCCTCCGATAGCCGCGCTCCTAGGCTGTCTGATGTTAGGCAATCTCTTCCGTGAATCGGGCGTGACAGATAGACTTTCGGACACCGCGCAGAACGCTTTGATTAATATCGTTACAATCTTCCTCGGCACCGGCACGGGCATGACGATGAACGCCGAATCTTTCCTGAGGGCGGACACGTTGCTTATAATCGGGCTCGGTCTCGTCGCTTTCATGGGCGGCACGGCTGGTGGTTTGATTTTCGGAAAGATTATGTGCAGATTGACGGGCGGCGCGATTAATCCTTTAATCGGCTCGGCGGGCGTCTCGGCAGTTCCTATGGCGGCTCGCGTCTCGCAGCTTGTCGGCATGAAGTCTAAACCTGGCAACTATCTCCTGATGCACGCAATGGGTCCGAATGTCGCGGGCGTTATCGGAACGGCGGTCGCGGCTGGCACAATGCTTGCCATGTTGAAATAGCAATTACGCGAGGGATTAGGGGGCAGTTTTCTGCTTATCCCTAATCCCTTTTTAATTAAGACACGGCATAATTCCTACGATAAAAATTAGGAAAAGAAAGGCAGGAAAGGAGACCGATTCACCATGATAGATTTCACCTTCGATATACAGCGTTTCGCAGCAGGTAGCCAGCAGTTTACAAGTAGCGGAACTTTTATTGTAAATGGCACCTCTTATAGCATAACTTTAGGTTCCAATTCCAGAGCGACAGTCTCTTGGGATGACGCCGGAAATATATCGCTTGCAGCCACTAGCGGCACCGTGTCCCAAATAAGAACCACGTCTGGTAGCACTTACCCCCCCATTACTTTGAATAACAGTGGTTCCGGAACATTTAATCCAGCAGTAAACCAACAAGTTACTTTAGGGAGCACAGGTAGAGTTTTCTCTCTTACAGGAGCAAATAGTTCCTCTACAATTTCCATAAGTCGTAGTAACAGCAATTTTAACGTTACGTTAGATGCGACGCCAAGCTCCACCACAACAGGAATGGCAATTTCTTTCGGCGATCTTGTACTAAATTACACTACTAGTCTAAAGCTTTCGGTTGGTTGGACTGTAACATCAACAGGGGAAATTACAATTTCAAATATTCAAGGTTGTAAAGTCTCCTACGACGATAAGATATACGAGTTAACAACGGGGCTTTTTACTTTAAAATGTAGCGATGATCTTGCAGTATCTTTTGGAAGAAGTAGTTGCGTATTTACCAGTAAGTATGAAGATGATAGCGGAAATGACGTTACTGTTACATACACTTACGATAGAACTAATAGCCTTTTAAGTGCAGAAAAAAATTACACACGAGACGGCACAGAGTATCAAACTGAATGGGTTTGGACAGATACATTTCCTACTTCATTTACTGCGACGGGATTAGACTTAGACACTGGCGGAAAGCTCTCACAGGTTCTTGGAATCACCAGTGGCAATCTCGTTGTTTCAAATGAATTTTTTGAAGAAATGGAAGGAGCCAGTGCACTTCTCGTAAACTCTTCCAACAAGTCAATTTATTACGCCATTTTAAATAAGCCTACGGATAGTGCAAATGCTATTCTTACTAAAAACACTAATACCTCAAGCGAGGCAACCTCTATCACTATAAAGGACGGCTTGACTGTAGACCTTGATAAAGGTTTTGCTGGAGTTCCTATCACTATCGAAGGTTCGAGCACAACTTTTACTTCCACGGATACAACGAAAAATTTCACCGTCTCAACTGTTGTAGGCGGCGTTTCAGTTAGCGGCTCGACTGCTGTCAACTTAGGGAGCGGCACCATCAAAACCGATGAGGCTAGCCAGTCGATTACGGCGGACGGTTATAAAGTTTTCGGCTACGAAGACAGCACTAGCTCAAATAACGGTCTATTTGTGGCTGTATCGGGCGACAAGGCAACTGTCGGCGATATTGACGTTGGCGAAACTTTTTATGTGGACACCAATAGCTATAGTCGTTTAAACACAGGCTTGTTGCAACTCAATAGCAGTACTGGCAAGTACATGCTCTATATCGGCGACTCCACGCCAGGTGATGGCGGTGCTGTCTACGTAGACCTTGATAACTTGACTAACGCCGATAACTTAGTTTCGTTGGTTGCGCCCTCCAATGGTGTTTTTGAAATCGGCACGACTCACACTTATAGCGCGGCTGCCGTCGACAACGTAACTAACCCCAGCGCAATCTATGCCTCGCTTAATGCGGCGAACGGCTCGTACACGTTGAGCACAATCGGCAACGGCGATGCAACTGCCTTCCAAACGGCGGCGGGTACAATTTCACTCACGGGCGGCACTAGCACGACGATTCATAAAAGCCTCGTAAGCAGTGCTATCAACATAGCTTCAAGCACGGACGCAACTTTCAAAGTCGACCCAGACGGGGTAAGCGGCAACACCTTTACAGTAAACCTAAAGACTGATACCACAGCTACGACAATCGACGGGGCGACCGCGATAACTTTAATCTCCGGCACGATAAGCGCACAAAATGGACAGACAATTACCTTAGGCGACGGCGGCTCTGTCACTTTTGAAATCACCTCGACCAATAACATGGATGTCACCTACAGTAATTCAACAGCCACCGTCACGGGCAAAGCGGGCGATACCTTCACACTTACGGTTAGTGGGACTGCAAAGACTTACACCGTTAATGAGGACTCCGGCACCGCGATGACTTTTACCATTGACAGTAGCGGCAATGTCACGGTTAATGGTCTCGATAGCGTCAATGATTCGTTTACTTATGACGGCGTTAATTACTCTGTTAGAAGCGCGGGTTTTGTTGGAAATTCTTCGAGTTCAAACAGCCTTTGGAGTGCTACAAGCAATCACTCTTTGACAAATGGTTCCGTTGCCGTCAATAGCCTTGGTGCCAGTGCAAATTGGTCAACTCTGGTAATGCTGTCCTCCTCCGCTAAAAGCGTGACGATTCCGCCCAGTGGTTTTAGTTCGCCGTCGATACTCATTGACAACGACTTCAGCGAAATTTTCGGCACGCTCACCAGTTCAGGCAACTCTTATTCCCTTAGCGGTAGCGGCGATATTAGCACGATTTCCCTTTCAAGCGGCGTGAATGCTCTTTCCGTGGGCGGCGGCGATTTTACTAACGTATCTATTCTCTCGGCTAGTTCGTCGCTTACAGTCACGGAAGACGATTCGACAGTCGGCTATCAAGTCACGCTTTCCAGTGGCGTTGCCAGTCTTGTCGGAGCTTCGCAAGCTTCTTTAATCGGCGGCTCCTTGAAGACGGATAACAGTTCCCTGACCGTTTCTGTTTTAGGTAAAGGCATTGTCGCGAATAATGAGATAACCATAGCGGCGGGCACTTCAAGTACCAATTCTTCTATCACGGGAGTTGGTACAGGCGAATCATTCAGCGTCGACAGTACCGATTATTCGTTGAGTGCGGTCGGTTTGGTTAGCGGTAGCAAAATTTTAAACAATACAAATTCAGCCTTCCGATTGTCCGAACTGGATACGAGCGGTACGAGTTGGCATGACATGATTGCGCCGACGAATAACACCTTAACTATTTCCGAGACGACGCCAGGGGCTTTTGTCGTCAACAATACGGACAATCCCACGAGCCTTTTTGCCGAGCTAACCAGCCTAAGTAGCGGGCACTCAATGTACGCGGCGAGCGGCTACGCCACTTGGTCTGACGATTACACGATAAACGTTGACAGCACGAAGGTCACTCTTTCGGGCGGGTTCGCAAGCAAGAAAATCACAGGCACGAGTTCAGAGGCGGCTTTCACGACTGGTAGCAATAGATTCGTCGTTCAAGACTCTGTGGGCGGCGCAATCATCACAGGAACGGACAATATCACGCAGACGGCAGGGCTTGTATTTTCCTCCGTTACCAGCCAATCAATCGCCGTCGCCAGTAGCAATAGTATCGTTTCCTATGGCGGCGGCGGCGGCGGCGGCGGTTTAGCAGTCAACGTGTCAGGTAGCACGGCAACAATCAGCGGACTGGACACGGGAGAAATATTCACCGTAAACGATACTGCCTACACGATAACCGCCCTTGGCTTAGTGAAAGACAATAGCTTTTGGAAGGCAAGCGCGACGGAGAGCGTCACTTCAGTTGCTCTTACAGACCTTGTAGACTCTGATAACTGGATGGGTATCGTCTCTGTAACCAGTGCTGGAATACTCAACATTCCGCCGAGTGACACCTCTGCAGGGGAATGGATTGTTATCGACAGCGATAATAGGTATGGTCTGCTGACTAAGACGGACGACAATTACTCCTTATCGACGACCGGTTCAACTGCCTCGTTTCTTGACAGCTACACGATTAACGTAACGGATACCACGGTTACTCTTTCTAGCGGGTTCACAAGCAAAAATATCACGGGCGAGAATTCGGGCGCGGCATTCACTGCTGATAGCCTGTCGGGAAATGTCTTCACCGTAACGGACGCGACGACAAGTGCAAGTATCACGGGCGCGAGGAAAATTAATCAGACGGCGGGCACCATTGCTCTTAGCACTGCCAATCAGTCAATCGTTGCGGGAAGTCATTCCATAACAGGCGCGGCGAATCAAACGATAACGACTTACGTCAGCGGAGCCAATGTCACAGTCGGCGCGTTGGATATTGGCGACTCCTTCACGGTCGACAACGATAAAACTTATACCCTGCTAAGCAACGGCAGACTTCAACGCTCGGATAATTTGGTTTGGAGCGGGGCGACCATTGCCAGTTCAATAGCACTAAACAGTTTAAGTGCTTCGACTTGGAACGGTTTAATCGAGACGGACTCCAACGGCAATTTCTCGATTACCTCCTCGGCGGTAGCGGTCTTTGATAACGATATACCGTCCTCGGCGGCTTACGTTGTGAATCAAGACGACCTCACGACGATTTATGGCACGCTGACTAAGATCGGCGACGATTACACCTTGAGCACGACAGGCAAAACCGGAGATAACCTTAGCTCCGTCACGGTCGACTTGTCCAAAGTCATCTTCACGAGAGATTTTCTCAATACCTCAATCCATGCGGGCGAAACCGATTTCATGGCGACTGCGGCACCCTCGTCGAAGGGCTTCACGGTCAATTACGACAGCGACAGCAATGAAGTTTCTGTAGGAACGGCGACGGCTGTCAGTTTGCTATCGGGCGCACTTGCCATTAGCGATTCAACAACTCAAACTGTCACGGCTAATAGTAAAACTTTCCAAGCGGCTTCGGGTTCCTTCACTGTCAATTACGATAAAGACAGCGACCTAGCATCCGTTTCTGGTATCGACACGACTTCCGAGAGCGTCAAAGTCAATGGCACGACCTACACGCTTTTGAACGGCGACGGCTTTGGAATTGAAGCAGAAGGTACCGACATCTCCGACACCACCAATACGACGGTCACGGGTCTCAACACAAACGATAAGTTCAGGATAACTGATTCAGTCGGTTCATACTTTGAATTCACCTACACAGAGGCGGGTTTGGTAAGGACTAAACAGAACAGCTCCACCATATCTTACATTTTGTCGACGCTCAATCCCACAAACAATCAACTTACGCTTGCTAATTTGATGTCAACCGATAACGACGGCACATGGTTGGGGCTTGTGGAGGTTTCCAGCGACGAAGTTATAACCCTTGATGGCAATTTGACGAATTCCGCGTTTTTAGTTGATTCAATAGACACGCCAACGAAAAACTACGGTCAAATCACCTATGACAGCGCCGCCAAAACTTACACGTTAAGCAAATTCACGGCTACTGGCACCATAGCGGCAGGAACACCTACTTTAATCTCGGTTGGCTCTGGCGTGACGGCTACCATTGAAGGAGATTTTTCAACCATACCGCTCACCGCTAACAATGCCACAGAAATTACCGTCTATACTTCTGGCGGCACCAGCTACACGATAAGCGGCACGATTGATAGTGTCGACATTCAGAACAAAACTTTCACGCCCGTTGAAGGCGATTCCTTCACGGTCGGCGATACCGCATATCTGATGACGGGCGCGGGCTTGACGAAGACCGCTAGCAATCAGATTTGGACGGAAGATATTAGCCCGCAAAGTTATGTCCTGCCCACGGAGACTTCTGGCACGTGGTCTAATATCGTTAAGCTGACAAAAGCTGGCGTACTGGATTTGAGCAGTGTGACGGTCGAGGCGGGCAATAACGTTGTTGTCACGAGCGACTCAAGCGCACGCCGGGCGACGATTAATTACGCGAACAATCTTTATGAGCTAAGCTCCACCGATGCTGAAAATCTGATTGCAACGGTTAAGCTTGCCGACGAGACGCCGATTGATATTGACTTTGCTACGACAGTTCAGACGGGTAGCGGCACTTACACTGTCAACGATAAAGCTTACACCACGACCAGCAGCATCACGATAGACGCAACTGCTACGGATTCCACGCTTAACACGGGCACGGTTACTCTTGATAAAGACAAGGCGGCAGTCACAGCTACGACAAGCCAAACGGCAATCTCCGTAACGAACGATGACGTTTCTATCACGGCGACGGCTACGAACGGTGTATGGACTTCGCTGGGCAGTCTCGAAGATGGCGACACTTTCACAATCGGCAGCACTAAGTATAAAGTCTTCGGCACAACCCTTGCCAAACTGGACAGTAGCGGCGAAATCGATACTATCTACAACGGCACGATAACAAACAACAGCCTTAGCTACGATAACATCATCAACGGTGAGTACGACGCGATTATTTCGCTCAATGAAGATTCGGAGCTTGACCTTAGAAAAACATACAGCATTGACACGACGGCGATTGTTGTCGGCGTTGATGACGACGGAAATATTGACCCGACGAATCGCATCGCCCAGCTAGCTTACAATGACGACCAAACAGGTTACGTGCTAAGTGCTGTCTCTGGCGGCGACATTGATAGCCTTGAAGCTGTCCTTCTCGACACGACTTTTAAAGTTTTCTCGACGACCCTTGAAACGACAGTAACCACCGTTGGCGTTGAAACTTTCACCGTAAATGATAGTTCCTTCAATGCGCAGAACGCCCTAATCATTGCGACTGAATCGGGAAATGCATTCTTGACGAATGGTAAAGTTAAGCTTGAACAAGACGCCGTAATCAACACACGCCGCACGGAAGACAGCACCACTATCAGCGAAACGATTACAACCACTTCCGGTTCATTGACGGTTGAAGTCAGCGATACTGCCAACACTGTCACAATCAGCGACCTTAATTCGGGCGAGAGTTTCACTTACGGCAATAGTACTTACACGATGTCCTCAATCGGTTTGGTCACGGGCAATACGCTCAACCCCAACGCAGCGACCAATAACAGCATTGCCACGGCTGAATTAGTTGGCGACGATGCTTGGAAGACGATGTGGCAGACGACTGACGGCACTTTGACTATCAGTAGTGCTGTTCCCGCTCAAGCTTATGCTGTTTATTTTGACGAAGATAATCCTTCTACAGCGATTAATTACGGGACTTTAACTAAGGCAGACGGCGTTTATTCGTTTACTCAGGCGACGGCACCGAGCAGTATCACGGTTGAGGGCGTCAAGGTCGAGTTGCCGAGCGAGTGCGGACAAATTCCGCTGACGGCATTGGGCGCGGTCTTTACGGTCACGGCGGACGGAGACTTCACGATAGACGCGACCTCGACGCTACCTAGCATAAGCGGCGTTTCGGCAGTGACTTTGACGAGCGGGACTCTTCCG
>JAFWWC010000013.1 GCA_017518105.1 Selenomonadaceae bacterium
CGCCGAAGGGCTTTTTTAATGTTTTGCGTTATGAATTAGCGGATAATCTTCGTTCCGTTCTCTGCGTCGAAATTTTTCCAGAATTCGTCGCGGGTAATCGTGTTGCCGCTCTTGTCGGTGTAAATGTTGCCGTTAATTATGCCGCCGTTGTCCTTGTAGCCCGCGTAGCCCATTTTGTGGAGCATGTTGCGCACGGGTGCCGAGCTGAGTGCGTCTTCTGCGCTCAAAAGTCCGCGCTTGTACAATTCGTCGCCGTCAGCGAACGTTTCGAGCCTTGTGCCGCCCGCCACGCCGTCAAGTTCCTCGTCGCTCAACACTTCGTCCTTCAAAATCTTCTCGTCAGCCATTTTTATCAACCTCCAAATCGTTTTCTGCTTCTTATACGTTGAATTTCCGATTTCGTTACAAACTTTAGCAAAAATTTTTTTCGCGGTCAACGAAATTTTTTTAGGGCAGGAAATTTGCTTCAAGTACAGAAAAAATCTTCGCAAGGAGGGATTTATATGGGAAAAATCTTTAGACGAATCGTTTCTACGCTGTTTATAATCGGATTTTTGCTCGTCAATGCCGTTTCACACGCCGAAATTTACACTGGCGAAGGTTCTTACGTCATGAGCGAGGGAGAAAATCTCGGCGTCGCTAAAGAACGCGCTAAAGCCGACGCTATGCGCAATGCTTGCGAAAAAGCTGGCACTTATGTTAAAAGTTATTCGCGAGCAAGGGATTTGGAGCTTGAAGAAGACATTATCGAGACGATGACCGCAAATATCATCAAGTTGGTTGAAAATCCGCATTTCTATCCGCTTGAAGAGGTCGATAACTTGGAAGGCGTCTTGATTCGCGTCACTGTTAAGGCTCAAATCGATGATTCCGATATAAATCGCTGGCTGAAAAAGGATGAACAGCAAAAATCTGAGCTTGTATCGCAAATGGAAGCCCTGCGCAAGGCAAATGAGGAGCAAGCTCGCCAAATCGCTGAATTGAAACGCCAATTAGCCAATAATCCGCAAGATAAGGAACTAATCACTCAAAAATTTGAAAACGAGGATAAAATCTTCCTGTCGAATCAAAAAGTAGAAGAGGCGACAAGGCTTTGGGAAAATGGCAAATACGAAGACGCGATAAAACTTTGCAATGAAGCTCTTGATTTGAATTCAGACAATGAATTTGCTTATTTAAGACGTGGTGCCGCTTATTCTGATTTAGGACAATACGAGCGGGCTTTAAAAGACTTTGACAAGTCGATTGAACTAAATCCGAATTTTAATATAGCGTACCACAATCGTGGACTCGCTTATCAAAGATTAAACCAATATGATCGGGCTATTTCCGATTACAACAAGGCTATTCAACTTAATCCTAACTTTTACATGCCTTACAACAATCGCGGCAACATTTATAGTAACTTAAAACAATATGAGCAGGCGATTCAAGATTATAACAAAGCGATTCAACTCAATCCGAATTCTTATCAGACATATAACAATCGCGGTCTCGCCTATTCAGAAGACTTTAAGCAATATGAGAGGGCGATTTCAGACTTCAACAAGGCTCTTGAATTTAAACAGCATGAAGTTATTTACACCAACCGCGGCAATGCTTATCGTTATTTAAAACAATACGAGCGGGCAATTCAAGACTATGATAAGGCTATCGAACTCAATCCGAATTATGATATGGCGTACAACAATCGCGGACTTGCTTATAAAAATCTCGGACAATACGAACGTGCGATTCAAGACTTTAACAAGGCTATTGAACTCAATCCGAAATATTTTTATGCTTACTACAATCGCGGTTGGGTTTATTATTTCTTAAAACAATATCAGCAAGCTTTAAAAGATTTTGACAAGGCTCTAGAAATCAATCCGAACAATACAAATGCAAAAAATAGTCGTGCCGTTTGCCTTAAAGCAATGGGTAGATAAATTTTAATGCTGACGATAAAAAAATCCGATATTTCGGATAAAAATCCTGTATGCTGGATTTTTCAGCCTATCTCAAGCCCTGAACAGGGGCTTTTTTTATTGTTTCGCATAATGACGCCATTTAACCACTTGAAAAATCCGGTATTTCGGATTTTCCGTTTTGACCCTCAAAATCGCCCTCAAAACCCGTTTCAAGCAAATTTTCGTTGCAAAATCATTTTTCGGCGCGTATGATATTCAAAAACAGAAATGAGGTATGAAAATGGCTAATGAATTCGTGATTCAAGGCGTAAAACTCTTAAAACCCTCCGGCGAGGTCGTCACGGCTAATATTTTCGTTTCCGGCGATAAAATTTCTAAAATCTCCGCCGATGAACCCGCAAATACTAAAATTATCGACGGCAAAGGCAAATTCGCCACTCCAGGACTCGTAAACGCCCATACGCACGCCTCGATGACCCTTCTACGCAGTTATTCCGATGATAAAGCCCTTATGGACTGGCTAAACAAGGATATTTGGCCTATCGAAGACAAAATGACCCGTCAAGATATTTATTGGGGCGCAAAATTGGCGGCGGTCGAGATGATTCGCGGCGGAACGACTGCTTTTGCCGATATGTACGGTCCTTGCATGGAAGAAGTCGCTAAAGTCGTCGACGAATCGGGCTTGCGCGGAAGTTTGAGCCAAGGTCTTATCAGTTTTGCCAACGGCGATAAAAAATTAGCCTCGAACGTCGAACTTTACAAGAATTTTCACGGCGCGGCGGACGGCAGGATAACAATTATGCTCGGACCACACGCGATTTACACTTGCCCGCCCGATTACCTTAAAAAAGTCGTCGTTGAGGCTGAAAAACTCGGCGCGGAAATTCATATGCACATGAACGAGACTAAAACCGAAATTGAAGACTGTTTGAAGAATTATGGCAAGCGACCGTTTGAAGTCGTCGCTGAAACTGGGCTTTTGGATTGCGGAATGCTCGCGGCGCACTGTGTTTGGCTAAGCGACGCCGAAATTGACATTATGCGCAAAAAAAATGTCCGAGTGGCGCATAATCCAGGCTCGAACATGAAATTGGCTAGCGGAATTGCTCCCGTGACCAAACTTTTATCGGAAAATGTGACGGTTGCCCTTGGGACTGACGGCGCGTCGTCGAATAATAACCTTGACATGCTTGAGGAAGTCAGATTGGCGGCGTTGTTGGCGAAAGTCGACACGTTAGACCCGTTAGCGGTTCCGGCGGCGCAATCTTTGCAAATGGCAACGGAATTCGGCGCAAAGGCTCTGAATTTGGCTAAAGTCGGGCGACTTGAGGCGGGATTTAAGGCTGACATCGTGCTTTGGGATATGGGCGGCGTCGATTGGCAACCGAATTATAATCCGGCGTCGCTTTTGGTGTATTCGGCGAACTCCTCGGCGGCTGATACCGTGATTGTTGACGGAAAAATATTAATGCAGGGTCGCGAACTGAAAACTTTGGACGAGGAAAAAATTATCGCGGAGTTTACGGCGTGTGCTAATCGTTTGACCGGAAAAAATTCCTAATCTTAGCGAAAAATTCTGCTTTGAACAGTCGGAATTTAAATTCAGTCAAACCGAAGCGCGGCTTGCGAATATGCACGCGATAAAGTTCATAAGGATTCGTTTTAAGGGTATTCAAGCCCGCATCGCCAGTTACAGCGGTCAAATAATTTTCTTCCTTTAAAATCTCGACCAAATCGGAATTAAAAGCCCCGTTCGGATAAGAAAAGCTGTAAATCGTCTCAAGCCCGCTCCACTCCAAGAAAATTTTCGATTCTTTAATCTGTCGGAGTTGAGTATTTTTATCTAAAGCGGTTAAATCCAAATGGTCAGCGGTATGCGAACCGATTTCGATACCATATTGCTGCATAACCTTGAGTTGATTGAGCTTGAGGTAATTTTTTTGCCCGATTTGGTTAGTGATGACGTAAACAACGGCTTTCATGTCGTGCGCCTTCAAAATCGGGAACATTTCGGAAAAATTATCTTCGTAGCCGTCATCAAAGGTTAGGACGATTGGTTTATCAGGCAAATTGCCTTTACCGTGAACGACGCGCATAAAATCCTGCAAAGTTATCGTGGTGTAGCCTTCTGACTGCAAATAATCGAGTTGAGCGGCTAAATCGGCTGGCGGCACGTTATAAATCTCAAAATCCGGGTCGAGCGGTTCATTAGTGACTTGATGATATTCGAGAATTGGAAAACCTTCGGGCTTTGGCAGAAAAAAGATAATCGCCGCGAGTAATGAGCTTAAGATAAGAAAAATGATAGCGATGATGCGCAAAATAATCACCTCCGCGAACATTTTAACACGCCGCCGATATTTTAAAAAGATTCTTTGACTGCGGAATATTTTTTGCTAAACTCTGTAACGAAATCAGAAATCAAACGTATAAGAGGCAGAAAATAAATTGGAGGTTGATATTATGGCAGGTTTAAAAGAACTTAAGGCAAGAATAGAGAGCGACAAGGCATTTGCGGCAAAATTCGTCAACGTGGAGAACGAAGCGCAGATAATCGCAATCGCGAAGGCTGAAGGCTACGACCTCGAACAGCTCAGCGACGAAGAACTTGACATGGTAGCGGCCGGCGGACTTTTCGGTTGGATCTCAAACGGAATAAAAAGCGTCGGCGGTTGGGTCAAAGACAATATGGTAGATCCCTTGGTGGATGGGGCCGGCAACGTAGCCAAAAAAGGTGCAGAAACTGTCCTTGACGTAATGGGCGTCGACGACTTTGTTAAGAAAAAAATCCCTTCCCCCGAAGACTTCAAGAATATCCATCTCACTAATAACAATCATTGAAACAAACACGGCCTCGACAGCGCGTCGGTGCTTTTTTATTTGACGGCATAAATTTTTTTACTAAACTCTGTAACGAAATCAGAAATCAAACGTATAAGAGGCAGAAAATAAATTGGAGGCTGATAACAATGGCAAACGAAATTTTGAAGGACGAAATCTTGAGCGACGAGCAACTCGACAACGTTGCGGGAGGTACTTTTGCGGAAAGTTATAGCGACGCTCAACAGTTTGAAAAACTCGGCGTAAAAATCTTCAAAAATGATTTGGTTGGCGTTCCGCTTCTCGACCCTGAAGGTTTCGTAAACCTGCGCGCAGCGTTTGATAAATACGGCGTCACAATCAAAGACGATGGGAGCATTTGGGGCGACTTGACTGGCAAATCCAAAGCAAATCAATATTTTATCGGCGACAAGGAAGTCAGCCGCGAAGACGCCTGGAAACACATCAACGCGCAGTTCGGTAAGTAAAAAATCGTTTCAAAATCAAAAGCCCTTCGGCGAGTGTCGGAGGGCTTTTTGATTAGTAGCTTAGCCACGTGAAGATAAAGATTGCGATAGAAACAATACCGTTGCGCATGAAATAGGCTTGAGTAACCTCGCGATAGTCATTGGGGCGAACGATGGCATGTTGATAGACCAAAGCAAGAGCCGCAATCGCCACGCCGACGAAATAAAGCTTGCCCAAGCCGAGCATAAGCCCGACGATAACAAAACAGGCAATCGACACGACGTGAAGTCCGCGAGCAATGTTTAGGGCACCCGCCGCTCCGTACTTAGTCGCTAGGGAGTGGAGATGTTGTGACTTGTCAAATTTTTCGTCCTGAGCACCGTAAACCGCGTCGAATGCTCCAATCCACAACGCCACTGCCACGCACAAGATTATCATCGGCAAGGAGATTGATTCAGTCAAAGCGACCCACGCGCCCGCCGGAGCCATTGCGATTGCCACGCCCAAAAATAAATGACACCACGCGGTAAATCGTTTCGTGAACGGGTAGATGATGAACGGAACCGCCGCCACCGGCAAAAGCTTTAAGCATATCGGCGGAAGTTGTGCGACTGTCACGACTAAAACTATCATACACAAAGCCACGAAGATTAACGCCTCGCCTTTGGTGACTTCGCCGCGAACCATTGCCCGATAAGATAGCCGCGGTTGCAACTTGTCGTATTTCAAGTCGGCTATGTTGTCTATGACGATTGCTGCCCACCGCGCCGACGTTATCGCGACTAAGATTAAAACTACCGTCCAAAAGTCCGGCTGACCATTCGTTGCCATGAAGGAGCTTGCTAAGGCGAACGGCAGACTAAATATCGTGTGCGGCAAGGCGACGTTGTTTGCATGAGCTTTTAATTTCATTGCCTCGCGAAGTCACCGTCCGATAAAAGCTTCCACGTCTCGTCAGCCCGCGCAGAGTTCTTTAAGACGCGTTCAATATTTTTGCTGTCGCTGAAGTCGAAGAACCTTTCCGCCTCCTCACGAGACTTGCCGCCCGCGACCTTGCGATTAATCAGCCGCTCGCGTAAAAGCTCCGGCGCGGCGTCAATGAAAACGGAGTAATCACTTAGCACGCGGACATTAGTCCAGCCCGCCTCTTTTAGCAGAAGATAATTTCCTTCAAGCAAAATGATGTCGTCCTCAACGCTCCAATAATCGGGCAACACGTCATGTATCCTGCGGTCGTAAATATTCCAGTCGGTTCCTTCCTGCCGAACCGCACGAATCTTATCAACGAGCAAGTCCACGTCGAAGGTTTCAGGCGCGCCCTTAACGTCACGCATTAAAATTTGTTCGCCGTCGCGTTCAATCGTCGTGATGTTCATGTAAGCCGCCGTAAAGTGATAGCCGTCAATGCCGAGTGCGCGAATCGGGTCGACCTCGTTTGAACGGTCGCGGCTTAGCTTCTCCAGGAACTGTGCAAGCGTCGACTTTCCAGCTCCGGGCGGCGCGACGAGGTAGGCGATAACTTTCCTGTCCATTGTCATCTTTAAATCGGTCAGCTCGTGCAGGAACGGCATAAAGATTTCTTCGACCGCCGCCTCAGTGAATTTGACCTCCTGCCACAGCCCGTTGACTTCCATTTTGTACGTTAGAAATCTTTTCTCCATGACTCCTCCTAAATCGGTCACTTAAGATTATCGGGACCGAAACTCATTGGCAAAAGTTCTTCGAGCGTTTTTTCAACATAATCGGTCGGAGATTTCGCCATGATAATCAAAAGTTTTTTGGGATTGGCGAATTCGCGCATTACCTGACGACATGTTCCGCCTGGAGGACAATAATCCGTTATGACACCATTTGCCCCGCCAACGGTCGCTACCGCGCAAATTTGGCGTTCGCCCTCGGCTATCGCGTGAAAGATTGCATTCCGTATGGCGCACATTCCTGCGGTATAGTCAGAGTTCTCGACATTAACGCCCGTGTAAATTTTTCCAGAAGTGCAAAGCACTGCCGCCGCCACTTTGAAATTTGAGTACGGCGCGTAAGCATTTTTTTGAACGTCTAGCGCACGTTGAATCAATTCTTCGCGATTGACTTTGACTTCAGCTTAGGCGACATTCGTCAGAAATAAAAACGCCGCCAAAACACTTGCTAAAAAAATCTTCATGACTGTTCCTCCACAAAATTTTTACTGATAAGCCTGAGCGAGAATTTCGATTGGGTGAACTGGTTTGATGTCGGTGCCGTGATGAATTTGCATTCGACAGGTACCACAGTCGCAGATGACTTTATCGAAGTCGTGTTGCTTGACGCGCGCGAAAAGTTTCGCGCCAATCTTCATGGAGATTTCGTACTTTTCTTTACGAAAACCGTAGTTGCCGGAAATGCCGCAACAGCCAGAATCCGCGAGATTGACATTTGCGCCGGCTTCTTCCAAGATGTCCTGAGCGGGAAGCCCGATCGCTTGCGATTTCAAGTGGCAAGGTACGTGGTAAAGTAATCGCTGGTTGAGAGGCTTTAAGTTGTCATTGAATTCGCCGCGTTCCTGTAACATTTCCAAGAACTCGAAGGCGTCGTAAACATTGGTAGCGGCTTCGTGGAATTTATCTTCGCCAAAAAGTTCGTGGTACTCTTCTTTTAGCATGAGAGAACAACTTGTGCAGGGCGTGACGACCGGAATGTTTTTTTGTTTCCAGTCGAGAATGCGAGCAATGTTGTTATCGGCGTGTTGTCTAGCTTCGTCAAGGTAGCCGGTGACGACAAGCGGCGAGCCACAACATTTGAACTGCTTATCGATTAAAACTTCATAGCCGTTGGCGTTCATAACCTTGACAAATGCGTTGCCTACGTGAGGCTCATTGTCATTGATGTAGCAACCGGTGAATAGTACGACTTTTTTAGCTGACGCCGGTTGCTTGATAGAGTTGAAAGCGTCTTTGAAAGGAGTAGCGGCGTAGGCAGGCATGTTTCTTTCACCGGCGATACCGAGTGCGCTGAACACGCCCAAAGCTTTGCCGATACTCATGCCAAGATTGGAGAAGGTCGCGCCGAAAGGAATTTTGCGAATTAGATTAGCCATGCGCTCACCGTGAGCAAGCATATCTTCGGAGCGCAAATGCTCATGCTTTTTATAATACTCGGCGCGTTGTAACATGTTGAGCGTTGAGATGGCGACGCCGGAAGGACAAGCGCGGTCGCAACTTTTGCAGTTGGAACAGTAGTTTAAACTTTCCTCAATGTCTTCTTGAGAAAAATGCATTCTGCCATGAGCCGGACCGACGAGCTTTGGACCGCGATAGTCTTTGATAGCCGCCATAACGGGACAATTCGCCATGCAACTTGTGCACGACAAACAGCGGTCGCCGGTAAAAATTGCTTTAGTGTCGCTCATAAAGTCGCCCCCTTGTAAGCTGACGCAATGGCGATTCCGCCTGCTGAACGCTCGAAAATTTTATCGCAACCGCCGAGATTTGCGCCGACAACGTGCAGATTGTCAAATAAAACATTGCCGTCTGCGTCAATCGGATTTAGTTTATCGTTAGTAAGAATTCCGGTCGTAGAAAAACCTTGCGGCTTGTCGCTGAAAAGTTGCATGTTGCTCCAGTTTTCTGCGCCGGTCGGGAAGAAAACCGGCAAGTCAAAAATCGGCTCGCGGGGTTGGTCGAAGTCGCGCATTGTCAAGCCGCCGCTGTAAAAACCGCCCGTCGCTAAAATTATTTTCCGCGCAGGGAAAATCTTTTCGCGAACAGCATTTTCAACGATGACGCCTGTAACTTTTTTTCCGTCCGTGATGCCGCGCACAACTTTGGAATTCTCGAAAAATCTAACGCCGGAAGCTTGCAAGTATTTCATGAAGGCGCGTTGAAGTCTGATACCAGGCGGCGAAGGAGGCAAGCAAGTAGTTTCGATGATTTGAGCGCGAATTTGAGTTTGGACAACGTCGCGAGAAAAATCGCCGGCAACGCCCAAAATCGGCGGAATGATAATCGCGTCATCTTTGCTGGCTTTTAAAGCTTTGAGTTCATTGGCAAAGGGTTGTTCGTTGTCGGTTAAAAGTTGAGCGGCGTCCATGCAAGTGATGTCGCGCCCGCCGAGCAAGTGCAAATCGATTTTCGCGATTTCAAAAGTTTTATTGGGGAAATATTTTTTGAGATTGTTGGCAAGCATCGAGGCATAAAAATCTTTCAAGCCGTTTATCCCGACGATGAAAAATTTTTTCTTGTTGGCAAGGTTACTGGCGTTCATTGATTCGGGAACAAGAGCGGAATATTTGAGCGTGCCGACCGCCGTAACAATCGGAAGGAGCGCGGACAATTTGCCGACGTAGGGAAGATTAGCTTGCTCAGTGACTTCGTAGAAAAACTTCGCCGCCTCGTCACAAGCCTTAAGCCCGATTTTTTTATAGGGGTGATGAGCGGGCAAATTTTCAAGAGAGCCGAAATCAATCGCGCCGCTAGCCAGAGGCAAGGAGCCTGAACCGTAAGTTAGCACGGTGACTTTTTGTTTGCGGGAAGCCGCAACGGAAGCCGCCATAAGTCCGGCAAGTCCGCCGCCGATAACGATAACGTCAGAAGTTTTCATTGCGATACCTCCGTAACGTTCATGGAAAGTTCGTAGATTGAACGTGTCATTTCTGTTTCACGTAGCGTCCTGCCTAAAAGCACGGGGCGAATTCCCTTCCAACGTCCTTGCAGAAATTCTTTCATGCGGGTAAGTGAATCTTTCGCGGAAGGTTCGACGCCCATATCAGCGAATACAGCCGCCGCTCTCAAAGCGCAGAAATTGCCTTGACAAGTACCCATGCCAATTCGCGTCCTGCGTCTAACATCGTTTACGATAAAGCTGGTGTCGTCCTTGCAAATTTCTTCGACTTCGGCGCGAGTCACGTTTTCGCATTCGCAAACTAATTCGCGGCTTTCGGGGTCGCTCTCCAGACGCGCAACAACTTTTTTGAAACGGTCGACGCCTAAACGAGTTGCCGCCAAGTTGACGCCGTAAGACGGGAAAAATTTTTTAGCGCGGTCAATATCGGCTTGCGGAACTTCTTCGACAAGCGGTTCATCGGCAGTTCGGCAAGGTGTGTTGTTTCCGAGTTTGGCGCAGATTTGGTTGCACATTTTTTCCGCCATAAGTCGATAGGTCGTGAACTTGCCGCCGACGATTGTGAATAAGCCCTTTAAGCCGTCTTGTGCATGGTCGACGATTGCAAAGCCGCGAGACGCGCTCCGTCCGACTGCACCGCCCGGCGGAATGTAAAGCGGGCGACTTCCTGCAAAGGTGCGCAAAATTCTAAAGTCGCGCAAATCCTCAAAAGTCTGTTCGCCGATTTTTATTAAGCTCTCGACTTCCTCGCAGGAAGTGGAAGTGTCTTCTGGGTCGGGCACGCTCATTGACGAAGTACCCAGAATTGTAATTGAGCCGTGCGGAACAAAAATATCGCCGTCGGAAGATTTATGCAAGCGATTGACGACGTGATTAACGATTCGCTGATTGAACGCAATCAATGTTCCTTTGTCAGGTTGAACGCCGATTTCGACGCCGGCGAGTTTGCCGACAAAACCAGCCCAGCCGCCCGCCGCATTAACCGCAATGTCACAGCCGATTTCGTAAGTTTCGCCGGTGAATTGATTGCGAACTTTAACGCCGCGCAGTTCTCCGTTTACGGTATCGAAGCCGATAACTTCGGTGTAAGTCTTGAGTTGCCCGCCGTAGCGTTTTGACGAATCGATAAGTTGCCAAGCCATGCGGAAGCCGTCAACCGCCGCATCGGGGACAAGATACGCGCTCTTAACGTGTTTTCTTGAAAGTCGCGGTTCTAATCTGAACGCCTCGTCCAAAGTAATGGGCGTCGCTTCGATTCCGCTGTCTTTGCAACCTTTAACCCAAAGTTCCTCGTAAGCGGGATCGTCAATGTCAAGGCGTGTGAACATGCCGCCGCAAGGTTCGACGCAAGACTTTCCGATTTTGCGCATGATTTGGTTTTCGATAATGCATTCTTTGGCGGCTTCCTGGTCTTTGACGGCGTAACGTCCGCCGCTGTGTAGCAGTCCGTGATAGCGCGAGCTTGCGCCGTTGACCAAGTCATTTTTCTCAACGAGCAGAGCTTTGACACCGCGCATGGACAAATCGCGCAAGATTCCAAGTCCTGTCGCTCCGCCGCCGATTACTACCACTGTAGTTTTTTCCATAATCCTCACCTAGTTTCGTTGAAACTCTCCTGAAATTTTTATGTAGGATTGTACTTCACAATCGCACTTTGGTCAACGCTCCGCACAAAATATTTTACAAGCCGCTCGTTTTCTGATAGACTGGCGCAAGTTCAGTTAGGAGGCATTCAATATGAAAGTTATATTACAAGCAGACGTTAAAAAGGTTGGCGTAAAGGGCGATGTCGTCGAAGTGTCGGACGGCTACGGGCGCAATTATCTTTTGCCGCGAAAATTGGCAGTGGAAGCGAACGCCGCGAACTTGAATACGGCTAAGGTTAGGGCGGAAAGCAAAGCTCGCCGTGCTCAGCAAGAGGCGGACGAGGCTAAACTCCTCGGCGCACAGCTGGAGAAAATCTCCGTGAAAGTCCCCGTGCGCATTGGCAAGGACGGAAAACTTTTCGGCTCGGTCTCTGGCTCTGATGTCGCTAAGGCTCTCAAAGACAGTCACTCGCTAAACGTCGACAAACGCAAGATTTCCATTCAAGGCGACGTGACGGGCGCGGGTGTCTACGAGGCAGTTATCAAGCTCCATCCCGAAGTTGCCACGAAGATTAAAGTTGAAGTCGTCGAGTCATGAACTTCTTTAAAAAATTTTTCGGCAAGAAGAATATGCCGCAACCTAGGCACGAGACCGACCTCGACAGGGAAATATCCGCGCTATATGCAATCCTCGTCGAGGTCATGGGCTCTGATAGATTGGTTCTGCAAGCCGGCAAGATGGACGCGCTCCGCTATATGCGCTCGCACGACCCCGAGGAAAGAATTCTCGCCTTGCGTCGAATCCTCGAAGAAAATCCAACGCTATCGCTACCTAAACGCTCCGACCTTCATCAGCAAGTTCTTCTAATCTCGGAAATGCTCGCGGACATCATAGCGCGTCGGCAGATTGAAGACAAAATCGAACGCAAGCTCAACGAGAAACTGGAGAAGGAGCATCAAGACTACGTTAAGGATATTCGCTTGCAGATACTAAAGGAAGAGAATCCCGCCGACGAGTCGCCGCACGATAAAAAGAAGCGCGAAGAACTTCAAGAGCTGGAAGACGTTCACTTAACGCAGTCGGTTATGGAACTCTTGCGCCCGCAGTCCTTGGAAGAAATCGTTGGACAGGAACGGGCGGTTAAGTCTCTGCGTTCAAAGCTCGCCTCGCCCTATCCGCAACACTTAATCCTTTACGGTCCGCCGGGCGTCGGCAAGACTACGGCGGCTCGGCTCGTGCTGGAGGCTGTGCGCGGTACAGAGCTCAGTCCCTTCAAAGAGAACGCGCCCTTTGTTGAGACTGACGGCACGACGTTACGTTGGGATCCGCGAGACGTGACTAATCCTTTAATCGGCTCCGTGCACGACCCGATTTATCAAGGCGCACAAAAGCAACTTGCCGACGGCGGCATACCCGAACCCAAGCCCGGTCTCGTCACGGACGCGCACGGCGGCATTCTCTTTATCGACGAGATTGGCGAAATGGATTTGATGTTGCAGAACAAGTTGCTTAAGGTTTTGGAGGATAAGCGCGCTTACTTCGAGTCAAGCTACTACGACCCGACTGACGAACGCGTTCCGCCATATGTCAAAATGCTTTTCGAGAACGGTGCGCCCGCTGACTTTGTTTTAATCGGAGCGACGACCCGTGACCCTTCCGCTTTGAATCCGGCGTTGCGTTCGCGCTGTGCTGAAATTTACTTCGAGCCGTTGACGCCCGCGCATATCGTCGAGATTGTCCTAAACGCCGCTAAAAAACTCAATGTCGAACTTGAGAACGGATTAGCCGAAATCATCAGCGAATACACGATTGAAGGGCGCAAGGCAATTAATATCCTAGCCGACGCCTACAGCCTAGCCCTAGACCGCTCCGAGGATAAAGTCTTGCACATAGACCGCCCGATTAAAATCACTAAGCAAGACGTTTACGAGGTCGCGCAAGCTAGTCGCCTTTATCAATACGTCACAAAGAAAGCGTCTAGTAAGTCGGCAGTCGGGCATATCTTCGGCTTGGGCGTGAGTGGCTTTATCGGTTCGGTGATTGAGATTGAAGCAGTTGTCTTCGACGAGGAAAAGGGCAAGGGCACGATTCGATTCAACGAGACGGCGGGCAGTATGGCTAAGGATTCCGTGTTCAATGCGGCAAGTGTCTTGCGGCGCGTGACGGGCAAGGACATTCACGACTACGACGTACATATAAACGTTATCGGCGGAGGCAACATTGACGGACCGAGCGCGGGCACAGCGATACTTGCGGCTTTGGTCAGCGCAGTCACTGGTAAAAAGATTCGTCAAGACGTGGCAGTCACCGGAGAAATCTCTTTGCAAGGCAAGGTTCGACCCGTCGGCGGCGTCTTCGAGAAGGCTTACGGCGCAAAGCAAGCGGGCATTAAGACGTTGATTATCCCGAAGGAGAACGCCAAGGACATTCCCAAAGGTCATCTCGGCTTGAAGATATTCGCAGTCGACACGGCGGAGGAGGCGTTTAAAAAAATCTTCGCCGAGCCAATCGACGAACCTAAGCCCGAAGAAAAAGTTTCACTCGACAAGGACGAACAGATAAAAAAAATTTCCTCGACGACAGTGACGCCAGAGGAACTCGAAATGCTAACTAGCAAATGAATTTAAAAGCCGCCCCCGATTTGGAGGCGGTTCTTTTATTTTAGCGTCAAGGTTATGGGGCAATGGTCGCTACCGAAGATATTGCTTTCAATCGTGGCGGCGTCAACTCGTTCAATCAGCCGTTCAGAGATTAGGAAGTAATCGATACGCCAGCCCGCGTTCGTGAGGCGAGCCTTTCTAAGATAACTCCACCACGTGTAAGCACCAGTCAAAGTCGGATTGCGGCGGCGGAAGATGTCTACAAAGCCCGCGTTCAAAAGCTCCGTGAACTTGCCACGCTCCTCGTCGCTGAAGCCCGCGCTCTTGTGATTCGCCGCAGGATTCTTTAAGTCAATCGGCTCATGCGCTACGTTGAAGTCACCGCAGACGATAACAGGTTTAACCTCGTCCAGTCCACGCAGATAATCGCGGAAGACGTCTTCCCAAGTCAGGCGACGCTCAAGCCATTCTAGGTTGTGCGAATTGGGGACGTAGACATTGACGAAAAAAATTTCTCCTAGGTCGAGAGTAATAACGCGCCCTTCGCTATCGAATTCGTCAAAGCCAATGCCGCAAGTGAAGTTCTTCGGCTCCACGCGGGAGAAAATCGCCGTGCCCGAATAGCCTTTGCGTTCTCCGTGATTCCAAAACTGCTTGTAGCCGTTAAACTCAAGGATAGCCTCGCCGGGTTGCATTTTAATTTCCTGCACAGCAAATATATCCGCGTCGAGCTGTCTGAACGCGGGCATGAAATCTTTTTTGAGGCGGGCGCGCAAGCCGTTGACATTCCACGATACAAATTTCATCGAATCACCTTCAAACTAAATCGAAGTAGAGGACTGCTCGCTCAAAAGAATCTCATTCAGCCAACATCTTCTCGAAGTCTTCTTCGTTGAGAATCGTAATGCCCAGTTCAAACGCTTTGGAAAGTTTGGTGCCCGCCTTCTCGCCCGCAATGACGTAATCGGTATTCTTGCTGACGGAACCTTTGACAAGTCCGCCGCGTTCGATAATAATTTTGCTTGCCTCGTCGCGTGTGAATTTATCAAGCTTGCCCGTAAGCACGAAGCTCTTGCCCGCTATCGCCGACTCGATAATTTTTTTCTCCGCCTCCATTGTTAAACCAGCCTCCTTGAGTTCGTCGAGTATCTTAAGATTATCCGCGTCGTCAAAGAATTCCCTAACATGCCGTGCCGTGATTCCTCCGATGTCCGGCACCGCTTGAAGGGCTTCTTCCGTCGCTTTGGAAAGTTCGCTAAGCCCGCCGAAGTGTTGAATCAAATCACGAGCCGCAGCACTTCCCACACCGAATATCCCTAAGCCCGTCAGCAATTTGGCGGGCGAATTCTTTTTGCTCTCTTCTATCGCCGCAAGGACTTTATCCGTCGCCTTAGCCAGCCCGAAAATTTTCTTAGCAAGCAACTCATCTCGACGCTCGCGAAGTTTATAAACGTCCGCAACCGTCTTGATGAAACCTTCCGCAATGAGTTTGGGTATAGAAGTCTCGCCTAGCCCGTGAATGTCCATGGCTTTGCGCCCCGCGAAGTTCAGCAAATGATTCTCCAACTGCGCGGGACAATTTACATTGACGCAACGATAATCAGTGGCGGACTCCTCACGCTCCAACTTGTGCTTGCAAACCGGGCACGCCTCTGGCATTTTGAACGGCACGGAATCTTTCGGACGCTTGCTAACGACGACCCCGCTAACCCGCGGGATTATCTCGCCCGACTTGTAAACCTTAATCGTATCGCCTATGCGAACGTCCAGTTCATCGATAAAGTCTTGGTTGTGCAAGGTCGCCCGCTCAACTTTGGTTCCGTTCAAGCTCACCGCGTCGAAAACCGCCGTAGGAGTGATTCGACCCGTGCGACCCACGCTTAGTTCAATGCGGCGTAAGATTGTCTCGCGCTCATCGGGCGGATACTTGTAAGCCACTGCCCAACGCGGAAATTTGCTCGTCGCGCCGAGTTGTTCACGCTGTGCAAAGGAATTCACCTTAACTACTGCACCGTCAATGTCATAATCCAAACTAGCCCGCCGCTGTCCAATTTCCTCTATCGCCCGCCAAACTTCCTCGAACGTCTTGCAAACTTTGTACGCGTGAATGATTTTTATCCCGTTGCGCGTCATGAAGTCGTAAGCTTCGACGTGGCTTTGAATCTCGACGCCCTCAACCCTCTGCAGATTGAACACGAACATTGATAGCCGCCGCTCCTTAACAATCCTGCTGTCGAGTTGGCGTAGCGTGCCCGCCGCGCAGTTCCTTGGGTTCGCAAACGTCTTTAAGCCGAGCCGTTCCTGCCGCTCATTAGTCGCCGCAAAGTTCTGCCGCGTCATGTAGACTTCGCCGCGTATCTCAAGATATTTCGGCGCGTCGACCAGCCGTTGCACTACGTCATCAATCACGCGGGCATTTTCCGTTACCTCCTCGCCCTGATGACCGTCGCCACGGGTGATTGCCTGAAGAAACTGCCCGCCTTCGTATCGCAGAGCCAATGACAAGCCGTCAATCTTCTCCTCAACGACGAATTCGGGCGAATCAAGCTTTGCAATTGCGTCTTTGATGAAGTCTTCCACTTCCTCGCGGCTGAACACGTCCTGCAAAGACAGCATCGGCACATCGTGCGCGACGACCTTGCCCGCCTCCCGACGTGCAGAACCTCCTACAAGTTGCGTCGGTGAAGTCGGCGTGATGAATTCCGGATAAGCCGCCTCCAACTCCTTTAGCCGCGTCATCAGCTTATCGTATTCGTAATCGGAAATTTCTGGCGCGTCCAGTTCGTAATACTTTTTATTGTGCCGCCGAATCTCCTTGCGAAGTCTTAACAGTTCCTCCTTGACTTGAGAAATCTCCAAAGTCATCGCCTCCTTAAAGCTTAGTAATCGGAGCCGTCTTGAGTCCCAAAATTTTTACGCCGCGTTCGGGATTGGCAAAAGCAATCGTAATTGTCTTGCTGTCGACCGCCATGACCGTGCCCGCCCCCCAAAGCTTGTGATTTATTAGGTCGCCAACTTGGAAAGTCTCTGGCGGCGGCGCGGGCTTTTTCTCGAAGGGAACTACCTTAGCGGAGCGATGAGCCGTCGGCGGTCTGTAGCTTGATTTGGGCGGAGAAGTTTTTTTCCTGAAGCCTTGCGGTATGTTTCCGAAGTATTTAACGTAATCGGCGGGAATCTCTTGGACGAACCGCGAAATCTTTTGCGATACCGTTTTGCCGAAGAACATTCGCCTTTCCGCCGCTAGGAGATAAAGTTTCTTCTTGGCACGCGTTAGGGCAACATAGCAAGCGCGCCGCTCCTCCTCCAATGCCGAGGGAATGTCCAAAGAGTTTCTGTGCGGGAAAAGTTCTTCCTCCATGCCCACGACGAACACAACTGGGAATTCCAAACCCTTCGCCGCGTGCACCGTCATTAACCTAACGCGGGATTCTTTCTCGTCAATCGTATCAATGTCGGTTATCAAGGCGACGTGATTTAAGAAGTCTCCAAGCGTGGCTTCGGGATTCATCTCGGCGAATTCTTTTGCGCTGTCAATGAACGCGCCTAAGTTCTCTTCGCGTGAAAGACCGTCCCGCTTGCCTTCCTCGCCGCCGCTGTGAAGCATTTTAATATAGCCCGACTCGTTCATAACGTGGTCAATCAGCTTGTCGACGGTGCAATCCTTTGCCCATTCCGAAAAACTCATCATCATTGCCGCGAACTTCTTGACGCCTGCGCGGAACCGTGGACTAAGTCCCTCCACTTGAAGCAAAAGCCTATCATCGGAAACGACTTCAAAAATTGAAAGCCTCTGCCACGTCGCGAACTCCGCAAGCCGAGCTACACTAGTTGAGCCTAGCCCGCGTGCCGGTACGTTGATTATCCGCCTAAGGTGCAAGTCGTCTCGCGGATTGGCGATAACGTGCAGATAGGCGACAATGTCTTTTATCTCCTTGCGGTCGTAGAACTTCAGCCCGCCGATTATGATATACGGTATGCCCTCCTGCATGAATCGTTCCTCGAATAACCGCGATTGTGCGTTCGTGCGGTAGAGTATCGCAATCTCATTGTAGCGGAAATTTTCCTGCTCCACGAGCCGATTAATTTCGCCCGCCACGGTTGCCGCCTCTTGTTTGTCATTATCGCAGTTGGCAAAGATAATCTTATCGCCGCCTTCGTTCTGCGTCCAAAGGTTTTTGGGCTTGCGGTCGATGTTGTTCCGAATAACTTCATTAGCCGCACTTAGTATCGTCTTCGTCGAACGATAATTTTGCTCCAACAGGATGACGCGTGCCCCAGGATAATCCCGCTCGAAGTTCAGGATATTGCGCATGTCCGCGCCCCGCCAACCGTATATCGATTGGTCAGCGTCACCCACCACGCACAGGTTCTTATACTTCGCCGCCAAAAGCTTAGTCAGCACATACTGCGAAACGTTCGTATCCTGATATTCGTCAATCGAAATGTATTTGAACCGCTCCTGATACTTCGCCAGCACGTCGGGATATTCTTTGAAAATCTTCACCATGACAAAAATTAGGTCGTCGAAATCCAACGCGTTATTCTCCTGCAATTTCTTTTGGTAAAGCTTATAAATGTTTTGGACGCCTGCCCTATAAAGCGGTCTCTCGTTGCGAAGAACCTCGCCGCAGTGTTCAGGGTCAATCAGATTATCCTTGAACGCAGAGATTGTTAAGTTCACGTTATCGAAGACAGAATCAGCTAGATTTAGTTCCGCAATGCATTGCTTGATAAGGCTTTTACTCTCGCCCGCGTTGAAGATTGCAAAGTTACTGTTGTATTTGCCAGTTATCTCAATCTCCCGCCGAAGCAACCTAGCGCAAAAGGAATGGAACGTGCTTAGACAAATATCTTTCGCCGGTGCGCCGATTAATTTTTCTGCGCGGGACTTCATCTCATTAGCCGCCTTGTTCGTGAAGGTTATCGCCAAAATATTCCAGGGCGAAATCCCCTGAGCAATCAAGTTCGCTATTCGGCAAGTCAAAACTCTCGTCTTGCCAGAACCAGCCCCCGCCATAACCAAGAGCGGTCCTTCAATGCAATTAACCGCCTCTTGCTGTTCGGGATTCAAGTCCTCAAAAATCTTCATCGTGTCAAAAAAAATTTGCTCGTCCAAAGGAGCACCTCCCCTTTCAACGAGCAATTATATTTTGTATATCGTTTTTTATCAAGCCGCCGCAATCGTCAAAGCATACTCACTGGATGCAACGTCCACGTTGCTCAAGCGGCTGTGTTGGTTGATAGGTTGTAGTAGACGCCGCGCCGAGCCATTAAGTTTTCGTGCGTGCCTTCCTCGGTTATGTTGCCGTGTTCAAGGACGAGAATACGATTTGAACTGCGAACCGTAGCTAGCCTGTGTGCTACCGTTATCGTCGTGCGGTTCTCGGATAGTTTCTGCATTGCCCGCTGAATTTGGCGTTCGGTCTCGTTATCAAGCGCGGAGGTCGCTTCGTCTAGGATTAAAATCTTCGGGTTGCGCAGGAACATTCTAGCGATTGCAAGTCGTTGCTTCTGCCCGCCGCTTAGTTTAACTCCGCGTTCGCCAATGAAGGTATCGTAGCCGTTAGGAAGTGCGGAAATAAATTCGTGCGCCTCGGCAAGCTTAGCCGCTTCAATGATCTCGTCGTCGGTGGCGTCCTCTCTGCCGTAAGCGATATTGTCCTTGACGCTCGCGGAGAAAAGGAACGTGTCTTGCTGAATCATGCCGACTTCACGGCGCAAGCTGTCAGTCTTAACCGTCTTGATGTCGCGTCCGTTAATCGAAATCGTGCCGCCGTCAAGGTCGTACATACCCAAGAGCAATTCGCAAAGGGTCGTTTTGCCGCCGCCAGTCATGCCGACTATCCCGACGTGTTCGCCCGCCGCTATGCTCAGGTTGAAGTCGTTAAAAATTTGCGCGGAGCCTTCGTAGCCAAAATTCACGTGCGAAAATTCAATCTCGGAAGCAGTCTCAAGCTTTGCAACTCGTTCGGCGGACAGTTCGCTACTTTCGGGCAAGCTCATCAGTTCGCGATAACGTTCAACGCCCGCCATGCCCCGCTGATAAACTTCCGTCAACATCATCAGCTGAAAAACCGGACGCATGCACAGCATCATATACAGCAGGAAGGCAACCAGGTCGCTGATTCGCATTTGCCCAAGGCTTATCAACGCGCCGCCCAAGATGATTATCGCTAGGTTCATGACGTTGGAGAAAAAATCTATGCCGCCGTGAAGCTTGCCGACTGTCTTAAAGGAATTCCTCTGTACGGTCAAGAGCTGTTCACCCGCACGAAGCATTTTATCAAGTTCCTTATCCTCGTTGCTGAAAACTTTGACGAGGCGAATCCCCTGCAAGCTCTCGGCAATCTGTCCGCTTAAGTCGCCGGTGTTCTCTCGTGCCTGCATGAACATTTTCTTCATATCGCGGTTAAGGCGGAAGGTCTGCCACGTCTTGAAGATTAGCAGAGCCGTCACGACGATTGCCAGTTTCCAGTTCAGATAGAACAGCAACGCGACCGAGCCGAGCATTGTGATTGAGCAGGTGATAAGCAGATGTGGGATTGCGAACATCAGCCCGCCGACTTCCGCAATGTCATTGACGAGCCGTGATAGGAGTTGTCCGCTCTGCGCGTTGTCGTAGAAGGAATAGCCCATCCTCAGCAAATGCCGGAAGAGCTTTTCACGCATGGCGAATTCAATCTTAGCACCCATGCCCCGTCCGACGACTTCGACTTTGTAGTTGAGGAAGTAGTTCGCCGCGTAGATTGCAAGCAACGCGCCCGCCGTCAAAATCATTTCCGTCGACAGCCCGTGCGGTAAAAGCTCGTCCATGACGTGACGAATCAGCATTGGCGACAAAAGCCCAAGCCCCGCCCCCATTAAAGAACCGATTGCCACGAACGCAAACGCTTTCTTGTGCGCCGCGTAACTCTCCGCAAAAAATTTCAGCTTGTCCCTAAGCATTCGCAATCCCTCCTTGCCAACAGGTCTTCAATAAAACTCGTTATCGTTTTCCCCTTTGGTTAGTTTAGGCAGGCGTTCGGAAATTTTTTCCAAGCACTTCTTGAACGTCGCCTTCTCTCTTGCGTTGAGGTCAATGAACAGTTCGTCGTAATTGGGCTTGAGCATTTGGAAAATATCGCCCTTGTCAGTCAACTCTACGATGAGTGACCGCTTGTCCGTCTCCGAACGATGCCGCGTAATATATCCGTTTGCTTCCAGTTTCTGCAGGAGCTCGCCTAACGATTGCGGACGAATGCTCAAGAGGCGACCGAGTTCCCTTTGACTTATGCTACGCCTTTTCCACAAAGTCGATAAGATACGCCCCTGCCCCTGTTGCGGATCCAAGCCGCCGAAGTTTTTCCCGTACCAAGTCATATGATAGCGGCGCAAAAGATGATGCGTCTCCAGTAAAACGTCCGTCAAGTTGTCTTTTTCTTCCATTTACTAACGACCTCCCAAATTTCAAGTTATCTTGCAAGCCGTATGGTACACAGTGCCTTAGCTTTAGTCAATACGGTTTGAAAACTTCTAACTAAGTTTAACTTTGTGCTAAGATAACTTAGAGGAGTGATTCTATGAAACCATGTGAACTTTGCCCGCGACGTTGTAAAGTCGACCGCGTGAATCAGTTAGGCTTTTGCGGGGCGGGAGAGAATTTGCGCGTGGCACTCGTTAGCTTGCATGAATGGGAGGAGCCTTGCCTTATCGGTGAACGCGGAGCCGGCACAATTTTTTTCTCGCACTGCAACTTGAGATGCGTTTACTGCCAAAACTTTGCAATCAGCCAAGAGGGCTTCGGAGCGGAGATTTCGATTGAACGGCTCGCGGAGATTTTCCTTGAGCAACAGGAGCGCGGCGCGGCTAATATCGAACTGGTGACGCCGACGCACTACGCCGATAAAATCTGTCTGGCGATTGACCTTGCCAAAGCTCGCGGGCTAACGTTGCCGATTGTCTGGAATTCCAATGCCTATGAAACTTTGGAGACGCTTGAGACCTTGCGCGGGCGAGTGGATATTTTCTTGCCCGATTTGAAATACTTCGACGACACCGCCGCCAAAAATTTTTCCAACGCCCCGAATTATTTTGCCGTTGCCGCCGCCGCGATAAGGAAAATGTTTGACCTAGTCGGTTCCGCGCTCTTTGAAGGCGGGCAAATGCTTCGCGGAGTCCTCGTGCGCCATTTGGTCTTGCCGAATCACAGACGCGACTCAATTAAGATTGTCGATTGGCTTTACTCGACGTTCGGCGACGAGATTTTTATTAGCCTGATGAATCAATACACGCCAGTTTTCCGCGCTAACGAATTCAAAAAAATAAGCCGCATGCTCACGACCTTTGAATATAATTCCGTCGTCGAACATGCGGGTAGGCTTGGGATAAAAAATTGTTTCGTTCAGCTCGGCAAGACCGCCGATAAAAGTTTCATTCCAGATTTCAATCTTGACGGTGTTTAGGTATCGCTCCGGTGCGGGAGCCACTCGACCTGTAATTTAATCTCCTCGTCCGCTTTTACGTCTATGAAATGACGGTAAGGCTTATCGTGCCAAACGGGCGTTAGAGTATCTAATATCGTCTCATCGTTCACTGTCAACTTGGTATAGTCTATCCAATAGGGAATTCGTTTAGATTTATCTTCGGGCGTGCGAATATCTACTCCTCTAAGCCACATCTGAATTTGTCCATCAACTGTAGCCTTAGCGGTGAAGTCCAATTTCCCCGTATAGGACTGAACCATATAGCCAATACCATCTTTTTGGAACCAAGCAGGTCTAGCCATATTTACTTTATCATCAGACACAGAAAGGATTTGGAAATCGCCTTCAGGCGTCATCAGTTTAATATCTATTCGGGCAGTGAGATATGGTTTGAACTTGTCAGGGGTTTGTGAAACCTTATGAATTGTCGCGAAGTCTTGTTCAAGGAAACGTTGCAAGTCTTGATAAGGCAAATGATCGCGCTGACTGATTTCTAGATCCTCCAAAACTTTCGTGACACCGACAACAGAATACATGAGGCGGTCTTTTCCAAAAGCGCGTTCTTCGTAATAAATAGAAGCATAACGATAAAGTTCCTCGTCAAAATAAGCGGTGAATAATCCGTAAGTTCGGCTGGATTCAAACATCGCCTTCAAACATTCTTGTAGCAAATTTGCGGGAATGCTTGGATTGTTCTTGCCTTCGGCGAGGATTTTTTCTGCTTGCAAATCACGCGGCTGTAAATGAAATCCCCCCCCCCCAGTCAACCTTATCCGTTGTCATGCGGCGTGGGAAACGTTCGTTGATTTTCTTTGCATAAGGAATGAGGTTTTCAAAATCGGGAGCTTCATGAAATCTATCAAAACGGATTTTAAGTAAGTCAGGGGCATATCGGGTAAATAATAATGTCATCAGTAAATTGTAATCTGGGCAATGAGATGATTTCAGTTGCAAAGTTTGCATCTCTGGATCATAAGCAGGAACAATCTGTACTGTGTTGTTAAAGTAATCGAGCAAAACGGATTTGCCACAATGAGTCCGGCTTCTTGTTTCGTGATAAAGATACTGCGGAATTTCTACAGACTCTGAATCCTCAATCTGGTATTTGTCGCAAACACTATCGAAAACCGATTTAACAATACTTTGTATTGAATTCCTTACCTCTTGAGCTAGAGAATTAGAATAACGGCTGGCTGGTCTGCATTCTACTTCTATAAATTGTTGAGGCGGCATATGCCAAGTTTTACGGAAGAATTCGCCAGAAAGCCCTGTAAGGGCATAACGCTTGTCTGCACTTTTTCTAGTAAAAAATGCAGGCAGATTACGAACGGTGTTTTGAGAATATAAATTGATATTCCATACATCTTTCAAGCTATAATTCGAGAAGTGACGATAAGGTAATTCTTGATTTAGTTTGAAATCGTAATGTTCCGCGATTTCAGAGGCGATACTATAATCTTCCAAGAAAGTGGGATTTGAATCGTCCTTGCGGGAATAAATTCGTACCTTATTTAAGTCTATCCCTGAATTCAATAAAGTCACAAAGTGAATCCGGGTATCAAATCCACCTGTAAGGTCAGCTGAAATAAAATTTGTATGTTTAGCTATGTTACGCAATACGCCGCTCCAAAACTCGACCCAACGATCTAAAATCGCGACTCCTTCTTCCGAATCCAATGGAACACTATGTTCTTTGTAATTGATTAGCTCCGTTTCTAAAATCTTCTTCTTCGGGTCGATGTGGATAATCGCGTTTCGGGCGACAAGCTGAATTTCATTGACAGCAGTTTGCGAATATGCTTGAACTGATACGATATTAGACATCAAGTAATGGCAGTAGTCGCGATTGACCGTCAGCGGATATTTGAACTTAACGTGGTCGAGCAAGCGTAAGAAGGAATTACTCAAGGCGAAATAATCGCCGTGACGGAAAAGATAAATGCCCCAACAGCCATTTATATCCTGCTTAATCGTAATCTTGCCGTCTTTGACTCCGACGTAAACATAACAGCCGCGCCCGTCCAAACCAGCGATTGCTTCGGATGTAAGATTGTCGTTCTCGTAAATGCCGCTCCGTTGAATTGAATAGCCATAAAGCTTCGGGCGCACCTGCGAGAGTTTATCCGAGTCGATTAGGAAGAATTCTTTCTCCACGTTGAAATAGTTGACGCTGTTCTTTTCAAGCTCGGTGATTTGCGCCAAAAGCTTTTTATGTTCGTCAGCGTTTATCATATGCATCATCCTTTCTGAAAGGTTTATATCACACGGCAAATAACTTGTCAAAAAAATGCTGTCCACCTCGTGACGACACAAGATACTTTTAAATGTCGCTCCGGTGCGGGAGCCACTCGACCTGTATTTTAATTTCCTCGTTTGCTTTTACGTCTATGAAATGACGGTAAGGCTTATCGTGCCAAACGGGCGTTAGAGTATCTAATATCGTCTCATCGTTCACTGTCAGCTTGGTATAGTCAATCCAATAGGGAATTAGCTTATTAGGCTCCATTTTATCGGGGATAAAGGGACCAGAAAGACGAATCAGGATTTGCCCCGCCTTGGCGACCTTAAAAACGACTTCCAAACTACCAGCGCATGAATCAATCATGTAGCAAAGTCCTTTATTCTGTGCCCCAGAGGGTTTAGAGACTTTAGCCTTTCTATCAGTTATGGAGATTATCCTAATGGATTCGGGGGCGGTCTTTTGCAGGGCTTGAATAAGTACCTTGCCTCTGAGATAAAGTCTAAACTTGTTTAATATCTCTGCCTCTTCGGGCAGTTCATAGGAGTCGCTCTCAAGAAAAGTCTTCATGCCTTGATATAACGGGCGATTGCGATTGCTTATCTGCACGTCCTCCAAAGCTTTCACGATTCCCAAGAAGGGATATATAAAGCTGAACCGGTCAAAAGTATGGCTATCATACTTTTCTGTCGCAACACGATAAAGCTCGTCATTAAAATATGCGCTGAACAGACCATATGTTCTTTGGGAATCAAAAGCCGCCTTCAAGAAATTTCTGGGCACCTCGTCAGGAAATTCTTTATTATTGCCTCCTCGATTGATAATCTGTTCAACATTTTTATCACGCGGCATAAGTTCAAAGTGCTCTGTCAACAACTTAGCCTTTTGCGTGAGTGGAAAACGTCCGTTAATTTTCTTTGCGTATTCGATAGTTTCAGGGGCAATAAAGCGATTGCTATCAAAAGGAAAAGTTAGTAAGTCTGGTTCGTAACGCACAAAGAGCAAAGCCATCAATAACTTCGGGTCGGGGCACTCAGGCGTTTCGAGTTTCAACGTCCGGATTTGCGGGTCAAGGGCGGGCGACAGACTTATAATATTCCTTAGGTAGCCTCCCGCCATGTTCTTGCCAAAATGATTCCTGCACCGCGTATTCTGATACAGATATTGAACGAGATAATGCGAATCCTCATCCGCAATCTTATATTTATCCCTAAGAGCTCGGAAGGCAGATTCAAAGATAGCTTTGGTGGAATGCGACAACTCACGAGCCAAAGCTGGAGAATAAAAAAAGGCTCGGTCTTCTTGGCTGTGCGTGAACTCTTTGGGCGACTGATTGAACCGGAGCCAATTACCGCGGATTATCTCGCCCGCATCTCCCGTAATAGAATACAACTTATCCAGATATTTCTTCTTGAAAGACACGGAAGGATATTTCTTGGTCGTTTGCTGTTGATAGAGGTCTAGACTGAGGAGGTCGGACAGGCTATAGTTCAAAAATTTTTTTCTAGGCAACGGCTGATTCAATTTCAAGCCATAATGAGCCGCTATCTGAGTGGCAATCTCATAATCCTCCGCGTAAGTGTGAAAGCTACTTCTGATAGAATTGATTTGCACCTGATTACAATCTATGCCTGAATTCAGTAGCAAAAGAAACGTAATGCGACTATCAAAGCCGCCAGACAAATCCGTTGAGATGAATTTCGTATGCTGAACAAGCCCGCGGAAGACCGCTCCCCACAAATCAACCCAATTATCTAACGTAACAATGCCCGCCTGCGAATCAAGCGGAACGGTATTTTCCTTATAATCAATCGGCTCCGTTTCCAAAGTCTTCTTATTCGTGTCGATGTGGATAATGGTATTTCTTTCGACGAGCCGAATTTCATTAATGGCGGTTTCCGAGTACGCGTGACTAACCAAAGCACTTATAATCAGATGATGACAATAGTCGCGGTTGAGCGTCAGCGGATATTTGAACTTAACGTGGTCGACAAGGCGGAAGAAGGAATTACTCAAGGCAAAGTAATCGCCGCGGCGGAAGAGATAAATACCCCACGAGCCGTTCAAGTCCTGCGTGATTGTAATCTTGCCATCTTTGACTTGGACGTATACATAACAGCCGCGCCCGTCCAAACTAGCGATTGCTTCGGGTGTAAGATTGTCGTCCTCGTAAATGCCCGTGCGTTGAATCGAATAGCCGTAAAACTTCGGGCGCACCTGCGAGAGTTTATCCGAGTCGATTAGGAAAAATTCTTTCTCCACATCGAAATAATTTACGCTGTCCTTTTCAAGCTCGACAACCTGCGCCAAAAGTTTTTTACGTTCGTCAGCGTTCATCATACACATCATCCTTTCTGAAGAATTTATATCACGGGGCGGGCGGCTTGTCAAAAAAACAACAGCCCCATTCAAAGTTGGGACTGCTGAGCTTTCAAGGATTACCGAGTATTTATCGGGGAGTGTCTGCCCCGTTGAATTTACGCGAGAAATTTTGCAAAGTCGACGTATTCAATGCCGAGAGCCTCCGCTACGTTCTTGTTGGTGAGGTTGCCGCCGATTGTGTTTAGACCTTTGGCAAGTCCAGAATCCTCTTGGCAAGCCGTCTGCCAGCCTTTAGCCGCGATTCTGAGGGCATAGGGCAAAGTCGCATTGGTAAGGGCAAGCGTCGAAGTTCTGGAGACCGCGCCGGGGATATTGGCAACGCTGTAATGAATGACGCCGTGCTTAACAAAAGTCGGGTTGGTATGCGTGGTGACTTTGTCGCAGGTGGCAATGGAGCCGCCCTGGTCAATCGCAACGTCAACGATAACCGAGCCGCGCTTCATAGTCTTAACCATGTCTTCGGTTACGAGCTGAGGAGTCTTCGCGCCGGGGATAAGCACCGCACCGATTAAAAGGTCAGCTTGCTTAGTCCATTGGGCGATATTGTAGCTGTTGCTCATGACAGTGCAGACGCGTCCGCCGAAAATGTCATCAAGGTAGCGGAGCCGCTCAATCGACAGGTCGATAATCGTGACGCGGGCACGCATTCCGACTGCAATCTTAGCTGCATTAGTGCCGACCACGCCGCCGCCGATTATGACGACTTGCCCCGACGCCACGCCACTGACGCCGCCGAGCAAGACGCCGCGTCCGCCGTATTGGCTTTCAAGGAACTGCGCGCCGAGCTGAACTGCCATGCGCCCCGCAATCTCACTCATAGGAGCCAGCAAAGGCAAGCTCCTGCCGTCACGACCGACGACCGTTTCATACGCAATGCCCGTGACCTTTTTATTGAGCAAAGCCTTGGTAAGCTCCGGTTCGGGGGCAAGGTGCAGATACGTAAAGAGGATTTGTCCTTCGTGGAAAAGGTCGTATTCAGGCTCAAGCGGTTCTTTGACCTTGATAATCATCTCCGCGGCGTCGAAGATTTCTTTCTTGTCCGCGATAACCTCCGCGCCGACCGCCTTGTAATCGTCGTCCTCAAAACCAGAACCGATGCCAGCCGTTTTCTCGATAAGGACTTTGTGCCCCGCCTTAACGAACGCATCAGCCCCCGCCGGCGTCAAGCCTACGCGGTTTTCATTGTCCTTAATTTCTTTCGTTACGCCGATAATCATACTTTTAACCTCCTATAAAACTCTTTACAACACATGATACACCCGCTTTAATGCTTGTCAAGCCGACTTCAGGGCGATAAGAGCGGCAATACGTCCCGTGCGATCAAGACCTTTCCTCTGTGCGGCACGATAAGAGAAATACCACGAACTTTGACAGCAAGTGCACTCGCCCGCCACGTCGATATTTTCTTCAGGCACGCCGATTTCAAGGAGCTGCAAGACATTAGCCCGCCATAAGTCCAGATAAATCTTCCCGTCGCGCTGAATCAGTAGCTCGTCATGATTTTTCGGGAACGCCGCCTTGCATTTGTCGACGACTTCGCCGCCGACCTCGTAGCAACACGAGCCGATTGAAGGCGCAATCCCAATCAGACAATCCTTAGGTCGCGTCCCGAATTCCTCTTGCATACGGCGCAAAGTCTTGGCGGCAATTTTCTTTAGCGTCCCCTTCCAACCGCCATGAGCTAACCCAACCGCGCAATTCTCCACGTCCACAAAGAAAATCGGCACACAGTCAGCAAAGCACAACATCAGCGGCAAGTGCGGCGTATTCGTGATAAGGGCGTCGGTCTCTGGTATCGAGTCAGCGTAATTCGTACAACCACACCCGCGATAGTTTTCGTCCACGCGGAAGATTTTATCGCCGTGAATCTGATTGGGCGTGACAATATCGGCAAGACTGAAGCCCAACGACTGAACAAACCTTTTGCGATTGGCAAGGACATCATCGGGCAAATCGCCCACGTGCAACGCAAGATTCAAGCTGTCGAAGGGCGGCTTGCTCACTCCCCCAAAACGCGTCGACACCGCATGAGCAATCAAATCCTCAGGAAAGGTCGAGAACTTCCCGTGCCAAAGATTATTCTCCGTACGCTTTAAAAAGTAGCTCATATATCTTCCTCCAAAAGTCGAATAGGAGCCGTCATGGATGACGGCTCAGCCGCGTTTGAATCATGGATGATTCATAGCGGCACGCCCCCGCGAGGCGTCCTTTTCTTTTGCAACTTTTCTTTTGGACGCGCAAAAGAAAAGTTGATTAAGGCAATTCGGGCAGGTTGCGGGCAATCGCCGAATTGTGAACGATTTCTTCTATCCTCTGGTCAAGAACAAGCTCCTGCTTATGCAAACTCGCCGCCTTGTCTAAGTCCGCCGCGCTATTGTCCATTATGCCCTTGATGTACGACTGCCACGCAAGGATTGTGATTCGCGTCGACTCTTGCCGCAAGCTCGCTAAGAATTGTGCGCCCTCTGGAATGGGAACTTCATCAAGCTCCGCTTGCCGACTCTCCAGCGAAGGTATTATCGTGTTGGTTATGTAATTGGAGACCTCCGCCCGTTGATTGGCTAGCATGATTCCGTATGGCGACCTCTGCATTGATATAAAGTTGTCCTGCTGTGCCCTGAACGTTTGATTATACCGATAAACGATTGCTTCCGTGGCGTCGATGTAGTCCGCTAAATTCTTCTTGAGTATCGGTGAGACCGCATCCAGATAGCCGCGATAGTTATCGACGCTTACGACCTTCCAATCACTGCCGCCAAGATTGAACGTCAAGCCGGGGAACTTTATCTTGCGCCCGAAAAGTTCAAACTCATTGCCGCCGATATTGAAGCTCTCGTTTGCCAAATCTTTTAACGTAACCTTTAGCGTGAACGGCACCTGCGAATACTCCTCGACAATGTTAAAAGTCGCCGTCGCCTCCTCGCCGTGATGAGTTACCTCCTCCAAATCAATCAATGCCGTATGCCGAATCAACGACCGGTCAAGCAGTAAATCATAGTCGATGCCCAACTGCCTCCCCTTGAGTATCCCGCCCGGCAACGTCCATTCCCGCTTGTCAATGTAAGTGTTGAGAACCTTAACCGCGCCCTTGCACATCTGCCGCCGAATCAGCACGTAGAAATTTTCAAACAAGCTCCGCTCGGCGTCTGAAAGTTGCGTGTCGTACTTGAAAAGGTCGCTAGTTAAATCGTCGTAAGCCGCAAGAGTGATTGAGTCCAAATCGACGTGTCGGCGGAAAGTGTTCGCGTCGCCCGCCCGATAAGCCTCGACCATCTCGCGCATTGCGTATTCGGGCGTTTTCGTGTAAACGGAAAAATACAGGAACGCTCCAAACAAAGCCATGACAAGCAATGCCAATACAAACAATCGCTCACGCCTTCGACGACGCCTGCGCGCCTCAAGTCGTTTCCTCCAAGTGTAATCGTCCATCGTCAACCCCTAAAGATTTTGCGCAACTTAACAATCGCCTCGTAGTCGGCGGCGTCAAAGTGGAGCGGCGTCACGGAGACCAAGCCACATTCAGCGGCGTAAATGTCAGTGCCCTCGCCCGCGTCTAGGTCGCAAATCGTCCCGCCGATTCGGAAATAAGCTCGCCCCTTGTCGTCGGTTCGGCTCGTGAACGCATTGATATAATCCCGCCGCCCCAATCGTGTACTCGCGAACTCAATCTTATCTGCGCGAAGTTTCTTCGGGAAGTTCACGTTGTGCAGGAAAGGTTCGGGCTTGAGGGCTAAAAGTTTTTCCAAGTAATCAAGCGTAGCTGCCGCGCAAGTTTGGAAGGGAATAGCGGAATTTTTATCGCGGGACACGGCAAGGGCGGCTATGTCATGAAGGAAACCCTCCAAAGCCGCGCCGACCGTGCCCGAATACAAAACGTCCGTGGCGAGGTTCGCGCCGTCGTTTATGCCCGAAATCACCGCGTCGAACTTATCGCCGTTGCTCATGCCCTCCAGATAAATCTTAACGCAATCAGTCGGCGTGCCGTCGAAAGTCCAAGCCACAAAGTCCGGCTCGTCAAAGCGTCGGTATTCAATCTCGCGCAGAACGCTAAGGGCGTGGCTCATGCCGCTTTGCTGATTGAACGGGGCGGCGATTACGACTTCATGCCCGCGACGTTTAATCTCCTGAGCCAAAGCCCAAAGCCCCGCGCCGTGTATGCCGTCGTCGTTCGTCAATAAAATCCTCAAAAGTATCACCTCAATGATTCGCCACCTTGCCAAAAGATTTCGTTGTGATAAACTGATTAAAACTTTCAAGGAGGCGCGATGTATGAAAAAATTTTTGTCGTTGCTTATGATCAGCCTGATGACTTGCGGCGTCGCCCATGCCGAGGAAAGAACCTTCGACGATGCCAACGAGATTCAGCTGGAATACCTTTCGGGGAACTCGTTCAATCAACGCCACGTGAACAATTATAACGTCCACTACTTCGAGAAGGTCACCGATAACGGCGTCATTAGTTATTGGCGGGGGCTGACCTTCACGCGGGCATTGGGCTACACCAACCCCAAGAGTGATGGCGGCGTTCATCACGATAGCCAAGGCGTCGGATTGGGGCCAGCGTTCATGTTGCGTTGGGATAAAAAAGTTTCGGGCAAGTTTCACGTTGGCGCAGACTTCACAGGCTCCTTTATGCTCTACAACAAAGCCCACCCCTACGACGGACGTGCCTACGGTTTCTTGTGGCGATTGGGTCCGCGCCTCACGTGGCATTTTCGCGACGAAGATTCAATCAGCGTGGGCTACTCAATCAGCCACTTCTCGAACGGCTTACGCAGTCACAACCCCGGTTATAACACGCTCGGCTTTTCAATCGGCTACACCCATAACTTTTGAAAGCAACAGCGTAATATGGGAGCCGTCATGGATGACGGCTCCCGCCGCGCTTTTACGTGATGTAAAAACCGCGGCGAACTCCAAGCTAAAAATATTCGTGAGCGCGGTGAGTGACCCTTACGCCCCTGCGAGGCGTCCTTTTCTTTTGTTACTTTTCTTTTGGACACGTGAATGTACAATGTAAGTGCAACAGATAGAAAAGCTCATAGTTTCCTGCTAAGATATTTATAACTCAAAAAGAAAGCAGGGAGCACCATGAGTTACAAGCATCTTAGCATAACGGAACGCGAATTGCTACTGATTCA
>JAFWWC010000014.1 GCA_017518105.1 Selenomonadaceae bacterium
GGGCAGCAAATCACGCAGGAAGAGGCTCGTCAGCATGCAATGAACGTCACAGGGCACTATATGAGCGAATCTGATTGGAAATGGTAAAAAAATCGTCACGGCAGTAAAAAAAGCCCTTCGGCTAGTGTCGAGGGGTTTTTTAATCTAGGAAGACTTTTCCGAGTTTACCGGCGCGAAAATCGGTTAAAATCAATTTCAAAGCCTTATCGGTGTCGATAACGCCGCCTTTTTTAATGCAACCGCGTTTGAGAGCGATTTTATTTAAAAGTTGGTGTCCGTCAGTCGAAAGTTCGATTTTATAGCGTTCGATTAAACCGTTAGGGAATTTCGCGGCTAAAGTCTCCAAAAGTTTGCAAACGGTAGGTTCGAGGTCGTGAATTTCATCGCTGATAGCATAAATCCACGATAATTTAAGTGCCACGTCAGGATTATCGAACTTAGGATATAAAATGCCGGGCATATCGAGCAAATCAAGCCCGTCAGCGATTTTAATCCACTGTTTAGCGCGAGTGACGCCGGGTTTATTCTCAATTTTAGTGTGATTCATGCCGGCGAGGCGATTAATCAGGGAAGATTTGCCGACATTAGGGATACCGACAATCATAACGCGAGCAGAACGGGGTTTTGCGCCGTGTTTAGTCAATTTGTGCGTTTTCGATTGAGCGAGCGACTTTGCAAGCGCGATTAGTTGTTTAATGCCGGAACCTTTGACGGAATCGACAGCGACGGCGGGAAAATTATTATCGCGGAAGCTTTTAAGGGAATTTTCGACGTTAGCGGCGAGGTCAGCCTTATTTAGAACGATTAAGCGGGGTTTGTCGCCGATAAGTTCGTTTAGGAGCGGATTTTGACTGCTGATAGGTATTCGAGCGTCCAAAAGTTCAATCACGAGGTCGACGAGCGATAAATTTTCTTCGATGAGGCGTTTAGCCTTTTGCATGTGCCCAGGGAACCAATTCAGCGTTGAATTTTGCATAAAAGAATCACCATCCTATATTTTGAAGAAAAAAACCCTTCGGCGTCGTGTCGGAGGGTTTTTTCCATTGATTGAGCTAAAAATTTTACGCCAGCGAGAAATTTATCTTATTCAAGCCGCCGTCGTATTGGTGGGAATAATTTTTCGCTAGATTGTTTAAAATCGTTGCGCCGAGGTGTTCTTCGTCGAGTTCGTCGAAATTTTTATCTAAAGGATTGTACGACTTGCCCGCGCAAGAAAATTCTATCGCGACACTGTTATCAACCTCGGCATAAGTCACGTCGAGGGAAATTTTAACGTCGTCGCCTTCACAAGCATTGGACAGCATCTCATAAATCAATTCTTCGCAACAGAGCTGGATACGATTAGTTCGGCGAGCCGATAGCCCGTACTTTTCCGCGAACGATTGAATGCCGCCCTGCAACTTCATTAAGTCAAAGGCGCGTTCGGCAATCTCGTAGCTGAAATATTTTTGCTTGTGAATAAAGGCAATAGTCTTTGGGAGTTTCGGCGCGTCGAAAATCTCTGCGGGCGTGCCTTGCTCATAAATCACGCCGTCAGCGAAGAATAAAATCCGGTCGGAGACTTGGCGGGCAAAGTTCATCTCGTGCGTTACGATTAGCATAGTCAAATCGCGTTTGGCAAGCATACGAATGACGGCAAGGACTTCGCCAACCATAGTCGGGTCGAGTGCGCTAGTCGGCTCGTCGAAGAGAATTACCTTCGGATTCATCATGAGGCAACGGCAGATTGCAATGCGCTGTTGTTGCCCGCCGGAAAGGAATTCGGGGTAAGCGTCCGCCTTTGAAGTCAAACCGACTTGACCGAGTAAATCCAACGCCTTTTGCCGAGCCTCGTCTTTTGTCATGCCGAGAAGTTTAATCGGGGCGACAGTCAAATTTTCCATAACGTTCATATGCGTGAAGAGATTAAACCTCTGCCAGACCATGCCCATCTTGCGGCGAATCAAATCAATGTTGACGTTGGGGGCAGTGAGTTCTTCGCCGTCGATAAAGATTTGCCCGGCGTCAGGAGTCTCAAGAAGTTCCAAGCAACGCAGGAAGACGCTTTTGCCGCAACCAGAGCCGCCGATAATTGTAATGCGTTCGCCAGCCTCGACAGTCAAATCAATGCCGCGCAAGACCTCCAAAGCCCCGAAAGAAATTTTCAAGCCGCGAACCTCGATAATGCTCATTGCGTCCGCCTCCTGTCAGTCCAATGGAAGATTCCGTAGACGAGATACGATAGCGCGAGATAAATAATCATGCCGCCAATAATCGTAATCATGGGTTGCATCGTGCGCGAAGCAATGTTGTTGATGACGCGGGTTAGGTCGGTTATCGTGACGTAGCCAACGACGCTTGTCCACTGAATCAGATTGACGACGGTCGATTGATAGACGGGCTTGGCAATGCGCACGAGTTGCGGGAAGGTCACGAGCTTGAAGGCTTGCCACTTAGAAAAGCCCAAAGTCCGAGCCGCTTCGACCTGTCCTTTGTCGAGTGCCATTAACGCCGAACGCAAGAGCTCCGCGACGTGCGCTGCCGTATGCATTGAAAAAGTTATCACCGCCACGAGGATTGGGCTTAAGCCCTGCCGAGCGAACACGCCATAGAACAGGAGCATTAGCAACATAAGCACGGGCGAGCCGCGGATTATCGAGATGTAAACCTGCGCGACGATTTTGAGCGGCTTTATCTTCCCTAGGCGAAAAAAACACAGCAACGAGCCAAGAACCGTTCCGAGCAAGAGCGACAGGGCGGAGATTTGCACCGTCACCCACAGCCCGTTTAGGATTGTCAGCCAGCCGCCGTCCTTTAAAAAGATTTTGTAAAGTAAATCTGCGAACTCCATTTGATTATTTCTCTTTGTCTGCAAAAGTCATGTGAACAATCTTATCCTTGAAGTAAGGATCCGTCAAAATGACGCCGTTGGGTTTGTCGCTGTCTGTGGGGATAATCTCGCTGACGGGAACAATCGCCCAAAAGACAACGTCGACTTGCCCCGAAGTCAAAGCCGCCGCACGTGCGCCGCTGTCTATCTGGATAATCTCAATGTTCTTCAACATGCGGTTGCCAATCTCGGCTAGGACTGCCGTATTAAAACCTTCGGGCTTGCCGTTCGTGCTCACGAAGTCCAAAGGCGGCAAGTCACCCGTCACGGCAACTTTAATCGTCGGTGCGCTTTCAAAGTACGGCAACTCAACTGCGGGCGGGTCGGTCTCGGCGTTTATGTCGGTTATGTATTCCTTCGTCAAGCGGTCAAGCGTGCCGTCCGATTGCATTTCCTTAATAATCCTGTTCAAGGAGTCTCTAAGCTTGGTCTCGTCGTCGCGCAAGGCAAAGCAGAACGAATCAATGAACTCCAGCGAATGATCCTTTAGCACCTGGTAGCGTTTGTCCTTAGCAATCATGTAGCGCGCCACGCTCCGATAAGTGCTTATCTCGTCGATTTGCTTTGACTGCAACGCCATCTGCATTGCGTTCAGGTTGTCGAAGAAAACTGGCACGTGCGAAGAAATCTTAACATCGAGGGTCTCCTCAACCTTCTTCATGAACTCGCCAAAGCTTTCTTCGCTAGCATTCAGACGAGTTATCATGCCGATTTTAATCTTGTTCGCGTCGGCATCTTTCTTAGCATCGCCGCCTTGAGAGCCGCCGCAACCCGTCATCAATAGCGTTATCAGCATTAGCAACGCAAAAATCTTTTTCATAGTGTCACCTTACTTTTTAAGTTTGAGATGCTCAATGTTGTCTTTGAAGTACGGATTGCTAAGCTCGACGCCTTCGGGTTTGTCAATGTCGGCGGGAACCTTACTGACGGTCGGGACGACAACCCAGAAGATAACGTCGATTTGCCCGGAACTCAAAGCCGCCGCACGTGCGCCGCTGTCAATGTCTACGATTTCGATATTCTTGCCCGAACGTTTAGCGACTTCGGCAAGCAGGGCGGTATTGAACCCAGCAGCTTTACCGTCCGCGCTCACATAGTCAAGCGGCGGAAGGTCGCCCGTCACACCAACTTTAATCGTCTGTGCGCCGTCGGTCATTGGAATTTCAATCGCGGGCGGAGCCGTTCCCTTATCAACGTCGGTGATGTATTCCTTAGCGAGCTTATCAAGGGAGCCGTCAGCCTTCATCGCGTCAAGAGCTTTGTCGAGGTCGGCTTTCAACGCGGCGTCATCTTTGCGCACGGCGAAGCAGAAGGTATCGGAAAGATTCTTCAGCGTCAGGTCGCTTACTTTCTCGTATTTGTCGTTGTTGGCGATAACGTAATCTGCAACGCTGGTATAAAGGCTTATCTGGTCGACGCTACCCGACTCGATACCCATTTGCATGAGCTTTAGGTTGTCGTAGTAAGTGACCGTGAAATTGGTAAGCGGAACATTGGACTCTTCCTCGACCATTTTTAAAATCTCGTCCATTTTCTGTTCGGTGACGTTGAGATGAGAAATCATGCCGAGCTTAACATTGCCCGTGGAAGCCGCCGGTTTATCGCCAGTGTCAGCAGGTTTATCGGCAGGCTTATCGCCGCCGCCGCAACCCGTAAACAACGCGCCCGCCACCAAGCAGGACAACAGAACCTTAGCAATCTTCTTTAGTTTCATTTATAAGACCTCCAATTTATTTATTAGCTTTGAGTTTGATAACGGCAACATCATCTTTGAAGTAAGGCTTGCTTAGCTCCAGACCTTCGGGCTTGTCTAGGTCAATGGGCAGGTCGTTTCCTAAGGGCACGATAACCCAAAAGACCACATCAATCAGTTTGGAGTTCAAAGCCGCCGCACGTGCGCCGCCCTCTATCTGGACAATCTCGACGTTCCTGCCGAGCCGCTTAGCAATTTCTGCGAGCATTGCGGTATTGAATCCTGCGGGCGTGTTATCGGACAGAATCAAATCGAGCGGTGGCAAGTCACCCGTCACACCAACTTTAATCGTCTGTGCGCCTTCAGTCTTCGGAATATCGACTTTCGGCAGAGCTTGTCCCTTGTTGACGTTGGTAACGTAATCGTTGATTAGCTTGTCAAGGGAGCCGTCAGCCTTCATCTCGTCGATAACCTTGTTTAGGTCGTCCCTAAGTTGCGTTTCATCCTTGCGAACCGCGAAGCAGAAAGAGTCCGTGATTTTATTCAACGCCTCGTTCGGGACGATTTCCATCTTGTCATTGTTCGCGACGACATAATTGGCTACGCTGTTGTAAGTGCTTATCGCTTCGATTTGCCCCGACTCAAGCCCCATTTGCATGGCGTTAAAGCTGTCATAGAACTTGGGCAAGTGCTTCGTGTCTTTGACGCCGATTTTTTCCGCGAACTGGTCAAGGACACTACCCATATTTTTTTCGTTGGTGTTAAGGCGAGTCACCATACCGAGTTGAAGTTCGGCGGAAGAGAAGTTGTCATTCGGCTTATCTTTGTTCGCCTGTTGCTCGCCGCCGCAACCCGTCATCAGCAGAACCACCGCGCAGAGGGTCGCCAATAGCTTTTTCATAGGGGCACCTCATTTCTTAAGTTTTATATGAGCAATCTCATCTTGAAAGTAAGGTTCGCTTAGGGCAATGCCTTCGGGCTTGTCAATGTCTTTGGGCAGAATGTCGCCGTTGGGAACAACCGCCCAGAAGATAACGTCGATTTGTTCTGCCGATAGTGCCGCCGCACGTGCGCCGCTGTCTTTCTGGATAATCTCAATGTTCTTGTGGAGCCGCTTAGCAATCTCAGCAAGCAGGGCGGTATTGAATCCTGCGGCTTTACCGTCTGCACTCACATAATCGAGCGGCGGCAAGTCACCCGTCACACCAACTTTAATCATCTCTGCGCCGTCAAACTTTGGAAGGTCGATTGCGGGCGGAGCCTTGCCCTTGTCTACGTTTGTAATGTATTCCGTAATGAGCTTATCAAGTGAGCCGTCGGCTTTCATATCGTAGATAACCTTGTTTAGGTCAGCCTCTAATACGTCGTCGTCTTTGTGCACGGCAAAGCAGAAATTATCCGCCAGCCCCTTAATCCAGTCGTCGTGGACGAGTTCGTACTTATCGTTGTTGGCTATGAGATATTCGGCGACGCTTTTATACGTGCTGATAACGTCGACTTTGCCCGACTCGATACCCAACTGCATCAGGCTCAAGCTGTCAAAGAAAACCGGCACGTGATTAACGACCTTAGCGCGGCTCTTCTCTTGCACCTTGAATAGGTATTCTTCCATCTGTTGTTCGCTGGCGTTTAGGTGGCTTATCATGCCGAGCTTGATTATCGTTGCTTGCGAGGCGGGGTCTTTGTTTTCGGAGCTGTCAGACGAGCCGCAACCCGTCATTAGCAGACACGCCGCGCAAATTGTTGCCAATAATTTTTTTACTCTCAAGAAAAGTTCACTCCCTTAATTTTTTTTGCCGTATTCAAGAGCCTTGCCCGTGCCAATCGCCACGCAAGAGAGCGGGTCATCAGCGAGCATGGCAGGGATATTCGTTTCCTTGCGAATCAAATCCGCCAAACCGTAAAGCATTGCGCCCCCGCCCGTCAAAACGATTCCATGATCCATAATGTCAGAGGCGAGTTCAGGCGGCGTCCGTTCCAAAACATTTTTAACGCAAGTGACGATAGCTTCAACCGAATCATGCAAAGCCCCGGCTATCTCGTCCGACTCGACGTTTATATTTTTCGGCAAGCCGCTGATAACGTCACGCCCGCGCACGCTTATAGTTTCTTTCCTTGCGCCGGGATACGCCGCCCCGACCTTGACTTTGATATTTTCCGCCGTGCGCTCGCCAATCATCAGGCTATATTCCTTCTTGATATAAAATTCTATGTCGCTGTCGAACTTGTCGCCCGCCACGCGCAAACTTTCGCCGCAGACAATCCCGCCTAAAGAGATAACCGCAACATCGCACGTGCCGCCTCCTATGTCAACGACCATTGAACCCATCGGCTCTGAAATGTCTATGCCCGCCCCCAACGCCGCCGCTATTGGTTCTTCGATAAGTTCCGTCCGTTTAGCTCCAGCTTGTTCGGCTGCCTCTTGCACGGCGCGTTTTTCCACGTCATTAACGCCCGTCGGCACGCATATCATAACCTTTGGACGGAATAGGAACGAACGCCCGATGACCTTTTCCAAGAAATGCCGAATCATGGATTCCGTCATCTCGTAATCGGCAATCACTCCATCGCGTAGCGGGCGAATGGCTACGATATTTCCCGGCGTTCTTCCAATCATATCTCGCGCCTCTTGCCCTATCGCCAAAATTTTATCCGTGTCCTTGTCTACGGCGACGACCGACGGTTCACGCAAAACTATTCCCTTGCCTTTGACGTAGACCAAAATATTTGCCGTGCCCAAATCTATTCCGACGCTCATTGACATCCCAAAAAACAAGTTGAAAACTCCTTTCTGCCAACGCGCAAAAAAAATCCTAAAAAACCGCCAGGATTTTATCACGCTTCATTTTTATTTACAAGCGGAGGGGCGGCAATAAATTTTCCTCAAGGGTTGCTTAAAAAAATCTTCGGTGATATAATTCCGCGCTGTTAAGCATGTTAATAAACTCTCTGCTCGTCGAAAGCGAGCCGAAGACCAAAGGGAGGTGCAAAAGTTGAGGAAGTACGAAGTTATCTTCATTATCCGTTCGATGGAGGAAGAGGCAACAGACGCTGTCATCGATAAGTTTGCAAAGCTCATCGCGGCTCAAGGTGGCACAATCACGAAGGAAGACCGCTGGGGTAAGCGTCGCCTTGCCTACGAAATCAAAAAGCAAGAGGAAGGCTTCTACGTGCTGTTCTATGTGACGTGCGAGCCGGCGTGCGTTGCCGAATGCGATCGCGTCATGAAAATCACGGACGAAATCTTAAAGCACATGATCGTTCGTTCTGACGAGAAAGAGGAGCAAGAATGAACAAGGTATTCTTAAGCGGCAACCTGACCCGCGACCCCGAAGTCCGCTACACGCAAGCAGGTAAGCCGTACGCTAGGATGGGTATCGCCGTTAATCGCCCCTACAGCAAGGAAAAGGTCACTGATTTTTTTAACTTGACGGCGTGGGATAAGACTGCTGAATTTTGCGGACGTTATTTGCACAAAGGCAGTCGCGTTCTCGTTGAAGGTCGCTTGCAAACGTCTAACTATGAGAATAAAGACGGCGTTAAGGTTAATGCGGTCGACATTACGGTCGACAACATCGAGTTCGCCGACAACAAACGCTCGACCAGCGGCGATGATAATAATTCCGCTCCTGCTAACACCAGCTATCAAGAACGCCGCCAACCTGCTCCGCCGAAGAAAACTTACGACGACTTCGGCGGCGAACCCATTGACCCAGATGACACACCGTTTTAAGGAGGATTGAAGATGCGCAGAGAAAGAGGTCGACGCCCACGCAGAAAAGTTTGTGCGTTTTGCGTCGATAAAGTTGAGAACATAGACTACAAAGACGCGGCGAAGCTCCGCCGGTTCACCACAGAACGCGGCAAGATTCTTCCGCGCCGCATTTCGGGCAACTGCGCCAAGCATCAGCGTCAAGTGACAATCGCTATTAAACGCGCCCGCAACATCGCGCTCTTGCCGTTCACTGCAGACTAAAATTTTTCACGGGGAGTCCACGAGGCTCCCTTTTTCATTAGGATTCGGAATCATGCGCGACAAAAACTTTCTGCCGCTGATAGTCTTCGCTTTGATAATAATCTTGTCGTTCGGTTGGTGGCAATTCATTTACGAGCCGGCTCAACGAGAAATCTTAGCCATGAAACTGGAGACGCGGCGACTTCACGAGGTCGAACGGGAAATCATGAAGCTTAAAGCCCGTCACGAAGATTTATCGGACTTCGTCGAAGCAAAGGAACTCGAATTGGACGCGGCAAGGAATTTTCTGCCCGCGACGCTTGAGCAGGATAAATTCATCGACGAGCTTTATCGGGCGGCGGACTTCCACAGGGCGCGGATAATTTCTGTGCAAACCGACGACGCAATAGCGGAGACACTTCAAGCGCAGGTCGTCAACGTCAAACTTGAGGCGGATTATATCTCGTTGCTGAATTTTCTTCGGGCGATACTCGACGGCGAACGCTTGACGAGCTTTGAAAGACTTTCCGTGACGAACGAGGCGGGAAGAATTCTTTCCTGCGAGCTGAGCTTTAAAATCTTTGCCGAGCCAATAAAAAATCCCGCCAATTAATCGGCGGGCGGAAGTCGTTTCGTTTCTGCGTTCGGCAATGCCTGAACTTGACCTTGCGGCAAAAAATTTTCGATTTGTCGTTTCAAATAACTCTCGGCAACACTTCGCGTGATTTGTCCCGTTTGCTCGATGATTTTTTCCTTTGACGACAGGAAACTTTGCAGAACTAAATTTTGCCGTTCACTTACACGCATCATTTGTTGTTCGATGAATTTTCTTTGCCGCTCCATATCCGTCCTTATCTGTGCAGAAAAAATTTCATGTTCAGGTGAACCCGCCTCGTATTGCCTCAAAATTCCTAAGAGCTGAGGCAATTTTTTTGTGTTGTAATCATCGTTGTTGACGGAAATTTTGTTTCCGACCTCGTCATAAAAATTTTCAATCTCGCGGATAATCGGCAGTGACCCTTCCTCGATTATCGCGATTCTTTTTTTGGCTACGTCGAGCATTTTTTCTTGCAGGACGACAAGTTGATTTGCCATTGCCGCCATACCCTCGACCCGCGCCTTTTCGATTGCCATTTGGCTCATCGTTTGTGCTTTGATAAGTTCAAGTTGTGCGTCGCGCATAAGCTCGATTCGTTCCGCCTCTTTGTCAGCGAGTTTTAATTTTGTATCGCGCTCAATCTCGGCGATTTTAACTTTGTCCGGCTCGTAGTTGTAACTGTGATTGCTCGTCGAACGGCTTTTGCTTGACGACGAACCGAAGCCGAAAAAATTCTTTATAGAATCCCATAACCCCATATTTTTGCCTCCGAAAAAATTTTCAACCTGTCGACTGCGATATTTGCCGAGCGTGCAGGCGTTAGCGAAGTGTTCGCAGTTGTTGAAAATCAAATTGTAGCCGTCATCGCCCAGACACGCCCGCGCATAACTGACAATTCCCTCGACGGGGTAGAGGTCGTCAAGTTCCGCGTCGCTGTACTCTTTAACCTCGACTTCGCCGCCGCATAGAAATTTTTGCAAATCCGTCCTTATAACATGCGCCTTCGACCAATCAAGAACGCTATCATCGTCGTCACCCGTGAAGTGAATCACCTCTTCCGCCGAAACAAAAATCCCGTGATGATAATAAAGCCCGTTCATGCGTCTAACTCGAATATGGTCGCCGCGCCGAGGATTTTTAAACGTCCAAAGCTCCGCCGGCTCCAAGTCAAGCGTCAACGGCTCCGCGATTATGTTCATGATTTATGCAAATCCTTACGCATACGGAAAATCAGCGCGTTGAATTCTTTTTCGCGCTTTTGAACAGCCTCGCCATAAGCCTGACTGTCTGCAAGATACGTAGCGAAATTTTGTCGTTTTATCTCGGCGAATTGGGTCAAAACTTCTTCCGAAATCGCGTCAAGGTTTTTGTCACGAATGAAATTGCTTATCTCGTCAATCGGCAAATTCAATAGCGGCTCCGACCAATTAAGCAGAAAAATTCTTTCTTCGGTTTTGTCGCAAGAGAAAATTATCGTTTGCAAGTCGCGCTGAAGTTTTTCCGTCAATTTATAAAGCTCGCTCTCCGTCTCGAACTTTTCCTGCAAATCGCCGCCCGCTTGAAATGCGAACTTTTGATAAATATTTTTCCGCTCGTTCAGATAAAATTTGTCGAACGAATCACGATATGCTTGCAGATTTTCTAACACGCGATTAAATGCGTCGGAAAAATTTCCCTTAAGCGTGAACTCGACGAGCGGCAAAAATCTTTGTTCAATCGTGAAACGTTTCAACTGCCAATCGTCATACCACGCGGTAAAAATTTCCTCGTCAATGCTCTCGTTGCGACAAGCGGCGGCAAGTTCCTCGCGCAAATTCGTCTTGAAGGCTTTATAGTCATTAGTCCATTTTTCTTGCGCGTCCATGAGGATTGAAATAGTCGTTTCATGCTTATCAAAGAAATTCAGCTTCGCAATCTCTTGTTCAATCATATCCAAAAAATTTTCCATAACAAACTTAAAGTCAGCTCGATTTTCATAACGCAACGTCTGCAATTCAGCAAGAGAATTTTCGCTTGAATTTATTTCATCGATTCGCCGTTCCAGCCGCTCAATCTGCGCCTTGACGTTGAGGATTTTATTTTTTACGTCGTCCATGCCGAGCTTAAAGGCTTGCGAGAAAAATTTTTGTCGCGTTTCCAAAAGTCCATTCTCCGCGTCCGTCAAATTCGGGTTCTGAACGTATTTCGCCGCCGCCTGCATGGTGATTGACGAAAATTTTTGAAGCACAGACTGCTTGGAATCCTCGTAAACCTTCAACCTGTCGAGGAGCAAATCCGCCAAAGATTTCACTGCGGCATTGTATCTAAAAAGAGAGTTAGAAATTTCGTCGAGATTGTAGCCTGCCAAAATTTTTTCGCGATTAAACAGCAACGGAGTTTCTCTGAGACCGAGCCTGTCCAACGAAACATTTTCATAAAGCCCGATTTCCTCGTTAGAAATTATTATGTTTGATATGAGAATGCTATTTGCTGTGGATATAAAAAAATTATCGAACGAGTTGCCGTGATTCACGTCGCTACCCGAAAATTTGTATTTTGAATTTCCGTCAATCCAAAGTTCGATAATTCCGTTTGAGCTGTCGGATTTCATATGCAAAAGAAACGTGTGGAAAGAATCTTTTGCGAACGCTGAACCGGATATTTCTCTGGAGGCAGTTTTTTCGTTTACAAACAACCAACAATTATTTGTTATGGATTGCGAATGACTCCAAAAACCACAGTCCGAACCGTCGGAAAGCCTGTGTTCTATACCAATTCTATTGCCGTCGGAATAATCGCTTGTGAAATAAGCGTTGCATTTCGCCCAAATTTCTTTTGCCGTTTTCGGTATGCCGAAATAAGCCCAACCGAAGAATCTATAAGCGAACCCGTATTTGCTGTTTGGTGTCTCAATAGTTTCGGCGGATACTGTCAATAAATCTGCCGTTCCGTAATTTTCATATCGCCAAGACATATTCAACACCTCCGCGCCGATTATAGCATACGAAATGTAATTTGCAAAGAAAAAATGCCTCTGAACGCTACTGGAAGCGATTTTGAGATAAATTTTAGTTCAGGAGGCGAAATTTTTCTTCCGAGCGATGAAAAATCGGTTTGAATGCGTCGCGAAGAAAATTTTGCCAAGAAATTATCTTGAAGTTGGTTTGAAACTGATTTTGAGCGTTGAAAACGGTTTTGAGGTCGATTTGGAGGGTCAATTTACGAAATCCATATATATGGATTTTGTATCGCGTCATGACGCGGGATTTTCGACATAAGCAAAAATCGGGCTGATTTTTCGGCGCAAATTACAAAATCCGCTATACCGGATTTTTACGAGAGAAAATTTTCGGCGTCCATTACATTGCTTGCCGCTGTCCGTTGCCTTTACAAAAGCCGCCGCCTTTGATAAACTCAACAAAAATTTTTTTAAAGGAGAATCCTAAATGGCGCGGCAGTCAAAAAAAATCGCAAAAAAAATTCAGCCCAAGAAAAAGGCTGACTCCGAAGATAAAAAGCCAAAGGAGAAGGTCGGCAAAGATTATCTACTAATCGCCGTCCTCGCGCTTACAATCGTCTTTCTTATACTCGGCTGGTCGAACTTCACGCCACTGAACCGCGGACTGTATATCGCCCTGCTAATATCGTTGTCGACGACTTACGCTAGGCGGCATTACAACTTCACGGAGACGCAAGACATCTGGATAGAACGTGCTGGAATGGTCTCTATGGGCTGTGCAATCGTCCTGTTCGTCTTCATCGTCTATCAGCAATACTTCGCGTGAACCTTTGCAAACAAAAACCTCCCGCCAAATTGACGGGAGATTTTTTTATGTCTATTTCAAAACGAAAACGGTAACGGTGCGTCGCCCGAAGTCCATTGCTTGCCAATAGTCCTCCATGCATAAATCAATCCGATAACCGTAGATTGCGCCGCCCGTGTCAGCCGCCAAAGCCTCGCCGTAGCCGGGGATATAAACTCTGGTGCCGAGCGGGATAATATCCGGGTCAACGGCAACGACACCATACGTCGCGGGAATGCCCATCGCCGTTAAGCCGTCCCCGCCGCCGTCCGTCGGCAGGTAAGCTGTCGCCTCCATGCCTAGAACCTGCGTATAAGGAACGTAGCCTTGAGGAGTCTCGACGACTTCTTCAGGTTCCTCGAAAGGCTCTTCGACTTCGCCCGTTAAGTTCTTGCCTAAAGAAGCCTCTATGACCTCGGCAAAAGCTCGCGATAACTCATCGTCTTGGCTGACTTGCAATCTTCCGTCTTCGCCAACTGCAATCGCTGTAGGTTCTGCGTGCGTCTCCTCGATTTGGACTTGCTCGACTTCGGGCGGTTCCTCTTGCTTATCGGTAAAGCCCGTGTTAATCATCGTCAAGCCCGCCAATACGAGGCAGAGTGCACACTTTCTTTTAATCATCTCAAGTGTCTTAAATATTTTGCGCTTCATCATTCCGCCGCCTGACGCAACGTCCTGTCGCGTCCCAAGCAGGACGACTGCTTATGGTCGCCTCTTTGCTTCGGAGCAGCTTTCCCCCTTTCAACTAAAAACCAAAATGTTAATAACCTAAAAACCGCCGCGGACTATACTGCGCGACGGCTTTATTGTCAAGCAAAGTTATTGTTCCTTCCTATTCCTTATTGATTGCCTCCCATTTCAAGCAGTCTAACAGGGAATGTGAAGTAAGTATCGGGATAAGGCTCGTTCTCAAGCGTGAAGTGCCACCACTCCGAATAAAGCGGCTTGAATCCGTGCTTAACCATAGCGTCCCGAAGAATCATTCTGTTCTTGTACTGCGCCTTAGTGATTTTTTTGTAGTCGGGGTGAGACAGCTCGCCAAAGTAATCGAACGTGCCGCCCATGTCGACTTCCTTGCCGGTCTTCATGTCAAAAAGCGTCAAATCAATCGTCGAGCCGCGGGAGTGTCCAGATTTCTCCATTATGTAATCTTCGGGGAATAAACGCTCCTTGCCGAGTTCAGGATAGAAATATTTCTTCATGCGCTTATCGTTAATATCCTTAGCCCAGCGCACGAAATGATCAACTGCCTTCTGCGGGCGGTACGCGTCATAGACTTTTAGCCGATAGCCCATCTTCATTAAGTCATCGGAAACTTTTTTAAGAGCCTCAGCTGCCTCGCGTGTCATCAAAGCGCAAGGTTGTTCGTAGCCGTCAATCCTGTCACCGACAAAGTTATAAGTCGAGTAGTAGCGAATCTCTTGGATAATATCGGGCACGACCTCTGCTAGCACCACGAACCCCGACGGGTCATCGGACGATTGCGACCTCTGTGCGGCGGCGGGCGTCACGAACATTATCAACGCCAGCAACACGCCGATTAAAACTTTACTGAACTTCATGACAGATACTCCTTTTAATCGTTAGAATCATATCAACTTTAGCGTCGTGGTCTTCGGTTGGCAAGCTGTCGACTAGTTGGAAGTCATAAGCCAAAGCAATTTTTTTGGCATTGACGGCGCGGGGCAAGAACCTGTCGTAGTAGCCGCCGCCCAAGCCCAATCGGTTGCCATGAACATCGAACGCCGCGCCGGGGACAATCACGCAATCAATCTTCGCAGGCTGGATAAGTCTTCTGAACTCCGGCTTAACGGTTTGAATGTTGAACGCGCCGACCTCCAGTGCGTCAAGGCTCGGAACTTCCACGGCTTGCATTTCGCCCTTGCCAATGATGAACGGTATCGCCAAAACTTTTTTATCAGCAAAGCACGCCGCGAACAGTTCGTTAAGCTGAAGTTCATCGGGCGTCGAGGCATAAGCCATGATAACCTGCGCCGCGTGGTAAATCTCCGACGCCGTTAACTTTTTTATCAGCTCGTGGCTTATGCGGTCTCGTTCGTCGCGGGGAACTGCCGCCCGCTTGCCTAGGAACTCTCGACGCAAAATTTTTTTCTCAAGCACTCTTTTCCTCCGCCACGCCGTTAATCGACCCGCGAGCAACTTCAATCTCGACGTTATCGGCAATCTTCAGGCGGACGACATCATCGCTGAGGCTGACAATCGTCCCGTAAATGCCGCCAATGGTTATGACGCGGCTCCCGACCTTCAGACTGCTAAGCATCGCGTCATGTGCCTCGCGTGCCTTCTTCTGCGGGCGATACAGCAGGAAATAAAAAATCAGCACCATTAAAATTATCGGCATGAAGTTTGCGAACGCCGCCATTGCATCGTTTTCCATTAATCATTGCCTCCTACAAAAATTAAGACCGAGTAGCCCTCGGTCATTGTCTGCAAAAAATTTTTAAACGGGCGTCGGTGCCGAGCCGTCAGGGAATTTGGGTTGCTCGACGACTTCCGGCTTGCCAAGGTCAACTGTCACGGGCGGCGGCTCTTTTAGGAACGGCTTCTCGAATTCCGTTTGCTCACTGCCGAAGACAATATCTTTAAGCTCCTGCGCCGAGAGGGTTTCCTTGTCAATCAACGCCTTGGCTATCACGTCTAACTTGTCGCGGTTGTCGTTGATAATCGTGCGGCAAGCCTCGTAAGCCTCTTGCATGTACTTTTGGATTTCCTTATCAATCTCGCTGGCGACTTCCTCCGAATAATTCTTTTGCGGCTGTCCGAAATAATACTGCTGCGCGGGGTCGCCGCCATAAGCCACAGGTCCTAGGACTTTGCTCATGCCGTATTGCATAATCATTGCGCGAACGATTCGGCTTGCCTGCTGTATGTCTTGAGATGCGCCCGTTGAGATTTCGTTTAGGACAATCTCCTCGGCGACGCGTCCGCCCATTGCAACCTTTAAGCGGTCGATGAGTTCGGAACGTGTAGCATAGCTCCTATCCTCCTTAGGCAACATCAACGTGTAGCCGCCTGCCCGGCCACGCGGGATTATCGTTACCTTGTGGACGGGGTCGGCGTGCTTTAACATCATGCCAACCAACGCGTGCCCGCCCTCGTGATACGCCGTCAACTTTTTCTCGTTCTCGCTCATGACTTTGGATTTGCGTTCCGGACCTGCCATCACCCGTTCGATTGACTCTTCAAGCTCGGTCATGTTGATTTCGTGCTTGTTACGTCTAGCCGCAAGTAATGCCGCCTCATTTACGAGATTAGCCAAGTCAGCCCCCGTAAAGCCTGGAGTCCGCCGCGCTAAAATGTCTAAGTCAGCGTCCTTTGCAATCGGCTTGCCTTTCGTGTGAACCTTCAAAATTGCAACGCGTCCAGTCACGTCGGGTTTATCAACAACAATCTGACGGTCGAAACGTCCGGGTCTGAGCAATGCTTTGTCGAGAATATCAGGACGATTCGTCGCCGCGATGATGATGATTCCCTCGTTAGCCGCGAAGCCGTCCATTTCTACAAGCAACTGATTCAAAGTTTGCTCGCGTTCGTCATGACCACCGCCGACTGCCGCGCCGCGTTGCCGACCTACTGCGTCAATCTCGTCGATAAAGATAATGCACGGGGAATTCTTCTTAGCCTGCGCGAACAAGTCACGAACACGCGACGCGCCCACGCCTACGAACATTTCCACGAAATCCGAACCGCTTATCGAGAAGAACGCAACGCCCGCCTCGCCCGCGACCGCCTTAGCCAACAAAGTCTTGCCTGTACCGGGCGGCCCGAAGAGCAAAACGCCCTTTGGAATCCTCGCGCCCAAGTCGTTGAACTTCTTCGGGTGCTTGAGGAATTCGACGACCTCGGCAAGTTCTTCCTTAGCCTCGTCCGCGCCCGCCACGTCATTGAACGTCACCTTGACTTTATCGCCGCCCATGAGCTTTGCACGACTCTTGCCGAAAGAAAAGACTTTTCCGCCGCCGCCCTGCGTCTGACTTATCATGAAGTACCAGAAGCCCACTAGCAATGCAATCGGCAAAAGGGACGTAAGGAGCGTCATCCACCACGGCGGGTCTTTGGGGTTCTGCGCATGTATTTCCACACCCTTATCACTCAGTTTGTTGATAAGTTCTTCGTCGTCAACTGGCTCGTCGGGGACTATCGTCGAGAACTCGCCGCCGTCTTTCTTTGTGGCTTGTATCGAATTCTTTACTACGACAACCTTTGTTATCTCGCCCTGTTCAACAAGTTGCATGAATTGGGAATAACTCACTTCCTCGACGGGCTTTGGCTTTACCGACATGTAATCGTAGGCGGTTATCGCGATAAAAATCACCAACAAATAGAACCCGACGTTGCGCAAGAAACTGTTCAATCAAAACGCTCCTTTGCCTTAAAAATCATTCTGTCAATGCCTCGCGGATTTTGTTCTTATCCTTCTCAATTTCCTGTAAGTCTTTCCTCAAGCCCTTTTCCAAGGCGCGTGCCGAACTGCCAATTCCATCTAAGATAGAAGTTGATTTGCCAGTTGCCGTCGCACGCTTCATGTAGGAGAAATCTTTTTTGTTATCCGACCAAACGCGGAAGTCCAGCACGACACTAACCTTTTGGCTTGCATTAAAGAATCCAACGTAAACCTTCGGGGCGGTGTTGGTTATGCGGATATAGATTATGTAATCGCCGCCGAAGTACTGACAGATTTTGTTGAGGTCATCCTTCTTGAGATAAAAAGTCGTCGCGTCGCCTTCCTCCGCGCCATTGGAAGCTATCAGGTTGTTCTCTTCGCGATAGATTTGTACGTAGTTTTCCGTCTCGCTTATGGGGACAATCTCACAGGTCATATTGCCCAAAATATTTTTCAGCGTGTCTTGCAGCAGCGTATGAACCTTTTCAGGCTCGGAGAAAGCTCCCGTCGGTGATTCAAATACGACAACAATCTTTGGCTCGCCTTCCGCTGAAGCAGAATTGTTGACGGCTAACAAGAGCACTGTCGCCATACAGAGGATAGAAAAAATCTTCTTCAGCACGGATAAGCCCTCCTCATTTGCCTCCGTAAACGCTACGATTGAGAATGCCCAAGTAAGGAAGGTTGCGATAATGTTGCGCGAAGTCAAGCCCGTAGCCGACGATAAATTCATCGGGCACATCGAAGCCGCAGTAATCAATCTTAACGTCGACTTTGCGGCGGCTCGGCTTGTTCAAAAGCGTGCAGACCTTGACGCTATTTGCCTTCTTGTCCATGAAGTAATCGATAAGATAGCTCATCGTCGTGCCAGAGTCGATAATATCTTCTACAAGCAAGATGTCGCGTCCCCTGGGGTCGTTGTCGAGGTTCTTGAGGATATTTACCTTGCCGCTGGTGTGGGAGTTTGCGTCGTAGCTTGAGGCGATAAGAAAATCGAACTGGACGGGAATGGTCAGCCGCCGCACAACGTCTGTGTAAAACATGACCGCGCCGTTGAGAATGCCGACCGTCAAAAGAGGCTTGGCAATGTCCTTGTAATCTTCGCTGATTTGCGCACTGAGCTCCTTAGCGCGGGCGGCAATTTCCTCCTCGGTGTACAGCACGCGTTCGATGTAATCTTCCTTACTCTTCAAAGCAATCATTCCTTTCAATAAAAATTGTTCGTTATGGAAAGTTTTCCTTTTGTCAAATTCGCTCGCAAGTTCTTTGGCAGTTCAACGCCTTTAAGCCCATTGATTAAAACCTTGCGGACTTCCTCGAAGTGAACGAACCCGAAATCTTTTGCCGAGCCTGTGACTTGTACTAGAAACTTTTTTATGACGACTCGTTGCAGTGCGGGGTGAAGCTTTAGGAATTCTGCTCGGACGATTGAATTGTCACGGACGACGGCGGGGAAAATTTTTTCTGCTTGCTCGTCTATGAAGTCCGCCTCCTCCGCTGTGACTTCTGCCAATCTGCAAAGCGTTGCGACCAATGCGGGATTAAATCTTTCAAGCGTCGGGATAAGCTCCAGCCGAATTCGATTGCGTGTCGCGTCTAGCTCAAAGTTCGTTGCGTCGATGCGGGGCGATAATTTTCTTTCCCGGCAGAAGGTCTCAAGCTCCACTTTCCTGAACCTAAGCAACGGACGAATCAACAAGCCATAATCCTTAGAAAAAGTCCTGAACTTCATCGCCGACAAGCCCGAAGTCGTTGCTCCGCGTAGCAGTCTCATAAGGAGCGTCTCGGCTTGATCGTCAGCGTGGTGAGCTAATGCAATCGCGTCGAAGTTCTGCTTGCTCAAGAATTCGTAGCGTAGAGTTCGTGCCGCAGTCTCGACGGAGATTTTTTCTGCCGCCGCGTATGCTTTAACGTCGCCGCGCCCGCCGATGAATTTTATCCCGCGTTCCTCGGCGAAGGCTTTGACAAATGCCGCGTCGTCGATTGACTCTTGTCCGCGCAAGCCGTGTTCAAAATGCGCAATGCACAATTCCAAGTTGAAACGTCGCCGCGAACTAATCATAAGCTCCGCCAATGCTAACGAATCAGCACCACCTGACACTGCGATTAAAGCCTTGTGCACGCCGCAGAAGATTTTTTCTGCCGCGCAATTGTCAATGAACCGTTTAAGCAATTCAATCCGACCGCCGCGAGCCGCGACCGCCGCGCTTAGAATCCGTCTTGCGCTTTAGGTCTGTCAAACGCTCGTCGCTGTCTTTAAGGAACTTCGACAGCTTATCTTCAAATGAGGCCGACATTTTGCCTTGTGGCTTGCGAAAGTCTCCGCGCCGATTCTGTCTGAAATTCTGTCCGTCGTTTTCGGGCGGCTTGGGCTTTGCCTGCTTCAAGGATAACGCAACCTTGTTGCCGTCGACGCTTACGACCTTGACTTGAACCGTATCGCCCTCGCTAAGAAAATCGTGCACGTCATTAACATAAACGTCAGCGACCTCCGAGATGTGAATCAGTCCAACTTTGCCCTCCTCCAGTTCCACGAATGCTCCAAAGTTCGTGATTCTAGTGACCTTGCCTTCCACAATGCTGCCTGCTTCCATTACCAAAATACCCGTCCTCCAAAAAATTTTTTTATGGGCGCGTCGCTTGATAGGGCATCTCGCCTTCTTTGGCAAGCCCCAAATCCTCACGCGCCAATTTCTCAATGTTGTTGATGTCCTGCAGGGCGGCGAGCTCCTTGCGTAACTTTTCGTTCGTCGCCTTTGCTTTTTCCAATCTTTTATCGGCTATGCGTTGACTTTCGCTAACGTGCGCTAGGTGCACCTGCTGAGAAATTAAAACCGTCGAGAAGTAAGCAATCATAGCGAACATCGCCAACACAAACCAGTTAAAACCTTTCCTCTTTCGCATTGCGCTACCTCCTCAGCTTTTCTATATGATAACAGTTAGCCTGTTCTTTAGCAAGTTTTATATTCGACGCCGTAAAATTTTCAGTGATATTTCAACGAGCCTTGCTATATTCCTGCCTTGACAAAGAAAAGTGCCGCGCTTATGATAGCAAAAAAATTTTGGAGGTATTGCAATGAAATTCTTTGATAAGTTAAATCTCCGCCGCCTCGCAAAGGTAGCGTCAGTTGCGGCAATCAGTGGTACTCTACTTTTGGGCGGCAATGCCGTCGTGAACGCAGCTCCCAGCAATGATAAGGGCATGGCGGCTTTCCGTGAAGCTTATATGGGGCAGTTGACCTCAACGCGCATGATTAACCAAGATTTGTCTCTTGTTGCTCCTAACTTCCACCTTGACATGGACTCAAAAGGGCAAGTCACCGCCGATAACGTGATGAGGATGAGCGGCACTTTGTCTTGGACGTACACCAATCTGCAGAAGAATTACTCGACGAACAGCAGCATTCCTTTTTACATTGAGCAAGCCGGTAATGACATGACGCTTTACGTTCAGCGGCGCGGCAGGTGGTCTAAGATGCTCCTGCCTGGTCTGCCTGCGGGTATCGTCACCATTTGGAAGGCGTCAGAAATCGACGTGCTAAATCAGAACCTCGACGCCGTTAAAAAGGTCGAACTCCTCAAAGATACGCCCGATATGCGAATCATGAACGTCACCCTTGACGGCAACAAAATCGCGGCTCTCTTGCAGAAGAACTCTCAAGGCTCCTTTGCAAGTCTTTCGGGCGATAAGCTTGCCGAACAAAAAGAGCAACTTAACCGTTGGCTTGAGGCTATCAGGGCGAACGACATAACCTTTGCTTGGACAGTCAATAAGCCCGATTGGTCGACAGTCACTGCCGCCTTTGACCTTACCAACATCATGCACGCTTACGCACGTTACGTCCTCGACGAGGCGGCGGCGGGTCGCATTGTCCTAAATGACGAAGAACGCGACCTCCTCGACGCCATGGGCTATTACGCGGAGCTTAGGTCTTACACAACTTACATTAAGCCGGATAAAGACACGATGATTAATATGCCGGCGAACGTGAAGAACGCTCCCGAAAACGATAACTCATTGGACGACATCTTCGCCGAGATGACTACCGTCGTTCAAAAATAATTCGCGATAAATAATCTTCGTGCGCCGTCGCCGGATGACGCATGAAAGGCATTCACACGAGCCGCAGGCAAGGGCAAAAGCCTCGGAAGGCTCGTGGGGTGCCTTATTTTTTTGGAGGTGCTGTAGATGATTCTGTTGCCGATAACGGTCGCCGTACTCGCCAACGTGCTCTATCACATGGCAAGCAAATCAATCCCCGCCGAACAGAACGCCTTCATGGGTTTGGTCGTCAACTACGCGACGGCACTCCTTGCCAGTGCAATCCTATTCTTCATGACGCCGCACGAAAAAATTTTGGTCGAGGCGGCGCGGAGCAATTGGGCGTGCGTCTTAATGGGCTTGGCGATAACGGGCGTGGAAGTGTCCTTCGTGATGATTTATCGGGCGGGCGGCAAGCTCTCGACTGCGGCATTGGTCGTGAACATTTTGATTGCATTGGCTATGCTAATCGTTGGTGGCGTCTTCTATCACGAGCTGATAACTCCGCAGAAACTTTTCGGGGCGGCTCTTTGCATAGCGGGCGTTGTTATGTTATCTTTGCAATGAAAGGAGAGATTCTCTTGGCGGACAAAAAACTTTATGGCGCGGCTCAAGAACTTCGCACGATGCTGACCAACTCGATAAATGCGGGCAAGCCACCGCTTGAAATCGTTTTGGAATTGGCGCGGGCAATCGGCGAGCTGTCAGGCGAGGACTCATATTATCGGACGACACGCGAGCAAATTTTATCGGTCTATGGTCTCGTGCTAAAGGACAAATTCATTTTGGAAGACGAGCTTGCCGAAGTCAAAGCGCGGCTTGAAAAAATTTCGGCGGCGTATCAAAGTGATGACTTCACGGAGGAAGAACATATCCGCATCGGCTACGCGCTGGAGAATCACAAAAAAGAAATTGAGCGGCTCGAACAGCTGAAGGCATGATTCAAGATATTGCAACCGTCATGTGGCGCGATTGGATTGTCCTGCGGCGGCGGCTGAAGAAATTTATCTTGTCGCGGCTCGTGACGCCCGTCCTTTATCTGGTTGCGTTCGGTTGGGGTTTAGGCAAGAACATCAACCTTGCGTCGGGCACGTATCTTGATTTTCTCGTGCCAGGTATCGTCGCCCTAAATACAATGAACGTCAGCTACATGAGCATAACAACCGTCCACGCCGAACGAGTTTATCACAAAAGCTTAGAAGAATACCTAAGCGCACCGATTGAGCCAGCGGCGTTCGTCTTCGGCAAGGTCTTGTCGGCGGTTGTGCGTGCGTTAATCTCGACGGCTTTGATTCTGGGCGTGGCGTTGAGTTTCGGGGCGGGTCTGAACTTTGAGCCGGTAACCTTCCTTAGCGTCGTCGTGCTGAACTCGATAATCTTTGCTAGCGTGTGCTTCTGCGCGGCGTTGAAAGTTCAAACCTATGAAGAGCTTGCCCAAGTCAATACGTATCTGCTAATGCCAATGAGCTTCCTTTGCGGGACGTTCTTTAGCACAGCGGAGTTGCCGCCCGTCGTCCGCCTCGTGATAGACTTCCTGCCGCTCACGCACACGAGTTATCTTTTGCGGGAGGGCTTCGACTTATCATCGTTCCTAATCCTGTCAGCCTACGCGATAGCTCTGCTGTGGTTGGCAGTAAAAATGTTCAGAAGGTTATCGACATGAAACACAACCAATCAAAACTTTGCACGACGCAGATAGAAAATTTTTCCGTGAAGGTCGGCGAGCTGATTATTTTTGAAGACGTGAATTTTACAATTCATTGCGGCGAGCTGACTGCCTTAATCGGTCCGAACGGCGCGGGCAAGTCCACGCTCCTCAAGTCAATCCTCGGCGAAGTCAAGCACGCGGGCAAGCTCAACTACTTCGACGCAAAGGGCGAACACCTCCGCCCGATTATCGGCTACGTCCCGCAAACTCTGAAGTTCGACGCCACAAGCCCGACGAGCGTCCTTGATTTGTTTATGGCGTGCCTCACGTGGCGACCGGTCTGGCTGTGCAGTTCAAAGTTCATTCGCGGGCGCGTAATAAAAAATCTCCGGCGCGTCAAGGCAGAACACCTCATCGACCGGAGACTAGGTGCACTCTCTGGCGGCGAACTTCAACGAGTCCTCCTAGCCCTAGCCCTTGACCCGTTGCCCGACCTGCTTTTACTCGACGAACCGATTAGCGGCGTCGACAAGGTCGGCATGAAAATTTTTTATGAACTCGTCGCCGAACTCAAAGCCGCCGAGGATATGGCGATACTTTTAATCTCGCACGATTTGGATATGATTGAACGCTTCGCCGATAAGGTCATCCTCCTCAACAAGCGCGTGCTCAAGTTCGGCTCCGTGCATGAAGTCTTTCAATCGGAAGAGATGCGCACAGTCTTTGCAAAAAATAACGCCAAGCTTTGAACGGCTCGGCGATTTTTTTACGGGCTGAAGGTCATCAAGTTATCAACGTTCGCCCCGTAGAAGTCTTTTACCTCGGCAAGCTCCTCTTCTGACGGCTCCAATAATGCAAGCTTGCTTATCCGACCTTCTACATAAAGGAACTTCGCATCGTCGCGGCTGATAATATCAATGAACTTATCGTCGAGGCGCAGATAATTTCGATTTTGTTCGCGGATTATCAGCCCTTCCGAAAGCTTAGCCATTTCAGCGGTACTCATAAAATCATCGACTATAAAGCCGGGCATAAGCGATTCGCGTTTAAGTTTCTCGATAAGCTGTGAAGTTCCGTCGTTGAAGCCCTGCGGCAAGGCAATCGTCCCGCGATTATTCTTCTTTATCCCGAATGCCTCGACGACTTCATTGACAAAACGGTTTTTATCGTCGTGAATGCGGGCGCGATAGGCGGCTTGCTTTTCGTGGGCGGCTTGGAAATTGTCAAAGACCTCACGGATTTTATCAATGACGTCTCGCGGCGTACTTCCCGCCATATCAAATTTAAATTCGGCGGGAATGTTTATATCTACGTCGTTGATTGCCGCGCCGCGCTTGCCGACCAGCACGACACAACCCGAAACTACCGCCTCACGTGGAATCCTATCTTTGCCGGGGTGATTGCCGAAGTCGATATAAACTTTTGCTACGGCTAAAAGCTCCTGAACTTGCGGGGGCGTCATGTTTTCAATCGGTCGCCAATCAATATCGGGGGCATCGGCGATAATAACTTTAACCACTTCAAAGCCTTTCTGAGGATTGTAAGCGACGATATTTTTTTTCCTGCTCAAGTCGACTTGTGCGGCACGAGTCAGGAAAGTTTGATTGAGGTAATCTTCGACAATGTGAATTTTTTTATCAGCAATACCGTTGAGCTTGATGAACTGCCGAGCGTACTCCGACTGGACAAAATGCTCAACGTCGCTGTCCTCTTTACCGAAGTAAAAGAACTTCTCAAGGGATTTGGCGAGAGTATCTTTTAAGCGAGAAGAAAACATTTTCATCAGGTGCGAAAGATAATTGTCTACGCTCATCCACCAAAGCACACGCCGAATTTTTTTTGGGTAGTAAAACATTTCAGTGGCTGCCTCTGGCACGACTAAAATATTATTCGGCTTGTCTTCCGCCTCGAACGTGTAAGGCACGTGATATTTTTTATAAGCGTCGTGAACGGGGTCTTCTTTGTTAAATGACGTAGCAGATTTGAAATAAAACATGTAAGCACGGACGCCAAAGGAAATGAGCGTTGAAGCAAATTGATGGGCAAGCTCTGGTCCGCCCGTTTGAAAATTTGCTGGGCATGTAACATAAACTTTTGTATCGGGATAAAGTTTCATGGGCTGACCTCCAAAAAAAATAGCGGTCAATAAGTCATAAGCTTATCGACCGCGAAAGTCTCTTACAGGTAGCGGAAGTAAACATAGATGGTTGAAATGATTATCGAAAGAATCATCAGCGGGAAGGCAACCTTCATGAAGCCGATAAACGAGATTGCACGCCCGCGCTGAGCCGCCATAGACGCAACGACGACATTAGCCGACGCGCCAATTAACGTACCGTTGCCGCCGAGGCAAGCTCCCAGTGCCAAACTCCACCACAGCGGGTCAAGGTTCGTCAAGCCCATCGCTCCCATATCCTTAATCAGCGGAATCATCGTAGCCACGAACGGGATATTATCAATGAACGCCGAGGCAAGCGCACTCATCCAAATGATAACAATCGCCGTGAAAGTGAGGTCGCCTTTGGTAATCTCCATTGCCTCTTGGGCGAGCATTTTGATAACGCCCGTCTCGACCAGTGCGCCGACGAGGATAAACAGTCCGCCGAAGAAGAAGATTGCGAGCCATTCGACCTTGCTAAGCATTTTGGCTATCATCTCTTCGTTGTGCGCATAAGTGATAAGCAACAGTAAGCTTGCGCCCGTCAAAGCAGCCGTTGCCGATTCAAGACCTAACATGCCGTGGAACGCAAACAGGCTTATCGTTATTGCCAAGACGAACAGACATTTTTTAAGCAGGAGGTGGTCGGTTATCTGGCTCTTCTCGTCCAGGCGCATGACTTTATCTTGCAGTTCGGGTTTGGTGTGCAGGTCGTTCTTGTAAATCATCATCAAAATCGCAACGGTTACGACGAAGATAAGGATTGATACGCCCGTCATGTTCAGGACGAAATCGCCGAAGCTCAAGCCGACAGCCGAACCAATCATGATGTTTGGCGGGTCGCCGATAAGCGTTGCTGTGCCGCCGATATTAGAGCTGATGATTTGCGCCATGAGGAACGGTTTAACGTCGACTTTCAACTGCGCGGCGATGTTGAAGGTTATCGGCACGGTTAAAAGGACGGTCGTCACGTTGTCTAGGAGCGCGGAGCAAACGGCGGTTAGTGTACTCAACGCCACGAGCAACGCCACAGGTTGAGCCTTGACCTTTTTAGCTGACCATATCGCTAGGAAGTTAAATAGCCCCGTTTCGCTGGTGATGTTGACGACAATCATCATGCCCATTAAAAGTCCAATCGTGTTGAAGTCGATGTGATGCACGGCGGTTTCTTGGTCGATGATACCTAGCAGAATCATCAGCATTGCGCCGAATAGCCCGACAACCGTGCGATGAATCTTTTCGGAGATTATCAGCGCGTAGGCGGCTATGAATATCACAATCGCCACTATCGTCATTGTTTCCATTAAGCAACCTCCCTAAAAAAGTTTTTTGTCCGTGACGGTTAAAGTTATCTTTTCGCCGTCGCGTTTTATTTTGAAGTTGTAGCTCTTAACACCCGCGTTCGATAGTTCAATCTTGAGTGCGAGGAGTTCCCTGCCTAGCTTGTCTGTAAGTTCGGGAGTAAAGCCGGCTTTGGCGAGCGGCGCGGGCGGAGCTTCTGCCTCGGCAATCATGCGGAGCTTTTCTGCCTTCTTTGCGGCGGTTAGGAGTTGCTGTTCAATCGTCTCTTCCTCGACGTAGTTTTTAACCATATCTTTATCGGTTAAGCCGCGTGGTATCTTCGGCATAGCTAATCACCTGTCCTTAACTTTAGCCCATGTGTCCTTCAAGCCGACGACGCGATTAAAAACCAACTTATCGGGTGTGGTGTCCGGGTCTACGACGAAATATCCCAGCCGCAAGAATTGATAATGCGTGCCCGCATTTGTCCAGCGAACGGAAGGTTCAATCAACGCCTGCTTGACGATTAACGAATTCGGATTGAGGGCGGCGATAAAATCTTCGGGCAAGTTGCCTTGGGCGTCTGTCGTCAAAAGGTAATCATACAGCCTGACTTCGGCGGGCAAAGCGAACTTCGCGCTGACCCAATGAATCGTGCCCTTAATCTTGCGTCCCGCAGTCGCGCCGCCGCTCTTCGACGTGGGGTCAATCGTGCAATGGAGTTCGACGACTTCGCCCGCAGTGTTCTTGATGACCTCGTTGCATTTGATGATATAGGCGTATTTCAATCGGACTTCACCGCCGGGCTTGAGACGGAAAAATTTTTTCGGGGCGTCTTCCATGAAATCTTCGCGGTCGATAAAAATTTCTCTCGTGAACGGAACGAACCGACTGCCGCCGCGCTTAGGGTGATTCTCCGCCGCCAAGTACTCAACGCCGTCATCAACGTTAGTCAAGACAACCTTAAGCGGGTCGAGCACAGCCATAACCCTATCTGCCGAGTCGTTGAGGTCTTCGCGGACGCAGTGTTCAAGCATTGCAATATCAACGACGCTGTTAGACTTCGCCACGCCGATACGCTCGCAGAAATCACGAATCGCCGCAGGAGTGAAGCCACGCCGCCTAAGGCCGCACAAGGTCGGCATACGAGGATCGTCCCAGCCGCGAACGTGATTTTCTTCCACGAGCTGACGGAGCTTGCGCTTGCTTGTAATGGTGTTGGTTAGGTCTAAGCGGGCGAATTCAATTTGCCGCGGGCGAGTGTTCACGTCGAAGCCCAGAGAGTCAAGCAACCAATCATAGAACGGGCGATGGTCTTCAAACTCCAACGTACAAACCGAGTGCGTAATACCTTCTATGGCGTCTTCGAGCGGGTGGGCGAAATCGTACATGGGATAAATCAACCAGTCGTCGCCCGTGTGATGATGAGTCGCCCGCGTGATTCGATAAATGACCGGGTCGCGCATGTTTATGTTAGGGCTTGCCATATCAATCTTAGCACGCAGAACTTTGGAGCCGTCAGGGAACTCGCCCGCCTTCATGCGCGTGAATAAGTCCAAATTCTCCTCGACAGAACGATTGCGCCATGGACTTTCCTTGCCCGCCTCCGTCAAGGTGCCGCGATAAGCCCGAATCTCTTCCGCCGTCAAGTCGTCGACGTAAGCTAAGCCGCGTTTGATGAGTTCAACTGCATAATCATAGAACTTGCCGAAGTAATCCGACGCGAAAAATTTTCTGTCGCCCCAATCGAAGCCGAGCCACTTAATATCTTCTTGAATCGAATCGACAAACTCGACGTCCTCTTTAGTCGGGTTGGTGTCGTCGAAGCGCAAATTGCACAAGCCGCCGTTGTGGAGGGCAAGTCCGAAGTTCAAGCAAACGCTTTTGGCGTGCCCGATATGCAAATAGCCGTTGGGTTCGGGCGGAAAGCGCGTGTGGATTCCGTCAGTGTACTTGCCCGCCTTTAAGTCGTTCTCAATCTCCTGCTGCACAAAATTTATCATATACTCACCTCAGAAAGTTTTTCTTCGACGCGTCGACGCAAGCGGCGGACACCCTCGGCAATGCGTTCGTCCATTGGCAGGTTAGCGACGATTTTTTCAATGTAGCCGCGTTCGACAATCTTTTGCATCGTCCACGAAAAGTTGATGTCGTAAATCCACATGAGCCGAACAATTTTCCGGTCGCCGTTCGTGCGAATCTTCCTGTAATCCGCCTGCTTGCCCGTCACGAAGTTTTCTACAAAGTCGGGGCTGATGTCGGGGCGTGCCCTGCCTTTGATGAAGTTAGGTAACTTGTCAGCGTTCTCCTGCGCGAGGAAAGGTTCAAGCACGCGATAAATATCAAGCTTGTCAGCGTCGCGGATTATCCTTGCAAAAAGAAGCTTGCGTTCGTCGTCGGTCGGCGCAATCGTCATCTTGTTGTGATTTTGAATCGCGAACTGCACAAGCTCATAATCGGACGCGGCAAGCTCCTTGAAGAATTCCAACTCGTCAATGACTTTCAAGGCAAGGTCGGCGTGGTCTTCGGAGTCGGCGTCGTTGAAAGTCTTGTACAGGCTATATTGGCGGAAGCGTCCCACGTCATGAAACAACCCTATTATCTCCGCAAGTTCGGCGTCGTGCTTAGGTAGCTTTAAGAACTTGGCAAGCTCCACGCAGTTTGACGTAACGTAGCCCGTATGCTTTTCCTTTAACAAAATGCCTTGCTGAACTTCCGCGTCGTCCGAGTAAAAGCTTTTCATGTAAGCCGCCATCCATGCGTGCATTCGATTGAGCAATTCCTGCATCACATCACCTCCATAGATTAAAACAACACTGGCGCGATTATACAACCCTTTGCCGCTTTAGGCAATTTATCTTGTCAAATTTATTGACGGGCAAAAGGGGCTGTGTTAATATGTGCGCGTTTGTAGAGTAAAATTTTTGGAGGCGATTATTGATGAGTAAAATCGCGGTCGTGTTTTGGAGCGGCACCGGCAATACCGAGGAAATGGCAAACGCCGTAGCAGAAGGCGCAAAAGCGGCGGACGCAGATGTCGAGGTTTTCCAGGTAGACGACTTCAACGCATCTGACATGGCGGATTATAACGGTTTCCTGTTCGGTTGCCCGGCAATGGGCGATGAGGTTTTGGAAGAGGATTCCTTTGAGCCGTTCTTCGCCGAAGCCGAGACCAAACTTAACGGCGTGCCCGTCGGGTTGTTCGGTTCCTATGGCTGGGGCGGCGGCATTTGGATGGAAAATTGGACTGAACGCACCAAAGAAGCGGGCGCGAACTTCGTTGGCTCCGTGATTGCTGAAAATGCTCCCGATGATGCTGTCCTTGAAGAGTGCCGCAAACTCGGCGAGGATTTGGCTAAGGCTGTGTAAACTTCTTAAACGTAATAAAAATCCCTCGCTGAGTGCGGGGGATAATTTTTTCGGTTAATGGCTGAAGTATTCGCGGTCGAGCATTCCGAGAACGATTAAGTTTTCCCAGACGCCGTCGGTTAAAAGGATTTCGCGCAGGACGCCTTCACGCACAAAGCCCAAACTCTCGTAAAGGTGCAAGGCGATTGGATTGTATTCCTTGCAGTCAATCCAAACGCGATGATACTTTCTAACCTTGAACGTCCACTCAAGCAGAAGGTTCAAAGCCTCGCGCCCATAGCCCAAGCCCTTGCGTCCGATGATGACGTGGGTAAACTCAATGAACGGCGAATCCATCTTGCGGAGCATGAAATATCCGACGGCTTGCCGCGTGTCAATCTCCTCAACAATCACGTCCAACTTTTCCGAGCCGTCAGAGCCGATAATCTCGCGGTGATACTCTTCGCTGAACGGCACGATGAATTTCAAATTCTCTGGCGCATGTTGCAACGCCATGATGTAGCCTAAATCGTCGAGCGTCGCAACTCGCAGGAGCAATCTCTTTCCTTCGATTAAAATCATTTCTATCAACTCCTTGCGTTTAGTATATCGGCTGTAAAATTTTTTTAGTAAGAGGTGTTTTGTTTGGATTATCTTCAACATATTGATTGGCTGGCATTGGGGCAAAAGCTCATTATCCCGGCGTGCATATTGTTTGTATCGTTTTGTGTTGGCGTCGCGCTGAACAGATTTATTCAAAGAAAAATGGAAGGACGCGTTAAGGCGAGCGAGTCAGAGATATTGGAAATCTTCTTCCGTGCGATGAAGGGCGTACCGATTTACCTTTGCATTGTGATTGGGCTTTATTGGAGCGTCACGACCTCCGATATGCCCGCCAGCCTCGAAAAGATTTTCTCCTACGTCTTGTTCGCGATGATTGTCTTTTCGATAACGCGTGTCTGTGAACGAACGCTATCCGGTTTCATTCGGATGAAGTTCTACAGCGCAAGCGACATGACTCAATCAACGCTACTTGATACAATTTTCCGCGTGGCAATTTATGCGTCGGGTGCGCTGATTATCCTGGATTATTTTAAGATTTCGATAGCCCCGATTATGGCGGCAATGGGTGTCGGCGGTATGGCGTTGACTTTCGGCTTGCGTGAGACGCTGGAAAATATTTTTTCGGGACTGCAAATCATCGTTTCCAAGCAAATTAGTGTCAACGACTACATTAAACTTTCAACCGGCGACGAGGGCAAAGTTATCGACATCAACTGGCGTTTTATTACGGTCATGCCTGCCAATGAAGGTAGCGTCGTGGTCATTCCTAACAAGGTTATCGCCAATGCCGTCACGTCGAATTTCTCTCAGCCCCGTGATGATATTGTCGTAATCGTTCCAATCGGCGTCGGCTATGAAAGCGACCTTGAGCACGTCGAGCGCGTGACGATTGAAGTTGCCCGCGAACTTCAGATTAAGATTGACGGCTACGAACCGCATTTTGATTCCGAGGGCGTCGACAGAAACAAACTTGCGCCCGTCGTCCGCTATCAAGCCTTCAATGATTCGTCGATTGACTTCAACACGGTTATGCACGTCCAGACCTTTACCAATCAATACGTTCTTAAGCACGAATTCATTAAGGCGATTGCCAAGCGTTATCGTGAAGAGGGCATTAATATTCCGTTCCCGATTCGCACGCTTGACTTGCCTGATGATACAAAAATTGACCTAAGGAAGTGATTGCTTATGATTGTTGACGGCGTTAAGGTAAACTTCTCTGGTATCGACGACGCCACCCGCGAAGAGGCAACTAATTACGTCGCCTATGTTCGCGGGCGGGTCTCAATGCCAGTCAAGACGATTAATGTTAAGCTGTGTGATGACGGTATGGTTGATGTCAGCTACACGGCACGCGGCGAGAAGTTTGAACGTATCCGCCGTATAACTGGTCAGCCATAAGGATAGCCAGCAAAGTGGCACTGAGGCTTTTAGCCGCTATGTACGCCAGACTTCAGCAGAGGTCGGAAGCAAAAAAATAACGTACATGGTTTCGAGGGAGGTCATTACCATGACTAATCGCGAGGTTGGCAAAGAATTCAGGAAGATACCGTCGTTGAAATTCTTGTACGAAATCAGCGAGGACGGGAGAGTTTTCCGCAACGTGAAGTCGAAGAAGCAAAATAAAATTATTGTCGATTATCATCACTCGCCCGCAGGATATTGTTTTACATTCATTTGCCGCGAGGGAAAAGTTCAACGAATACCGATAGCTCGCGTGGTTGCTGAGTGTTGGTTGGGTGCAAAGCCCGAAGGTTACGAGATTGACCACATTGACCGCAACAGCTTGAATAACCATTGGACAAATTTGCGTTATGTAACCAAAAGCGAACAAATGAAAAACCGCGACCACAGCGGCATTAGTAAAATTGGTTCGGCAAATCTTGAAGCGGCACGACAGAGGAGAATGAAACCTCTTGCGCTGGTTAAAGACGATGAGAGGCATACATTTGAATCAGCGACCGCCGCCGCTCGTTGGCTTGCTGAACAAACAAGCAAGACCGTTGAACATATCCGCGCCAAATTCAAAAAGCACCGTTTGCACGTTTACGGTTATGATGTTGAGTATCTGCCTAATTCACACCAATCGTAGAGACTGCATGTGCCCGCCCTACGGGGCAAGGAACAGTCCATTAAAGTATCTGGTCGGCACGACAGACCGTTGGAATGACGCTAAGAAGTCGGAAGAACACGACCGCGTTAAGCACAACATCTATTGATTAAAAGCTCGGCAAAAAAAATCAGAGCCTCTCAATCGCGAGAGGCTCTTTTCTTTTGCTTAGGCGTCAATGTCCACGTCGATTATCCCCGCTGCATACGGCGCAATCTCGTAGTGCTGGAAGATAAAGTGCACGTGCAAGTTCTCGTCCCAATAAAAATTCTCCGGCAACTGCTTAAGCGGCAAGGCGTCTTCAAAAAGATAAATTCCCTCGCGCTCGATTTTCTCACGAAGCTTTTGCTCCAAACGTTCAAGCAAGTAACCTTCCCTCAAGCCTTCGCCGACCTCCGTCAGGTAATGCAAGCCCATGCGATTGCCGCTCGACGTGTTGAAGTTCAAAACGCGTTGCCAAGTCGCAGGGTGCGCCGCGCCCTCAATGTATTTGCTTTCGGTCATGACGATGCTTAGGATAACCGTGTTGCCCGCCTGATTGGAGCCGACCTCGTAGCTCGTGCGGGCGTCAAGGACTTTGCGGTCATAGTATTGCGCGTCGTAGTGAATGCCCTTGATAAAACTCATAAGCTCCTCTTTAATCTTGCGGTTAATCTTTTGGTCAATCGCCGCGTCTCCAGTGCTCACGACAGGATAAATTAATTTCTCGTTGCCGTTGAAGTGAGCCGTCTCAATCGTCGCCGCGCTAGCCGAACTCATCAACATCATCACGAACGCTAGCATCAAAAATATTTTCCGCATAACTCAACACCTCCGCACCGATTATAGCACGCAGAAAAATTTTGTCGACGCGACGTTTCTTTTCTGCTATCATGCAAGAAAAAGCAACGTGACGTTGCATCCAGTAAAAAACATTTGAGGCGAGGCAATGATTCAACTTGATAACGTTATAAAGTACTATGGCGAGCGGCTCATCTTCCGCGACGTGACTTTCAAGATTGTTGACGGCGAGAAGGTAGGCATTGTAGGCAAGAACGGCGCGGGCAAGTCCACGCTGGTTAAGATTATGATTGGCGCGGAACCCTTCGACGCGGGCACAATCAGCGGGCTACGTGCGGAGGACATCGGCTTTGTAGAACAGACGCCCCGATTCACTGCCGCAACTCTCCTAGACGAGATGTTGACGGTCGAAGGCGTAGAGAAGTTCCAAGCGCGGAAAATTTTATTCGGGCTAGGCTTCACTGAACCAGAGCTTGCGAAGAATCCGAATCACTTCAGCGGCGGCGAATCAGCGAAAATTTCTCTAGCTAAGGCACTCCTCAACGAGCCGCGTATCCTAATCCTAGACGAGCCGACCAATCATCTGGACATTTACTCGATTGAGTTCCTTGAAGAGTTCGTAAAAAATTATCGCGGCACGGTCATTGCCGTCACGCACGATAGGCATTTCCTTCAACAGTGCGTCGGAAAGATTTTGGACATGGAAGGCGGGCGGGCGACTCTTTACCCCGGCAACTACGAAAAATTTGTTCAGCTAAAGGCGGAACGGCACGCGGCGGAGCTTAAAGCTTACGAACGGCAGCAAGAAGAGATTGCCAAGCTTGAGGAGTTCGTGCGTAGGAATAAGGCGGGCGTCAAGGCTAAACAAGCTCGCGGGCGACAAACGATGCTTGACCGTATGCAACGACTGGAAAAGCCGCCGTCAACGGAGCAATCGACAATCCGATTGGGCGACGCTTCAGAGTCCGCTAACCGCGTTTTGATTCTGGAGGGCGTCAACTTCAAAGGGATAATCCGAGACTTCAGCGCGGAGCTGTTCAAAGGGGAAAAGGTCGGCTTAATCGGTCGAAATGGCGTTGGGAAGTCTACGTTGCTAAAAATTATCGTCGGCGAACTCAAAGCTGACAGCGGCGAGATTAAAATTGGCAACCGTGTCAAAGTCGGGTACCTTTCGCAGGGACATGAAGAGCTTAACGATAACGCAACGCCGCTTGAGGAACTCAATAACGAATTCGGATTGACGGAAGGTCAAGCGCGTTCGGAGCTGGCAAGGTTGAATCTGTTCGCGCAAGTCGTCGAGAAACCCATTGCTGATTTATCGGGCGGAGAAAAGACACGGGTCGCACTGACGAAACTAATCTTGACGGGAGCAAACTTCCTAATCCTAGACGAGCCGACAAATCATCTGGACTTGCCCGCACGGGAGGCAATCGAGGCGGCGTTAAACGAATTCGACGGGACAATCCTAATCGTCACGCACGATAGATACCTGCTTGACAGAGTGGCGACGCGAATAATAGAATTTTTACCAATTAGGAATGAGGAATTAGGAATAGGGAATAAGACAGCAAAGACGAAGCCTCAAAACCTAAAACCTAAAAGTTCAAACCCAAAACCGAACGAACAAGCCCTAAACAAAGTTGAGGCGCAAATAAAAATGGCGGAGATGGAATTAAAGATGATTGAGCACGAGATAAACAACGCAGTCGAGCCAGACAAGCTAACGGCATTGGCGGCGGCGCACGTCGATAAACTCGCGGAGATTGACGAACTTTATTTGCGGTGGGAGGAGTTGCTATGTTAAGAGCCGTGCCGATTGTCCTTGCCCTTGCCCTTTGCTTTTCCAATCTCGGCTTCATCAATCTGGGCGGGCGCATCGCGGAAGATACTCCGATAAGCGTAGCCGACGCCCGTGCCCCGCAAAATCACTTGACGCAGGACAAGGACACTAAAACCGCCGTGATTGCCGAGGTCTACACCTTCGAGGACGCGACGAACTCTCCCGCACAAGACGCGCCCGAAGAAATCATTCCTAGCGAACAAAATATCTTGCGGCTTTACTGGGACATCGTGCCCAACGCCGTCAAGTATGAAGTCTTAATCGCGGGCGAAACGCTTTACGCTTTCACGAACGGCATTGAAATCCCCGTCGAGAACGTCAACGCAAAGTTCCAAGTCAATGCTATCTCTTTGGAAGGGACGACGCTTCAGAACAAGTTGCCAATCGTCACGATAGACACAAACCCGACGGCTCCGCTCACGACGACAGAGTTTGATAAGATGAACTACCCTCCGATTTACCCCGTGTACTCGTGGATACCGACGAGCGGCGCAGACCATTACGAGATTGAACTTATAAAGGACGGCAAGATTATCCGTCGCTATTTTACGTCGACTCAACAGCAGGAAGACGATTTTGATTTATACGATAAAGTTCCTGTGCTTGACGAGGGCGAATACTTCTGGCGAGTGCGTGCGCTCAATCAGGACAATCAGCCGCTTACGCAGTGGTCGACTAAGGACGCGGCAAATAGTTTCGAGGTCAATCATCAAGTCCGATTTGCGGCATTGGGTGACAGCATAACGCACGGCGGCGGCTCAATCTCCGTTCCGCCCTCAACCGTCATGTACAACTGGGAAACCTATTGCGCCATTCCCATTAAGAACTTGGCTAGGAGCGGCGACACCACGGCGGAGATTCTTGCCCGTTTTGATAATGACGTGTTGCCCTTCCGCCCCGAAGTCCTCTTCATTATGGCGGGCGTCAACGATTATCGCGGAAATATTCTCGGCTCGGAGTCGGTTGAGAACTTAGCGGCTCTTCGTGACAAGTGCGAACTCAACGGAATTAAGCCCGTGTTCCTAACTCCCACGCCCCTTAACCCCATGCAGATTCAAAAGCTCGGCTTCGTCGACTTGCCGCCGGAGGATTGGCAAGAACATCAGCGATTTATCTGCGAGTGGATTCGCGACCAAGAACACTTCATAGACGTGAACGACAAACTCACCGACGAGGCGGGCAATCTGATTGAGTCGCTTAGCGTGGACGGCTTGCACCCCGACGCCGAAGGCAAAAAAATAATCGGCGAGGCTGTCGCCGCGTGGCTTGATAAATATCTGAACCTCAAGTGAGCACTTCGACGGGGATAAGGACTTCGCCAAGCTCCTCGTGTAAAAAGTTCGCGGCAGTCAAATCGTTCAGCTCCAGCAGAAACGTTTCGTCTTGCTCCGGTAAAAGTAAAAGCTCCTGCGTCACGACATCGGCGTAATCGGTGTTCGCGACGCGGATTTTTTTATTGCGCAGATAATTTTCTACCGTCGCCAGGAAGTTGTATTCGAGCGTCAGGGAAATCTTCTTAAAGGTCGTCATGCGCACGAGCTTTGAATTGGCAATGCCCAAAGCCGCCGTGTGTGAATACGCCCGAATCAAACCGCCCGCGCCCAGCTTTATTCCGCCAAAGTAGCGCGTCACGACGATTGCGCAATCCGTCAGGTCGTTCTTTTTAATCGTCTCAAGGATTGGATTGCCAGCCGTGCCGCCGGGTTCGCCGTCGTCGTTTGACTTCTGTTTATCGCCGCGTTCACCGAGCACCCACGCCGAGCAATTATGCGTTGCGTCAAAATATTTCTTGCGAATCAAAAGCACGAAGTCCCGCGCCGCCTCCTCCGTCTCGACGTGCCGGACGTGCGCTAGGAACTTCGACTTGTTGACTTCATACGCCGCAGAAAAAATTTCCCCGTCAGCAACTGTCTTGTTCGTCATAAGCTCACCTCACAATAAAAAATCCGCGAAGACTTCATTGCCTAAAGCCATGCCGCGGGTAGTCAGATAAATTCTGTCGCCGTCGACCTCAAGCAAACCGCGTTGATGATTCTTAGCAATGACTGCGCCGAACACCGCCGAGATATTCACACCGAACTTTTTACGGAAGGTCTGCGCGGAAATGCCAGCCGTCATGCGCAAGCCGAGAAAACAAAATTCCTCCATTGCCGCCTGCCGAGTGATAACCTCTTCAACGATTGGTTCAGTGCCTTTAATGTAAGTTGCCACGTCCCGAACGTTTGAAGTCCTCAAAGCCCCGTCGAAGCTGTGCGCCCCCGCCCCGAAGCCGTGATATTTTTTGCCCGTCCAGTAGCCGATATTGTGGCGGCTCTCGAAACCTGCCTTAGCAAAGTTGCTCACCTCGTAGCGGCGATAACCAAAAGTCGGCAAAGTTTCTGTTATCAATTCGTACATATCGGCGCAAGCGTCTTCGTCGGGCAAGGGCAGTTGGTTCTTAAGCTCAAAAAATCTCGTGCCCTCTTCGACCTCCAAGCCGTAAATCGACACGTGCGCAACGTCCAAAAATTTAAGGCGTTCAAGGTCGCGGCTTAGGTGATTCAACGTCTGATTGGGCAAGCCGTACATCAAATCGACGCTGACATTGCAAAAAAAAATCTTCGCGTGCTCGACAGTCTCAATCGCTGCCCGCGAATCGTGAATCCTTCCCAAAGTCTTTAATAGTCCGTCGTCGAAACTCTGCACGCCTAAACTTAGACGATTAAAGCCCAACGACTTCAGCCCATACAGATAATTTCCGTCAACGGTGCCAGGATTCGCCTCAATCGTAAGCTCCGCCCGCTCGTCGACGCTAAACGCCTTCCGAACTGCACAAAGGATTTTCTCAAGCTCGGCAAGCTCAAGGGTCGTGGGCGTGCCTCCGCCGAAGTAAATCGTCTCGACCAACGAATCATCAGCCCGCAGATTGATTTCCTTAATCAAGGCGTCAACGTAAGCTTGCTTCTCCGCCGCGCCGCTGACTTTGGAATTAAACGCGCAGTAGTTGCATTTGCGTTCGCAGAAGGGCACGTGGATATAAATCATGATGACAACTTCTTTGCTTGGTCGGCGGTTATCAAGGCGTTAATGAAGTCGTCTAAGTCGCCGTTCAAAATTTCTTCCAGCTTGTAAAGCGTCAGCTTAATCCTGTGGTCAGTCACGCGCCCTTGAGGAAAGTTATACGTGCGGATTTTCTCGCTACGGTCGCCGGAGCCAACTTGATTCTTCCTGTCCGCCGCAATGCTCGCCGCTTGCTCACGAACTGCCAAATCATTCACGCGGGCACGCAGGACACGCATCGCCTTTTCCTTGTTCTTGAGCTGCGATTTCTCGTCCTGGCATTGAACGACGATACCCGTTGGCAGGTGCGTTATCCTAATCGCCGTCTCGGTTCGGTTGACGTATTGCCCGCCCGCCCCGCTCGCACAGTAAGTATCAATCCGAAGGTCAGCCGGGTTAATCTCAACGTCGACTTCCTCGGCTTCGGGCATGACTGCCACGGTAACCGCGCTTGTATGAATTCTGCCGCCGCTCTCGGTGACGGGGACGCGCTGAACTCGATGGGTGCCGCTCTCGTACTTGAGTTTGCTGAACGCGCCCGCGCCCTCCACCGTGAACGAAATCTCCTTGAAGCCGCCGATTGTCGTTGGGTTCGCGTAAACAATATCGACGTGCCAACCTTGCCGCTCGGCGTAGCGCGTGTACATCCTGAACAGCTCGCCCGCAAAGAGTGCCGCCTCCTCGCCGCCGACGCCGCCGCGTATCTCCATGATTACGTTCTTATCGTCGTTGGGATCTTTGGGCAGGAGCATTATCGGCAACTGCGCGTCGAGTGCCGCTTTTGACTTCTTAAGCTCGTCGAGTTCTTCCGCCGCCAATGTCCGCAAGTCCTCGTCCGTCGAAGTCTCAAGCAAGGCTTTGTCCTCGTCAATCTGCGCGATGATTCGTTTGTATTCGCGGAAGGTCTTTACAATCGGTTCAAGGGCGGCGTGTTCGCGGGTGAGTGCCGTGAACTTTTCCACGTTCGCGATTACTGACGGGTCACTTAGCCGCGCTTCGACCTCCGCGAAATGTTCTTCGACCTGCTGCAATCTCTCAATCATCGCGCCGCCTCCTAATGAACAGCCGCTTATAAACTTTCTTGCCGCCAATCGTCGCTTGCCTGTACTGCGAATCTTCATGCCACAGCCCATTTGAAAAGCCCGCGCCCTCGCTCTCAGTCGCGCCGATGATTTCAAATTGATTAGGGCAATATTTATCGAGGAAAGTAATCGGCACGCCCATGACCCCGAAATAATCGCAGGGAATGTGGTCGGTCTTCGATACCTCTATTGCGTCGTAGTTATCATAGCGGGGATACTCGTCTGGCGAATACTCCTTCCACAAATCAAGCTCCCAATAGCGTTTCGGCGTCTCGATATTCGTATACCAAATCGACGGAACGTTTTTCATGTACACGCCGTCGCGAATCTCGTCGTAATAGCCTTCGTGGTCAGAGATAAACCACATGCCGCCCGACCAGCTTGTAAAACCCGTCCACATCTTGTTATCTTTGATAAGCGGGAAAATCTCCTTGTAAGTGATAGCGTTCTTATTGCCCAGAATCAGGAACTTTTTATCGTATTCGATTAGCTGAGCTACGAACTCACGGAAGACACTAAAGGGCGGGTTGGTCACGACGACATCAGCCTGCCGAAGGAGATTAACGAGTTCAGCCGAGCGGAAATCGCCCGCGCAATAGTTCAAATCGCCTTTTAGGGTCATGACGTTATAAATCCCGTGCTCAATCGCAAACTTCACGTCGTCGAGGTCTTCGCCTCCGTCGCCGTTCCAATCCCTAAGTTCGGTGACTTCAACCATATACGCGGTCTTGTTGCTGTCGAAAAGGCTAATTTCACCGCCCACGATAGGCGAATCGGCGTAGCTGGTGCAGATTAGTTTCTTTAGTTCTAAGTCATTGAACTTTGCGGCGAAGTACTTAAAGAAATTGCTTTCAAAGGGGGCATCGCAGTTGCAGAAGACGACCTTGCCCGCGAAGAAGTCCCGATAATGTCTTAGCTCGTTCTCTATGTCCTCAAGTTGCGTGTAAAATTTATCTTTCTTAGCCCGCGCCGCCGCGTTTAGGTTCTTGTTGCCTACCATAAGCCGCCTCCTCAGAGATTCTTAACGGCAGTATCGAGCGTGTGCCAAGCAAGCGTTGCGCACTTCACGCGGGCGGGCATCGTCGAGATATTTTTGAGAGCCGCCGCCTCGTCAAGCTCATCAAGTTCGTCGTCGTCAGTGACTTCGCCCTTAATCATGCCGATAAAGAGTTCAGCAAGCCGCCGCGCCTCGTCGATTGTCTTGCCGCGCATAAGCTCAATCATCATGTCCGTTGACGCCCTGGAGATTGCACAGCCCGCCCCGTTGAACGCCGCATCTTTAATCACGCCGTCCGCAACTTCAAGCTCAAGGGTTATCTCGTCGCCGCAGCTGGGATTGTGCCCGCGTTCGGTTATCGTGGCGTGTTCGAGGTGCCGCCGATTGTCTTTGGACTGGCTGTGTTCAGCAATCAGTTCTGTATAAATGTCCTCAAGCAAGGTGCATAACACTCCTTACAGTCTGCAAAGTCTCAATTAATCGTTCAACGTCTCGGCGCGTGTTGTAAAAGTAAAAGCTCGCCCTGCACGTCGCGTTCTGCCCAAGGTATTTCATCAGCGGCTGTGCGCAATGATGACCGGCACGAATCGCCACGCCCGCCGCGTCAAGAATCGTCGCCACGTCATGCGGGTGCACGTCCTTGACATTGAACGCCACGATACCAATCTTGTTAGCCGCCTCGCAACCGTACAGCTCCACATAGGGCAACCGCTTAAGCTCGTCAATCGCGTAAGTCGTCAGCTCGTGTTCAATGCGTTCAATCGTCTCGAAGCCGACGCCCTGAAGATAATCAATCGCCGCGGACAAGCCCGCCGCCCCTCCGACGTTTTGCGTACCCGCCTCGAATTTCTGCGGAAGCTCGGCATAAGTCGTTGTCTGTTCTTCGACGTACTCAATCATGTCGCCGCCGCTGAGGAACGGGGGCATTGCGTCTAAGATTTCCTTCTTGCCGTAGAGGACGCCCACGCCCATCGGCGACAACATCTTATGTCCAGAGAACGCTAAAAAGTCCGCGCCGAGGTCTTGTACGTCAACGGGGATATGCGGCACCGATTGCGACCCGTCGACAACGATAACTGCGCCGACTTCGTGAGCTTTAGCCGCCAATGCCTTAATGTCGTTGACAATGCCCAAGACGTTTGAAGTTTGCGTGACGGCTAAAATCTTCGTGCGCCGTGTGAGTTTCTTGTCAATGTCCTCCGCCGATAAATTCCCGTCCGCCGTCAGGTAAATGTAATTGAGCGTCGCGCCCGTCGCCTTAGCTACCCTCTGCCACGGCACAAGATTGGAATGGTGTTCGGCTATCGTGATTAAAATTTCGTCGCCGCTTCGCAGGTTCGTCAAGCCGTAGCTGTAAGCGATTAGGTTAATCGACTCGGTTGCGTTCTTCGTGAAGATAATTTCCTGCGTCGACTTTGCGTTTATGAATCGAGCGACCTTGCGGCGGGCGTCCTCGTAAACCTTCGTCGCCTTAACGCTCAGTTCGTAAACACCGCGATGAGGATTGGCATTGCAGCCGCCGTAGTAGCCGCAAATCGAACGCACGACGCTTTCAGGCTTTTGAGTGGTCGCGCTGTTGTCCAGATATGCTAGCGGGTGTCCGTTCATTCGACTGCGCAATATCGGGAAGTCGTTCAAAAAGTTTTTATCCATAAATAAATCTCCTTAGAAGTTTTTCTATTTCCTTCATGATATTATCGACGGCGCGGGCAATGTCTTCTTGCGTCCTAAATTGCCTCAAAGTCTTGTCAACGTCATAAAAATCGATAGTGTTGTTGTGTGCGTCGTGTAACTCCGTTAATCCAATGCAACCGGCAAGTTTTTTACCTTTTTTACCTTTTTGCCAATATTCTTCGATGAAATCTTGCGGCAAAATATTTTTCCCGTCAAGAAGTCGCTTAACGTCTGTCCTTTCGCAAACACAATTATTTATGCTGTTGTCATAAATTGCAAAGTCCGCGAAGAGAGTTCTTTCACGTCTGAAATCATTTTCGCCGCCGTTGTAACATTCTACAGCAAACAAAAGTTCCTTATCGGATTCAAAATTTATGACATTGCCGTTTGCGTCCGTGCAAAGAAAATTTATGCCCGGTGCAGAATGTCCTTTGAAAAAAAATTTTAGAATTTCGCGATGATAGGGTTGTTCGTCGCCTGCATAAAATTCGAGACGATGTTTCCGACAAAAATTTTCGTCGAAACGTTTTTCAAGTGCCGCGAAAAATTCGCGCATAATCTCTTCGACTTGTAATTGCGGCTTAGTCCTTTGAGTAATTTTACGAACGAACGATAGCAACCGCAACAGATTATCTTTGCAGTAAGAATTTTTTGGCGCATGTTGCGAGCAGTCTTCAAGCCAAGGCAAGAGTTCCGTACGGAAAGTTACCTTTATAATTTTATCTTGATGAATAGCTAAATCGCCGCTATCGCCGTAGCCCGTATTGGTTGCGCTTGTTCTTTCGGGAAAATATCCTTGCAAGGTTAAGTAATAAAGTATGGGTGGCTCGCTTAATGAATGTTTATCGGTGTAAAGTTGAGCTTCGTATAGATAATTGTCGCATTGACCTTTGTGACTACCAGATTCTATCTTGACTTCGATTGGAATGAAACGGCGCGATGTTATAATTGCCAAATCCATTTTTTTCGCTTTTTGGGGAGGAATGTTTAATTTTTCTGCTAAGAGCTTTGCTGGGTATTGCCCATGAACTTCCGCGCTATCCAATTCTGCCGCAGTCATCTCAAGGCGTAGAACATGTTTATCAAATAACTCAAGGTAAAGCCGCCCGCGTTCGCGATTTACTTCGGGTGATAAAAGCTCGTACATCCGTCCAGTTAATTCTCGCTCAGTCATTTTGAAAACCTCCGATAATTTTTTCTACATTGTAGCGGCGCAAGTCAAATTACGCAACTAAAAAAGCACCGGAGGTTTTTGTCCCCGATGCCTTGTCTTAGCCTCTGACGAAGTGCGGATATTTCTTTATGAAGTCCTTTAGAGCAGGCAACTTAATTTCGTTTAAATCGCATGGCTCGAACTTTGCGCCGCCGAGAAGATATTTGCCGCTCTTCATTGCCTCTTCCAAAAAATCTTTGTCGGCGTCCGAGTAATTTTTAAAGTCTGGACCAGAGCGAACCTTCTGCCAAAACTTTTCAATGCCGCCCATGCTTGAGAAATGCCAGCCACCCTCTAAGATACGCGGCAAGGTTATTCGAGAATCTCTAAAGGCTTGCGGCGATGTCATATGCTTAAACTTGCCGATGACCGTTCCTGACCACGGAAGGTCGCGATTGACCCAATCAAAATAATAGCTATGGAAAACTTGCTGACAGCCCACGGGGCTTAGGTCTAGGAAGTTGTTAATCCTCATGCCGCTATGAAACGGTACCAACTGATTCTTCGTAAAAGGCGTCGTGTCATAAAACGCAATGAAGTCTACAAACTTAGTCGGGTCTGTGAAGCTCTCGCGAATCGTCTTGACTATTGCCGGATTTGGAATCTCATCAAGGTCGCTAATCATAATCAAATCGTCTGGTTCGGCGTCGACTAAGCCCTTGGCGATGTTATTGCGCTGATTGTTTTCAATCGACCAATCGCCTGCGCCCTTATACTCAACAACCGAAGTATCCATTAGGTAACTAATCTTCGACAAGTAAGGTTCGTAATCGTGAATGTGTTCGTAGAAGTTGAACGGCTTGGGCTCGTTTGCATGGGTTTTATCCGCCTCGACGATAACGAACCTGTCGACGACATCATAAAGGCTAGCCAGCCTAAGCTCCAAAAGCTCCAGCTCGTTGAAGAACGTAAAGCAATCGTAAATCTTCATTGCGGCTTACCTGTCTGGGAAGAACTCATCATGAATGCTGTTGACTGCCTCAGTTACCTGCGAGCCCTTGACTAAGCATGAAACGCTTATCTCCGACGTGCTGATAATGTCAATGTTCACGTCGGCGCGGGCGAGTGCACCAAACATTCTAGCGGCAAAACCCGGACTGCCTAACATGCCCGCACCCACGATTGAAACCTTAGCCATATCCTCTTCGACGAGAACCGACGCCGCATGAATCTTTTCGCTAGCCACGCCGATAACCTTTTTTGCTTCGGGCAGGTCGTCAAGATTAATCGTAAAAACAATGTCGTTTATGTTGCGGTCGATGTTGCGTATGCTCTGAACAATCATATCGATAGAAATATTTGCCTCGGCGAGAGCCTGGAAAAGCGTATGGGCAATGCCCGGACTATTCGGCACGCCGATAACTGAAATCTTCGCAACCTTCATATCGTGAGCCACGCCGCGTATCTCAAAATCTTTTTCCTCCAAGGTATAATCCTCCCTGATAATCGTGCCCGCCTCCTTAGTGAAGGTCGAGCGAACGTGAATAGGCATGTTGAAGAATTGCCCCATCTCCACCGAACGCGGCTGCATAACTCCCGCGCCGAGGCGAGCCATCTCCAACATTTCGGCATAGGTAATTTCTTTCATCTTGCGAGCGTTCTTTACAATGCGTGGGTCAGCCGAGTAAACGCCGTCAACGTCAGTGAAAATTTCGCACTCGTCAGCCTTAAGCGCACCCGCCAGAGCAACGGCAGAAGTATCCGAGCCGCCGCGCCCCAATGTCACGGGGTCGCCGAACTTGTCCGCGCCTTGAAAGCCGGCTACGACGACGACTTGCCCTTTGTTAAGTTCGTCATGCACGCGCTTAGGTTTGATTCCGAGTATCCTGCCTTTGGTGTGCACGGAATTTGTCCTCATGCCCACTTGCGCCCCCGTCAAGGAAATTGCTGGTTGCCCCAACTTTTTAAACGCCATAGCCAACAGTGCAATCGAGACTTGCTCGCCGGTTGTTAGGAGCATGTCGAGTTCCCGCAGATAATTTCCCTTGTAAGGTTGCGTGTCGATGCCGCCCGCCAAAGCTATCAAGTCGTCGGTCGTCTTGCCCATTGCCGAGACTACTACAACAACTTTATCGTCGGACTTCTTCTCGGCAAGGATTCTCTTTGCCACCGCCAAAATTTTATCAGTCGTCGCAACCGAAGAGCCGCCGAATTTCTTTACAATCAGAGCCATGCGTCCATCCTCCTTCGTACAGCTCAATAATCAAAAGGAAAGCGACTCCGCCCGAAACGGAATCGCCCAAAATTTTCAAGTCCGAGCCGATTATTTCTTAGCCTGGTTCTTGGTGATTTTTTCGGAGCCTTTCGCGGGAGCGGGTGCCATCAATGTTTGGAAAATGTCCGTCAAGGCAACCGTCACGACGCCGAGCACGTCTTTAAGCACTGCATTATACAGGTCGCCGCCGTCAGTCACGCCGCGTCCGTTTGCCGTGATAAAAAATTTCTTCGGGTGGTCACTAGCCTTCAGTGCCGCGTCGATTTTCTCCGCTATCATTTGCGCAAGTTGTTCTTTATCCATGTTTTTCACTCCCAATCTATTTTCCTGTCAACTTCAACGTGCCGAATAAAATTCCTGCAGTTGTGTTCTACTTTTCTTTTGCTCACGTGAATGTACAATGTAAGTGCAACAGATAGAAAAGCTCATAGTTTCCTGCTAAGATATTTATAACTCAAAAAGAAAGCAGGGAGCACCATGAGTTACAAGCATCTTAGCATAACGGAACGCGAATTGCTACTGATTCA
>JAFWWC010000015.1 GCA_017518105.1 Selenomonadaceae bacterium
AGCGTCAAAAGTTTCTCGTGGCGGTCGAGCGTCAAGCATTCAGTGACGGTGTAGCCAATCGCCGACTCGCGGGAATAATTCATCATGACCTTTTCGAGCCGACGACGATTGACGAACTCCATCTCCGGTATCAGAGCGTCAATCCAATCCAAGAACCGCTCAAAGTTTTCCGGATAAGCATTCGCGCCGCCGCCGTGATAAGTCTTCTTGCTGTCCTTTATCGTCAGCTCCCATTGCGTGCCGTCAAGAACGTCCGCCGAATAATTTTCCTGCCAATCAAAGATATTCAGCGCGTCAAACTCCTTAAGCCACGCCTCGTCGACTTCAATGGCGGGAGATTTCTTTTTGTCCACGTCAAGCAGACCATTGCGCAGAATTTCGTAGGAGACCTTGCCGCCGCGAACAGTAATTTCAACTGTCTTGTAGCCGCTGAAGTAGCCGCCGATTGTGAATTTGATTTGCTTAGCCATCACTCAATCTCCCACAAGAAATCAACAGTGTCGCTCGCTTGGATGTCGTCGGGTTGGAAATCAAACGAGCTGTCTGAGGTTGCGTCGTATTTTTGGCAAACAGTAACCTCTTCGCGAATGTCCAGCTCGTCCCAATAATAATCTATGCTGATGAGCTTACCGAGCTTTACGCCCATTGCCGCGCAGAGGATTTTGGCTTTGCGCTTAGCGTCTTTGGCGGCGGCTTTCAAAATCTTGTCGCTGAAGGCGTCAACGTCCTTTATCGTGAAGGCAATAGAAATTTTCGGCTGAGCAAGGCTGGCGGCAATCGTATCGACGGCGGCATTGAGTTTATCGTTTCTCAGGTCGAAGGTCAGCTTTAAATCGTGGCGACACTCGAAGCCGACGAAAACTTTTTGGTAACGAGTCGATTTGCCCTCTTTAAGTTCTTCGTTCTCGTAGACAGCGCGTACATCAAAGTTAATCGTCTTGAGGTCGCTAGCCTTGAAGCCCGCCTCAACGATTGCCTCGCGGAGCATTTCGACCTGTTGAGAGCCAATCCTAAGCGCGGCGGAATATTCTTTGTTCTGCGCCGTCAACGTCAGCGATAAAACGATTTGGTCGGGAGCTTGTGTGGCATGTCCCATGCCCTTGATATGAATCGTGCGTTTCTCTTCCATAAAAATTCCTCCTTTGAGTTCTCGCGGTAAAATTCCACAAAAAAACTTTTCGCCCTGCTTTGACATGATATAAAAATTAATCTAAAGTTGCGGGCAGATTTCGTTAAAGGTCGTGATAAAAATGCTTCGAGCACTGGCGGTCATTTGGCTGATATGGGGCTTGAATTGGGTCGTAATGAAGACGGCGAACACTTTTTTCCCGCCGATATTGTTCGTGGCGTGGCGATTTGGGTCGGGCGCATTGATTCTGTTGGCGGTCGCTTACTGGAAGAAGATTCCTCTGCCCGATAAAAAGTTCGTGCCGTGGATATTCTTGACGGGGCTGCTAATGATTGTCCTAAACAACATCGCGGCGCAGGTCGGCATGAAGACGATTAGCGCGGGCATGGCGGCGGTTCTGAACTACACCGCACCACTTTGGACGGCAATCCTAGCGCACTTCACGCTGAACGAGCGATTGACGCGGCTAAAGTGCTTCGGAATCTTCCTTGCGATTGTCGGCTTGTATGTGCTAATGGGCTTGCAGGGCGTTGACGACCTCGGCGCGGCGTTTATCATCATCGTGGGCGCAATCGTCATGGCGGTAGCGAACATCATCGTTAAGCTTAAGTTGAGCAAGTGCGATATGGTTCAGCTGACGACGTGGCAAATGGTCTTCGGCGCAATCGTTTTAGTCGTTTATACATCGCTTGTCCCGCAGGGCGAAATTCATTGGTGCTTAACTGCCGTGCTCTGTGTGATTTACAACGGCGCATTAGCCTCGGCGTTGGCGTTCTTCCTTTGGAACTACGTTTTAACTCACATAGAAGCAAGCACCGCCTCGATAGCAACGCTGGTCGCGCCGGTCGTCGGAGTATTGGGCGGCGTCTTCATCTTAGGCGAGCCGTTCACGGCTTACATAGTCGTTGGCATGGCGTTAATCTTCTCAGGCATTTTAATAGTCGTGAGGAATAGATAAATTTGCCTGCACAATTCCCCTTGAATCAATTAACGAGCGTGAAAGACGACGCGACGAAATTATATTCGACGGTCATGACGTGAAGGCTTACGCAGAAGGCGTAAGGCATTTTGAAAAGCTTTTGCTTGATAAATTAGAAGAGCTGATTAGCGGCAATTTCGTAGATTTAAGCGACCGCCAAAACGAAGCACCTTCAATTAAAAAGATTTACGAGTTCGTGAAGAGATACCCCGAACGGCGCACGGTTACGCAGTCGCCGTTATGCGTGATGATTACCGTGTCAGCTTAGAAGGCATGTCCAAAAAGTACGAGGCAGACTCGGCAGAGGAGTTCGATGACTTCACGGAGCTTTTCAAGCACGTTGACGACTTTGAGACGATTGAGGAATTTATTTCGGGGCTTGCTGAACGATACAAGATTGCCGAGATTGCCTTTGACCGTTGGAACGCAACTATCTGACGCAACGTCTTGAGGGCGAACACGATTTTACAATGGTGCAGTTCGGGCAGGGCTTTAGTTCAATGTCGCCGCCGACCAAAGAACTTGAGCGGCTGATTTTGGAGAAAAAGCTAGCGCACAATGGACACGCCGCCTTGATGTGGAACTTCGATAATCTTGTCGTCGAAACCGACGCGGCGGGCAATATCAAGCCGAGCAAACGCAAGGCAACAGAGAAAATAGACGGGGTAGTCGCGCTGATAATGGCATTGTCGCGGGCATTGGTACATAGCGCAGACTTAGGCGGCACTGTCTATGATTCTCGCGGTCTGCTGGTTATATAAAAAAAATAGCTCGCTAAGGCGGGCTTTTTAATTGGAGGAAACAATGAGCATATTGAATTTTATACGCGGATTATTTAAATCACGAGACAAGCCGCAAGACAGCTATAATTTCAGCGGATTTCCGTTTCTATTCGGACGGAGTATAAGCGGCAAGACAGTCAACGAGACGACGGCATTGAGAATATCAGCGGTGTTCGCGTGTTGTAAAATACTCGCCGAATCAGTAGCGTGCTTGCCTTTGCATGTTTATCAGCAGGACGGCAGGAATAGGACGCTGGCAGTCGAGCACCCTCTGTATTTTCTCCTGCACGACAGTCCGAATAAAGAAATGACAGCGTACACTTTCAAAGAAACGCTGATGTTGCACTTGCTGACGAGCGGCAACACTTATTCGCAAATCCTCTTAGGCAATCGCGGCGAAATTAGAGGCTTGTATCCTTTGCAGGCAAATCGAATGACGGTAAAGCGCAATGATAACGGCAAATTAATCTACACCTACCGACCGACGACGGGCGAAAACGAGTACATGAAAAATCCAGACGAAATCACCTTTCAAAGGGAAGCCATTTTGCATATTCCCGCGCTAGGCTTTGACGGGCTGATAGGCTATTCGCCAATAGCAATGGCACGAAACGCAATCGGCGTGGCGATAGCTACGGAGGAGTTCGGAGCGAAATTCTTTGAACAGGGCGCACGACCGAGCGGAATTCTATCGCACCCCAGCGTAATCAAAGACTTCGATAAACTGCGTGAGGAATGGCAGAAAATCTACGGCGGCAGTTCAAACACGGGCAAAGTTGCGATTTTAGAAGAGGGCATGAAGTATGAATCAATAGCAATCCCGCCGAACGATGCGCAATTCCTTGAGACACGCAAGTTTCAGATAGCGGAGATAGCAAGGATATTCCGCGTGCCGTTGCACATGCTGAACGAACTGGACAGGGCGACTTTCAGCAACATAACGCAACAGTCGCTTGAGTTTGTGGTTTACACGTTGACGCCGTGGCTAGTTCGGCTTGAGCAAGGATTTAATAAAGCGTTATTCACGGAGGAAGAGCGCGGGAAATATTTTGTAAAGTTCAGCGTGGAAGGGTTTTTGCGTGGTGATTATGAAACTCGAATGCGCGGTTATCAGACGGCTTTGCAAAGCGGGATAATGTCAGTCAATGAAGTGCGCGAGCTTGAAGATTTGAACGCAATATCAGCCGAGGCGGGCGGCGATTATCATCTGGTCAACGGCAATGTTGCAAAGCTCCAAGACGCTGGCGCGGCGTATGAAAAGGCAGGTGATAGCAATGAATAAATTTTGGAACTGGACAAAGAACGAGGCGACGGGCGAAAGAGAATTGGCGATAGACCGCATGATAGGCGGCGATGATTTTCTTTCGTGGCTGTTTGACGAGATAACGCCAAAAGCATTTCGGGAAGAATTGAATTCGGGCGACGGCGATATTGTCGTCCGCATAAATTCCGAGGGCGGAGACGTATTTGCGGCTAACGAGATATATAACATGCTCAAAGAATATCGCGGCAAGGTGACGATTCGGATAGACGCAATCGCGGCATCAGCGGCGTCGGTTATCGCAATGGCGGGCGACGTGGTAGAAATATCGCCCGTGGGCATGATAATTATCCATAATCCGTGGACGGGCACAGTCGGCGACGCCGAGGAGCTTAAAACCGTAGCGAGCCAATTAGACAGCGTCAAAGAAAACGTCATCAACGCTTATGAGCTGAAAACGCATTTATCAAGAACAAAACTTGCAAAGATGATGGACGAGGAAACCTTTATCCACGCACGAAAGGCGATTGAACTCGGCTTTGCTGATAAGATAATCGGCGAAGAAAAAACTACGGAGACGGCAGGGAACGCGAGTATGTCCTCACGTCGGCAAGTGATGAATAGTATGATGAATGCGATTAGGGCAAAGCAAACGCCGCCGAGCAATCGCGTTAAACGGCGTCCGCCAGAGCCACTTACTTAAGGAGGAAAAATCATGGATATTAGAGCGATTTTGACGAAACGCGCTTCCCTGTGGGAAGAGGCGAAGAAATTTTTTGACGAACACTCAAAGGACGGATTGATGTCCGAAGAGGACGCGGCAACTTACGATAAGATGAATGCCGATATTGATAACATGACCGCTAACATTAAGCGTCTTGAACGTCATGCCAAAATCGGCGCGGAGCTGGACAAGCCTTTTAATTCTCCGATAACGGAACAACTTGACGCAGGGTTTGATTCCAAAACGGGCAGGGCGTCTAAAGAGTACAAAGCGGCAATGCTCGACGCCATGCGCACGAACTTTAAAAGCGTCCGCAACGAGCTTAAGGAAAGTGTCGACGCAAGCGGCGGTTATCTTGTTCCTGACGAGTGGGATACGCGCTTGATTGATACTCTTGCCGAAGAAAATATCATGCGCAGACTAGGGACGATTATCACGACTTCGGGCGAGCACAAAATCAATATCACGGCGAATAAACCGGCGGCGGTATGGGTAGCAGAGGGAGCCGCTTTGACTTTCGGCAACGCGACCTTTGCGCAGAAATCGCTTGACGCTCACAAGTTGCACGTGGCGATTAAAGTCACGAACGAATTGCTTTACGATAACGCCTTTAATCTGGAAAACTATATCCTCGACCAATTCGGCAAGGCAATCGGCAACGCGGAGGAAGACGCTTTCTTGAACGGCGACGGGAGCGGAAAACCTACGGGATTGTTCACGACTGCGGCATTGGCGGCGAATAACCCGATTGAGACGACGGGGGCGGCTCTTGTTGGCAATGACATAATCGATTTGGCTTACGCGCTGAAACGCCCTTACAGACGCAACGCCGCCTTTATCGTCAACGACGCGACGTTAGCGACAATTCGGAAGTTGAAAGACCAGAATCAAGCTTATCTGTGGCAACCGAGCTATCAAGCAGGGGAGCCCGACCGCTTGTTTGGTTATCCGGTGTACACGTCGGCATATGCGCCGCTTGCCGCGAGTGGTACCGCGTTCTTAGCGTTCGGTGACTTCAGCTATTACAATATTGGCGACAGAGGCACGCGCTCCGTTCGTGAGCTTAGGGAATTGTTCGCGGGCAATGACATGACGGGCTTTTTAATGTTAGAGCGCGTCGACGCCTTACTAGTCCTTCCCGAAGCCGTTAAGGTTCTGAAGTTAAAATGATTGTGACGTTAGCCGAGGCGAAAAATTATCTTCGGGTGGACGGCACTGACGAGGACGCCTTGATAGAAAACTTAATGGCGGCGGCGCAAAAGCAATGCGAAGACGTTGCCCGCATGGAGACAGAGGACTTTGAATCAGCGGGCGAAGTGGCGAAGGTTGCGACGTTGTTCACGTTAGGATATTTGTTTGAACACCGCGAGGAGGCTGACCATAAGGCGTTGAATTCGACGCTAAGGAGCCTCCTCTTTGGTTTGAGAAAGGCGGCGTTCTAATGAAAATAGCCGACTTATCAGAAAGAATCAGCGTCCGCAATTACGTAACCAAACGAAGCGAACGCGGCGATATTCTAAGCACAGTCGAGTTTGAGCGGTGTCGAGTATGGGCGAAAGTCCTGCCCTTGGCGGCGCGGAATAATGACGCTCAACCGGAGCAAGCGAACAAGATAACCTATCGAGTAACGATAAGATACCGAGCGGGAATAAAGCCCGATGACGAAATTGTTTGGCGTGAGAGACGGCTTAAGTTAATTTCGCCGCCATATGATTTAGACGGGCGAAGGATTTTCACGGCGTTTGATTGCGAGGAAGTGATTGCCAATGGCGAGACGTAGAAATTGGCGGACACGCGGGAGTTTTACCCGTGAGACTGGTAATTTAGGCGTCAATGAAACGGTGCGGCAACTTCGCGAGTTAGGCGAACACGTTCTTGAGGCGGCAAAAGCTAGCTTAGCTCAAGGAGCGGCGGACGTTGTTGCCGACGCGAAGAGCCGTTGCCCAGTTAGGACAGGCAACCTTCGAGATTCAATCAAGGCGACGCCTAATCGCGACGGCTCGTCTTACAAGATTTCTGCCAACGCTCAAAAGAACGGCTTTTGCTACGGGCAAGTTGTAGAGTTCAGCCCGAAAATCAATAAGCCATTTCTGTATCCCGCGCTTGAGGCGAATATCGGCAGGATTTATACAAACGTCCGTGATTCGATTCGCCACGCAGTAGAAACGGGGCATGGCTAATGGAGACAACCGAATTAGAACGCGAAGTAAGGAACACGCTGATTGAGAACGCGGAGTTAATGGCAGTTCTACCCAACGGCGCGAACGCTATCTATCATCACGTTGCGCCAGCGGTAGACCCGACGCGCTATCCGATAATCGTTTACGCGCCGATTTCAGACGTACCGACGCTGAACGGCGATAATCGGGAGCTAGCGCACCGCGTCACGATTAGGATTCACGTAATCACTTCGCAGAGGCGATTTGATACGGACGAAAGAAATTTTGTAACGGCGTGTAGGCTCGTTCAGGCAACTATGGCGAGCCTACATTTTTATCGCCAGCAGACGACGCCATACGTCGAGGAGGGAAAAGTAATGTGTGTAATGGATTTTGTTAGGAAGGTGAAAAGCTAATGTCAACGCTTGTAGGTTTGCAGGATATTTACTACGCGAAGATGACGAACGACAGCATAGGCGGGACGACGACATACGGGACGCCGAAAAAGATAGGACACGCAATATCAGTTGATATAAATCCGAACGTGGAGACGGCGACGCTTTACGGTGACAATACGGCGGTAGCGACGCGTGCAAAGCTCAAGGATATTTCGATAACGATAGAGAGCGATAAAATTCCGCTTGAGGATAGGGCGATAATGTTAGGGCACAGTATCGACAGCATAACGGGCGCGGTCACGGTCAAAGGCGACGACAAAGCACCGTATGTGGCGATAATGTTCAAAGCGCAAACGTCCGAAGACACGGAGCAATTTTATAAGTTCTACAAGGGGAAGTTCGCGCCGAGCCAACAGACAATCGAGACGGAGGGCGAAAGTATCAACTGGCAGACGCCGAGCATGGACGGCACTTTCATAGCGCGAGATTCCGACGGCAAAATTTATGATATGGTAGATTCGGGCAGTTCTGGCGCGGCTACTTTGGTTAGTAATTGGTTTAGTCAAGTTTAGGAGGTAAAGAAAAATGTTTGGAGCGATTGAGTTTGAAGAAATTAAAGGTTTGGACACGATGCCGCAAGACGTAGCGACGGCGTGGGCAGGAGCCGAGGCAGGTTGGGTAGGAACAAAAATCAAGCCGATAAGTTTTTTGGGCAGACAGGTAAGCAAGGGCGTGAATTACTGGTTCTTCGCGCAAGAGGAAACGCAGACTAAGACGCCGGAGAAAAAGTTTGTGTTCTGCGCGATAAACGGGTTCAACGGCAGGTATGCGTTCATTCCGAGTTCGTTCAGCACGGCAGAATTGTCAATCTAAAGTAAAAGGCAGAGAGCCGCTCTTTTGGGCGGCTTTTCTGTTTGTTAGTCTAGCGGAAGGGCAAAAATTAGACTAGCCCGCGTTGTTAGTCTAACAAAACGTGTTTTATTGGACTATGGAGGGAAGAATCATGGAGAAAATTATTGTTATCGTATTTAAGAACGGACAGCGCGTGGTTTGGGAGCAAAACGAGTGGGACGACTACGCTTATGACGGCACGGCGTTCATCGTGAAAAAGGGCAATAAATGGGTCGGCATTTACAATTTCGATTCGATTATCAGTGTCATTGTAAAGGAGAAGGAATAATGGAGTTAAAAGACACAATTGAATTGATGACGAGTGATGACTACCGCGAACGTTTCAAGGCGGAGTACTATCAGCTGAAGATTCGCGCAGGTAATTTGCATTCGCTTTTGGCTAAGTTGGACGCGGACGAATTGAATTTCAAGCCGACGTGCCCGCGAGTAGTTCTGGAAAGGCAGTTGCATTCGATGTTGGATTATTTGTCGGAGCTTGCGTTTAGGGCTGACCTTGAAGGAATTAATTTGGAGGAATAATCATGAAGAAGTTGACGATAACGATAGACGGCAAAGAACACGAGATAAAAAGGTTGACGGGTAAGGATTGGCGGACGCTTGGCGAATTCGTCGACAGCAATCCAGTCATCAGCGACGCAGACTTTATCGAGAAGCACGCGGCGTTTGTAGCGAAATTCTTTGAGGGAGTGACGGTAGAAGACGTATTGGAAATGCCGCTTGAAGAAATAATCCCGACGGCAATGACGATAAGGAAATTAATCGGGGAGACGATAGCGGCGAAAATGGAGCGGATAGAAAAAAACTCCGAGGCGGACAAGGTACAGTAAAGTTAACCTTGTCCCTGTATGAGCAATATCTGTATCACTGTCGCAGGTTCATGAGCGAATATCATATGTCGTTCGCCGAGATAGAGGAAATGCCGCTGGAGCTTTTGCTAGACTTTGAGATAGTCGACAGCAAGGTAACGGCGGCATTTGATTCTAAACGTAGCGGCAAACGAAAGACAAAGGGCGGGAAGCGTCAACCGTTCAGCGGCGAGAAATTATTTATTGACCAGATAATGAACTTTTGAAGGAGGTGAGATGATTGGCAGAGGATAGGAGCGTTGGTGGGCTGTTCCTGCGTTTAGGCTTGTCGTTATCCGAATTGGAAACGGGCTTTGTTAATGCAAGTCAAACGATAGCCGCCAATATCAATCGGCTAAATCGTGAAGCCGAATTGGTAAGAATTCGTTCGGAGATTGAAATCGCAGGGCTAGATGAAACTGCCGACGCCGAAAGAATTCTGCAGGTAAGGCAAGAGGCATTGAATCGGCAAATGGAAATTCAGCGCGACCGCGTGAGGATTTTGAACGCCGAATTGCAGAATTTAATTAGGACGCAGGGCGAAAACTCCGTAGCAGTTCAGCGGGCAACGACGACGCTTGAAAGGGCACGCCTTGCCTTAGCAAATATGGAGCGTCAATCACGAAACTTAAATGATTCGTCTGGTGAGACCAATAGCATTTTCGGCGAGTTAAATGACATGCTACCTTCAATGCCGACGAAACTGCAAGCGGTTGGCATGGCTTTTGGCGCAATAACGGCTGGTATTGGGGCGGCGGGTGCGGCAGTCAATGAATTAAGGGAAGAATTCAAAGAACTGCAGAATCAAGCCTACGAATTGAATATGCCGGTTCCTGACACACGAAAATTCTTGCGAGAAATGCGCTTAGCGGGCGGCGATATTGGCGACTTCGAGGGCTATATCAGAGGCATTACAGACGCATGGGTTAAAGGCGAGTACGACGACCCAGAATTTATTGCGCTCCGCAAATATGGCGCAGAAATCACCAACGCAACGGGCAGATTGAAAGACTTCAAAGACTTAACAGAGGAAGTCTATCAAGCGTGGTTAAAAGCAGACGCGGCGGGTGAAGGAATTGAGTTTCTACAGTTGACTGGCGGCGAAGCAGGTGTCCGTGACGCTATTCAATATTTTCAACGCCTTAAAGAGGCACGGGAAGACGCCGCGAAGATTTTTCAAGCCGAACTCGACGATAAGCAACTGCACGAGTTTGACCGCGCAATGAATTTAGTTGAGGAGCAATCTAAGGAGCTAAAAGCCGCGCTCGGCGATATTTTTATCCCTGCGGCTCAAAGTGCGGCGGAAAATTTCTTCAACGTCCTTCATGACGGCACAGAGTATCTGGTAGAAAACAAAAACGAAATACAGCGTTGGGGCTATATCACGGCGGAAACTTTTTCGACAATCAGTGACAAAATAAAAGAGTGGACAAGCTACCAAATGCCGGACACAGGCGAGGAAAAAGTTGACAAGATGTTGGGCGGTTTGCAGTGGCGAATGTCCGAATTCAACGAGCAAGCTTTATGGGGCGACCGTTCCCCATGGAGCAAAATCTTTTTAAAGTTGCCGAGTGATATATTGAACTCGTTTGGAATAATCGAACGCGCTGACGAAAAGCTAAAAGAATTCAACGGCGAACTGGAAAATACAGGAGAAAAAATTAACGAGATAAAAGACGAGCTTGAAAACGTCGACGATAATCCACTGAGCCAGTATGCAATGAAAAGAGTTCAACAGTTTAAAGACGAACTTGAAGATTTGCGAACAGAATTAGATTTTGATAACGAGTATGATAGAGCACTGGCGCAAGCTGACTTGTGGAAAGACCGCGAATTGGCAGATAAACTACAAGTTTCGTCGGAGGAGCGTTTGGCTATCGAGGAACTTTATGCAACAAAAGTCGAACAGATAAACGAAGAAAAGGAACGAAAACTATCAGAGATAAGGCAACGTATTTCAGCGGCTGATAGAACTGAGCTTGAGAATAAGATTGCTGATATTGAAAAAGAAAAAGAATCTTGGATTCAAGCTGGTATGGAAAAGGTAGAGGCGGAAGGTTTAGCGCAAAAGCAACTAAGCGACTACGTGACTAATGCCCAGAAGGATTTAAATTCACAACTGCAAGCGTTGTATCAGACCGAGCTTGAAAATCGACTTGAGCAGATAGAAAAGGAAAGGCAAGCATGGATTGATAAATGCGGCGATGAAGTCAAAGCAACTCAAAAGGCGGAACAAGAAAAAGCCGACGCTCAGAGGAACGCCGCAATGAATGTTATCCGGCAACAGGCGAAAGAATACGAAGCGTATCAGAAGGGCGGCTTAGCAGGACTGCAAGCTTATAAAATGGCAGACTTGAAAAGGTCGGGCGTCAATCTCGACTATTTGAACATGACGCCACAACAACTTCAACAATTCCAGCAGGCGAATCAACTTGCCGAAAAAGGTCTAATGCCCCAATTTATGACGGAGACCGATAAAGCCATGTATCGTGAGCAATGGCAACAAAGTTATCAACAAAGACAAAAAGAATTCGATGATGAAAATTATGCAATCGTCAACGGTATAAAAACAACGATGAGCGAGGCATTAGGCGGGATTCCAATTACTTTAAAGCTTGATGATGATAGCGTGTTGAATTTATCGCCCAACGGACAAAGTGCAACGATGAGAGATTACGAGACCGATAATAATGGTAGAATTCAATCAATGACGGAAACGAATTTTGAATTGCCGAGTATTGTCAGCGAAGTCTCACAAAGCCTTTCGGAAATGCAACCAATAATTCAAAGTGCGAGTGATTCACTAGGTGATTTACCTATCGCGATTCAAGGGATAACAGAAAATCTTTCTTCAATAGAGATACCGCAGTTCGCGGATATGAATCAACCTTTGGAAGAAGTCACGGTAAGATTAAATGACCTCAGCGCGGCATTGGAAAGTTTCTCGTCTCAAAGACAAAATCAATCGGCAGAGCAAAAGACGCCCGTAAATGTTAATGTGACAGTTCAAATTCAAGAGGCTCATGCGTGGGATAGCGAACACATCCAAGAACTATCTGATAGAGTTGCCGATAAAATTCAGCCCGAAATTATCAGCGCGATTGGGGGCGATTCCAATTCATATTAAAATCGGAGAGGTTGAGACGCTCCGCACCGAGAGATGGGAAGTCGTCCCAGATGATAGACAAACGCGTTATGAAGTTATCGGCGGTGTTGTCGTTCAAGACTTCGGGCATAACAGCGAAGGCGATACTTTTACTTGCGCGGTTACAGTTCCTGCGGCATCAGCGGCAACCCTAGAAAATTATTGGCATAACCGAACGCTAGTTACGGTTAGAGATACTAGCGGGCGCGAGCTTGAAAACATGCGCGTTGTGATAAAGAAATATGGTTACGTCGATTGGTTTGAGGACGAATATTATTGCGCTGAACTTGAATTTTGGAGGAAGTAGAAATGTCAGTAAAACATTTAAGATTGTACATGAATAATCCGACGGCGGACGGCGTCGACGGAACAGAAATATCTTCTGAAGATGATACCCTGCCGCTTAGCGTAAAGTTGAATGCAACTATCGCAGAAAGTAAAGCGATTAAAGTTGCCGTGCGTTGTGATTCAGGATATTTGGTTGATGGCGACACTTCGATTTATTTTGAGGGAACGAACAGTTCTAAATGGAAAGTTGCAGCAGATGATAGTTATGCAGACGCGGCAACCGCTTTGTCTATGGCTCAATGGGCAAACACTTTGACGCTTGCGAATGTTGCCGCTACGAATAAAATTTTCTGGGTTAGGGCGTCTTCTACTCAGGGCGAAAATCCTTTGAACGATAGGACAGTAAAGTTAGTGGCAGAAGGGCTTGTTGCGGCGGTGAATTGAAATGGCTTTCAGATATATTAATCCCGGTTATGGAGCTTTGACGGGCAACAGTTCAGTTACAACCATTGAAAGTTTTATTTATAATCCTCAAAATGGCGTTTCCTTTGATATTGTTCAAACCGAAGCAAAAAATTTAAACGTTCCACTGCCTCAAAATTTTTCTAATGACATTTACGGCAAATTCAATCTTTATCTTTCCTCTAGCGCGTCGACTGCTAATTATTTTTCTTTAGGAGCCCCTTCAACAAAAAGTACCAGTTATCCAGATTATAAATGTCTTGGAGTAACTATTTACAATAGCGCGGTTTATTTATTGGACGGGAAAGGAAATAGGATAGGTACGGGAATTTCATTATTACCTAATGTTCTTAATAAAATATGGTTTCATTTACACAAAGGTGATGATAATGCCAGCACATATTGTGAATTGATTGTAAATGATTCTGAAAGTAATGTTGATAATATTTATCTTGAGCCTTTTTCTAGTGATAAATATTTTATCATATATAACAACAACTCTTCGACATATTCTAAATATCTCTCGGAACTAATCATTTCGGACGAGTATATTTCTCCACGCGAAAAGATTGTAGCTTTGCCAATAGACACGACCGAAACGACTATGACGGCAGGCGCGAATGGGATTTATATCGCCGATGCCGTTAATCAGACTTTATTACAAACTCCAGACGTTGATACCTTGCTTACAGAATACGGAGCTACTTCGCAAGTCACTGGCATTGCGCTTGTCGGCAATCCTGCTTACAGAAACGGCGAAGGTATAAGTTCATTAATCGGATTATCAAAAGCAAACGGAGTTATCACCGAGCACGATTCTTGCACACTCGATACAGTTTCTTCAGCGGTCATCATTGACGGTTGGAGCTTAAGCAATATGACGATTAACGACTTGCAGAATATGCAGTTCGGTTGGAAAGCAGGTACCTAAGATGAGTGCGACTATTAAGCCAGAGATTTTTATTTCTTGGATACCGACAGGAAAAGTTTATTTAAAGCCAGTTATATTCGCGTCTATCATTCCCACACCCGAAAAAGCTACCGCTGATTCATTGCGTCAACTCGTTACGTCAGAATCAATCAATACGGATACTCTTCGGCAGGTCGAGACTAGCGAAAAGTTTTCTGCTGATACCTTGCGCACAGACGGCAGGGAAAAAACTTCCGCTGATACTTGCCGAGCTATTTCTTTTTTGGAAAAATTTTCTGCTGATACTGAAAGAGCAATCGAAGTAATGAAATCAACCTCGGCTGATACTTTCCTGCAAATCGTTACGAGTGAAAAAGCTATTGGCGATTCAAGACGTTTCCTTCCGGAAGTTAGCTACGTCAATACTTTTAGGCAAGTCACACGGAAAGAAAAAGCTATCGCAAGAACCGTGATTCGCATTCCGTACATTATGATTTACAATATCTACGGCGGACTTGATATAATACCTTTTGATGATGAAACTCCTGCCAGCGAGCTGCCTACCTTGATTGAAAATTTTAAGGATTACGGCGTTACTTCTTTTAATGTCACTTTGAGTGAAAGAACTTTGTCCGACACTTTCCAGATAGACCTTGCTAAGCCTTTGGAAATTAATGGAGCCGTCACGGGCACTTTGCTCGACTATGAATTTGATTTCCTTGTTGAGGAGACTAGCCAGACCGATTTAATTCAATCCGTCAAAGGCATGTACAACCAAGACGAATTACTTTACACTCAGTTTTTTCTCGACACTTACAAGAATGCAAACGAGCAAGAATACGTTGTAGACCAAACTGCACAAGAACATATAAAAAAGATAGCAAGCAAACTTGGGATAACCGCACGTTGCCTTTTTGATAACTTCACGCCATATAATTTGAGCGGCAGGACTAGAATTACCTACGCTGATTTATTGAATTCGCTTTTTGGTTGGACTTCCCGTTTGCCTCACAAACAGATTAACGTTTTCCTTCGCGGGAATGTACTATACGCCGTTCAACGTGGCGCAGAAATAAATGTTTTTGACATTAGCAACTTATCTCATACTCGCCCGACTATCAATAGGAAACTGATTCGCACACTTTGGAATAATCCTAAAGCCGATGACGATAGCGATAATCCAGATAAAGATAACTATAACGACCCAACTATTGATTATCAGTATGAAGAAAAGATTAAGCTTTTTTCAGGCACTATCAGCTTTTCCGATGAAGGTTGCTCGACTTCTTTAACTTATAGAAATGGTTTATTAACTGAGGAAAAAAACGATTCGGAGAACGCTAAAGCAACCTTAAGCAGTTCTGTCAGCTATGGTTATATAGAAATCTTCCCCAATATGAGTGACCTTGAAGTTTCTATCAAAAAAGGTCTCGATAAAAATTTCTTCGGCGAATTTTATCTTGATGAAAAAACTTTATCTTCCACCGCAATAACTAAGGAAGATAAAGAAAATCCTAACGACCCTGACGAGTACACGCAAACTGAACAATACGGGAAAACTAATTATCGTTATGACATAACCAATAATGGCGCAGACGTTTATTTGCGAAGTGAAATTGAAAATACAACTACCACAACTTATGAGACTAACGAACAAGGAACATGGGAAGAGACTGATAGCAGAAATGATGTCCGCGAAACTTTCTATGTTCCGATTGGTAATGGCTGGTATGGGCAGAGTGTTTACCAGAACGGCGCGGCTCAAGGGGCTAACATTTCTCAAGGCAAGCCCGGCAATCGTGTTTCTCAACAAACAATCGGCGAAGTTCAGAAAATCCTCTCTGGTTGGACTATAACTTATACCTACGACAACCCCAGCGATAACCCCGACGACGATGACACTGGCGACGATGATGACGACACCGAAGAACCAACCGCTGAAGAACAATACGAGGATTGGCGAAATAAACTTGCTCCTATTGCTGATATTTCTTTTCCCGTTAAAGAAGAGGCACTACTAAAAACCTTAACCGAAGAATTGTTATGGCTCAATAGGAAAATCGAAGAAACTGTTTCGCTAGATTTAATTTCTAAAATAGTAAACGGGATTCCCGAAATTAATCACATTGTCGACTTCACTGAAAGAATTATCCTCGACGGACACGAATATTTTTTAGTCTCTAACAAAATCACTTTCACACCAAGAAAATTAATTCAGAAACTACAACTGATAAGGTGGTATTAATATGGGCGTCAGAGAATTAGCCAGTGCGATAAAACGCGTCGTTGATGAAAGAATTAAACGCGAGGCACGTGCAATGCGCGGCACTATTCAAAACGGCGTTTTTCAGTCTGGCTCAAAATCCTATCCTTACAAACAAGCCGTAGAGTGTAATACCAGTTCCGGCTCCAGAGTTTGGGCTTTGCCTTCCCAAAATGGCGACGCCGTTATTGTCGGGGCTTAAGTCATGTATAGAGTTAGAGCTGAAGCTATTTCGGGGAAAAACGTTTTTGCTAATGGTAAATGGCTCACCTGCATTGGCAATAAGCCCGTTCATGTCGGAGACTTTATATGGACTGACGGTCGCTGTGTTTATGGAAATTTCAAAGAGGCTCAACAACCTTTGATTATCACCGCTCCTGTTGAAGATGAAGGGATTCCGATTGCTTTAGATAGTTCACCTTATCTTTATACTTATAAGCGCAAACTAAAGGGAATGGAAGAAAGCATTGTTTTAAATGATACCTTCCATAACATGATTAATGATTACAAAGGCAGAGCATATAAAGTTCCTTGGCAAACTTACGCATCGCAATTAAATATACGGACACATAAAATTATCGCCTCAAACATAACTAAATCTGGCGACATTTATACTATTCACGTAAAAGTACATGAAAACTTTCAAGTCGCTCAAATCTTTAAAAACGAAAAATTGATTTCGACATTCGACACGCAAAGTTACGCTAATCAGGAAAAAAATTATGTAATAAGCACCATTAGAAATTTAGTAAGTCAGACTGGCGGAGAACTCAACTTCGATGATTTAAGCACCAACCCTACATACGGTCATATTAACTGGGGTTTCATTGAAGACGAAAATAATTGGGCTCTTATGTTTTGTACTGCATGTTCTATGACTGAACTTTTCAGGAAATATTTAGGCGAAGGTTGGATTGGACCCATCGGTACTATTGCTACTGGTTCAATCTATCAAGTAGGTACTGTAGCAACACGAAGTGAAACTCTTTATCTAATAACTAAAAATGAATCGGATACAAGTACGGTTGAATTATCTCATATTAAAGCATCATATGGTTCCGCATTAGGAGTTGATTGGAAATCTCGTCCTCCTTCCGGCGACCCTTGGATGACCCCTTGGATAGAACATACAGAACCAGAAATAAATTTGGGGGATTCACATTCAATAGGCTCAGTTCCAAATGCAACCATTCCTTTACAAGACGGGTATTGGTATACAATAATAAATTCGCCTACACCCGATATTCCTTTTTATTTTAACTTTCCCTTAGCTCCTGTCCTAAACATTTCTTTATTTAATCCTCAAGGAACACAAATAATAGAAATGAAAATTCACTTCTCCGACTACATCATCATAACAAAAATAGGAACAGGTAGATATTTACTTGGAGTATATTCTGACTTCGAGCTTTTTAGCAGTGAAGAGAAATGGGTTGATTATTACCGCGATTGCATCGAACCGGGATTATATATATGCGAAAATAAAACTCTTACTAAGCTTAAAAATGGAAATTGCTTAAATCATAGACTGCGCCGCATGAAGAAAATAAAGAACTGGCATAAACGACTTCGAGAAATTTCTTTGGAACAAGACGATACTTAATAATTCCGCAAGGCGCGGACTTTTTTATTTGGAGGTGATGACTTTGGAAGAATTGGTTTTGAAGTGCGCTGAGTTTGGTATCTTAGGCGTTATTGTTCTTCTTCTTTTGACCAGCGGCTTAAAGTCACTTAACAAACTGGCTGAGACTACCGCTCTTCTTTCCGAATCTCAAAAGGCTTTAGCTGAATCCGTCGCTAAGCTTACCGAAAAGGTTTCTGGCTTTAGCTATCAGCTTGACGGCATTGAACGTCACCTTGAAAAGCTCGACGAAAATCAATCCCGTAACTTCGACGAAATTCGCAATCTCATCAAAAGCCATAAGGAGTGATTCTTTATGATTTACACCCTCTCTAAAGATTTTACCAAAATCACCGAGACCACTGGCACTATCCAGAATACATCTCAAATCTATACCTTAGAAATGTCGCAGTCTAACGTTAAAGACAGCGGCATTTTTATTTACCCGCTTCAATCCAAATCATTTAGTAACAAAAATATCTACCTGCGGTGCGTCGACGGCGCGGGCGCGGAGGCACGCGTTATCCCTTTTGAAGTCGGCGCGGAAGGTGGTGACATTTCCCTTTCCGATAACGCCTTTCAAGACATTTCTTTAGCTAATGGCACTGTCGCTTTCCTTAACGGCGCGGGGCAAGTCGTCAAGTACTTCAACCTGCCTGAAGAAATTTTCCTCCGCACTATCGGCACTACCTTTGTTCCGTCCTTTACTTGGAGCGCGGCGACTTATCCCAACTCCACTAATCCTAACCTTAACGGCAAGCCCGTTCTCGTTCTGCATATCAAAGGCGACAGTTTAGATTCTCCTTACGAGGATTGGGGCTTTGTCAACCTTGAAGACCTTATAGACCTTTACTTGCCCGCTGACGCCTCTATTGCCATTTCTAACAATTCTATTCGCGCCGCTATCTCAAACGTTTCCAATAACCTGTTATCTATCAAAGCCGACGGCTTGTTTGCGGGCGATGACACCGACGATGATATTTCCGATTGGAGAGCTACTCTTCAGCAGTCTTTTAGTAACAATTCTGCTAGTGAAGATTTTGAAGACTTCCAAGACACTCTCCGACAATCTTTTGGCTTTTCTTCTTAAGGAGGTTTTCTTATGGCGTACAATCCAAACGAATTCTTGCGGCTCAAACACCTTGACGAGTTCGCTCGTCAGCTCCGTATCAAACTCGACGGCGGCACCGCCCCTAAGCCCGCACGCACGATTACTAGCTTTAAATACTCAAAAACCGTGAACGGCGCGGCGGCTAGTTTAGATGTCCCCAGCGACGGCATTATCAACATCGCCCTTTCTGAGGTTCGCACTAAGTGCATCCTCTTTATCCTGAAGACCCCTTACGATGTCGCGCCGCGTTTGCTCGACTTCAGCTCCTCTTCCAACGCTCAGTTCGCTTCTGCGGAATATCACTTCCTCGGCTACTCCAGTGATTCCAGCGCGTGGAATTTACCTATCGCCACTCATCAGGATTACTCGGCTAGGCAAGATGTCACTGCCGGGGTTGTCTCCTTCACGCTCCACTTCGACGAAACCGACGAGTTTGCCGCTTACAACAAACCCATTACTATCAACATTACGGAGGGATAATTTATGGCTTACAATCCAGATGAAATTGCCAAAGTCAAACACCTTAACGAGTTCGCTCGGCAACTACGTATCAAACTCGACGGCGAAACTGACCCTAAACCCCAACGCGTCTTTTATAACATTAAGTGTGTTTGTTCCAGTGGTTCGCCAACTATCATTAATCCCACTCTCGTCGACGGCGTTTATACCGTCAGCATCACTACTGCTCAAATCACGCAAAAATTTATTACCTTTAGCTTTAATAGCTATTCAATCAGCAGTTTGGTTGGACAAATTCCCTATTGGGTACCGTCAAATAACAATACCTTTGGTAACTACACTACTTGGGGCGGAAGAGGTAGTGGCTCCGCAGAAAATAACACTAGCGTGCGTGTCACTTTCTACGACAATACCGTTGCTCAAATCGTTGAAGGCTCTGTCGTCTTCGATGAAGATGAGAATTTTGCTCGCACTGAAATCAAATTCAAAGCCATTGTAGAGGAGGCGTAATTACGATGAAAATTTTTATTAACGCTGGCCATGGTGGCAACGACCCAGGCGCATGTGGTAACGGCTTGCGCGAATCCGACGTTGCCTTGAGTATTGGCAAGCTCACCGAGAAATACCTTAAAGCCGTTGGTTACGACGTTAAGCTTTTCCAATATGACGGACTTCAAACTATTTGCGACGTTGCTAACGATTGGTGCGCTGATTTGTTCGTTTCTATTCACTGCAACGCGGGCGGTGGTACTGGTACCGAGACTTACTACTTCCAAGGCTCCGCCAATGGCGAAACTCTTGCCGCTTATGTTCAGAAGCAAATCGTTAAGTCGCTCCCCGTCGTCAATCGCGGCGTCAAACACGCTAACTTCTATGTTCTCAAGTATACCGACATGCCAGCAGTCTTAGTCGAGACTGCTTTTATCGACAACTTCCTTGACGCTAAGTTACTTCGCGATAGGCAAGACGATTTTGCCCGAGCTATTGCTCGCGGCATTTCTGATTTCTACGCTTTTCCTAAACCTGACGTTATCGATTTTCCTACCCGTCATTGAAATTATAAGCCCCTTCCTTTTTCGGAGGGGGCTTTTTTTGTCTGCGCCATGTCTGCAAAGCCTTTGATTTTTGCTAAGTTACAGTTGAGTACAGTTAGGTACAAAGTTGGCTTTATTTCAAGGTTTCTACCTAATAACAAATTACGCTTTGTGACGGTTTGGGAAAGGTGAAAAAGTGCATGTGGTAATCGAATCTCATTTCATCACCCCGCTAAAATTTTTCCTAAGGTAAGCGGCAATGGTCTCGCCCATAATCTTTTTGCCGCGCAAAGCCGGATGCAAGCCGTCGGGCGTCAGCTCCGCCCGCAGATAGCCGAACTCGTCCGTAAGCCCCGCCGCCGTGTCAATGAAGTAAGGCGTTGTCTTTATCCAGAAATTAATTTGCTCGCGAGCCTCGCGCCAATCGCCGTCCGTCAAGGGAATGCCGCGGCTGTTCATGATGTCTGGATTCATTGAAGTGAGCGTGCAGAAGACCGGCGTTATATCGTTAGCCAAACATTTATCGCGCAAAGCCTCCAAGTTCTCAATGACGGCGTCGGCAGTCAAGCCCGTGCGAATGTCATTGACGCCCGCCATAATCAACAGCACTTGCGGCTTGAACGGCAAAACGTCCTTGTCGAAGCGGTCTAGCATTTGCTTAGAGGTGTCGCCGCTACGAGCCAAGTTCTTAATCGGCACGTTGCAATAAGTCTGCCATTGGCAAGAGAGTTGCCCCGCTGGAATATAAGCCGCTCCGCCGTGTGAAATGCTATCGCCGAGCACCGCGAATTTTACTGGCGCAGTCACCGTGAAGAACTTCTTCTGCGACCAATCACTTAGCGGCTTATGTTTCCTGTCGACGACGCGCACTTGCCAATAATAATCGCCCGGCTCCGTGAACGGCGTCCAATCCGTCACGCGATTAAGTCCCTCCGTGTTGAACAGTTCTCGAACGATTTTATTTTTTGAGACGTTGACGACCTGCACTTGATAAAACTGCGTCAAGGGTAGCGGCTCCCAAGAATACGTCGGATAGAGTTGCATGAAGTCCATTTGCTCAAATTCGGCAGTCAAGACGGGCGGCGGAAGTTTCTTTGCCTCCACGCCCCCGCCGAACAATAGACACGTCGACAAGATGAGCGGTAAAACTTTTTTCATAGGGTCAGCCTCCTTAATCGAAAAGCCCCCCCGCCGATAAGCAGAGGAGCTTTTTATTGCTTGCCGATAGGTCGGCGAAAATTTTCTTAGAAGAACCAGCTGGCACGTGCGAAGAAAGTCTTAGTTTTTTCCTTGGTGTCGAGCTTCTTGCCCCAGAAGTAGTTGAGGGCAACGTATGTGTTATCAATTGGGGTCCAATCGACGCCGATATCAACGCCTTTCTTGTGAGTGGAAAGGGTGTAGGTGTCGAACGTCGGAGCCAAGCTGACGTAATCGGAGACGTAACGATAATCCGCGCTGATGCCCCAAGTGCCCGCATGTTTTTTATCCGCGCCTTTGTAGGCAAGACCCGCCGTCCAAGAGCGTTTGTTTTCTTTAGCTTTGGTGTTGCTTGCATATGCGCCGCGAACTTGAAGCCCCATGTCGAAGTTGTAATGTGCGCCGACCGTCCAGACATTTGCAGCCTTGCTGTCTTTGTAAACGGCTTTCCCATCTTCAGCGGTTAGACCGTGCAACGCTTTGAAGTAATCGCTACTGAAGTGATGATAGCCTATACCGACGTAAAGTTTGCTGTTGTCGTAAGAGATTTCGCCGCCTTGATAGTCTGAAGGATCAATATCATTGGTGCCGCCCCAACGACCAGCCATAAGAGCAATCTTGAATTTGTCGCCGTAAATGACCTGCGCACCGCTGAAGAAGTCATCCATTACGAGACCGTCATCAACATTGGTGTAGAAGGGCAATCTACCTAAGTTAATTTGGAACTTGCCGTAGGTGCCTTCAGCATATCCGTAGCGGAGGCGGAAATCGCTGCTGCCGTCGCCCCAACCGCCTGCGTCTTTATCCATGTTGACGCGGGCATCCATACGAGCTTTAAGTTTCCAGTGGTCATTGACAGTCGCAGTCGGCATGAGACGAAGCTCAACGCGATTCAAAGATTCTTTGTTTTTGCCGCCGCCTTTAATGTTTTCCCTGTCTTTGATGTAGCGATAACGCAATTCGCCGTGCCAGACGACTTTATCAGCGTACTTTTCGAGTTCAGCGACGCGAACGCCCAATGCGTCGAGTTCATCGCGGAATTCAGCCGCGAGGCGGTCGAGTTCAGCTTTGTTTGCGCCGGTCGGATTCTTCGCCATGGCTTTAGCAATCATCTGCGCCATCTCGTAACGGGTGATGTTGCGGTCGCCGCGATAGGTGCCGTCGCCGTAACCTTCGATAACGCCTTCCGCCGCGAGCTTAGAAACCGAGTTATAAGCCCAGTGACCTTGCGGGACATCGCTGAACGGATTCGCCGCTGCCGACGTGGTTGCTCCTACGCCCATAACGAATGCCGCCGCTAGAACTGCTGTTAATTGTTTCTTCATTTTGAAGACCTCCAATGATTTTGACCGATTGTTTAACGCTGTCGGCTCTCGTCAACCTTTGGAGAAGCTTTCAAAATTGAGTGGCCGTGTTTCCTCAAGTCTTCCGACTCCTCCGCTTGTTTCCTCAAGCCGCGAAGAATATAGCACAGCACGTAAATTTTTTCAATAAAAAGTTTTTCCATATTCGTTACAGGATTAATCGCATTGCTTTTCTAATCAACGTCATTTATAATCCGATAAAAAAAGGAGTGGAGCGAATGGCGAACTACACGACGACAACCCCTGATTGGGCAGTTTCAAATCAATCGGCAGTGATGAGCGGCATTGAAGGCATAAAGGATACGACGGTCGGCAATATCAATCCCGCGTTCACGTCGGGCGCGTTTAAACCTAGACGCCGCATGACCTTAACAGAAGATGAACTTGTTGACGGAGTGACACGCGGCGATAGAATGATTCTTTCGCGGGCGATAACTTTAATTGAAAGCAACAGCCCCAAACACTTCGCCAAAGCCCAAAGAGTATTGCAGAGGCTCCTTCCGAGAACGGGCAAGGCGTTGCGTATCGGGATAACGGGCGTGCCGGGCGCGGGCAAGTCCACAATCATTGAGGCGTTCGGGAATATGCTTTGCGACGACGGACATAGAGTGGCGGTGCTGTCAATCGACCCGACAAGCTCAATAACCAAAGGTTCAATCCTCGGCGACAAAACTAGAATGGGCACGCTTAGTCGACGCACTGAAGCTTTTATCCGTCCGAGTCCTGCGGGAGGAACTTTGGGAGGCGTGGCACGCAAGAGCCGCGAGACTATGCTGATGTGCGAGGCGGCGGGATACGACGTGATTTTAATTGAAACCGTCGGCGTCGGGCAATCGGAGACGACTGTCCGTTCAATGGTTGATTTCTTTATGTTAGTCGTGCTAACGGGCGCGGGCGATGACTTGCAGGGAATCAAGAAAGGAATCATGGAACTTGCCGATGCAATCGTCGTGAACAAGGCGGACGGTGATAATCTCGTTCGGGCGAAGGTCACACGCGGCGAATATGAACGCATGACGGAATTTATCCGACCCGCGACGGACGGTTGGCCGACTCATGCTTACCTTGCCAGCGCAGTTACGAAACTGGGCTTACCGGAGCTGTGGCAAGTTATTCAGCTGTTCAAAGAGATGACGACTAAAAGCGGCGTCTTTCAACGGCGGCGGGATTCGCAACTGCTAGATTGGATGCACGCGATGATTGATGAGCACCTGCATAATCTGTTCTTCGGCGACGCGGTGATAATGGGGCGTATGCCCGAAATCCGCGCGGCAGTCTTAGGAGGAGTAATCTCACCGACGCAAGCAGTTGCCGAGCTAGTTAAGATGTTCGACATAACGCGGGCGGCTCAAAAGAAAGTCGACCTGTTCGAGGCGCACTGAAGGAAAATTTTTTAAGCTGTAGAAGATTGATTTAAGATAAACTCTCGAAGGTGGTTCAAGTGACAAAGCTTAACATAAAGAATTGTGCGCGTTGTAAAAAGATATTCGTTCCGACAAGTGGAGAAAAGATTTGCCCTGAATGCCGCGCCGCCGATTTGGAAATGGAAGAGCACGTCAAAGCCTACGTCCGAGACCATCCAGGTATCACAGTCAACGAACTAATCGAAGGCTCAGGTGCTCCCGCTAAGTTGGTTTGGCGTATGATTCGGCAAGGACAATTCGAGAACTCTAGCTTGAAAGGTGCCAGCTACCCTTGCGCGAACTGCGGCAAGCTAATAACGCGAGACGTCTACTGTAGCGAGTGCCTCGGCAAGCTTAAGCAGAATGCTCAGAAATTCGCAAAAGCCATGGACTCGAAGCGACGCACCGCCGAAAAGAAATCGCAGACCTTTTCCGACTCAATGTATGACGCCTTGGATAGTTCACGCAGTCACTAAAACGGACGTGGATAACAGAACTTAAAAAGCATCTTCGCTTAGGGTTTGAAGGTGCTTTTATATTAATGGAGGGATAATCATGAGCATATTGGGCGCAGTAGCCGTGCCGCACCCACCGATAATCTTGCCGGAAGTCGGACGCGGCGAAGAACAAAAAATTTCACAGACGACAGAGGCTTATAAAGATATTGCCCGCCGAATCGTCGAACTCCAGCCCGAAACGATAATAATCACCAGCCCGCATTCAATCATGTACTCGGACTACTTCCACATATCGCCAGGCTTATCGGCTTCGGGGGACATGGCGCAGTTCAGAGCGGGGCAAGTTAAGCTGTCGATAAATTACGATACGGACTTCGTTAAGAAACTTTCTACAGACGCAATGGCGCAAGGAGTCTCGGCGGGCACGCTCGGCGAACGTAATCCCGCACTCGACCACGGCACGATGATTCCGCTTTACTTCCTTAAAAATGCTGGGCTTGACTTCGACCGCGTGAAATTTATCCGCATTGGCTTATCGGGCATGTCAGCGGCGGTTCATTACAAGTTCGGGCAGATAATCTCGCACGTAGCGAACGACCTCGGACGGAAGATTTTCTTCTTGGCAAGCGGCGACCTATCCCACAAGCTCAAAGCCGATGGCCCTTATGGTTTCGTGGAGGAAGGTCCGCAATTTGATTCGCAGGTCATGGACAACTTAGGCGGCGCGAATTTCCTGCAACTGCTGACTATGGACGATAAACTTTGCTCGCGGGCGGCGGAATGTGGCTTGCGTTCCTTCTGGATTATGGTGGGCGCACTCGATAGGCTTGCCGTTCGCGCAGAGGAGTTATCGTATCAAGGGACTTTCGGCGTCGGCTATGGCATTGTCTGGTTTAATGTCGGCGGCTCGGATTCGACGAGGAACTTTGCTGAGCAACTCGACAAGTTCAAGCAGTATGAATTGATTCAGCGCAAGTCAAAGGAAGATGCCTTCGTTAGGTTGGCGCGATATAGCTTGGAGACTTTCGTTAAGACGCACAAGCCCGCGACCTTGCCAAAGGATTTGCCCGAAGAGCTGACTAATCGACGGGCGGGGGCGTTCGTGAGCTTGCATAAGGACGGAAACTTGCGCGGGTGCATTGGAACGATTATGGCGACGCAGAACACCCTTGCCGAAGAGATTTTGCAGAACGCAATCTCCGCCTGTTCACGAGACCCGCGCTTTAGTCCCGTGACGGCTGACGAGCTTGACGACATTGAATACAGCGTCGACGTTCTCGGCGAACCCGAACGAATCTTTGACGTTAAGGCTTTGGACGTTCGACGCTACGGGGTGATTGTTGAGAACGGCGGACGGCGCGGCTTACTCTTGCCTGACCTTGAAGGCATTGACACCGTAGAGGAACAGATTGCAATCGCTAAGCGCAAAGCGGGTATTCGTGCTGATGAAAAAGTCGCGCTTTGGAGGTTTGAAGTCGTTCGGCACCACTAAGGAGGGCACGTCATGAAAAAATTTATCGCGGCTATCGTGGCGGGCGTCGTGCTGACTGCGTCTTTTGCTACGGTTCTCGCGTCAAGCTACGTCGGCAACGCCAACAGCAGAAAGTTTCACTTCGCGAACTGCTCAACGCTAAAGAAGATGAATCCTGCCAATCGCGTCAACTTCAACAGCCGCGACGAGGCGATTAACGCGGGCTACATTCCCTGCAAACGTTGCAAGCCTTAAGGAGGTCTTATGAACAAGTTAAAAGTAATCTTCATGGGCACGCCCGATTTTGCCGTTCCGAGTCTCGCCGCCCTTATCGACAAGACAGAAATCTTTTGCGTCGTCACTCAACCCGACAGACCAAGGGGACGCGGTCATAAACTCCTGCCGCCGCCCGTCAAAGTCTTCGCCGAGGAAAATAATCTGCGCGTGATTCAACCAGTCAAAGTCAAAGCTCCAGAAGTCGTCGCACAGCTCGCCGAACTCAAGCCCGATTTAATTATCGTAGTTGCCTTCGGACAAATCCTATCGCAAGCAATCTTAGACATTCCGCGGCTCGGTTGCATAAACGTCCACGCCTCACTACTGCCGAAGTATCGCGGGGCGGCTCCGATTGAATGGGCGATGATTAACGGCGAACAGGTCACGGGGATAACAACAATGCAAATGAACGCCGGACTTGATACGGGCGACATGCTCCTTAAAAGCGAAGTCAAAATCCCCGACGATATGATTTTGCCTGAGCTACGCGAACGCTTGATGACGGTCGGCGCGGACTTGCTACTAAAGACGCTGTACGAACTTCAGAACGGCGGACTGCAACCCGTCAAACAAGATGATTCGTTGTCGACGTATGCGCCGCTCCTCAAGAAGGACACAGGGCTAATCGACTGGAACAAATCGGCGCGGGAAATTCATAACCTCGTTCGCGGGCTGTATGGTTCGGCGCGTGCTGGACGATATAAAATCTGGCGGACGCGGCTGGCTGAGGAAAAACTTTCGCCGGCTGAAATTAAAATCGTCGGGCAAAGGTTCTTCGTCGGTACTGGTAGCGGTTCGCTGGAGATTTTGGAACTTCAAGCCCCGAACGCAAAAAAACTTGCCGCCTCCGATTTCTTAAGAGGCAACAAGGTCGGTGATAACTTTTGGACGAACGAATAATCACCGCGATTGAACAGACCGCTGACGATTGGCAATACAGCCTGCGCCCGCGTCGCTTGAACGAGTACATCGGGCAAGACAAAGCTAAGCAAAATCTATCCGTTTTCGTCAGAGCGGCAATCACTCGGCGCGAAGCCCTCGACCACGTTTTACTTTACGGACCGCCGGGACTCGGCAAGACGACCCTAGCGGCAATCATCGCTAACGAATTGGGCGTAAACTTCCGCCAAACGTCGGGACCAGCAATCGAACGCGCCGGAGACCTCGCCGCAATCCTAACCAATCTGCAAGATAGGGACGTTCTCTTCATTGATGAGATTCATCGCCTGAGCCGACAAGTCGAAGAGATTTTGTATTCGGCAATGGAAGACTTTGCGCTTGATATAATCATCGGCAAAGGACCGCGGGCAAGGAGTATCCGTGTAAGCATTGCGCCGTTTACGCTTATCGGGGCGACGACTAAAGCGGGGGCATTGTCTCCGCCGCTTAGGGATAGATTCGGCGTAATCAGTCGGCTTGAATACTATTCGACGGCGGCACTAGTCGAAATCATTACGCGAGCCGCTCAACTCCTCAAGATACCAATCGAGGCAAACGGAGCCGAGGAAATTGCTAGACGTTCACGGGGGACGCCGCGCATTGCTAATCGTCTGCTAAAGCGCGTTCGGGACTTCGCGCAGGTTGACGGCTTGACGACGATAACTGATGCCATTGCCGACCGAGCGTTATTGGCGTTGGAAGTCGACCGCGTTGGGCTTGACCACACCGATAGACGCATGTTAGACGCCATGATAAAAAAATTTCACGGCGGCCCCGTCGGCTTGGAGACAATCGCCGCGTCCATAAGCGAGACCCGCGAGACAATCGAGGACATCTACGAGCCGTACTTATTGCAGTTGGGATTCATCATGCGCACGCCGCGAGGTCGTGTCGTGACTGAGGCGGGCTATACTCATATGGGCGTTGCCTATCCGAAGGCTAACGACGTTCCAACCCTCTTTGACTTCGAAGATACGTAAGACTAAATCGAAGTCGAAGACCGGCCGCCATGGACGGCGGCCGCCCCGCGTTTGAAACATGGATGTTTCATAGCGGGGATAAACGCCCTTTTCTTTTGTAACTTTTCTTTTGGGCGTGCAAAAGAAAAGTTTTTCATTGGCGAACGGGCTTTAAGCGTTTCATGTGATAGGAATAGGCGACAGCTAAAAATATCGCCGTAATAAACCAGCTTATCGGGTAGACCGCCATTAACGTCGCGTAAACGGGTATCTTTGCAAAGGCGGTGAAAACCCAAACGATACGCACGCCGCACACGCAGACCAAAGTTATAATCGCGGGCGTCAAAGAAATTCCGTAGCCGCGCATGGCTCCCGATAAGCCTTCCATTATCACGTTGATAATCTCTGGGGCGACGATGAACCACAGCCGAATCACGCCAAGCCGTATAACCTCTGGGTCGCTGTTAAAGAGGCTCAAGACTTCCTCGGCGAAGAACAGGATAAGGCAACAAAGCGTTTGCATGAAAAGCGCACTCAAGCCCATTGAAACCCGCATCGCCCGCTTGCAACGCTTGATATTGCCCGCGCCGTAGTTCTGCCCAACAAAAGTCGTCGCCGCCTGTCCAAATCCATTGACGACGCAGAAGACGTTGATTTCAATCGTGAACGCCGCAGCAGACGCCGCCATTGCATCCGCGCCCAAGGAGTTTATCGCCGCTTGAATCAGCAAATTCGACAGGGAAAAGACCATGCCTTGAACGCCCGCCGGCAAGCCGATTCGGATAATCTCAAGCAGTTCTTCCCTGTCGACGTTGAGCGCGTGGAGGTTGAGCTTGATGACGCCTTGGGACCTCAGCAGGGCAAGCAGTAGGATTATCGCGCTGACGACGTTTGCAATGACGGTAGCCGCCGCCACGCCCGCAACCCCCCAGTCAAAGCGCAGGACGAACAGCAGATTCAGCCAAATGTTTATGCCGCTCGCCACCGCCAACGCAATAAGAGGAGTGCGCGTATCGCCCTTGCTACGGAATATCGCCGCCTGGAAGTTGTAAAGACTTATCGCGGGCAAGCTAAGCAAAAAGATTCTAAGGTAAGTCTCCGCCATGCCCACGACGCTTTCAGGCACCTCAAGGAAGTAAAATATCGGGGCAACCAACAACTCCGCGACTAGGCAAAAGAAAATTCCCGCGCCAATCGCCAAAACAAAAGCCGTGTTCACTGCCGAGTGAGCACGGTCAATTTTTTGTGCGCCGATGTTTTGGGCAATGACGACGTTGGCTCCGAGACTCAAGCCCATCATCAAGCTAAGAATCAGCCCGACCATCGAAATGTTGTTGCCGACCGCCGCCATTGCGTTCTTGCCGACGAATTGCCCTAAGGTAAAAATGTCTGCGCCGTTTAGGAGCTGTTGCATGACGCCCGTCAACGCAAGCGGCAACGCGAATAAAATTATCTTGTCCCACAGCGAACCGTGGAGCATGTCCATATCGCGTGTGCTAAGTTTCATCTTATAGAGACATCTCCCGCGTAAACCGTCCGCCGACCTTCCAAGGTGTCGACGATAAGTGCTCCTTCCGAATTCAAATCGACAGCTTTGCCCGTGAAAATCTCGCCGCCGTCGCCCGCCGATATGACCCGAACATTTTTGCCGAGCGTAATGTTATAAGTCTTCCAACGAGCAAGAACCTTCGTAAAGCCTGACGCGTTGACTTCAACGTAAAGCTTATCGAACTCCTCAAGCACCGCCCGGAAAAACTCGACGCGGGATAAAGTCTCGCCTTTCATCTCGGACAGCGACGAGGCAATATCGCGCAAGTCTTCGGGGAACTCGTCGCGGCTTATGTTTACGTTAATCCCAACGCCAATCACCATGTAAGAAATCTTAGCAAGTTCTCCAGTCATTTCCGTTAAGATTCCAACGAGCTTGCGTCCGTCGTGCATGATGTCGTTTGGCCATTTAATCTCGGCTTTGAGGTTGAAACGCTCCATAGCCTCGGCGACCGCAACCGCCGCCATTAACGTGAACTTCGGCGCGTCGTGCGGAGAAAACTTCGGGCGCAGGATAATCGAAAACCATATGCCCTTGCCCCGCGGCGAAAAAAATTTCCTGTCTAAGCGTCCCTTGCCGCCAGTCTGCTCTTCGGCTACGACAATCGTCCCTTCCTGCGCTTCGTGATACGCCAGAGCTTTCGCAACTCGATTAGTCGATTCAACCGACGGGTGATATTCCATCTTCTTGCCGATAATCTCTGTGTTAAGTCCGATTTGAATCTCGCTGGGCAAAAGCAGGTCGGGCGCGTCCTTGAGTTTATATCCGCATCGCTCGCTACTTAGAATCTGATAGCCATTCTGCCTGAGCTTTTGAATATGCTTCCAGACGGCTGTACGAGAAACTCCAAGCTTGCCCGCGATGCTCTCGCCCGATATGAAATCCCCGCCCGCACTCTTTAACATCTCAACAATCGTCATTCGCATATCCATTCACCTCGCATAAAAGCTTAGCATAATTCGTCTAGCATTTCAAATCAGACTTTCAAAGCTTGCACTTGCGAACGGCAACTTTTATAATGGCGAAAATTTTTTAGGAGGAATCATCTTGAAGAAGGAAATCAATCCGTTTGACTACGCCGGCGACATCATCAAAGCATTGCCCGCAGGAATCTTGCTGACGAGTGAGGCTGAAGATTGCGTAAACGCCATGACGATTGGTTGGGGCACGCTCGGTATTGAATGGGGCATCCCGATTTTCGCGGCATACGTGCGCACGAACCGTTTTACGCATGACCTTATCGAACGCACTGGAGAATTCACGGTTTGCGCACCCTTAGGAAAGCTGACTAAGGAGGCGGCTAAGGTCGTCGGGCTTTGCGGCACTAAGTCGGGGCGCGACATGGATAAGCTTGCTAAGGCGGGCGTTCATCTCGTCGAGGCTGATATTGTTCGTCCGCCCGCGATTAAAGAGTTCCCGCTTACTTTGGAATGCCGCGTGGTATTCAGCCAGTTGCAACCGATTAACGACATAAACCGCCGCTTTGAAAAGTTTTACGTCCCGAATACCGCGCACTCTGAACCGCACGTTGCCTACTACGGCGAAATCCTCAAGGCTTACATAATCGAATAAGCCGCCTGTCTTAATAAGCAATCAAAAAAACCCCGTCGAGCGTTCGGCGGGATTTTTTATTTGCCACAAACCGCAAGCGGTAACAACTCTGCGCCATACACACTGAAAGATTTATAGGGGGAATTGGAAATGTTATTGGAAGTTTCAATACCGCAAGCGGTAACAACTCTGCGCAATAGTTAGCCTAGAAACTAGCGACCCAACGCGGGGAAAATCCGACTTTTGGAAAGAGATTCAAAAAGCGTCGTCTAAAGTGAGATTTCCCGCAAGTCATCGTCATTCGGATTTCATAAAAGTCTTGTCGTCGTTGAGCTGACGCCACTTATCCGCTTTGGAAAATGTTTAGCTCAAATGGCGTCTGTGCGTTCCCTCCAATCACTTTCCTTATCAAAGAACATTTGCCGCCAAACTTATATCACAGGCGCGGAGCGATTGCAAGGAAAAGTTTTGGCGCGGGCGTTGCGTTCAGGTCGATTGAAGGTTACAATCAATGCGAGGTGAAAACTATTGACGGACGAAAAATTTATGCGGGAGGCTCTGAGGATAGCCCGCAACGCCGAGGGGCGCACGTCGCCCAATCCGTTAGTCGGGGCAGTCATCGTAAAGGACGGCAAGATAATCGCGGAGGGTTGGCACAGGCAAGCGGGCACTCCGCACGCCGAGATTCACGCGCTGAACATGGCGGGCGACCTTGCGCGGGGGGCAACGCTTTACGTGACGTTAGAGCCGTGTTCGCACTTCGGACGGACGCCGCCTTGCACGCAAGCAATCATCAACGCGGGGATAAGTCGAGTGGTCGCGGCTATGAGTGACCCTAATCCTAAAGTCGCGGGGCGTGGCTTTGAACTCCTTCGGGCGGTGGGCGTTGAAGTTGAAGTCGGCTTGCTTGAGTCGGAGGCGCGCCGCCTTAACGAAGTCTTTATCAAGTGGATAACGCGTCGGCTGCCGTTCGTGACGATGAAATTTGCTTGCACCCTCGACGGCAAGATTGCAACCGTAGCGGGCGAATCACAATGGATAAGCTCAGAAGAGTCGCGGCGATTCACTCATCACCTACGCGACATCAGCGACGCAATCTTAGTGGGCGTGGGCACGGTGCTTGCCGATAATCCGAGCCTGACGACACGGCTTGTAGTGGGGAAAAATCCTGTGCGGGTGATTGTCGACAGCAACGCACGCACGCCGCTTGAATCAAAGGTCGTGGTTGATAAGTCTGCGCGAACGATTTTGGCTGTGACTGCGAACGCGCCGGCGGATAAAATTTCCGTGCTTAAGGCTCGTGGCGTAGAAATCATCACGGCTGGCAACGGCGAACGCGTCGACTTGGAAGAGTTAATGCACGCACTCGCCGAACAGGAAATAACTTCGGTCTTGGTCGAGGGCGGCGGCACGATTCATTTCTCCCTGCTTAGGGCGCGGTTCGTCGATAAGGTGTTTGCGTTCATTGCCCCGAAGATTATCGGCGGGTCGTGTGCACTGACGGCGGTCGAGGGCGTGGGCTTTGCTAAGTTATCAGACGCGGTGGAGTTGAACGACTTCACGGCTACGACACTCGGCGAGGACATTTTGATTAGCGGCTACGTCAAGGAGGCTTGAACTTGGACACGAGGAAAGAACTGCCGCATTTCTACATTGGCTCATCGCTCGGCGGGCAACAGAAATGGTATTCGCGGCTTACGGATTTTGCCATGAACGTCGGCGGGTGTGCGGCGGTTTCGGCGTGCGATTGCGCTATCTGCTTTGAAAAATACTTCGGACTGCGTGGCTTGTACCCATTCGACTTGCAAAACCTAACGCAGGAAGATTATCTGCGTTTTGGAAAAATCATGGAGCCGTATCTTTATCCGCGATGGTCGGGCGTCGACAGGCTGGACATTTACCTTGACGGCTTCGGGCGTTTCTTAAAAGACAGAGGCGCGGACATAAAGCTTGCAGGTTGGTCGGGCGATAATAGTTTGTCGGACACGTGGCAAATCATCTGCAAGCAAATCGACGCGGGCTATCCAATCCCTTGCTTAGTACTAAAACATCAGGCGGCGGAGTTCAGCGATTACACTTGGCATTGGTTCATCTTGAATGGCTACGAGGAGCGCGGCGGAAAATTTTTTGTTCAGGCGGTGTCGTATGGCGTGGGGCGTTGGTTTGACTTCGCGACGCTGTGGGACACGGGCTACGAGAGGAAAGGCGGACTGATTCTTTTTGAGCTTTGACTGTGATAGGTGCGGCGCGTGCTGCAGAAATATTCGGCTGTCGGTCTTCTATGACGAGGAGCTTGACCGAGGCGACGGCGTCTGCAAACATTTGACGGAGGAAAACCTCTGCGACATCTATAAGACGCGTCCGCTTTTCTGCAACATCGATGCTTACTACGAAGACTATCTGACGGACAAGATAAGCCGCGAGGATTTTTATAAAATCAATCATGAGGCTTGCGAACGATTAAAAAATTTGACAGGGCAAGGCAATCGTGGTATTTTTAGGCGCGTAAAACTTGGGGCGGAGTGAAAGTCTCCACCGGCGGTGACAGTCCGCGAGCTTTGGCAGACTCGGTGAAATTCCGAGACCGACGGTTACAGTCCGGAAGAGAAAGTTTGACGCAACGGATTTGAATTACCCCGCCTGAAGTTTGCAAGGCGGTTTAATTTTTTACGGAGGAGAAAATGTTCACTGGGATAATCGAAGAGGTCGGAAGGCTAAAGAACTTGGACGGCGGGCGCATTGAGATTGCTTGCGAGAAGATTTTATCGGACATGACGATTGGCGACAGCATTGCCACGAACGGTATCTGCTTAACGGTCGTTGACTTCGGGGCGGATTACTTCGCGGCGGACGTAATGCCGGAGACTTTAAGGCGGACTTCGCTTGCCGATAAGAATTTCAATCTGGAACGAGCCGTAAAGGTCGGCGACAGGCTCGGCGGGCATATCGTTAACGGGCATATCGACGGCGTAGGAAAAGTCATGAGCATTCGCCCCGAAGGCAACGCGTTGTTAATTGACGTGGCGGCGGAAAGGTCGTTACTCCGTCAAATCGCTAGCAAAGGTTCGGTTGCTCTTGACGGAATAAGCTTAACGGTCGTGGAGGCGGGCGCGGATAGTTTTTCAGTGTCGATGATTCCACATACCCGCGAAGTCACGAACTTTAAATTTAAGCGCGTCGGTTCACTCGTCAACATTGAAACGGACGTTTTAGCCAAATACGTCGAACGACTGTTAACTTTCAAAGAGACGCCCGACTTGACACGCGAGCTATTGGAGGCGAACGGATTCATATGAGCGACTTTGCGACGATTGAACAGGCGATTGACGACATACGCCGCGGCAAAATGATTGTCGTTGTGGACGACGAAGACCGCGAGAACGAAGGCGACCTAATCATTGCCGCCGAGACCGTCACGCCAGCCGATATAAACTTCATGGCGACGCACGCCAAAGGATTAATCTGCACGCCGATTGACGGTAAACGCCTTGACGAGCTAGAGATTGGGCAGATGGTTGCCAACAACACCGACAATCACGAGACGGCGTTCACGGTGTCGATTGACGCTTACGACACGGACACGGGCATTTCGGCTTATGAACGATGCCGCACGATTAAGTTGCTCCTAGACCCTGCCGCGAAGTCAACGAGCTTTCGCAAGCCTGGTCACGTGTTCCCGTTGCGTTCAGTGGAAGGCGGCGTTTTGCGCCGAGCTGGTCACACTGAGACGACAACGGATTTGGCGAGGCTTGCGGGGTTTTATCCGGCGGGGCTGTGTTGCGAGATTATGGACGACGATGGGCACATGATGCGCACGGAAGGTCTTAAGAAGTTCGCGGCGCGGCATGGGCTTAATATCATCACCGTTCGGGCTTTGATTGAGTATCGCAAACGCACGGAGAAATTTGTTAGGCAAATCGCCGACGTGGACTTTCCGAGCAAATACGGACGCTTCAGGCTAAAGGCTTACGAGAGCACCCTTGACGGCAAATGTCACTTGGCACTTGTCAAAGGCGACGTGGCGGGCAAGAAAAATGTTCTGGTGCGTGTGCATTCGGAATGTCTGACGGGTGATGCGTTGGGTTCGTTGCGTTGCGATTGCGGCGAACAACTCGCGACGGCTTTAAGGAAGATTGAGGCGGCGGGCGAAGGTGTCTTGCTTTACATGCGGCAAGAGGGGCGCGGCATTGGTCTGGCAAATAAGATTCGGGCGTATGCACTTCAGGACGCTGGCAACGATACTGTCGAGGCAAATATCTTGCTCGGCTTTAAGCCCGACTTGCGCGATTATGGAATCGGGGCGCAAATCCTTTCGGACTTGGGCTTGACGACGATTAGACTGCTGACAAATAATCCTTCTAAACGCGCAGGGCTTGAGGGGCACGGCTTGACGATAACCGAACGAGTCCCGATTGTCATTGCGCCGACGAAGTTTGATAAAAAGTATCTCACCGTCAAAAAAGTTAAGATGGGTCATGTATTCGAGGAGGAGACAAAATGAAAGTTTACGAAGGCAACATCAGCGGCAGAGAGTCAAAGTTCGCAATCGTGGTGGCGCGTTTCAACGAGTTTATCACGAGCAAACTTTTGAGCGGGGCACTCGACGCCCTTAAGCGTCACGAGACGCCGGAGGAAAATATTTCCGTGGTTTGGGTGCCGGGCGCGTTCGAGATTCCGTCCGTGGCAAAAAAATTAGCGTCGACTGGTAAATTCGACGCTGTGATTTGCTTGGGGGCGGTGATTCGCGGGGCTACGACCCACTATGATTACGTTTGCAACGAGGTTTCAAAGGGCGTGGCGGCGGTTGCTCTTCAAAGCGGCGTGCCGACGATTTTCGGCGTAGTCACCACGGAAAACATTCAGCAGGCGATTGAACGTGCCGGCACCAAATCGGGCAACAAGGGCTTCGACGCGGCGATTTCGGCTATGGAGATGGCGAACCTCTCGAAAGCATTGGTAACGGTTGGAGAGCCTGAACGTAAAAAGCGCGGTCGCAAGAAGAAAGTTCAAGCTCCCGCGCCCGCTGAAGTCGTCAGCTAAGCTTTATAATCGAACCAGTAGAAATTCTGTCGCTTGAGTTGTTCGCGAGCACTTCGCCCGAACAATGACACGGCAGAATTTTTTTTACGCCCAAAAGTTTCAGTTCATCAAGCGTGTGGGCAATCCGTTCGGGCGACGCGCCGGATAAGTGCAAGCCGCCAATCACGCTGACTATCGGGCGGGCAAATCGTTCGCGAACGTCAGCAACAATATTCAAAACGCCAACGTGCGCACAAGCCGTCACAACCGCTAGCCCGTCGCCCTCCCGCAGGACTAAAGCTATCTCGTCGCTGAAGTCGTCGGGAATTTTCTTATCGCCACGCAGAAACTTGTTCGGTATCGTCTCGAAGTCATAACGCCGCTTAAAATTCCCGACAAGCCACGCCGTATCGTCAAGGGCAAGTGCGTCGCGGCAAATTCTCTGCTTAATGCCTCGTGTCGTCAATAAAGTTTCTTCGAAGCCACAGCCGCGATAGTTATCCAATGAGAACTTCGGCTCCCAAAAGTTTTCGCCGATGTAAAGAGTTTCAATCGGTGCCGCGTCCAAAAGTTTAGGGAAGCCGCCCGCGTGGTCGTAGTGCGAATGACTTAGCACAGCCAACTTTATCTCGCGCAAGTCGACGCCCAAAAGTTTTGCGTTATCGAACGCCGCGCCCGTGTGCCCGCAGTCGAAGATAAATCTTGTCTGCCCCGTCTCGACCAGAAAGCTCAGCCCATGTTCCGCAACTAGCCTTGAACCTTCGGGCTTAGTGTTCTCAATTAGAATCGTCAGCCTTGCCAATGATAAAACTCATCTCCGTTTCAAATTTCGCGCCAGCGGCAAGCTTGATTATGCCTTCCTTGTCCTTAAGTTCGCCTTTGAAGTCTTCGTAGTCGGCGTGCCCGTGCCAAGGCTCAATGCAGATAAACGGAGCACCGCCCTTGTTCGGCGTCCAGAAGCCCCAATACGGGAAACCCTTTGCGCGAACGGTAATCGTCTTTGCACTCTTGCGCGAACAAACGGAGACCTCGTCCGATTTCAAATCATCAAAGACAAGCGCATCGCCTTTGAACAAGTCGTAAGTCAAAGGAAGTTCCGTGCCGTCAAGCGTCGGGATTCTGTCATGGGAAAGAGTGCCACGGCTCGTAAGCGGAATGCGCGATGACTTCTCCGCCCGATTGAACTTAAGGTAGCAGTCCTCGAAACTTTCGCGATAGTTAATGGGGCAACTAAGCGCGGGGTGTGCGCCGATTGAAAAATAAATGTCCTTGTCGTCGACGTTGACAACCTTCCAGCCGACTTTGACTTCATTGCCCGTCAGCTTGAACGAAATCTCCAGGCGGAACTCGTAAGGATAAACTTTGAACGTTGCGGCGTTTGATTCAAGCGCGAAGGTCAAAGCATCGTCCGTAGCATCGACGAGCCAAAAGTCCGTCGTGCGTGCGAAGCCGTGCCCCGGTAAAGTAAACTCTCTGCCCTCGGCGCGATACTTGTTGCCCTTGACCTTGCCGACAATAGGGAAGAGCACCGGTGAAGAGAACTTCCACCAGGTCGGGTCGCCGTCGAAAAGATACTCCGTGCCGTCAGCCAGCTCGGTTATCGATTTGAGCTCCGCGCCGCGCTCGGCAACGCTAATCTTAAGCAAATCGTTTTGAAGTGTGTACATACTGATTCTCCTTTGCAAAATTTTTATCGACTGTGCCGCGCAATCTCGACGAGACCCAGCGGCGTCATGTCCACGATTTTAGTTTTGTTCCTGTCTAGGGCGGCTCGTTCCCTAAGGAAGTTCATCAAAGCTTGCCTATGTTCTAAGCTGTCCATGTCAATGAAGTCTACGACGATAATCCCGCCTATGTCGCGGAGCCTCAGCTGCTTGAGAATCTCCGCCGCCGCCTCAAGGTTAGTCTTTAATATCGTCTCGTCGAAGTCGTCACGCCCGATGAATTTGCCAGTGTTCACGTCGATTGCCGTCAAAGCCTCGGTCTTGTCTATTACGATTTGCCCGCCGCTCGGCAAGGAAAGTTCACGCTGATTAATCTTTGCAAGTTCATCTGACACGCCGAACGCCTCGAATATATTTGCGGAGCCGTCGTAGAGTTTCACGCCGTCGACTAGACTGACGAGCCGCCGATAAAGTTTCAAGTTGTCTACGATAAGTTCAGTGCCCGCCGCGTACTCGTTGCGCAAGAGCCTGTCAATCAGATCGTTGTCGCTGTGCAGGAGGGCGGGCGGTTTGCGTTTGGCGTGGCGTTCTTGAATCTTTGACCAGAGTTTCTGAAGCTTAGCAAGGTCGCCGAGCAAATCTTCTTCGGAGCAACCTTGAGCCGCCGTCCGAATGATTAAGCCGGAATCCTTAGGGCGAATCTTCCTTGCTAGCTGATGAAGTCTCAAGCGTTCGTCGCCGCCAATTTTATTCGATACGCCGATATAACCGAGCGTCGGCAAGAAAATCATCAGCCGCCCCGCCAGACTAATGTTAAGCGTCGCCCGCGCCCCCTTAGTCAAGCCTTCGTCCTTGTCGATTTGGATTAAGACGCTTTGCCCTACGGAAAGTTTCTGCTTGCGATTGAACTGCAGGAAAACATTTCTATCGCGCCCGATGTCCACGAACGCCGCCTGCATTCCCGGCAGAAAATTTTTCACGCGCCCTTTGTAAATGTTGCCGACGAGTTGCGGCTGTGTGTCCTGTGCTGAATAAATCACGCTGACCTCGTTGCCTTGAATCACTACCGCGATTGTCGAGCCGAGCCTTTGACTTATGATTATCTTCTTCATTGAATCACCGCCGATATTGTACCGCAAGGCGTAGCATTTGCAAAGAAAATTTTTAACTTGACAAGCCGTCGTATAATTGACGCAGGATTGATAACTGAATATCGGGGAGCTTGCAGACAGGCTGAGAGGAAGTTAGGCACTTCGACCCGCGAACCTGATTCGGATAATGCCGACGTAGGAAAGACAATCGACGCAACGAGAAGACCTCCGAATCGGGGGTTTTCTCTTTTTGGTTAAGGAGCTGATTTGATGAACGAGACGAAACGATTGACATTGGCAGCGGTGCTTACGGCTGTGGCTGTGGTCGGGAGCATTTTATCATTCCCGATGCTGGGCAGTCGCTGTGCGCCGGTTCAGCATATGGTCAACGTCTTTTGCGCGGTGCTTTTGGGCTGGCGATACGGTGTCGGCTCTGCGTTCGTGGCTAGCGTGCTTAGGAACTTGTTCGGGCTGGGAAGTCTGCTTGCGTTCCCTGGTAGCATGTGCGGAGCGTTCCTAAGCGGCGGCGTCTATTCGCGGACGAAAAACATTTGGCTGACGGTCGCGGCTGAGGCATTGGGCACGGGGATAATCGGCGGGCTTGCGGCTTACCCGATAGCAATCCTGTTCATGGGCAAGGAGGCGGGCGACGTGTCGTTTTATGTCTACGTGGTGCCGTTCCTAATCTCGACGGTGTGCGGCTCGGTGCTAGCGGGGCTGGTCGTCAATCGGTTCAAAAAATATTTGGAAGGGTGATTCAACATGGCAACACAAATGCAAATGGCTCGTGAGGGCAAAATAACCGACGCGATGAAACTGGTTGCGGAGGCGGAAAAGATTCCTGTCGAAGAAATTCGGTGCGGCGTGGCTCAAGGAACGATTGCAATCTGCGCTAACGTCAATCACGCGTCGTTGAAGCCGTGCGGCGTGGGTGCGGGCTTGCGGACGAAAGTCAACGCCAATATCGGCACGTCTAGCACGTTTCCTGACATTGAACCCGAACTTCTCAAACTCGATGAGGCTGTACGTTGCGGCGCGGATTCGGTCATGGATTTGAGCACGGGCAATAATATCGACCTTTCGCGCAAAAAAATAATCGACCACTCGCCGATAATGGTCGGGACGGTTCCGATTTATCAAGCGACGGTCGAGGCGATTAAAGCTCACGGCGCGATTGTCTCTATGACGGAAGATGATTTGCTCCGCACGATTGAAACTCAAGCCAAGGACGGCGCGGACTTCATGACGCTTCATTGCGGCGTTACTCGTTCGGCGATTGAAAAACTTCGGACGCAGAAACGGGAAATGGACATTGTAAGTCGCGGCGGAAGTTTCATTGCCGGCTGGATTCTTCACAACGAACGCGAGAACCCGCTTTACGAACGCTACGACGACATCTTAGACATTTGCGCGAAATACGACGTGACGATTAGCCTAGGCGACGGCATGAGACCTGGTTGCATAGCCGACGCGACGGACAGGGCACAACTTACTGAGCTGATAACTTTGGGCGACCTCGTTGACCGTGCGTGGCGTCGCGGTGTGCAAGTCATGGTTGAAGGTCCTGGACACGTCCTCTACGACCAAATCGAAGCCAACATGAAACTTGAGAAACGACTTTGTCGCAATGCCCCGTTCTATGTTCTCGGACCATTGGTTACGGACGTTGCGCCGGGCTACGACCATATCACAGCGGCGATTGGCGGGACGCTTGCGGCGATTAGCGGTGCGGATTTCCTCTGCTACGTCACGCCCGCCGAACATCTTTGCTTGCCGACGATTGAAGACGTGCACGACGGAGTGATTGTCAGCAGGATTGCCGCGCATGCCGCCGATTTGGTTAAGGGCGTGGCTGGTGCTCGCGACTGGGATTTAAAGATGGCTCGCGCTAGAAAAGTCCTTGACTGGGAAGAGCAACTAAAGCTTGCCATTGACCCTAACTTAGCAAGGAAGAAACGCGGCGCACGCAACAAGGTCGGAGAGACGGCTTGCAGTATGTGCGGCGATTATTGCGCGGTTAAAATCGTTGGGAAATATTTTGATTCGCCCGTCTTCCCATGCGTTGATTAAAAAACTTTTCTTTTGCTCGCGTGAATGTACAATGTAAGTGCAACAGATAGAAAAGCTCATAGTTTCCTGCTAAGATATTTATAACTCAAAAAGAAAGCAGGGAGCACCATGAGTTACAAGCATCTTAGCATAACGGAACGCGAATTGCTACTGATTCA
>JAFWWC010000016.1 GCA_017518105.1 Selenomonadaceae bacterium
CCGTAACCTTCAAAGGTCACAAATTGCTGAGGGTCGTCGGCGTCGTGAATCGTAACGATGACTTTCATCACGACAAATTTTTCAATGTTGCCTTTTGAAGTGGTAACGTCTCTGCTTTCAACCAACTCGGCTTTAACTTCGGTGAAAAGTTTTTGAGCAGTAAGAGCCTCATTGATTTTGCCGAACATACTTGCGGCAGTCGTGTAGTCGTATTTTTGAAAGTCGTTGCGTCCGTCCTTCGCCATGTATCGGCAAGCAGTCATAACCGCCGCCAATTTCTCACCGATAGGCATGATTCATCCTCCTCAAAAATCGTAATTCGGCTCGCGGAGTTCCCACAATTCGGCTCTGAACTCCATGCCGTAATCTGCTTCAATGCTATCCGGTGAACCGTCAATGCACCCGATATAATCGCCGGCATAAATTTCATTACCGTTGCGGTCGGTGAAGAGAAATTGCTTGACGGAGTCGGGAAGCATTTCGTGCGGATTGCCGTCGGCGTCGAAAATGATAGAGACTTCGCCTTTTTTAATCAGCACGGTATCGCCGGCGATAACTTTGTCGGTCTTGTATTCGAGCCCGCGAAATTTCAAGTTGTTGCAGTCAATGGTTTTAATCATCAAATATGCGCGGCGGATACCCCCCTGCTTTAGCTGTGGGGAGGAGCCGCGCACCTCCTCTCTGTTAAATAAGTTTTTCGTTTTGAAATTAGCACTAATTTTTTATAGCTGATACCGGCAGAAATTTTTGTACCGTCGAGCTTACGAATATCGAAACTGCCGCTTGCCCGTCTGCCGAAGATAAAGCCTACTTCGCCTTTGCATTTAACCTTGTCGAAAAGCCTATAACCGAAAAGTCCAAACGGCGATTGATTTCTCTTGCGAGTTCCGCCCTTGTTAATCGTGAGCTTGTGAATTTGCCGATTGTGTTTGCGAACTTGCTTTTGATAGTGGTAATAATTCAGACGTTCAGCTTGCATGTTGTCGGCGATACAAAATGCGTCGACGTAATGTTCCTTCGGCAGACCGGCTCTAATGCGGGTGTTCTTCGTGATATAGCCGTAAGTATTTTTGACATCAAACGGATAAATTTCTTTGAGCTTATTGAAGAACGCCCAGCGCATAATGCCCATAAAAGTTTCGGCTTTGAAGCTCTGCCCGCGCTTTTGCTTGAGTTTGATTTTCCCTGCGTGATAAGCTTTATGGCAAGTCTCGCACAACGTGATTAGATTATTGGGAGCGTCGCCGCCGGTCTTGCGGCTTTCAAGATGATGAACGTTCAGAACGTTGTCTTTGCTCTTCCCGTGGCAGTGTTGGCAAGTATGGTTATCACGGAAGAGAATATATTCGCGCACGTTCCAAAAATTAAGTTGCTCACCTTGCTGATATTCCGCGCCGCTGATTTCGGGGCTCTTGAGCTTTTGGATATCGAAGCTCGCGGTTTCGACGACGATTTTTGTCACAGGCAGAATCTTGCAGACGTTATCGACGACCTTCAGATGAGCGTTGATACGGTTTTGAATAGTAGGAGCCAACCACCCTTTTTTCTTGGCTTTAACACGGTTTAAAAATCTTGGCTGACGGTAACGAGTTTTACGGTTACGTCTTGCCCTGCGCAATTCCCGACGGGTTGAAAGCAAATCAGTAATGTCGGTGCGCAAAACAACTTCTGCCGAGTAGACTTCACGCTTGACAGTTGACGCCGATAAACCGATGTGCTTTGCGCCCGCGTCCACTCCTAAAGTTATTGGTTGTTTGTACCCGCTGGAGCCAAATTTTAATCGAATAGTGAACGGCTCGCGGCGAATGGCAATAGCTTTTCCTTCTTTCAAAAGCACACGGGCTTTTCTGGCTGAACAAGGCATTAAAGGTTTGCCATGCTGATTGATAACGTACACTAACAAAGAGTGCGCCTCCTCTCGGAGTTAGAATCCTTCGCCAAAGTTATCCTGCGGTTTACATGCTTACAGCACTGTTCCTACCCCTAAGAACTGTTTAACCATAAGCCGTAGAGCGGCAGATTAGGATTTACGTCCGCCGGTACCTATGTATTCGCAGGTAACGTAGCAC
>JAFWWC010000017.1 GCA_017518105.1 Selenomonadaceae bacterium
TGAATCAGTAGCAATTCGCGTTCCGTTATGCTAAGATGCTTGTAACTCATGGTGCTCCCTGCTTTCTTTTTGAGTTATAAATATCTTAGCAGGAAACTATGAGCTTTTCTATCTGTTGCACTTACATTGTACATTCACGCGCGCAAAAGAAAAGTTTGCCACAAAAAACTTAGGAGAAAACGTAATGATTCACTTAAAAGACGTGACGAAACTTTACAAATCAAATGGCGTGGTTGCCCTAGACAAGGTGACACTCGACATTGAGCGCGGCGAGTTCGTGTTTATCGTCGGGACAAGTGGCTCTGGCAAGTCTACGCTGATGAAACTTCTTATGCACGAGGAGGTTGCGACTTCTGGAAGTATAATCGTAAACGGCAAGGACGTAACCCACCTCAAGCAAAAGGAAGTCCCTTACCTGCGGCGGTCGCTGGGCGTCATCTTCCAGGATTATCGACTGCTTGAGGATAAGACCGTTTATGAAAATGTCGCCTTCGCAATGCAGGTTATTGAAGCTCCACGCAGGATTATGCAACGCTCCGTAAACACCGTGCTGGACATCGTCGGCTTGCGCGATAAGTTCAAAAGCTTTCCGGCTCAGCTAAGCGGCGGCGAGCAACAACGCGTCGCGATTGCCCGTGCGATTGTCAACGACCCGCGAATTGTCATTGCCGACGAGCCGACCGGCAACCTTGACCCAGAAACCAGTTGGGACATCATGGACATTTTCCAACGAATCAACGCGGCGGGCACGACCATTGTCATGGCGACGCACGATAAAACCATCGTCGACCAAATGCAACGGCGCGTTATCGCTATCGAAAACGGCAAGATTACTCGCGACGAGGCTCGCGGCGTTTATTCCGAGAATCAACCAGAGCCGCCGTCGCCTTACAATAAATTCTTCCCGTTCAAGAGGTAAGCTATCATGCAAAAGGGAATCGCGACGCTTGAAGTTATCCTCGCGGCACTGATAATCGCCTTGCTCATGAAAATTGCCGTGCCGAACGCCGCACGCCTTATCGATAGAGCCGCCCTAGATTACGAGACCAAACGACTTTACAGCGAGCTTAGGTTCTTGCAAGCAATGAACAGGTCAGCGAAATTTAACACTACAGGCACGGGGCTTAGTGACGTTAGCGGCGAATACGTTTCGATAAAGTTCACGACCGAGCCGCCGAGCTACCAAGTTGTGCGCGGCTTAGATTTGAATGTCACAGGCAAGCCCGTCCGCGAGACACATTATCTTTCTTACGGCGTGAAATTCTCTTCGCCAAGCTCAAGCATTAATTTTGATTCGCAAGGCAAAGCAAGCATCACGAGCAATCACATAACGCTGACTTCGCGACTCGGCAATACAAAGAAAATCTCCTTCGATAGCGTTGGGCGTATGCAAGGTGCTGACCAATGAGCCGGATAAAATCTGTCCTCGGCAATGAACGCGGCTTTATGTTGCTGAACGTCGTCTTCTTGACGGTGATAACTTCCCTTGCCGCGATGATTCTAATGAACGCCGCCCCGCGTGCACGCAATCATCAATCGACGCTGAGACTAACTGCAATCTATTTGGCGAACGAACAATTTGCCGAACTTGAGAGCTTAGCGGCACGAGAGGACATCAGCGGCAGTCAACCGTTCCTCGGCAACAAAGACGACTTGACGAGCAACAACCTCGGCGCGAACAATCCGATTGAGTTCAAGGTCACGACGACTGTTAGCGGCGGGCGTGCTAAAGTTAAGGTCACATGGCAGGTCGGCGACGACGAATTCAAGATTGAGATGGAAAGGACGATTGGCATTGTTCAGGAATAACGGCGGCGGGTTCGTGGTCGCGGAGTTCGCGATAGCCCTGCCGCTTTTGATTTTGCTCATGTACGGCTTGGCAACTGTCGGCGTAGAAAGTTTTTGGTTTGGTAAGAGACAACTCGCCGATTACGTCTTGGAGGCGGAGGCTCAATCCGTTATGGAGCAGATAAGGCAAGCTGCCCGCACAGCCCGCGAAGTCGAAATCTCCCCCGGCGGCGGTTGGGTTAAGTTCGTCTATCACGTAGTCAAAGACAAGCCCAAAATCGAAGTTACCTCGCTGAATGGGCACTACGTCTTCATAAACAACGACGTGCTGGAAACGCAATACTTCATGCTGTACGCTAAGAGCGGAAGAGATGCTCCGAACCTATACGCGGAACGACAAGATAATCACACGCCGACCAATCCGATAACGGGCGAGAACTACTTCGGGGACACTCAGGTTAATTATCTCAAGTGCGAAGTCGACGAGGCTAAAAAAATTTTGCATATCTCTTTGGAAATGGAAAGCTTAGTGACCCTGCACAAAATAAAATTCGACACGGCGGTTTACATGCCGAATTACAAGGCGGGAGGTTGACGCATGAACCAGAAGGGTTTCGCGACAATCTTTGGGCTGTGCTTACTTCTGGTTATTGCTCTGGTCGTCAAAGGCATTGAGGAATCGGCAATGAATCACGCATACGAGGCAACGGACATTCAAGCGGAAGTCGAACTTCAGAACGCGGCGGACAGCGGCATATATGAGGCGGTGCAGGTTACCTTAGACGACCCGACAATTTTACCGACGAATCCTGGCTTCCCGAACAGGCGCAAGGCGTATCAACACAAGTTCGATAACCTAACGATTAAATCAGAGAGCCTCGGCACGATTACGGTTGAGACTTGGGGCGAGCGTACAGCGTTCCACCCCTACAAAGTAAACTACACGACGAACAAAGCCGCGGAGGATAAGAACCGGCTCATCAAGAACGCTAAGGGCAAGACGGTTTATCAAGAGGCATATGTCTTCTTCAGTCGGGCGTCTGCGGATAGCAATCGCATGAGCGGAAAAATATATCGCCGCGCCTATGCTTACGTCCTTGCAGACGGAGACGCGACGATTTATTTTATGGGCTTGCCGACGACGGACGATTATAAGCTTGAGTAATTATTCATAACGCAGGGCGTCAATCGGGTCGAGACGCGCCGCCTTCCTTGCGGGCAACATTCCGAAGAAAATTCCCACGAACAACGCAAATCCAAAGCTCGCGATAATGCTGACACTGCTTATAACCGTCGTGAAGGATCCGAACTTCGAGATTGCCTGAGCCGCCACGACGCCGATAAGGATTCCGATAATCCCGCCGATAATACTAATCATCGTCGATTCAATCAGAAATTGGAGCATGATATTGGAGTACGTCGCGCCGATTGCCTTGCGAATTCCAATTTCCCGCGTGCGTTCAGTGACAGAGGCTAAGGTGATGTTCATAATGCCGACGCCGCCGACGATTAGCGAAATTCCCGCGATTGCTCCGAGCAGAAGCGTTATCATCGTCGTCGTTGAAGTCATCGTCTCCATTAGCGTTGTTAGGTTGCGGACGTTGAAATCATCTTCCGCGCCCTCTCTGATTCGGTGGCGTTGACGCAGGAGCTTTTCTATATTGCTTTGAACTTCGTCCATCTTGTCGGCGTCCGTGACTTGTACATTGATACTGCGGACGTAAGTTATGCCGATTAATCGTTCCTGAGCGGTCGTCAAGGGAATCAATACCACGTCGTCTTGGTCTTGACCGCCTGAAGACTGTCCTTTGCTCTCAAGCACGCCGATAATCGTATAAGGCGCGTTTCCGATACGAATTTTCTTGCCAACGGGATTGACGCTCTCAAAAAGATTCGTCGCGACCGTCGAACCGATAACCGCTACCCGATTTCTTACGTCAACGTCGTGTTCGCTGAAAAATAGCCCGCTCTTGATTTCTAACGACTGAATCGCTACATATTCCGGAATAACGCCCGTAACCGTCGTATTCCAGTTCTCGTGCCCGTAAACGACTTGATAACTGCTTTGAACCGTCGGTGAAACGTATTCCACGTTTTTTATCTTATTTTTTATCGCTTCGGCGTCATCGTAGGTCAAAGTTATCACGGAACCCGCCGCACCACGCATTCCGCCCCGATTCGCGCTCCCAGGCATCACTATCAGCATATTTGAACCCAATCTCGATATATTGTCGAGAATATTTTTTTTAACGCCCATTCCAACGCTAACCAACGCAATTACACTCGTCACGCCGATTATCACGCCTAACATCGTTAAAAATGTCCGTAATTTGTTCGCCGCAAGACTTCGCCACGCCATTTTTAATAATTCCGTGAATAACATGCTAAAAAACTCCTTAAACTATGTCGATAACCTCGCTTGACCCTTTGGAAATGTCTTTGGTGATTTTTCCGTCCTTTACAAGTATCTGACGGTCTGCCGCCTGCGCAATATCCGGTTCATGCGTCACTAAAATGATTGTCGAGCCGGTTTTATGCAGGTCGCGAAAGATTTCCATGATTTCGCCCGTCGATTTCGTGTCTAAGTTGCCCGTCGGCTCGTCCGCCATTAAAATTGCCGGTTTCATCGCGATTGCACGTGCGATTGCCACCCTTTGACGCTGTCCGCCGCTTAATTCCCCTGGTAAATGCTCTGCGCGGTCTTCTAACGATACTTTTTTTAATGCCTCCGTCGCCAAAGCTAATCTTTCCTTTGAACTCAAGCCCGCATACACCGCCGGCAACGCGACATTTTCTAAACTCGTTAGCTTCGGGAGCAAATTGAAGTTCTGGAAGACGAATCCGATTGTTTTATTCCGTATTCGCGCTAATTCATCGTCCGATAGCCCGCTGACCTCTTGCCCAAGCAATTTATATGAACCAACCGTCGGTCTGTCGAGGCAACCTAGAATATTCATCAGAGTTGACTTGCCGGAGCCGCTCGGACCCATTAACGCGACAAATTCTCCTTCGTCAATCCTCAAATCAACTCCATTTAGCGCGGCGACTGTCTCCGAACCCATTTTATAAAGTTTCTTCACGCCCGTTATCGTCACGACGTTTGCCATATCAATTTCTCCTCGCACAAAGTTTTAGCTCAGCTCGATTTGCTCGGAAATGGCTTCGTCTTTAAGGTCATCTTCACTGCGGGCAATCTGATACTCGATAACGTTCGACTTCACGGCGCGGATATAAACTGTCGCCTCTTCGTCTGGCTCGTCAAGGTTGATTGTGATTCGCTTCGCCTTTTGAATGCTCATCTGATTTGAAACGGCTTCGGGCAAGTTCGTATAGAAAACGTCGAAACTGTCACCGGCGTCTATGAACGGATACCACACGTCGAACTTTGTATTGCGGTCGATAATCGTCTTGAACTTGCGCTTGCGGTTCCTGCCGACGTAACAGCTAAACGGAGTCTTCGAGGCGTCGGGGGTAATGTGTTTGGTTTGAACGGTGCTACCCGCCCTGCTAAGCAAAAGCCCATAAGCGACGCCCGTTTTGCCAGTTGGAGCTGTCAAATCTTTGCGAATCTCAACGCCGCGTGCCCGTTGCAATTCGTGAGCCGCCTCTGTCCCCAACGCTGGATAAATTTTAAACTCTGGAGCCTTTTCGCCGAATTCAAACAGAATATCCGCTTGAGACTTCTCGCCGTCTTTTGAGTTTGGAATTTTCTTCACGGTGTCGCTAAGGACAATCTGGTCGTTCTCGTTATCCATGTCGCCCAGCCAAACTTCCAAACCGTTCTTATCGCGGCGATAAATGCTGTTGCCCTTCGTGAAAAATCCCTTCTTAGTCTCGTAGCCAACCTTGAGCCGCCCATTAACAAAAGGAACCTCATCAGCGGCAAGGCGCGTATCTTCGGACGGCGAAAGGTATTCGGCAAAAAGTTCCGTGACAAGCTTTGACTTAGACGAGTTGCCCGCTAGGAAAATCGAAATCTCATCAATCTCGTTAAGCGACTTTATCTTGCGTAGGGAATTTTTGCTGTTCTTCTCGAAGGCTTCCTTCATCGAGATAAAAAAGTTGTTTATGCCCGACTTAATGCGCTCGCGAATAATCTTTTGCAGGTCAATGGTCACGTCCAACTGAAAATCTTTGACGAGCTGCCCATCGTCGCGGAAAAGGTTTAGTTCAATTAAGTTGCCCGTCAAAATCTCTTCTGCTGCCTCAGAGTCGGGAGCCTCCCACACAGGGCGCAACTTTTCTATCAAGGCGTGCATATTTGAATGGGCTTCTTGCGAGTCTTTGATAAAAATTTCGGAACCGGCAAAACTTTTTTTGTCCGCCGCCCACGTGAACGGAATCTTGCCGCCCTCAATCATCAACTTATCTTGATTCGCTTTGAAAATCTCGAACGCCAAGAGTTTCAAAAGATTTTCTCCGCCCAAAGTCCGGTCGCCGTTCTCGCCGAAGTGCACCAGCATATAATCATAACGGTCGCTCGACGCCTCGCGCAGAAATCCGAAATCAAAATCAGTGGTGCCGCCGCCGAAGTCAAACACCGCGTAATAAATTTCGTCCTCGCCCTCCGGGTCAAAGCCGTATTCCTGCAGAGCCGTTATCGCATACGCCGCCGCCTCGCTCGCCCCTTCGCGAACCGAAAATTTCTTCATTATCGCCTCGTTCGACAATAACGCCGTCGGCAGGGACTTCTTTAATCCGCGCTCGAAACAAAGACGCATCTTATCCCGAACGGGTCTTTCATAAGTCACGGGGAACGACAGGATATAATTCAAGAAGATATGATTTTCCTGCTGCATGTTGTTGATATAAAGTCCGAGGTAATACGCGTAAATTTCCAGCGGATTTATTTCGTCGTCGGCTAATTCCTCGAACGGCGCAAGCTGTGTTATGAATTTTTTCTCGTCACGGAGCATGTATTGCGTTTTCGAGCCGCACCAATACTTTAAATCCGTCAGGAACGAGTAAAACTTTTCCGAGCCGCCGCTAATCATGTTTTCAAACGCCGCATGCGATACTTTTACGTCGCTCCATTTCGTGAACGGACGACCCTCGCGCCAATAATACGCCGTCAAAAAGCTTTCAATGTCGATGAACTGAATCACCGTTGGATTTTCGTAGTTCGCGGAACAGTTTATCACGCTTTTATATGAACCACTCCCGACTTGCAAGGGCAAAATCTGCGAGTGTTCGTTTTCGTAGGCGACAACCGTCCGGCTCGTGCCAAAATCAATCGCGACTATCCCGCTTGAAACGTCTGATAACGGATTTCTCGCCACAAAGTTTTCTCCAAGCGCAATTTCCTTGCCGCCTTCCGAGTCGAAGTCCCACAAGTCCCAATGCCCGCGATTAGGGTCGTACAAAAGATTTTCGTCGTAAGGGTCGAGCCCGGCGCGGTCGCTATCGCAATTCAGCAAGAATGTTTTGAGTTGCTCTGCGATTTTATCGTCCGGCGTGTCCTTTTCCGCAAAAACTTTCAAATCGTCCTCTGAAGCCTTCACGCTGTTTATAATCTTCGTCATAATCTCAGCTCCAAAACTTTTTTAGCGATTATAACACAAAAAAACCGCCGCTCAATCGAACGATGGCTTTTTATTTGAAAAATCTTCAAGCACGCTGTAAAATGCGCTTATCACCGCCGTGAATCCCTTCAGGCGAAGGAAGGGAGGTGATAATGTGTTAGATTTCTTGTTTTGGCTCCTTAAGACTATAGGTGGCTCCGTCATTGGCTATGGCGTCCACCGTGTGCTCGACTTCTTCTTCAAGCGTCGGTGATTCGAGCACTCTACAGAGGGTTTCACTTCGACCCAGCCCCGCTCTCGGCGGGGTTTTCTTCTTTTAAAGCGCGAAACCTCCAATCGTTGGCTAGACGACGGAGGCGGCACGTTTGGTGATAATATGTAGACTTTTGTTTTGGTTCCTTCGCGCATTATATCAGCTCAAAATTATTTTTCAAGTAAATTTTATCACCTCGTCGCGCAAAAAGCCCAGCTCGTAGATTTGCGGCTCCAATTTATCCTTTAACTCTGATAAATCTATCGTCGCGCCTAAACTCATGCGGATTTGATACCAGCCCGCGTCCCAATCCGAGATTTTCCAACGCTCAACGTCCAATTGCTCCAGTTCCGCGTAAAATCGCTTGTAAATCGCTTTTCCAGAATTTAAAACCGCTAAAGCCTCGCTCGAAAGGTCTAAGCGTTTATTTTTTATCCACGTCGCCGCAAATCTGTCCTCCGTCGCCGAATTTAGACGTTCTTTTATCGCCGGTATCGTGCATTCCCAGCTTTTTACCTCCGAAACCTCGAACGGATAAAAATTATTCCTTATCTGATAAATTTTCCCTTCGTATTCTACGTCGCTAAGGCTCGCTGTCTGGTTCGACGCAGAAAATAGGCTCCATATCACCGAATCAACTATAAATTCGCGGCTCAACGGCTTGTTCGGCTGTAAAAATTGGTCGCGGTCGTTTAGCCACGTCGCTTTTGGCAATCGCCGCACCATGTGTACTATCATTGCCTCTTCAAAATTCTCCGGCGTAATTGAAAATCCCGCGTGGCTTGCATACGGCGCAGATAATAAAGCTGTGCTATTTTGATTCAAAAAGTCATTTCCTTTAACCATAAGCCCTGCTAAAAAGTTTTCGGCAATTCTATCGTTCCTGTTTTTGTTTTCAGCGGCAATTTTTAATGCACTGGACATCGGCGGGAATTTTTTTGTGCTCGGAAATCGTTTAACCCATTTATTTAAGAATTCTTCAGCCCGAACAGGTCTTAAAATCTTTAAACCAGGTCTGACCAAGATATTTTTATAATTCTCCCAAACCTCAAGCTTAATTTCTTGCTCTTCCAATGAAATATGCTTGCTAAGGTTCCAAATTAAAAAGCCAATAGGAAATTGTCCTGTACAACCATTGAAATTATTGGCATTAAATACAAAGCCGCGCTCAAATTTATATCTGAAGACTTTATCGCGTAATTTTTGTTCAGCTTCAGCGTTTATATATTTTAAAGTAGAAAAAATTCCAAGATAAGCTGTTCGATTGGAAAAATCTTTGCTGATTCTATAAATGAACTGTGTAAATAATTCTTGGCTAGTTTTTCCGAGTTTTTCTGCTGTCATAAGTTTTTTAATTCTCGTCATTGAAACGCCATCTTTATTTACATTATCGCTTTTATTGTTGTTTGCAGTGACGTAAGGCGGATTTATGAAGATAATCCATTTAATATTAGGGTTAGCAAGGTCTTCGCGCAGGTTTTCGGGCAATTTATCGGCGTCGTCATTCAAAAAATCGTATTGAAAACACGTAGCGGCAGAAAAAGTTTTCGCGCAATAGGCTGCTTCATCTTTATTCAGCGTAGAAATATAGCATTTGGCGAGCGATTCTTCCGGCAAAGAGAATTCAAGATTGCCCGTGCCCGCTGCCATGTCCCAAAGGCGAAAATTTTCATCTTTCCACCAGTCGCCAACGGTTTTTTGAAGATATTCAACGGCTTTATCGGCAAAAAGTTTCGGCGTATAAAATTCACCGGTAAAACGGCGCAAATTTTCTTCGGTCATCCTGTCCATACGCTGACGAACTGAAATAATCGTGTCGTGATTGCGAATTTTCTCGTATTGGCTCCAAAAAGCTTTGTAAGCGTCAATATCAATCGGTTTATAGATTTTTTTGCCGTCGGTCATGTGAAAAACGACTTTTGAACCGATAATTTCTGATTTATCGCCTTCAATGTCGGTTATGAAGTATTCGGATGGCTTATGAGAATTTTTAACGGCGTCTCCGAACAAACTTTGCCAATAATTAAAAATGGCGTCAAAATTATTTGGCGTTATGATTTTTTTTGCGAATTTGCTAGTTTTTTTCCTAATGCGTTCAATATTGGTTACGAATTTAATTTCATCAGAAACGTTCGCGAAGTCATAAATAATCGCGTCTGTGATGATTTTAGAGTTTGTAAGGTCGGAAACAAGAATTTTGCATGGCGAAGAGGGCGGCAAAGCCCAATCGTAGCGGTTTTCATTGCTGTAGAAGTCAAAAAAGGTATTAGTCTCAAAATATGCGCCGAAATCTTTAGTAACGACGGAAATATAAGGGCTAAGTGGGCGCGGGTCTTTACCGGTGTACAATCTTTGGGCGTAATAGAGAGCTTGAGCGATGGTTTCAGCTAATGCGTGATGATTTTTAAAGTTTTCATTGGTTTTGAACTCGAAAAAGATTTCAGGGGTGTAAAGGTCGATATAATTGGTTGAATCGAAGTTGAGAATCTTAAAATAGTTAGCAAAGTAGTGTACAAGGGCGGGTTCGTTCTTAGAAGACTTGATGTAGTCGTAAAAATGCTTTTTTGCCATTGAAAATCACCTCGGAGACGATTTTAACACGCTGAGCGGCAAAATTAAAGCTTGAAACCGATTTCGGAGCTGTGAAACTGATTTTGGAGGCTTGAAACTGATTTTGGAGCTGTGAAACGGGTTTTGAATGCTTGAAACGGGTTTTGGAGGCGATTTGAAGGTTCAAAATACGAAATCCCAAATACAGGATTTTGTATGGCGTTCTGACGCGGGTTTTTCGGCATGTACAATTTTGGGGGGTGATTTTGAGCTGTAATTTACGAAATCCCAAATACGGGATTTTGTAAAATGGGCAAAAAAATCGCCCTCGCAGGCGTTTTGAAGTTGCAAAGTTCCAAATCCTAAATATGGGATTTTGACAGTTCTAATCAATGAAGCCACCTTGTTTGAGCGACTTAATCTTTTGAGTTGCCAAAGGCTTTTCGTCATCTTCTGCCGGGTCGTACCAGAATTGCATTTCGTCAGTTAAGCCGTAATTTTCGGCGTCGGGAGGTTCCAAGTGAGCATCTAATTCTCCTAAGGATATGAGCCAAATTTTTTCCATTACCAAATTGCAATCATCGAACTGAAAAATAATCGACTTCGGATAAGTCACTTTGTAGTTAGAAAACTCGAACGTGTCAATGACGACAAGAACGTCCTGTACGACGCGATTTATAGTTTTTATGCAACCGCTGTCTGAAAAAGCGGCTTTAGAAACAGTCGGACGCCCTGCATCTTCGCGAATATCGAAATACTGAATCATTTCATCTGTTCTAGTTACTTCAAAGCAAAAATCTCCGAAATCGGCATATATCGGTAGCAACGCTTGAATGCCGACTTCAATAGGTTTCATCGTGCTAATTCTGAGCAATTTTTTACCGATAGTTTCACGCAATAAATTTTCTTCCGTTGCAGTCAATGACAAATCTTCTGTAAACATGACATTACCTCCTCATTTTTTTCGACCGAAATGAATTTTTTGATACGGAATGACGCAATCTTTACTTAACGGGAAAATTGTAACCGCAGGACTGCCATCCGATGACGATTTTTAGCGAAATACCACTCGATAATGGTCGGGAAAGACAATTTGCAATCCTACCTCATTTCCGGGGAGCGAACTTATCTCGACAATTCCTTTTGCCAATCGTCCAACAAAATCCCACATTGTTTCTAAAGGATTTTCGCTGAGAATTTGAAGTACCTTGTTGCCAGACTTAATACCGAAGTATTTACTCTGAGACATCGGGTAATATTCAGCTAATTCCAAGAGATTATCCATAAATTTGACGATATTTTTTGTTGCACCGTAATTTCCACCTTTTCCTGCCCCCAAAATTATACACGCTCCTTTTGATGAATTAAAGTTGTCCAACTCGGAAAATGTAAGATATTCGTTTCGTTAGCATAAGGTTCAAAGATTTTTTTTCGGAACTGTGCCGTAAACGATAAGATTTTTTGGTTGCAGTCGTTTTATAAGCTCGCGAAGACCTTCGATAAAATATTTACGTTCCTCTTTATTTTTTATACAGCCGAGAGAACCGACAGCAAGATTTGAATTTTTATCCAAACCCTCGAAAACGAAATTGTAAGTCGAATCTCCGTTGAATCTGACATTTGGGATAACTTCTATTCCATTTTGTTGCCACCAATGACCGAGCACACGTCCTTTAGCTGTTGAATCTAATTTCATAAAAAGCGACATATTTCTCTGAACGCTGAAGTCGGGAGAAATTAGCCCGTAGAATTTTTTCAGCAATAGCAGATATTTTTTTGGTTGATTCCAAACGCAAATAAAATTTTTGTCGTCTTCATAGAAGTGAACCCATTGCGCAAAATCTTTTGTACTCAACGCTTTTGAAAACGGTATCAATTTATTTGGCAATAGCCTGCTTGAGTGCAAAATCGGAATTTGAAACTCTCCAGAATAGCCTACACCCTCGAAAAGATAAGATTTGAATACATCTGAACTTTTATTTGCCATTCAATCACCTCGTGAGGCGAGTATAGCTTGACTTGAATTCTCCGTCAAGTTTTGAGATAAAATTTTTTAAAACAACTTAATCTGTCCGGCTTCCTTTTCCAAAAATTCTTTTTTGCTCCGATAACATTTGCCGCTATTAAAATCAACATAAATAAGTTTCAGTTCCCATTGCGAGAGTCGAATTTTCATTGCCGTATAAGACACGCAAAAAGTATCTGCCAACGAAGATACCTTCATGTCGGTCGGGAAATATTTTAAAAATCTATGTTCATTAAATTTAGAGAATTCCTCGCGAACTATTTTTTCTGGCATAAGCAGATATGTCGCGAATTTATCTGCCTCGCGTTCCATTTGCGGCGAATGTTGCCCGATTAAATCTTTGTGCAAGACCCAATGTCCAATCTCGTGCGCTATTGTGAAGTTTTTCAGCCCAACGTTCGTGACAAGTTCATTTACATAAATTCTTTTCTCCGAGACCGATAATGCCGCCGCCACATTATCATTTTGCAAGCTCGTCCATTCAATTTCTAAATCAAAATAAAATTCGGCTAGTTGCTCGGCAATAATTGGTGGCTTTGAAAATTTTTCAGCTTGAAGAATTCTATTGGCTAATTGTTCAATATTTTTTCGATTCATGAAGTCTTCTCCGCTTGCTCGATTATTTTTTCCACGATACCGCGCTGCGTTTCGTTTAATTTTGGAAAAATGCGCAGAAAATCTACCGCGAGTTTGTCGTCAACGATTGTTTCTTGAAAATTTTGCGGAACTTTTTTTGCAAGCAGAATTAATTCTTCCGCATTCGTCTCTAAGAACATTGCAAGTTTCCTTATCGTCGATTCGGCAGGGGTGCGGAGGCTTTTTCCGTTTTCAATCTTGCTGATGTACGTAAAATCTACGCCAACAGACTCCGCAAGCTCTGATTGAGTCATTTTTTTTGCCTTACGCAATCGTTTAATTTTTTGTCCGAACGTTTCCATTTCAATCACCTCAAAAAAATAGTAATTTGCTTTGGTTTGATTGTCAAGTTAAAAATATCGCACCTCGTCGCACAAAAATCCAAGCTCGTAAATCTGCGGCAAAAGTTTTTCCTATAATTCCATTAAATTAGCCCACCTCCAGTTCAGAGATGGGCTTTGTCTACAAAATTCCGTTAGTGCAAGTTTCGTGAGGACGTTAAGGACTTGCCATATTTGACGATAGCCGAGGCATAAAGCCCAGCCGCCACCGCCGCGAGAATATAACTTAGCGTGTAATTTAATCCGAAGCCGATTTTAGCGTTAAAGATATACGTTGAGACGATGTACATATAGAACGTTCCAGGAATTATCGCCATGAGGTACGGCATATTGTTTTTCATCATGTAGACGGAAATCATAGCGAAGGCGAAGACCGCGATAGTCTCGTTCGCCCAAGAGAAGTAACGCCAGAGGATAGCGAAGCCCTTAGCGTCAGTTTTAGCGAAGTAAAGCACGCCCGCCACGACTGCGAAGATACAAGCCGCGAGAATCAGCACGTTGACTGTCTTCTTATTATCAATGTGGAGAGCGTCGGCAAGCATGAGGCGCAGGGAACGCAACGCAGTGTCGCCAGAAGTAATTGCTAGGACTATGACGCCGAGCACAGCAACCATACCACCGACTTGACCGAGCATATCCTTAGCGATGATTCCCACGAGCAAAGCGGGGATTTTAACGGGGTCAGTTTCCGACGCCAAAGCCAAATTCAATGCGCCCATAGTCGCGCCCGCCCAACTCATTGCGATAAAACCTTCGGCAATCATCGTGTTGTAGTAAATCAAGCGTCCGTGCTTTTCATTGGTTACGGAGCGGGCAATAATCGTAGCTTGGGTGGAGTGGAAGCCCGAAGTAATGCCGCAAGCAACCGTTATAAAGAAAATGGGGATAAAGTGTTCGCCGAGCGGGTGGACGTTCGCAACGCCAGTTTCCCAAACTTCAAGGAGCGGATAACCCTTAATGAAGAGCCCGCAGAAAATCCCGACGGCACTAAGCAGAAGGATTGCGCCGAAGATAGGATAGATACGCCCGATGATTTTATCGATAGGCAGGAGCGTCGCCAGCAGGTAATAAAAGAGAATCGCGCCGTAAACGATGATGACGGTTGAATTGAGGGTGGTAACGTCTTCGCCGATAATCTGCCCGACGAGCAAATCACCCGGCGTATAGATGAAGACCACGCCGACTAGAAGCATAAGCAAACAGACAAAGACATTGTAGACCTTGTAGACGCCGCCGCCGAGGAATCGTTTGACTAGCGCGGGCATTTGTTCACCGTTGTTGCGTACAGAAATCATGCCGCTCATATAGTCATGGAACGCGCCGCCGATAACGCACCCAATAGGAATGGTGATAAAGGCAATCGGACCGAATAGGATACCTTGAATGGGACCGAGCACAGGACCCGTGCCCGCAATGTTCAGAAGTTCGATTAGGCAATTCTTCCATTTATTCATAGGCACGTAGTCTACGCCGTCTTTAAGTTTAATGGCGGCAGTCTGCGCGGCAGGATTCGGATTCATGATGCGTTCGCAAATCGAACCATAAATAGCCGCCCCGACGAACAGAATCACCAAGCCGATAATGAACGTAATCAAAATTCGTCACTCCTTATTTACGTCTTCGATTGAAGTTTCAATCTCCTGCATTTTGTAAGCCTCGATGATGTCACCTTCCTTGAAGTCGCGGTAATCGACGATGGAAATCCCGCACTCGTAACCAGCGGCAACTTCCTTGACCTCATCTTTAAAGCGGCGCAGGGAATCAATCTCGCCGTCAAAGACTTCCACATTGTCGCGCAGGATACGAATCTTGCTGTTGTTAAAGATTTTGCCTTCAAGGACGTAAGAACCCGCGACGAGGGCTTTAGAAAACTTCATGACCTTGCGAATCTCGACGCGCCCTTGAACGACTTCTTTAAACTTAGGAGCAAGCAGACCACTCATAGCGGCGCGCACGTCGTCCAAAGCGTCATAAATCACGCGGTAAGTTCTAATGTCGATATTCTCCGTGACGGCGGACTTGCGAGCGTTATTATCAGGGCGAACGTTGAAGGCAAGAATCAAAGCATTGGACGAGGACGCAAGCATAACATCGGATTCATTGACGGCACCAACGCCCGAATGCACGATATTAACGCGGACTTCATCATTTTTGTTAAGGGCAAGCAGTGAGGAGCTAAGAGCCTCAACCGAGCCTTGCACATCTGCTTTGACGACGATATTTAAATCCTTAATTTCGCCAGCCTGAATTTGATTAAACAGGTCGTCGAGTGAAACTTTCTTGGACTTAATCAGCTCATTGCGTTTGCGTTCGATACGGTGTTCAGCAATGGACTTGGCAAGGCGTTCATCGAGTGCGGCAAGAATATCGCCCGCCTCCGGCACGTCGTTTAATCCGAGCACTTCGACGGGGACGCTTGGCGTAGCCTTCTTGACGTTATCGCCGCGTTCATTCATCATGGCGCGAACTTTGCCATAAGTGGTGCCGGCTACGATTGAATCACCGATACGCAAGGTTCCGTTCTGGACGAGGACAGTAGCGACGACGCCGCGCCCCCTATCCAATTTAGCTTCAATGATGACGCCGCGAGCCTCACGATTTGGATTGGCTTTGAACTCTTGAACGTCAGCCTCGAATAAGATTTCCTCCAGCAAATCATTAATGCCAATGTTCTTTTTAGCGGAGACTTCAACCATAGTGGTATTGCCGCCGAATTCACGCGTAACTAATTCATGCTCCATAAGTTCTTGCTTAACGCGCATGGGATTTGCGCCGGGCTTATCGATTTTGTTAATGGCAACGATAATCGGGACGCCCGCCGCCTTAGCGTGATTAATCGCCTCGACGGTCTGGGGCATAACGCCATCATCAGCGGCGACGACTAGGATAGCAATATCCGTGACTTGCGCCCCGCGAGCACGCATAGCCGTAAATGCCTCGTGACCCGGAGTATCAAGGAAGACAATCTTGCGGTCGTTGCAGATGACTTGATACGCGCCGATGTGCTGAGTGATACCGCCCGCTTCCATTGATGTGACGTGAGACTTTCTGATAACGTCAAGCAGAGAAGTTTTGCCGTGGTCGACGTGCCCCATAACGGTTACGACAGGCGGACGCGGCTTGAGCGTGGACGGGTCGTCAACGATTTCCGGGATAAGCGTCGGGTCGACTTCGGGCGGGAGCTCCTCGGCAGTCACTCCGAATTCAGCGGCAACTACTGCGGCGGTATCGTAATCGATTTCCTGATTGATAGTAGCCATGACGCCCATTAGCAAAAGTTTCTTAATGACTTCGGCGGCGGTACAACTCATCTTGCTAGCCAAATCCTTAACGGCGATAGATTCCCCAACCTTGATATGAGTTGGGCGAGCAATCTCGACTTTGCGCGGCGGCTGAGCTTGCTGACGATTCTTTCTGCGTGCCGAACGTGGCGGACGCGTTTTGCCGTCGGTAGCCTGTGCGGCTTGAGTTTTTGCCGCCTCCTTAGCATTAGCGGGTTGCTTAGCGCGTTGGCGTTGACGATTATTTTTGGTCGCGTCGTCGCGCTGACGGTTCTTAGATTGACGGTCGCCGCGTTCCCCGCGAGTGTCCTGTTGCTTGTCCTGCTTATCGCGCCGCTGTTGCTCGGACTTTTTCTCCTGCTTAGGTTGCTGGGCTTGCTGTTGAGGTTGAGGTTTCTGCTTAGGTTGCTGGGCTTGTTGCTGAGGTTGAGACTTCTGCTTAGGTTGCGGCTTCTGCTTTGGTTGCTGGGCTTGTTGCTGAGGTTGAGATTTCTGCTTTGGTTGCTGGGTTTGTTGCTGAGGTTGAGATTTCTGCTTAGGTTGCTGGTTCTGTTGTTGAGGTTGTGACTTTTGCTTAGGCTGTTGGGTCTGTTGCTGAGGTTGCGACTTCTGCTTAGGCTGTTGGGTCTGTTGTTGAGGTTGAGCCTTCTGCTTAGGTTGCTGGGCTTGCTGAGGTTGAGCCTTCTGCTTAGGTTGCTGGGCTTGTTGAGGTTGCGGCTTCTGCTTAGGTTGCTGGGCTTGTTGAGGTTGCGGCTTCTGCTTAGGTTGCTGGGCTTGTTGAGGTTGCGGCTTCTGCTTTGGTTGCTGACTTTGCTGTTGAGGTTGCGGTTTAGGTTCGGGCTCGACGGGTTTGCGCCTTCCGAAGTTAGCCTTAACCATTTGATAAGCGTCCTCTTCGACGCCCGTGAAACGATTCTTAACTTTAATCTTGCGCTTGTTCAGAAAGTCGATAATAACTTGAGCGTCTTGATTGAATTCGTTAGCCATGTCGTAGATTCTATACTTAGTCGGTTTTGACATACATCCACCCCCGTAAATTTACATATGAACTTGCTCCTTTATCATGTCGTAGAGTTTATCCGGCAACTTGGTTTTAAAGACCTTATTAAGGTTGCGGCGTTTCATGAGCAAGGCAACGCAATCTTGCGACTTACAAACATAAGCTCCGCGCCCGTCTTGCTTGCCCGTGCTGTCTAGTGAGAAATCATCCGCCGCCTTGACCACGCGCAGAAGTTCCGATTTGTGCTTAACCTGCCTACACACAACGCACCGACGCATATTGATTGGCTTGCTCATGGACGCTTGCCTTTCTTCGGACGGACTTTGAATAAGGATTGCGCCGCCGAGATGTCAACTTCCTGCATGTCTTCATCAAGCGGAATAGTATTCGCCCGCTTAAGGTTCTTAATATCAATCTTCCAGCCCGTGAGCCGTGCGGCAAGTCTAGCGTTCTGCCCTTCCTTACCGATAGCCAAACTCAGCTGATTATCGGGCACGACCACGCGGCAACTTTTATCGGAGTAGTTCAAAGCGACGCTGATAATTTTGGATGGGCTTAGGGCATTGGCAATGAAAACGCCTTCATTGGGGCTCCACTCGATAACGTCAAGTTTCTCCTCGCCGAGTTCGTCAAGAACGTTTTTAATCCTCGTGCCGCGTTGACCGAGGCAAGCTCCGACCGCCGCGACGTTCGGTTCTTTGGAGTAGACAGCGATTTTAGAACGTGAACCAGCCTCGCGAGCCACCGATTTTATCTCGATAAGCCCTTCTTGAATCTCCGGTATCTCGATTTCCACGAGCCGCCGCAAAAAGTTGGGGTGCGTTCTCGAAAGATAAACCTGCGGACCTTTGCCGCCCTTCTTAACTTCGATGATGTAAGCCCTGACCATATCGCCGACTTTGTAATTGTCATAGGGCGATAGCTCCGTTGGCATCAAGACGGCTTCAGTCTTGCCCGCCTCGACGATAAGATTATTATCCTCGACGCGAAGAACTCTTCCCTTGACAATGTCGCTTTCGCGCTTAGTGAATTCGTCATAGATGACGCCGCGTTCAGCCTCGCGCAATTTCTGTACGACGAGTTGTTTAGCGGCTTGCGCGGCGATTCGCCCGAAATCTTTTGGCGTAACTTCTATCCTAGCCAAGCCGTCGTCATTTATCTCGTAGCTGTTCTCCTCAATTTCGTCCTCGGAAATCTCGGTCTTCGGGTCGCTTACGACATCAACGGGGATTTTCAATGCGTAGACATGAAAGCTACCGTTCTTGCGATTGAGTTCAACCTCGAAGCTGTCGTCGTCTTGATTGAAATTTTTCTTGTAAGCGACCTTGAGAGCCTCCTCCACAGCTTTAAATAGGACTTCGGGTTCAATTTCCTTTTCGGCGCACAAGTCCTGCAGTGCACTAATCAAGGTGGGCGATTCAGTTTTATTCTTTCTAGCAGCCAAGTAAATTCTTCCTCCCATTAAAAATCTATGTGCAACCTCACTAGCGCGACTTTATCACGCGGCAAGGGCGCAATGTCTTTGATATGTAAAAATTTTTCGTCACGATTGATTAGCTCCCCGACGAAACTTTTTTTGCCGTCGAGTGGTGCGTAAAGTGTTACGTCTACGACCTTGCCCGCCTCACGAACAAAATCTTTATCCTTCTTCAAAATGCGGTCAATGCCGGGCGAAGAAACTTCCAAGATATACGCGCCGCTGATTATGTCGACGTTATCGAGTCGTGCGCTTAGCTGTTCGCTGATAGTTTGGCAGTCGTCCAAATCAATGCCGCCCGCCTTGTCAATGAATATCCGCAAATACCAGTCGCGCCCTTCCTTAACGTATTCCACGTCAACGAGTTCATAATCCGTGCCCAATAAAATCTCCGCCATTATGTCTTCCACTTGCGATTCAACTTTGCTCAACATATCACCCCCTTAACAACAGAAGAGTGGGACAAATGCCCACTCTCCATCTAAAGCTATGTCCGTTTAAACTGTTCTCCGCCCTAGGCGAAGTGTCGAAATTTCTACAATCCATGCCCTCCAAAGTTCTTAATAGCGAAACGTATTCTACACTACGCCTTAAATTTTGGCAAGCCTTTTATTTACAAGAAGAAACTTCACGTGCACAGCTCCTTTTGTCCGACCTACGAAACTTGACAGCAATTATTCAGTTTGTTATCATGAAAAAAACTTGATAAAGGAGGTGCAAGGTCTTTTGGAAAAAGGATTCTACAGCACGGAGCTTGACGAAAAAATTTTCGCGAGGATTGACGGCTTGTCTTACAAGAAGGATTGCCCGTTGCCTTTGTCGGAGCTTAGGTATTTGCACGTTTTGCACAAGGACTTGAGCGGCAAGACTTTGGAGGGCGAATTAATCTGCAACGCTAAGATTACCGAGCCGCTGACGGATATTTTTAGGAAACTGTTCACGGAGAATTATCCCATTGAAAAGATTCGTTTGATTGATGAGTACGATGTGGACGACGAACTTTCAATGCGTGGCAATAATTCTTCGTGTTTTAATTTTCGTTACGTCTCGTTCACGAAGAGGATTTCCTTGCACGGCTACGGGCTGGCGGTCGACATCAATCCGCTTTACAATCCGTACATTAAAGTTGTTGACGGCAAGAAGATTATCGCGCCTGAAACTGCCGTTGACTTTGAAGACCGAACGAAAGATTTTCCGTACAAGATAACGGCGGACGATTTGTGTTGCAGGCTGTTCGCTGAGCACGGCTTTAAATGGGGCGGGCGAGATTTGCCGGACGAATTGGATTACCAGCATTTTTTTATTGAGGAAGGGATTGTACGATGAGAAAAATATTTATGACCGTCTTGTTTATGCTGGCGTTCGCGCTAACGGGTTGCGGCGGCTCTGACTCGGCTGGCGGCGACGGCAAGTTAAGCGTCATGCTCGGTTCAAACGTCGTGTCGTTGGATTCGGCACAGGCGACCGACTTAGCCTCCTTTGAAGTTATAGCCGATTGCATCGATGGCTTAATGCAACTCGACGCGGACGGCAAAGCTATTCCCGCCCTTGCTGAAAGCTACGACGTGTCCGCGGACGGCAAGACTTATACTTTCCACCTGCGCGACGCCAAATGGGCTAATGGCGACCCCGTGACGGCGGAGGATTTTGTCTTCGCGTGGCGGCGTCATTGCAAAATGTCGCAGGAGTATTCCTACATCATGGGCGATACGGTTGCTTGCGTGAAAAATGCCGACGCCGTTATCAAAGGAGCTGACCCGACGACTTTAGGAGTATCCGCGCCCGACCCGAAAACTTTTGTCGTCGAACTCGATGCGCCCGTTTCGTTCTTCCCGTCGCTTATGGTCTTCCCGACTTTTTATCCCGTCAACGAAAAATTTTACAGTTCGTTAGCGGAAGGCACCTACGGCACAAGCCCCGAAACTTTCCTAGCAAACGGCGCGTTCACTCTGGCAAGCTACATTCCTGGCACGGCGAACATTCAGCTTAAAAAGAACGACACCTACTGGAACGCGGCGGCAGTCTCCCTTGACGGCTTCCAATATCAAGTCGTGTCTTCGTCCGATAACGCGCTGACTTCCTTTAAAAATGGTACGCTTAACGTCGTCAGCATTGGCGGCAACCAAGTCGAACACGTTAAGCAGGACGCCGAACTTGCCAAGAACTTGAAAACTTTCTCGTCGGGCAACCTCGCGTATCTTTCCTTCAACCAAGACCCGAAGAATCATCACGCGGGCGCGCTCGCCAATGCCAACTTGCGCCTTGCAATTTCCAACGCCATTGACCGTGAATCGCTCGTTGAAAACTTCGTCATGACCGGCGCAAAGGCGACTTATACCGCAGTTCCGATTGACTTCGCGCCCAATGCCAAGACTGGGAAATTTTTCGCCGAAGACCAAAAGCAATTTGCTGATGTCGTAGGCTTCAACGTTTCAAAAGCGCAAGAGTTTTTGTCTAAGGCTAAAGCTGAACTCGGCAAGGATAGCTTCGACTTGAATTTGATTTACTCAAACGACGGCGACGCCAATACAAAAATTGTTCAAGCGATTAAGTCGCAGGTCGAAGAGAATTTGCCCGGCGTGAAAATTAATCTTCAGCCCATGCCCAAAGCCGAATACCTTAGCAACATCACGAGCAACAATTACGATTTAGCCTTGACTGACTGGGCTCCCGATTACAATGACCCGATGACTTTCTTCACGCTGTGGACGACTAAGGGTTGCGAGATTGCCGAGCACTGGAGCAACGCCGATTACGATAAAATTATTTCCGATTGTTCGACGGGTGCACTTGCTGCTGATTATGACGCTCGATGGAAGGCAATGTACGACGCCGAAAAGATTTTGCTGGATAACGCAGTTATTGCTCCGCTTTACACAGACGCTAACGCAGTTTTGATTTCCCCGAACGTCGAAGGAATTGATTTCCACGTCGCGGGCATTAGTCGCGTCTTCAAGAACGCTAAACTAAAATGAGACGCTACATAACCAAAAGAATATTAATGTCGGTGCTGACGTTGCTGGCAATAGTTTTCGTGCTGTTCGTGCTGATAAGGATAATGCCTGGCGACCCGTTCCCCGTCGAACGCATGTCCGCCGAAATGATTTTGCAGAAGCGCGAGGAACTCGGACTTAACAAGCCGATTCTGGTTCAGTTCGTCGATTATATGTCCTTGCTCCTTAGCGGCAGTTTCGGCAACGGCACGTCGCTTTATAACGGCGCACCGATTAGACCAATCTTGACGGCGTGTTTGATTAACTCATTCAAAATCGGCGTGCTATCTATCCTGTTTGGGACGTTCGTTGGGCTGACGATAGGAATTGTCGCGGCACTCAATCGCGGAAAGTTTCTGGACGGCGTGTGTACCCTCGTATCAATCTTGGGCGTGTGCATTCCGTCGTATGTCTTTATGATTTTTCTGCAGTATTTCTTCTCGTACAAGATTCCGTTCTTTCCGTACTTCTTCGACCCCGCGAACTTCCTAAGCTCGTCGATAATGCCTATGCTGAGTCTGAGCCTGTTTGCAATCTCGACGATAGCACGGTTTACGCGAAATGAAATGGTCGAAGTCATGAACAGCGATTACGTCAAACTCGCGGAGGCTAAAGGGCTTTACGGCTTTGAACTGATTCGGCGGCACGTCCTGCGCAACGCTTTGATTCCAATCGTCACGGTGATCGCGCCGCTTGTCGTAAGCTTGCTCACCGGCGCGATGGTCATAGAAAAAATTTACGGGATAAACGGTGTCGGCAAACTCATGGTGGACGCTATTGCTGGTCAGGGCGTCGATTATAATTACGTCTTAGCATTGAGCATAGTCTTTTCCGCGCTGTATATCGGTGCCATGCTTGTGCTAGACATTTTGTACGGGATAATTGACCCGCGAGTCCGATTGACGACGAAGGAAGGTTGAGCATGTACACGCCGCAAAAAGATGACTTTGAATTTATCACAGGACGCGATATAAGCGTTGATGAAAATTTCGCCTCGCAAGGCTATTGGAAGGGCGTCGCCGTTCACTTCATGCGCAATCGGTTTGCCGTCACGGGTTTGGTATTGGTCGCCTTAATAATTATCTTTGCAGTCTTCGCGCCGCTGGTCAGCTCCTACAGCTACGAACAAATCATTTCCGTCACGGACTCAAGCGGCAAAGAGTTAATCGCCAAAAGTTTATCGCCGCAAATCGGAGGCTCGGCGCAAAATTTATTTTCGGACAGGACATTTCTATTCGGGACTGACGACATGGGGCGCGACCTCTGGACAAGGACTTGGCAGGGGGCGAGGGTCTCGCTGATAATCGCGTTCGTGGCAATCTTTATCGACATGCTGATTGGCACGAGCTACGGATTAATATCGGGGTTCTTCGGCGGCAGTGTCGATAACGTCTTGCAGAGGCTCATTGAAATCATCGGCTCAATCCCGACGCTAGTCATCATCTCGATTCTTGCGATATTCATGGAAAAAGGTATTGGGCTAGTCATCGTGTCGCTACTGATAACGGAATGGATTGGCATGAGTAAAATTGCGAGGGCGGAGTGCTTGAAGATAAAGGAGCGCGAATACGTCCTTGCAAGTCGCACTCTCGGCGCGGGCAGTTTCCACATCATCTTTAAGCAAATTCTCCCGAACACAATCGGACCGATAATAACGCAAGTCATGTTCTCGATACCCGTTGCGATATTCACGGAGGCTTTCCTAAGTTTCGTTGGCGTCGGAATTGTCTTGCCGCAGTGTTCGATAGGTTCGCTGATTGAGGCGGGCTTTAACAACATAACGATTTTGCCTTACCAAATCTTGCCGCCGATATGCGTCCTTGCGATTCTAATGCTGGGCTTTAACCTAATCGGCGACGGCTTCCGCGAGGCTTTGGCTCCTAAACTTGAGAACATGTAGGTTGCGCTATGGAAAATATTCTTTCGATAAAAAATCTGGACATCACGTTCCGCACAAACGCTGGAAATATTCATGCGTTGCGCGGCGTCAATATTGATTTGCCGCAAGGAAAGACCGTTGCCCTCGTCGGCGAGAGCGGCTCCGGCAAGTCCGTCACGATGAAAGCCGTTACTGGACTGCTCGACGACAACGCCATAATCAACAGCGGCAATATCTTCTATCAGGATACAGACCTGCTTAAGCTGACGAAACGCGAGCTTAGGCAAAAAATTAACGGGCGGCAAATCGCGATGATATTCCAAGACCCGATGACGAGCCTCGACCCGACAATGACAATCGGCGAACAGATTATGGAAGGGATGCTCCTGCACACGGGAATTTCCAAAGTCGACGCACGCAAGAAGGCTATCGGGCTTCTGTCAATGGTTGGAATCAATGAGCCGCGGAGCCGTATGAAAAGTTATCCGCACCAACTGTCCGGCGGCATGAGGCAACGTGTCGTCATTGCGATTGCCCTTTCTTGTGAGCCGAAAATTTTAATCTGCGACGAGCCGACCACCGCCCTTGATGTCACCGTTCAGGCGCGTATCCTGGATTTAATCAAGGACATTCAAAGCAAAATGGGCTTGTCCGTCATTTATATCACGCACGACTTAGGGGTTGTGGCGAAGGTTGCCGACTTCGTGAACGTCATGTACGCGGGCAAGATTATCGAGTTCGGAACCGCCGAAGAGATTTTCTACGACCCGCGCCACCCGTACACATGGGGCTTGCTAAGTGCCATGCCCGACCTTGAGACCGACGACGACAGGTTATATTCAATCCCAGGTAGCCCGCCGAACCTCCTGCACGAGCCAGAGGGCGACGCCTTCGCCGCAAGGAATAAATTCGCCATGAAGATTGATTTAAAAGCCGAGCCGCCCACGTTCAAAATCTCGGAAACTCACGGCGCGGCAACATGGCTCCTGCACCCCGACGCACCAAAAATTGAAATGCCAGCAGAGTTACGGTTGAGGTTGGCACGTTCAAGGAAGGCGGCTAATTATGATTGAACCACTGCTTAAGGTAAGGAACCTTCGCCAGCATTTTAAAATATCGCGGAGCTTCACAGTCAAGGCGGTCAACGGAGTATCGTTCGAGATTTATCCAGGCGAGACGTTCGGGCTTGTCGGCGAGTCAGGCTCCGGCAAAACGACGATTGGACGCAGTATCATTCGGCTGTACGACCCGACAGACGGCGAAATAATCTTCAACGGCAAAAAAATATCGGGCGACCTCGATAGACCAACCGATAAAATGCTTCGGCAGAACATGCAAATGATTTTCCAAGACCCAATGTCGAGTTTGAATCCGCGCAAGAAGATTGGCGACATCATCGGCGAAGGGCTTGATATTCATCAGCTTTATTCCAACGTAAAGGAACGCAACGAGATAATCGGCGAGATTTTAAAGAAGGTCGGACTAAGCCCCGCACACGCCGAACGCTATCCGCAACAATTCAGCGGCGGGCAACGTCAACGCGTCGGGATTGCTCGTGCTCTGGTCATGAATCCGAAACTAATCATTGCTGACGAGTGCATTTCCGCCTTGGATGTTTCAATTCAAGCGCAAGTCGTCAATCTGATGAAGGATATTCAAGCCGAGACTAAGTGCGCGTATCTGTTTATCGCCCACGATTTAAGCATGGTCAAGTACATTTCAGACAGGATAGGAGTTTTGCACAAAGGCTGGTTGGTTGAGACGGGAACGACGCACGATATTTTTTCCAATCCCGTTCACCCCTATACGAAAAGCTTACTGTCCGCCGTGCCCATTCCCAATCCCAAAATCGAACGGCATCGACAGCTTATCCCTTACAACTCCGCCGAAGCCGATTATGGACGCTGTACACTGCGGCAGGTCAGCGATACGCATTATGTTTTAACCGACGTAGCCTAAGAAAAAAGAGCGGCATTGAAGAACCGCTCTTTTTTTGTCGTCCTAATCGTCGGTCGTGACGTAGCTCGGATAAAGCCCGCGCACCCCGTCAATCTTCTCAAGTTCTGTGCACAGCTTATGCAACGCCTCAAGGTCAGCCGCCTCAATCAGCAGAATAAAATCTCCTGCGGGCGAATCTTGCTGCCAACTCACGCCGGAAATTTTTTCTAGCTTGTTGAAGAGTTCTTCGCGGCGTTCCCTATCCAACTTCATGACGGCTCCCAAAATCGCCATAATGATTCGCTCCCTTTGTTTAGCAGTCTGTCATCGTCTTGCCCTCGCCGCAAAGTTTTTCAAAGTCCCGAATGAAGGCATTTACGGCAGAGGTTATCGCGTCATTTTTAACCAATGAGAAGATTACGTCAGGGGACGCCGTCGCCGCCCCGATTCCGTATTCGGTAAGCTCCAGTAGCTGTTGGGAATTCTTGAAACTCGCCGCAATCACTTTGGCATTGAGATTGTTGTTGCGGAAGATGTCTTGAATGTGTTTAGCGATTGCAACGCCGTCATAGCCCATGTTGTCGATACGGTTGATGTAAGGAGCCGCATAATTCGCGCCCGCCTTCGCCGCAATGAACGCCTGCATAGGAGTATAAATCGCAGTCGCCGTAATGTTCACGCCCTGAGCCTTGAGAAGTCGCATTGCGCGGAAGCCCTCTTCAATCGCCGGGACTTTAACGAAAGTATTCTTGCCGAGTTCAGCTTGAATGCGATGGGCGTCGGCTACCATGCCTTCGGCAGTCTTGGCGATAACTTGAACGTGCAATTCAGCGTCCGCGCCAATGAACTCGCGAATCTCCTTGAGCACGTCATAGGGCTTGCGACCGGAAGCCGCTAAGATTGTCGGATTAGTCGTCACACCATCCACCGGATAGAATTTGTAAATGCGTTTGATTTGGTCAATGTGCGCGTCGTCAATGATAAGTTTCATCTGGCTCACTCCTTAAACTCAATTTACTAAGCCATGCGTCTTTAGGTAAAAAAAGATTTCTCCCTCGGCGCGGACGGGTTGTTTCATGTGTTCGGCAATCAAAACCTTCAGCAGGAATGATTCAAAGTCGTCTTCGGCAAACTCTTTTGAAACGAAGACTGCCGCCGAAAAAGCTTTTGGTGTATGCGAGTTCCTTATTTTGTAAGGGGCATTATCGGAAAGCGAGGCTACCTCCTCCAGCAAAAAGCTATTCCAAGGAATTTTAAGTTGCGGAAGGCTGTCATAATCTTTGAAGGCTTGCGCCGTTTGCCAGCCGCCATTACGTTCGATTGCCGCCTGAATGACTTCCCCGACCGCTGAAATAACTTCGTCCGTGATTCCAATCGCTTCGGCACGACGAAAAAATTTTTCACCGGCGCGAATGAATTCTGGACGCAAAAGCTCGAACAAATAACCTTGCGGAATGTAATCCACCTTATGCATCAGCTCGTCCCTTGTTATTTCGTCGATACCTTCCAAGAGGCGGAGCAAAACTTTTTTGTGATTGACTTCCTTAGCCTCCGCAGTCGAGATATACGGCTGAGAAAAAGTGAACTCGTCGCTGAACATGTATTGCAACACGCCGAAAAGTTTAACTGGCGTTTGAATCTTATTGCGTGTCATGAAGTCAGGGAAGTTCTCTTTAAACAGTTCAAAAAGAACGCGCAAATGGACAGGCTCCAAACAGACTTCTTGCAGAAAATCTTTTATCGCGTCAAGGTCGTCTTCCCGCAAAGAAAGCCGCGAGGAATGCATAAAAAGCCCGTCGCCAATACGAATGACTTCTGGACAACGCTTGATCAAAAAGTTTATGTTGACGTTTTGGAACGAGATAAAATTTTTCCTAAGCTCTTGGTTGGAAACTTCGCCCCGCTCGGCAACAAAGTCCGCAAATTCCTTGTCTACGTTTATTTCGTCAGACTTGGTTAGATAATCTTTGCGCAACGTATAGGGCAGTTTGTAAAGCCTTATCACGCCCTGCAGAAAGTAATGATTCGTGATTTGCGTCCCGATGAAGTGTTCCTTTAAAGCCTCGAAAATTTCTTTGTAGAAAATCGCCGTGCGTTTGGAGCTGTCGATAAAATCTTTTACGCGAGCGATAATTTCCGGCGGCACATGAACAAAATCGGGGTGAATATGTTTCCCGCGAGCACAGAGCACACCGATTACCCCCATCTTAGCATCGACGTTGCGTTGGGTTGGCAGAACCTTATCACCAAAAATATCTTGAAGGATACTGATGAACCGCGAATAAGTTGCCGCGTCCCCAACCTTATAACCGTCGGGGAAATATTCCTTCAAGATGTAATCGCACTTATGAGCAAACATCAACTTGCCGCGATAAAACATTTTGCCCGCCTGCTTATAAACTTTTAGCAACGTGGCACGCACCAGCTCGGCGGGAGAATTTTTCTCATGCGCCAAATCTTTTACCGTAGCCTCAAAAGTCGCCTCGGTCATTAGTTCGGGGAGATTTTCTGTCAGCTCATCTAAGTCAAGTTCGCCGCCAGTGTTGAAAACGAATGCTTGCAACTCCTTATCGAAATGAAATTCCTCATTGTTGAAGCTACCCTTGTCCGCCAAGTAGAAAATAATTTTGGCGTTCTCGCCGAGGAACTTTATCGCCTCGTCCAGCTGAATCAGAGATTTGTTCCCGTTCAATGCCTGAAGACAATAAATCAGATTCTTAACTTCCTCTTGATGCTCCGATAAAGCTTTGGCTGCTCTTAACTCCGCCTGCCGAATCTTTTCGCGGGAGGCGCAGATAATATTTCCTACCTCCGAAAGCGACTTGCCTTCTGCACGAAGATAAACAGCTTTTAAATCGCGTTCCTTGCGGAACAACACCTCCGCTAACTTCTCAAAGTAATCTTTCAAGTCTTCCTTGCTAAAATCCGTCGACAAGAACATTTCCCTCCCCATTCTCCTAAGCTCAAATCATACGAATCTTTTCTCCACCGCGAAGCCTAAACGGTGTCCGCGAATCTAATTTCTCTTGTCTTTCCTTCCATTTATGCCAAGCCCAACCCCGCTTATAACCGCAAACGTCAGCTATGTGCACGCAGTCTTCGTAGGATTGAGCATGTTCCAGAGCACGAAACGCCACCCAGCCAATTTGGTATTTTCTCTCCTTGGCAATCTTCAAGAAGTCTTCGGGCGTCCGAGGAGCATGGACAATTTCGCGCCCTTTAGAAGAGCTAATTTCCTTCTTCAAGCGGAAGCCGTAACCCGTGTGCTCCTTGAGGCGTTCTTCCTTTTCTTCCTCCGTGACGAATTTATAGCCGCATTCCGGGCAAGTCTCCTGCGCTAAGGCAACAACCAAGCCGCATTCCGGACAACTCTTGACGGGTGCGCTTGCATGTTTCTTCGGCGGATTGGGAAGAAGTGACCAGGCATGAACGGCATTTGGCAGACCGAACCGCGAATAGTTCTGCACGTGGTCGATTATGATTGCTACCTTTTTCGGGTCGTTTAGGTCGGGGCGCATGGGTCGCAGGGCTTGCTGAATAAAAAGCGTCAAAGACTTCGTCGGGCGGGCGAGGATAACTGCTTGCATGTTGGGCACGTCGAATCCTTCGCTGAACAACTCCGCATTGCACAGAATTTTTATCTTGCCTAGCCGAAAATCTTCCACGAGCCGTTCACGCGTCTGACTAGGGGTTTCGCCGTCCACGTGCGCCGCTATGATTCCCGCATTGTTAAAAGCGGCAGCTACCTTCTTAGAGTGCTTGATATTGACGCAGTAGCAGATAGCTGACTTGCCGCGGGCGTACTTGAGGTAGTTCTCGACAATGCCGCCGATAATCTTCTGGTTGCTCATGACCTTTGCCAAATCCGCGTTGACATATTCGCCGAACTTAATCTTAACGTTCTTTAGGTTGATGTCGCTTGACGTGGCGAAATATTTAAAGTCAGTCAGGTTGCCCAAAGCAATCAGCTCGTCGACAGTCAGAGATTTAACCATAGAAGTAAAAACGTCGCCGAGATTGATGCCGCCCATGCGTTGCGGCGTGGCAGTCACTCCTAGCAAATACGAGTCCGAGTAAGCGTCGACGATTCTTTTGTAAGTGTTGGCTAAAATGTGATGACACTCGTCGCAAATGAGGTAATCGGGTGCTGGAACGGTCTTTAGGCGGCGGGCGAGAGTTTGGACGCTAGCAATCTGAACGGGCAAATCCAGTTGAGACTTCACGCCAGAGGCAATTATCCCGTGCTCAATGCCTAATCGGTCGAAGGTCTCCGAAGTCTGCCTTATAAGCTCGTGCCTATGCACAAAGAAAATAGAACGTTTGCCGCGTTGGGTCGCCTCACGAATTATCCAGCCCGTCATAATCGTCTTGCCCGCACCACACGGAGCCACCCCGACTACCCGCTTGTGCTGTTCAAATTCGTTTCGCACGTCTTCTATAAATTGCCGCTGATACTCTCGAAGAATTATTTCATCCATGATTCGCGCCCTCCCGCTATTTTTATTGATTTGATTTTAAATTGGATTCGTTAATAAGTCAAATATTTATTCCTTTCCGAAGATTATATCCGCAAAAAAATCGTCAAAACCCTGCTGAATTGCCCTAACATAAACGGCAAGTTGACATAGGAATATAATTTTTGTATAGTGCGCTAAAATCTTCACCTGCTAGTTTAAAGGAGGTCGAACTGATGAAGACTACACCGACCTTGCAAGAGGTCAAGAAGATTATTTCAGCGGGCGAATTCAAAGTCGTGCCGATAAGTTGCGAGCTTATGGCGGACATCTGCACGCCGATTGAAGTCTTGCGCGTCCTGAAGAATGTTTCCGCACATTGCTACTTGCTTGAATCAGTCGCGGCGAAGGAGACTTGGGGACGATATACTTTCCTGGGTTTTGAGCCTAAACTTTGCCTGACGTGTACGGGTTCAAAGATGACAATCGGCGATAAGGAGTTCATAACGGACAATCCGTCGGAAGAGATTCGCAAAATATTAGACGATTACAAAAGCCCGCGCCTAGCCGACATGCCGACTTTCACGGGCGGACTTGTCGGCTATTTTGCTTACGATTACTTAGGCTACTCCGAACCGACAATCCGAATGCCGCTAGACGACGAAGAGAACTTCAAAGACGCGGATTTGATGTTGTTCGACAAGGTTATTGCGTTCGATAACTTCAGGCAAAAGATTATTCTGATTGTGAACGTCGCCACGGACAATCTTGAGCAAAATTATAGCCAAGCCGTCGCTGAGCTGGAGCGCATGAAAAATTTGATTCAACACGGGACAAAAGCTATCGAACCGCCCGCGAGGCTCTTGAGTGAAATTGAGCCGCTGTTTAATCGGGAAAGGTATTGCGCGATGGTCGAGCGGGGCAAGGAATATATTCACGAGGGCGAAATCTTTCAAGTTGTGCTTAGCAATCGATTGTCGGCGCAGTTTGAAGGGAGTTTGCTTAATGCTTATCGGGTCTTGCGCACGACCAATCCGTCGCCGTATATGTTTTACTTTGCCGGAACGGATATGGAAGTTGCCGGCGCAAGTCCAGAGACTTTGGTTAAGCTTGAAGACGGAATTTTGCACACGTTCCCGCTAGCCGGCACTCGTCCACGAGGCAAGACGCCCGCCGAAGATAAACAACTTGAACGCGAACTCCTTGCCGATACGAAAGAGCTTGCCGAACACAATATGCTAGTCGACTTGGGAAGAAATGACTTAGGCAAGATTTCAAAGTTCGGGAGCGTGCAGGTCGAACGGCTTCACAGTGTGGAAAAATATTCGCACGTCATGCATATAGGCTCGGTTGTTCGCGGCGAGATTCGTGACGACTTGGACGCGTTGTCGGCAGTGGAGGCGGTTTTGCCTGCTGGGACTTTGTCGGGTGCGCCGAAGATAAGAGCTTGCCAACTAATCGGCGAGCTTGAGAAGAATAAGCGCGGCATCTACGGCGGCGCAATCGGTTATATCGACTTGGCAGGCAACATGGATACTTGCATTGCAATCCGAATCATTTACAAGAAGAACGGGAAAATTTTCGTGCGGTCGGGTGCGGGCATAGTCGCCGATTCGGTCGCCGATAAAGAATTCGATGAGTGCATGAACAAGGCGCGAGCATGTCTTGAGGCTTTGAAGACCGCTGAGGAGTTGGAACGATGATTTTGCTGATTGATAACTACGATAGCTTTGCTTACAACCTTTATCAGCTCGTCGGCGAGATAAATCCTAGCGTCAAAGTCATTCGCAACGACGCCATGACGGTTGAGGAGATTGGCAAGCTTGAGCCGGAAAAAATAATCCTGTCGCCAGGACCAGGCAGACCAGAGAACGCGGGCGTCATCATGAACGTCGTTAGCGAACTCGGCGGGCGGATTCCGATATTTGGCGTGTGCTTAGGGCATCAGGCAATATGCGCGGCGTTCGGGGCAAGGATAACCTACGCCAAAGAACTCATGCACGGCAAGCAATCCAAAATCGTCTGCGATAATGATTCGCCGCTGTTCAAAGGTTGCCCGAAAAAATTTTTAGTCGGGCGGTATCACTCGTTGGCGGCGGACGAAGAGACTTTGCCAGCCTGCTTGAAAGTCACGGCGCGGACGGTCGACGCTGAGATAATGGCAGTCGAACACGAGCGGGATAAAATCTTCGGCGTGCAATTCCACCCCGAATCCATTTTGACGCCGCACGGCAAAACTATCCTAGAGAATTTTTTAAAGATGTAAGGAGCAGTACCAATGATTAAAGAGGCAATAATAAAAATCGTGAACAAGGAGGACTTGAGCTATCAAGAGGCGTTCGACGCGATGAACGAGATAATGAGCGGGCAGACGTCCGCTACGCAAAACGCCGCGTTCCTTGCCGCGTTGTCGACCAAGAGTGCTAAGGCGGAGACCGCTGACGAGATTAGCGGTTGTGCTGCCGCGATGAGGGCGCACGCCTTGAAGGTCGAAACGGATATGGATATTTTCGAGATAGTCGGCACTGGCGGAGACAACGCGCAGAGCTTTAACATCTCGACGACTGCCGCACTGGTCGCCGCCGCTGGTGGTGTGAAGGTTTCCAAACATGGAAATCGGGCGGCGTCCTCCAAATGCGGAACGGCGGATTGCCTTGAGGCTTTGGGCGTCAACATAAATCAAAGTCCGGAGAAATGCCTTGAGCTTTTGGACGAGGTCGGGATTTGCTTTTTCTTCGCGCAGAAGTATCACACATCGATGAAATACGTCGGGGCGATTCGCAGGGAATTGGGCTTCCGCACAGTGTTTAATATCCTCGGACCTTTGACGAACCCCGCCAAACCTAAGCGGCAACTGCTCGGCGTCTATGATGAATATTTGGTTGAGCCGCTGACGAAAGTTTTAATTGACTTGGGGCTAAGGCGCGGCATGGTCGTTTACGGCATGGACAAGCTTGACGAAATCTCGATGAGCGCACGGACTTTGATTTGCGAGTTCAAGGACGGTTGGTATCGGCACTACACCATATCGCCTGAAGATTTCGGGATGAGCCTCTGCGATAAGTCGGAACTTAGGGGCGGCGAACCAGCCGAGAACGCCCAAATCACCCGCGAAATTTTATCGGGCTTTGATACCAGTCCGAAACGCGACGCCGTTTTGCTGAACGCGGGCGCGTCCCTTTACATTGCAGATAAAGTTTCGTCGATAGCCGATGGCGTGAAGCTTGCACAAAGTTTGATTGACAGCGGCGCGGCATTAAACACCTTAAGCAAGTTCGTTGAGGTCAGCAACCGATGAATATCTTGGAAGAGATTGCAAGCCATGCCCGTAAACGCGTTGCGGCGGACAAGCTAAGAGTTCCACTCGACGAGCTGAGGGCGGCGACAAGTTCAAGTGACGGTTCAAAGTTCCTTGCCGCGCTCAGGCGTCCGGAGATGTCATTTATCTGCGAAATAAAGAAGGCGTCGCCGTCAAAGGGAATAATCGCGGCGGAGTTCCCTTACGTCGAGATTGCCAAAGCTTATGAGGCGGCGGGGGCGGATTGCGTGTCGTGCTTGACCGAGCCGAAATATTTTCTTGGCTCCGATGAAATTTTCTGTGACGTTCGCAAGGAAATTTCGTTGCCGATGCTAAGGAAGGATTTCACGGTTGACGAGTACCAGCTTTATCAAGCAAAGGTCATGGGCGCGGACGCCGTGTTACTAATCTGCGCAATCCTAGACACGGCGACGCTTGAGAGGTTCTTAGGCGTCTGCGATGAATTGAACCTTGCCGCATTGGTTGAGGCTCATGACGCGCAGGAAATTCAATCGGCAGTCGCGGCGGGCGCAGAGATTATCGGCGTGAACAATCGCAACCTAAAAAATTTCTCCGTGGACTTCACGAACGCCGCAAGACTTCGCGAGCTGATTCCGCCAGAAAAAATCTACGTCGCGGAAAGCGGAGTTAAGACGCCAGCCGACGTTGCGACGCTTAAGAGGATTGGCGCGGACGCCGTGTTAATCGGAGAAACGTTGATGAGAGCCGCCGATAAGCAAGCCGAGTTACAACGATTGAGGGCGACGACATGACTAAGATTAAACTTTGTGGGCTTAGCCGCCTTGAGGACATTGAGATTGCCAACGAGCTTTGCCCAGAGTATGTTGGCTTTGTGTTCGCGCCAGAGAGTAAACGCTACGTCACGCCCGCACAGGCAAAAGAACTTCGCGGCGCATTGTCGAAGGAAATTCTTGCCGTCGGGGTGTTTGTCAACGAGGACTATAAAGCCGTCGCTGAACTCCTCAACGCGGGCATAATCGACGTTGCACAACTTCACGGCGGCGAGACCGATGCTTATATCCAAATCCTGCATGCCAAGACTAACAAGCCGATTATCAAGACGTTCAAGCACCAGCACATTGCGCTTGCCAATGACAGCTTGGGCGATTACGTGATGATTGATTCGGGCAAGGGTAGCGGCAGGGCTTTCAACTGGAATTTGCTTAAGGATATTCGGCGCGAATACTTTTTGGCGGGCGGACTGACGCCTAAGAACGTCGGCTACGCGATTGAACGCTTGCACCCGTTCGCAGTGGATGTTAGCTCTGGAATTGAGACGGACGGAAGGAAAGACGCCGCTAAAATGCGCGAATTCGTGCGGGCGGTGAGAGGTGATGTTAAATGACGAATGCAAAAGGACGCTTCGGCGTTTACGGCGGGCAATACATTCCCGAAACGCTTATGAACGCTGTTATCGAGTTGGAGGCGGCTTACGAGACTTTCAAGGACGACCCGACCTTCAACGCGGAACTGGACAAACTCTTCAACGAGTACGCGGGCAGACCTTCGCGGCTCTACTTTGCAGAACGTGTGACTAAGGACTTGGGCGGCGCGAAAATTTATCTCAAGCGCGAGGATTTGAATCACACGGGCGCACACAAGATTAATAACGTCCTCGGTCAAGCACTGCTAGCAAAGAAGATGGGCAAGACCAGACTTATTGCCGAGACTGGAGCCGGTCAGCACGGAGTGGCTACCGCGACCGCCGCCGCCCTAATGGATATGGAGTGCGTTATCTTCATGGGCGAGGAGGACACTAAACGGCAAGCCTTGAACGTCTACCGCATGAAACTTTTGGGCGCGGAAGTTATCGCCGTCAAGACTGGTACCGCCACATTGAAAGACGCCGTGTCCGAAACGTTCAGGGAGTGGACGCGCCGAATCTCTGATACGCATTACTGCTTAGGCTCGGTCATGGGGCCACACCCCTTCCCTATTATCGTTCGTGACTTTCAAGCGGTGATTTCCAAAGAAATTAAATCGCAGATGTTGGATAGGGAAGGACGCTTGCCCGACGCGGTGATTGCTTGCGTAGGCGGCGGTTCAAATGCCATGGGTAGCTTTTGGCACTTCATTGACGATAAGGAAGTTCGGCTGATTGGTTGCGAGGCGGCGGGCAGAGGAATTGACACCTTCGAGACTGCGGCGACGATTAGCACGGGGCGTCAAGGAATCTTCCACGGCATGAAGAGTTATTTTTGTCAGGACGAGTTCGGCGGGATTGCTCCGGTCTATTCAATCTCAGCGGGCTTGGATTATCCCGGCATAGGTCCCGAACATGCTTACTTGCACGACACAGGACGCGCCGAATACGTCCCGATAACCGACGCCGAGGCAGTCGCGGCGTTTGAATATCTTTCGCGCACGGAAGGAATAATCCCCGCGATTGAATCAGCTCATGCCGTAGCCCACGCCGTGAAGATTGCTCCGACTATGCCTAAGGATAAAATCATCGTGATAACTTTGTCGGGGCGCGGCGATAAAGATTGCGCGTCGGTTGCTAAGTTCAGAGGAGTAAAGTTAGATGAGTAAAATAAAAAAAGCCTTCGCGAATGGCAAGGCGTTTATCCCGTTCATAACGTGCGGCGACCCCGACTTGACGACTACTGCCGCTTGCGTCCGCGAGATGGTTAAAAACGGCGCGAGCCTGATTGAATTGGGTATCCCCTTTTCCGACCCGACGGCTGAAGGCGTTGTGATTCAAAATGCAAACCTTAGAGCCTTGAGCGGCGGCACGACGACGGATAAAGTCTTCGACCTCGTGCGGGATTTGCGACGGGATGTAAAAATTCCGATGGTCTTCATGACTTATGCTAACGTCGTCTTCGGCTACGGCGCAGAGAAATTTATTGCGACGTGTGCGGCAATCGGTATCGACGGGCTGATACTTCCCGACCTGCCTTTTGAGGAAAAGGATGAGTTCTTGCCGATATGCAGGGCGCACGGCGTCAACTTGATAAGCATGATAGCTCCCACGTCCGAAAATCGAATCGCGATGATTGCCCGCGAGGCGGAAGGCTTCCTTTATATCGTCTCAAGTTTGGGCGTGACGGGCACGCGTAGTAAGATTGTAACTGACCTTGCGCCGATAATAAAAGTCGTCCGCGAAAATACGGATATTCCTTGCGCGATTGGCTTTGGCATCTCGACGCCTGAGCAAGCAAGGGAAATGTCGCACTTGGCGGACGGAGTGATTATCGGTTCGGCGATTATAAAACTTTTGGAAAGACACGGTACCGCCGTTCCGAAATTCATCGGCGAATACACACGGACGATAACAGACGCAATCGCATAAAAATTTTAAGGGCGTAGAGGTTACGTCCTTTTTTATTTGGCGCACCCCACTTTAAGCAAAAAAGTACAAGTGCGATGATACAGCGGCGCAATCGGGGAGGATTTTAAGCAGAATCACTAAAGCAAAGAGTCGGCACGGCGGCTATAATAGCTAAAAACTGGGACTAGAAAAGAGGAGGGCTTAACAGATGAAACTTAGCATGAACGAGGCAACGGCTCTGAA
>JAFWWC010000018.1 GCA_017518105.1 Selenomonadaceae bacterium
ACTTTATGGCGAAGTGGAAACGCGGATAAGTGCGATAGTCGATAAGCAATTCAAGAACGGAATCACGCCGGCGGCAGAGTTATTCGTTGACGTGTTCAATACCTTCACTGAAAAGACGGCGCAAGGCTTAAAAATGGGCTTTCCGTGTCTAGACCTGCTCACGGGCGGTTTGAAGAAATCGGATATGATAATCCTCGCGGCGCGACCTTCCATGGGCAAGACGGCTTTGGCAATGAATATCGCCGCCAATGTCGCGAAGAAAAATTCCGTGCTAGTCTTCTCTTTGGAGATGAATAAGCAACAACTCGGCGAGCGTTGGTTTAGCACCGACAGCGGCGTTAAGGCAAGTCGCATTCAACATCGTGAGCTACGCGACCAAGACTACGACGCCTTACTAAGTAGCGTTGACCGGCTCGGCGATTTGAAACTGTTCGTTGATGACACTATGGGAATCACGTTGCCAGAGATAAAGATGAAGTCGCGGCGTGTCAAACGCGAGCACGGGCTTGACTTGATAGTAATCGATTATCTTCAGCTCATGCAGAGTTCCAAACGTTATAAGGGCGACCGCGTGCAGGAAGTCTCGGAGCTTAGTCGCGGGATAAAAGGTTTGGCGCGGGATTTGGACGTACCGGTATTGGCATTGAGCCAGCTAAGTCGCGGGGTCGAGTATCGGGCGGACAAACGTCCAATGCTATCAGACCTTCGCGAGAGCGGCTCCATAGAGCAAGACGCCGATATAGTCATGTTCATCTATCGCGACGATTACTACGACCGCGAATCAGAAAAGCAAGGCTTAGCAGAAGTCATCGTGGCGAAGAATAGGAACGGGGCAACCGGCGCAGTGGGCTTGCAATTCGATAAAGCGCGGCTCAAGTTCACCGAGCCGACGCGACCAGACTAAGGAGTGATTGACGTGATTAAAGACGAAACATTTGAAAGCAAATCATTCCTTTGTTTTGAGCTTATAGATTTCCCGTTGCTGAGAAATTATCGTGCTACACAGGCAAGACACTAAAGCCGCGTGCTCGCCCAAATACTCGCCGAAGTGCTCGCGGCAAGTGTCGTAAATTTCAAAAGCCGACAAATTATCGCCTTGCTTCAAGACGCGCTTAAGTTCCGTCTTTACAAAAAGATTGAGCAGGTCATATCTATAGCGCGGATTGTCTTTAAAGAAGGCAACGCCGCCCATGAAGTCATCCATTTCCTTTAATCCGCAAATCGTCTGGCTCATCCATCTTTGCACGTCGTCTGGCGTAGCCTCATGGACGCGCTTAACGTAACAAGCATTCGGGATTCGCAAAAACTTTTTAGAAGACAAGAGCACCGCAAACGCCCAGCTGACGTTGTTTGATTCGCTGGAAAAGTTTATGTTGTTCTCGATTAGCATATTCCGCGACACAAGTCTGAGCCACGGCATCAACGCATCATTTTGCCTAAGAGCGTTATCGACCCGTTCGGCTAAGTCTTCCGTCTCAAGGGCGGGTTCATATGTCTTATCGTCGACTTCATGAGCCGTCTCCGAAGTCAGGAAGTTCTCGCAATAAACCGTATCGGCGTCGAACTGCTTAGCGGCGTTGTACATCGTCTCCAAGCCCGTCCGCGTGAGCGTGTCAGTAGCGTCCATGAAGAAAACGTATTCGCCCTTGCAGAAGAACAAGCCCTTATTGCGCGGCAAACCGGAGCCGCCTGAATTGCTACTGGTCTTCGTGAGCTTGAGCCGCCCGCCGAACTTTGAAAGATACTTCTGGACGACTGCAACGGAATTATCTGTTGAGCAGTCATCAACCACGATTACTTCAAAGTTTTTAAAGGTCTGCGCCCGAAGACTGTCCAAGCACGCGCCGATATATTTTCCTGCATTGTATAGCGGGATAACCACGGACACGCCATAATCTGACGGCGCAGGTTCAACGGTCGAATCATCTGCTTTAGCGTCAATCGTCGGCGACTCAATCGAGCGGCAAAGATATTCCGTCAAGTCGTCGGTCTCTTCGCTGAGCAGAGCCTGGTGAACTTCTTGCTTATCCGTAGTAGCCTTCAAGGCAAGGGAATCAAAGTAAGTCTTCGCCGCTTGACGACAGAGCGCGGGATTTTCCTTAAGGAACTCAATTTTATTTGCAATGTCCCTGAACGCCTTAAGCCACGCCACGAAGTCTGACGGGCTTGCTTGCATTGCTGGACGCTGGCGCAGAAAATAAATCGTCGCGGGCAAGCGCAAGAATCTTTTTGCTTTAGCGCATATAAGCAACGTCCAAAGCTCCTCGCCGCCAACCATTTCAGGGAAGGTGATTTCATTCTCTGTAAGGAGACTGCGTTGAACAAGTTTTGTACACAGCTCACAGTGCTGATTCTTCAAAAGCACGTCTTGCAAGAGCTTATCGGGTGCGTTGACGGTTAAAAGCTTCTTGCTCGTGCCGTCACTCTGGAGAACGCTTTCATTGGAACTATTCATCAGACGATAACGCGAGGTGTAGACGACATCGGCATTGCTTTCCTTTGCCGCCCTATACAGCGTCTCGAATGCGCTTTGGTCGATGAAGTCTTGCGCGTCCATGAAGAAAACATATCCGCCGCTGGCTAAGCTCAAGCCGACATTACGCACAGCACAGGCGTTGCCTAAATGATTTTCCGTCTGAGTTAGGGTCAGTTGTCCTTTGAACTTGGGCGCGTAGTCTTCGACGATTTTAACGCTACCGTCCGTGGAGCAATCATCAACCACGATTACTTCAAAGGCTTTGAACGACTGAACAAGAAGACTGTCGAGGCATTCGCCGATATAATTCTTCGCGTTGTACATCGTGACGATAACCGAAATTACGCTCTTTAGTTGCTTAATCTCCTTGCGCAGGTCATTAATCATTTGCAAATGCGATGAACGAGCTTTTCTTGTCGCCTCAGTCAATGTCAAGAAGAACGGCATCGCTAAAAGGGAAGATTCTTCCTCGTGCGCAAACTTTTGATATAAAAGCTCGTACATCTCTTTATTGCTTAAAGGCGTCAAACCCTCGCGGCTACGTAAGCGGCACCAATCGAATTCCAACTTCAAAGCCTGATAGCAATAGGCAGAGTTGTTCTTTAGAAGGTCAATCTCATTGGCTAGCTTGCTGAAATGCTTAGCCCAGGCGACAAAGACCGAAGTCCAATGCGATAGTTGCTCCTGCGGCGACCGTTTCTTTTGCGTAATGGAGCCTTCGTTATAATTCCTGTAGAAGTGGAGCGGCATCGGGTGGCGCAGAAATCTTTTGGCGTGGCAATAAAGCTTGATGACCCAAAGGAAGTCTTCGCCAGAACGCATGTCGGGGAAGAAGTGCCCGCCCTCAATCAGAAACTCCCGCCGAACAAAAGCTGTCCAAGGCGTGTGGAAATTTCCGTTCACGAGGAGCTTAGCAAGATTTTTCTGCGGGTCGTCTACTGTCAGTGCGGGTTCGTCCTCCAGCCCCTCTTCAAGAAACTTTTTGCCTTCGCCGTCTTTTATCGTCTTAACGTCGTTGGGTTCCTTCATCAGGTAATGCGCCGCCGAATAAACAACATCCGCAACATATTTCTTCGCCGCAGTGTACAGAGCCTCAAGCGCGTGCAGAATCATAAAGTCATCGGCGTCTAGGAACTGTATATACTCGCCGTGGGCAAGTTCAATACCTTTATTGCGGGGCTTGCCCGGCGTGCCCGTATTCTTTTCCATGCTGAAGAGCTGGAGCCGCCCATCAAATTTGGGCGCGTACTCTTCGACGATTTTAACGCTGTCATCGGTCGAGCAATCATCAACCACGATTACTTCAAAGTCTTGGAACGTCTGCTTAAGGACGCTTTCCAAACACTCGCCGACGTAGCTTTCGACATTGTACATCGGGATAATCACGGAGACCGCTGGATTTTTCATTTGATTACCCCCTTGCCCTTGAGGCGTCTAACTTCTGCCTTGAGGTTGCTAATTTGTTGCAAACGCTCCGCACGCGCTTTTCTCTCGGCATTTATCATGCTAAAGAAGAACGGAATCATCAAGCTCGCCGAATCGCCTGCTTTGTTAAATTCGCGACTCAATAGCTCATAAATTTCTTGGCTGGTTAATTGACGGCGCACCTCGTTGAGCAGACTCATTCGATAGTTGAAGTCCCCTTCCAACGCTTGATAGCAACGATATAAATTCTGCTGAAGAATCTCCGTCTTGTTGGCTAGCTCCGTTAAAGCCTTTATCAAAGCTAGGAACGCCGAGACCACGTAATAGACTTGCTCAGGGGAATTTCTGTTCTTTGTCGAAACCGACGCCGAAGAATATCGCCTGTAATAGTAAAGAGGCTCCTGAATCCGCAAGAAACGTTTCGCACGGCAATAGACATGAATGCCCCAGATAAAATCGCCGCCAACTACTATCGTCGGGAAGGTGATTTCGTTTTCTAGGAGGAAGTCGCGCCTAAGGAATTTTGTCCATGGCGTTTTGAAGTTCCCAATGTCAAGGAGCCTGTCGATATTTTTCTGCGGGTCATCAATCGTCAAAAGCGGCGTGTCCTCGATATTGTTTTTAACCAGCTGTTGGTTTTCCTTATCCCTTAGCAAGCGCATTTCATCAGGGCTTTTCAAGTCGTAGTGGGCGGCGGTGTAGACAACATCGGCGTCATATTCTTTTGCCGCATTATAGAAAATCTCAAGCGCGGTTTTAGCAATGTAGTCGTCGGCGTCCATGAAATAAACGTACTCGCCACGCGCCAAACTCATTCCGATATTTCTAGGAACGTAGCCGCCGCCGCCAGAATTCTTTTCCGTCTTCTCAAGCCGAAGTCGTCCATCAAATTTTGGAGAGTAACCTTCTACCAGCGCAAAGCATTTGTCAGCCGAGCAATCGTCCATCACGATTACTTCAAAATCTTGAAACGTCTGCGCCAAGAGGCTATCCAAACATTCGCAGACGTATTCTTCAGCATTGTACATCGGAATAATTACGGAGATTGCAGGAACAGCCAAATCGCGAGCGAGCCGAGAATCTTTTGCCATAGAATCACACCTAATCATTTAGTTTTTATCGGCGTATAACTTTTAACAACCTCTGATAACTAAGGAGGTCGCGCAAGTTCACCGGGGGGGGGGTTAAGCATTACCACATAAATCACTCTCCTCTACTTTGGTAAGCTTGCGTTAAAGTTATCTAGCCGCGCTTGCTATTCCTACAATTTAAATTCGCCGCAATTACGGGGTGTCGTTTCTGTGCGGGAGCCATTCCACTTGTATCTTAATTTCTTCATTGGCTTTTACGTCTATATTGTGACCATAAAATTTATCGTACCAAACAGGAGTGGGCGTATCAAAGATTTTCTTGCCATTTACAACGAGGTTTGTGTAGTCAAGCCAATAGATGGTTTTAATATTGTCCTTCGGGTCGCGAATATCCATGCTTCTAAGGAGCAATCGGACTTGTCCAGCCACAGAAGACTTTGCAACCATTTCTATTTTTCCGCTATAGCTGTGGACACAATAACACGTGCTACCTTTCTGGAGGTATTCGGGCTTCGTTATGCGTGCGTTGCTGTCAGAGACGGAAAGGACTTTGAAATTGCCTTCCTTAGACATCAGCTTAATTTCCATTCTTGCCGTAATAAAGGGTATGAACTTGCGGGGGATTTGTTCTTCGACGGGTTGAACCACAGCTTTAGTTGACGGAGTAGCCTCGCTTCTGTGCGGGAGCCACTCAACCTGTACTTTGATTTCCTCTCCCTCTTTTACCTTTCTTTTGTAAAGATAGGGCTGACCGTGCCAAGCGGGCGTTGACTTATCAAAAATCTTCTTTCCGTTTATGGTCAGGTTGGTGTAATCAATCCAATAGGGAATGCGTTTAGATTTGTCTTCGGGTCTGCGAATATCCAAGGCTCTGAACTGAATAGCAAACTGCCCATCTGCCGTAGCTTTGGCGACAAAGCTCAATTCCCCTGCATGGGATTGAATTTGATAACCGGCACCGCCTTTTTGCAGCCAGTCGGGGTTTGATATTTCAGCGTTTTTATCGGACACGGAAAAGATTTTAAAACCACGCACTGCTTTTTCTGTCTTGAGCTGAATATCTATTCTGGCGGTGTAGTACTCCTTAAACTTGTAAAACGCCTCTTGCCGATTTCTCAATTCTTTTTGGTGCGCGTCAATCACGCTGAAAAGGAACGGTACTGTTAATTCAGAGGAAACATTTGCTTTGGCGAATTCGCTGTATAAAATCTTGTAAATGTCGTAGTCGGTTAAATTTTTTCTAGCCTCGCCCGTGCGGTTGAGACACCAATCAAAATGTCTTTGGGCTGCCGCCAAGACGTAAACGGGATTGTCCCTTAGAATTTTTATCCTATTTGAGATGTCGCTTAAAGCTTTTAACCACAAGGTAAAAGTTGAAGTCCAATAAGAGATTTGTTCGCTAGGTTTTCTTTTTATCGTGGAGATAGAGTCGGATTGATAACGCCTGTAAAAGTAAAGCGCGTCCGTGATGCGCAAAAACCTGTTTGAATAGCAATAGACCTGAAGAGCCCAAAGATGATCTACGCCATTGGGGATTATAGGAAATTCGATTTGGTTTCTGGCTAAAAGGTCTCGTTTAACAAGGTGCGTCCACGGGAAATTAAAAGAGCGTTCCATGTCGAGTTGCTGAAGATTTTTATTCGGGTCATTTAATGTGAATGTCGGCTCGTCCGCAAGGTTTTCTTCGCTCAATTTTTGGTTTATACCGTCCCTTAAAATCTTGGACGTATTCGGACGGTACAAAAGGTTATAAGCACTGGTATAAACAACGTCCGCATCATATTGCTTTGCCGCCGTGTAAAAAGTTTCCAAAGCAGACTTAGTAAGATAATCGTCAGCATCAACGAACAAGACATAATCGCCGCGCACGAGCCTGAAGCCCACATTGCGAGGAACGGAGCCGCCGGTGCCCGAATTCGTTTCCAGCTTTTGAAGTCTAAGTCGACCAGAGAACTTGGGCGCATACTCTTCGAGGATTTTAACGCTGTTATCGGTCGAGCAGTCATCTACGACGATTACCTCGAAGTTTGGAAACGTTTGCGCAAGGAGGCTGTCAAGAAGTTCGCCGATATAGTTTTCCGCGTTGTACATGGGAATAACAACCGAGATGTCTGGATAATTTTGCCGAAGGTCTAAAAGATGCGAGATAGAGTTTTTAACCCGGCTAGTCATCTCGAATTCTTTTGCGGCAATGCTATCTTCTACCTCTTTAGCAACGGCTTCGGCACGCTGAAGGTCTTTTTGAGTTTCCTTTAAAGTTTTATCCTGTCCAAAGATGTGCGAGCAGAGCGCGGAAATCAAAGTGTCGTATTCGCCGAACTTGTCGCCGAACTCGTCCTTTATCGCCTCATAAACCTCAGTGGGGGTAAGCTCTCCAGCATATCTAAGACCTGCTCTTAACTTTCCTTGAACTTGCCTTTCCAAGACGGCGTAGCGTTGCTCTGGATTTTCTTTGAAGAACTCGATTTGGCTCATAACTTTATCAAGCTCTTTTATCCCAAGCAAAATCGGATTGAACCAGAAGTTGATTGATTGCTGGGGCGTCTTTGACTTGCCCATTATGGAATCGTCTCTCATGCGGCGGATATATACCATGTTCGGCACGCGCAGGAATTTTTTCGCGAAGAAAACTAAAGCGTGGGTCCAAGTATCGTCTTCGCCGGGTTTCACATACGGGAAAAATATTTTGTGCTCTTTAAGCAAGTCATGCCGAATCAATTTCAGCCAAGCAGCAAACCAAAATCTGTCGTCTAATAGCCCTTGCACTCTTTCGGTTAAGTCTTCGGATTCAAGAGTCGGCTCTTCGACATAAGGCGGAGGCTGAATTCTTCCTTTGGCTACATGCATGTTTTCAATAAAGCCCTCGCCGATGCCCTCTGACATGTAGTAGCGTTCGCAATAGACAACATCGGCGTCATACTCTTTGGCGAGCGAGTACATCTCTTCCAGACCCGTTTGAGTAAGCGCGTCGTCCGAGTCCATGAAGTAAACGTATTCCCCGCGAGCTAAAGGCAAGCCCACATTGCGCGGAACAGCACAGCCGCCCGAATTTGTTTCCGTATGAGTGAGCTTGAGCCGCCCATCAAATTTCGGCATGTACTTTTCGATAATCTCGCAACTTGAATCAGTGGAGCAGTCATCGGCGATAATGACTTCAAAGTTTTGGAACGTCTGAGCAAGGAGACTATCCAAACATTCGCTGATATATTCTGCCGCATTGTACATTGGAATTATTATCGAGACTGCGGGATTGGTCGACGAATTGGAAGTCATCGATTTTTCTTCAGACATAAGATCACTCCTTATCTTTTGTAAGTTTGTGCTTATTAAGCATCGTCATTAGGATCGCTTTTGTGCGGTTGCCATTCAACTTGGATTTTAATCTCCTCGTTCGCTTTTGCTTCAACAGTATAGGCGTAAGGTTTATCGCACCAAGCAGAGGTGCGGGTGTTAAAAATGTTTTTTCCGTTCACAGTAAGTTTGGTGTAGTCAATCCAATAGGGAATGCGCTTAGCAATACCATTAGACCAATCTTCGGAGTTGCGAACGTCCATGCCTCTGAGATTTAAGTTAATTTTTCCGTCCGCAGTAGCTTTAGCAACAAACGTCAGCTTCCCGTCTGAAGACTGGATTACATAGCCAATGCCATTACGCTGAAACCAGTTAGGCTTTGATACGCTTGCTTTGGTGTCAGAGACGGAAAGAATTTGGAAATCGCCTTTAGTACTCACAAATTTGGCGTCTATCCTAGCAGTGGTAAGAGGATTGAACTTACGAGGAATCGAGCTTTCTATCTTAGGCGGCTTGACTTTTGGTTCAGGCGCAATGACTTTAGGCGGCGGAGTCACGACTTTTGGTTCGACGGTATTGCTTTTGTGCTGGAGCCATTCTACTTGTATTCTAATTTCTTCATTGGCTTTTACCGCCATTTTATAAGTATAAGGCTTATCGTGCCAAGCGGGTGTAAGCGTGTCGAATATTGTGTTTCCATTAACAGCAAATATAGTATAACCAATCCATTTAGGAATTCGCTTGTCTTTATTATTGGGATCCCAAACGGCAATTCCTTTAAAATTAAAACTGAGCCTACCTTCTACAGTACTTTTGGCAATTAACTCCAGCTTGCTGTCACGTGATTGAATTTTATAACCGATTCCGCCTTCTTGAAACCAAGGCGGTTTAACTACTTCAGCTTTATTATCAGACACAGAAATGATTGAAAAATCGCCCTCACCACGGAAGAAAAATTTAATGTCTATTCTTGCCTCAAAAGGTTGCGGAGTTGTATCGGACACAAGATAATTAATGTATTCACATAAAATCTTAGAGTCGGCATAAGCTTTTTTTTCATTATACATGGTATATAAATTAGTACAAAGGGCAGAAATAAGAACGTCATATTCTCCTAATTTTTCGCCGAACGTGTCTTTTATCGTTGAGTAAATGGCATCTTCATCTAATGTTTTTGCGGAAGTTAATGTGAAGTTATATCTCATACAGATGAACTCTTTTAAAATGGCATAACATTGAGATGGATTTGTAAGGAAAAAATCATTTCTGCTCATCAAGTTGTTGAGGGCTTTTAAACCAAGCAAAACGGGATTAAGCCAAAAAATTATTTTCTGTTGAGCGTTTCGTTCTAATCTTTGAGATGAATCTTTAGTTTGACAATAGATATATATGGCATTTGGAACACGCAGAATATTTTTTGCATAGAATATTAAACCTTGAGTCCAGATATTGTCTTCGCTGGTTTTTACATTTGGAAGAAAAATTTTATGCTCCATTATCAGACTACGTTTGACAAATTTATTACAAATCATTCCTGAAAACCTTTGATCAATTATTTCTTGAACACGTTTTTGCAAATCTGTCGTATCCATTGTTGGTTTGTCCACTAATTTTCCATTTTGTTGAAATTTAATTTGGATATTTGTGCCATCAGCGTCTGCTTCGTAGTATTTTTCGCAATAGACAACATCGGCGTCATGTTCCTTAGCAAGAGAATACATTTCTGCCAAAGCCGTCTGGGTAAGCATATCATCGGCATCTAGAAATTGAATATATTCACCGCAAGAAATTAGTAAGCCTTTGTTGCGTGGCACAGCACCGCCGCCCGAATTCTTTTCTGTCTTAGAAAGTTTCAAGTGTCCGTTAAACTTTGGCATGTAGTTTTTAACAATATCAACGCTGTTATCGGTTGAGCAGTCGTCCACCACAATAACCTCGAAATTTTGAAACGTCTGCGTCAGGACACTATCGAGACATTTGCCGATATGTTTTTCTGCGTTGTACATTGGAATAATCACGGAGATTGCAGGGAAAAAAGAAGAAGTTTTAAATTGCGCAATGTCTTTTTCCGATTTTTTGGCAAGATATGAGTTTTTATCCCCAATTTTTTTATTAGTATCAATAAAGCTAAACAAGAACGGCACTGTCGACGAAATGGAAGGATCTTTGGCGAATTCACGACATAAAATCGCATAAATATCTTCGCTACTCAATTTGCTTCGTGACTCATTGGTACGTTTAAGGAACCATTCAAAATGACTTTTTAAAGCTGCAAAACAATAATCGGGATTTTCCGCCAAAACTTCATTGGTGTTTCTTAATACATTTAAACTTTTCATGAAATCAACAAACACAGAGATTAAATACGCAACTTGTTCGGAGGGAGTTCTTTCCATTAAGGTGACAGACTTAAAATTACGTCTATAAAAATAAATCGGGGTATTTGGGAGTCGCAAGAATTTTTTTGTAAGGCAATAAAGCTTAATAGTCCAGATAAAATCACCACTTGTTTTCATTTGCTCTGGAAAGAAAATTTCGTTTTTGATTAGAAAGTCTCGTAGAACAAATTTTGTCCATGGTCCTCGAAGATTACCGTTTCTTTCTACCATAAGCCAGTGAAGATTTCTTTTTTGGTCATTTATGTTTAATGTAATCTTATCTTCTAGATCTTCTTTAAGTAACCTTATGTTTTCGCCATCTTGACACATATAAACATCATTTGAAGTCTTTAAATCGTAAAAAGAGGACGTGTAAACGACCTCAGCCCCATATTCCTTAGCTACCGAATAAAGTGTCTCTAGCGCAGTGAGCAAAATAAAGTCATCAGCGTCTATGAAGAAGACATATTCACCACGCGCCAGATTGAGTCCAATGTTCCGAGGAATGTATCCTCCGCCGCCAGAATTTTCTTCCGTCTTTGCAAGAGTGAACCGTCCATCAAACTTTGGTGCGTAGTTTTCGACGAGTTTAACGCTATCATCTGTGGAACAGTCATCTACCACGATTACTTCAAAGTCTTGGAACGTTTGTAACAACACGCTTTCCAAACACTCGCTAATATATTCTTCTGCATTGTACATGGGAATAATAATAGAGACTGCAGGGCTAGTTGATTGAGAGGGAGGCATTTTCTTTTTTGCCATAAATGAAATCACTCCTTATCCTCTGTGAGTTTGTGCTGACCTAACATCGTCGTCAAGGTTTCGCGATTGAAACGATACGTGGCGGAAGAAAAATCTTGCCCCGCGTCATAGCGATTGGACGGCGCGTTTATCAGCCCACAAAAAGTATCATAGAACATATCGTTTGTAAAATATCCCGCGTGATTGTTTTCAAGCGTCGTCGTTCGGTCGGGGAAGGTTGCTTCATACTCTGGCGACAGGTAGATAAACATTGGCACGCGCAACATTTCAAAGCGGAACACGTCGGGATTGTGGGAAATCTCCAAGTCCTCGCCGTGGTCAGAGAAATAAATCATCGCCTGCAAGTTCAAATTTTGCGTTGCGTAATCGAAAATCTTCGACAGGACAAAATCCGTGTAGAGAATCGAATTAGCGTAGCTCGGCGCGGCAAGCATCATTCCCGTGCCGTCGACGGTCACCCACTTTTTAAAGCGGCTCGGATAGCGGCTGTTGTAGTAGATATGACTGCCCATTAGGTGGAAGACAATGAAATTATTCTCGTTCGGGTTGATGTTTTCAAAGAACCGTAAAAGCACTTCGTCTTCAAGGTCGCTAAAGTCAAAGGTATCGTCCGTCCATTCGGAAACGTCCGCAGTCTTGGCGACGAGAGTAATCGCGCTGTCGAACTCGCCGTAGCGTCCTTGATTGCTGAACCAATAAGTTTTATATCCCGCCTTTCTTGCCACGTCGACGATTGAGACTGACTCGAAAAATTCTTTGTCGTTGTACTGGCTCTGCTCAGTCAAAGCTCGTTGAAGAACTGGTACCGTCTGCGTCCACGAGGCGTAAACATTTTTGAAGATAATAAACTTTCCTGCGGCGGGCGTCAAGCGCGGAGTGTTATCGGGCGTTGATTTATAGTCGGGATTAATCTTCGCGTCGGCGGGGAGGGCGGGCGTCGTCAAAGGTTCATTGAGTTTACTTTCAAGCCACGGCGTGTCGTCAAAGGGGAAGGCGGGATTATAGACGTGCATGTAGTCGCGGCTCGCGCTCTCGCCGATAACGAAAATCACAGTGCCAGGAGCTTTAGCGGCTAAGGTCTGTTCGGCGTCAATGGTCAAGTCGGCTAAGCGGGCGGCGCGTCCTTGAGAATAAAGCTGAGTTTGGGCGGCGTAGTCTGTAACCGTCTTCCACAGCCCAGCCATAGAAGTTTGCGGCGCGTAGTGAATCAGGGCGGCGAGACTGCAAATCAATGCAATGGCGGCGGCGGCAGTTCGTTCCGTGTCCAATGTCGGCAAGCGTCGTCCGAAGTTCACATGGGCTTTGAACGCCAGACGCAGGAGCAAGCCCAGTACCGCGAAGATTATCAACAAGTTCGGCAAACCAATCATAGCGCGGAGGAATTCGCCAGCCTCGTGCCAGTTCGTCAGGTAGATTGCCATGAGCGACGCCGGCGATAGGCAATGCCACGTCAAGCAGTAGTAGACTAACTCGACGAGCGGTATCAGCCAGAAGAATAAATTGAGCAGGCTCATCGACGCGGCGGCTAATCGAGATTTCGGCAGCAAGACTTCCGCGCTTGTGAGCAAAATAAAAATCGCCGTGCCTACAGCGAAGTCATAATAGATTAAAGACATGAACCATTGCCGCTGATAAGTCCACGTGTAAAGGAGCGGGAACATTACAAGCCACGCCAGCCCCGTTAGGAGGTTCGGGAGCATCGGGTGGGAAAAAATTTCGGTGCGGGCGGCGAACTGAATCAACCACAGCAGAGCAATCGTCGCGGGTATCGGCGGTAAAAAATATTGCGGCGCGGCGGGCTGTCCTATGTCGATATAAAAGACTTCGCCGAGGTAGTAATACAATGCCGCGTAGGCTAGGAATTTCTTTGCGTCAGACATGGGCGAGTTCAATGGCGAGCTTAGCGTTCTTACGAGCCAGGTCGCCGAGTTCCTTTAGCAAAGTATCGTCGCAAGCGTTCTTGTGTTCCGAAAGCTTCTTCAAGATCGCGTCGAAGATTTTATCCGTAGTCACGTCCGAGAGGTTGCCGAGCGGTTTTTCGCCAACGGAATCAAGGAAACGTTCAATCTTCGGGTCGTAAGAAATGCCGAGCATGGGAACGTTCATCACGCCCGCGAATATCAGCGCGTGGAGCCGAACGCCGATTAAAACGTCCATGCACCCGACGAGGCTAAGAATCTCCTGCGTGGTGAATTCTTCGTCTAGGACGACGGGCGGGCTTTTCATGAGGGCGGCGATTGATTGGGCGGCGCGTATGTCTTCGGGGAACTTCATCGGGATAAAGACAATCTTAGCGTCAAGAGTCTCGGTTATGCGGTCGAGGGCGGCGGCTAGTTCACGCTGAAAATTTTCCCAATCAAGCCAATGACGAATCGCCACGCCGATAAATCGTCCGCTGGGATTATCCACGTGCCGCGATAAGATTTCCTTGCCAAAGTCTAGCGGCACGGGTTTAATCGCTAAGACGGGGTCGGCGGTGCAATAAATCTTCGGGCGCGTTATCTTGAGTCGGGAAAGTTCTTCCAGTGAGCCGCGGTCTCTGACTGTGATTAGGTCGACGCGGTTTAGGATAAAGTTCATGAGCTTATGAGCCAGCACGCCGCGAATCGGTCCGATGCCTTGGGCGTAAAGCATGACACGCCGCCCGAACGCTAGCGCAAAAAAAATTATCGTCAGGTAGTAGTAGAGGCTCCGCCCGCTCGTCACGTTCTGCAGGAGCGAGCCGCCGCCCGATATGAGCAAGTCTGCCGCCCGTATTCTCTTTATGATTGTCCAAAGGTCCAGCCACGGCACCGCGTCGACGTTATGGCGTCTTTTCGTGTATTCGGGGTTGAGGGAGATGACAGTTACGCTTAAGTCCTCGACGCCCTCGCGCAAGACTTCAAGCATCGCCGAGAGCATCGCCTCATCGCCGCCGTTCTTCGAGCCGTAATAGCCGGATACTACAATTTTCATATCTGCTCCTTAGTTCCTAATTCCTAGTCCCTAATCTATTCTTCCCGCGCCGAAATTCCCCTGCTTGCATACGTTCAACGCGAATGATAGAATTGCGCCTGAAAGGAGTTGATTACTTTGATTAAGAAAATTTTTGCCGTAGCTCTTCTGTGTGCGGCTATGATGATTAGCGGTTGCTCTGATTCGGCGCAGGTCGAAAGCACGACGAACACCGCGCAAGCGTCGCCCGTTGCTAAAAGTGTTCTGGCGTTCACGGCTAAGACAATCACCGGCGAGACGGTCACCAATGAAATTTTCACGGCGAAGAAAATCACCGTCGTAAATATCTGGGGGACGTTCTGCCCGCCGTGTATTGGCGAAATGCCCGAACTCGGAGACATGGCACGCAACCTGCCCGAAGGCGCACAACTTATCGGATTGGTCTGCGACGCCGCGGACGGTTCTCCACAAATCCAAAAGGCAATCGCTATCACTCAAGAGTCAAACGCGGACTTCATGAACATTATCCCCGACGAGAACTTGCTTAGGTTTATGGAAGGCGTTGAGGCGGTTCCGACGACGATATTTATCAACAGCAAAGGCGAGGTCGTCGGCAAGGCGATTATCGGCGCGGATGTTGACGGGTACAAAGATGAGCTCGAAAGACTTCTGGCGCAGTAGGCTGATAATCTTCTTGGCGGGCGCGGCGATGATTGTGTTCGGCGTATGGCGCGGCGAACTGTCTGCTGTCTTCGCGAAGGCAACGCGCATTTGCCTTGAGTGCATTGGGCTAGGCTGATGAAACGGCGATTGATTCAGTTGGCGGCGACGCTCCTGACGAATCCGCACGCGGCGAACTTCCTAAGCGGCAAACTCTATCGCGGGGAGCTTAAGAACTTTTGCGCACTTGGGCTTAACTGTTGGTCGTGTCCAGCGGCGGCGTTTAGCTGTCCGATTGGCGCACTGCAGACGGTCGCGGGCACGGGCGGCAAGTTCGGCTTTTACGCGGCGGGCGTCGTGCTGTTAATCGGCTTGCTACTCGGTCGAGCGGTGTGCGCCTTCTTATGTCCGTTCGGGCTGATTCAGGAACTACTAAATAAAATCCCGTCTCCAAAGCTCAAGTTACCGCGTCGACTGCTGGGCGTGAAATATTTCCTGCTGATAGTCTTCGTGCTGATTCTGCCCGTCGCGACGGATTTGGGCGAGCCGACCTTTTGCGAATACATTTGCCCGGCAGGAACGCTCGAAGCCGGCTTACCGCTTATCGCCACGCATGAAGAGTTCCGCCCCGTGCTCGGCAATCTGTTCGCGCTAAAGGTTTCAATCTTGTTCGCCGTGATTGTGGCTTGCGTCGTCGTCCACAGATTTTTCTGCCGCGTGATGTGTCCTCTGGGCGCGATTTACGGCTTGCTTAACAAGTACAGTTTCTATCAGCTGACCTGCGCGGCGGACAAGTGCATTGGCTGCGGGAAATGCAAGGCGGTTTGTCCACTTGACCTCGACCCGACGAAAGAATTTGCCTCCGCTGAATGCGTGCGCTGTGGAAAGTGCAAGACGGTTTGTCCGACACGAGCTTTGACATAAAAAAGCGACGATTGCTCGCCGCCAAAAATTTTTAGAGGGTGCCCTTTGACGAGAGCACGCCTCTTATTTTTTCGTTGAAGGAGACCGCCGCCCGTAGCGCGTGCCCCAACGCCTTGAATATCGCCTCAACCTTATGATGAGAATTCTTGCCGTAAAGAATTTTGACGTGCAGAGTTATCCCCGCGTTGAAGGCGAATGCCCGCAGGAACTCTTCCAAAAGCTCCGTGTCGAAATCGCCGATAGTCGGGGCAAGCTCCCCCACGTCGCAGACTAGGAACGGTCGCCCGCTGATGTCTAGACTCACCAAAGCTAATGACTCGTCCATCGGCAGGAAAAAAGTTCCGTAGCGTGCGATGCCGCGCTTATCTCCGAGAGCCTCCTTTAACGCCGCGCCAAGTGCAATCCCGATGTCCTCTATGCTGTGGTGCCCGTCAACGTCCAAATCGCCCGCGCAGTGAACTTTCAAATCAAATTGCCCGTGCACTGCAAAAAGATTCAGCATGTGATTGAAGAAGCCGACGCCCGAATCAATCGACGCGGAGCTGCTACCGTCCAAATTTATTTCCACGTCGACTTTAGTTTCATTGGTCGTCCGATTGACTTTGCCAACTCTCATTGCCCCGCCTCCAGAAAAGATTTTATCGCGCTGAAAACTTCATCGTTCTCGGTTCGCGTGCCGATTGATATGCGTAGACAATTCTTTAGCCCGAACGCGCTAGGCGAAAAATACCTTATCCCAATGCCGAGCGTCTCCAAATAGTCTTTAAGCTCCTGCGCCGCCTCTAAGCGTATCAGAATGAAGTTCGCCTCCGATGGGAAGACCTCGACGCCTGGGAGTGTTTTAAGGCGTTCGTCCATGCGCTTGCGTTCGGCGATTATCATTTGCAGACGCGGCACGAATTCATCGCGCATTTGATAGACAACGTCCGCCGCCGCCAATGTCAAAACGTTCATGTGATAGGGCATGAAGCACTTTTTAATCATGCGCGTGACTTCGGCTTGAGCAATCATGTAGCCGACGCGCGCGCCCGCCATGCCGTAAGCCTTAGAGAACGTGCGGGCCACGATTAGATTTGGATAACGCTTGACCAGATTGACAGCCGAACGCCCGTAAAACTCAACGTAAGCCTCGTCAAGCAGGAAAGCGCAATCAATCGACGCGGCAATTTTTTCGACCTGCGCGGGCGTCAAGGCGTTGCCGGTGGGGTTATTCGGGTTGCACACGACCGCTAAGCTTGCGTTGACCTCGCGGATTTTTTTTATGAACTCGTCGACGTTAAGATTAAATTGCGCGTCCAAGTCGAAGGGTACGCCGTCAGCCTCCGCCGCCTTAGCGTAAATCTTGTACATGGAGAAACTAGGCTGAGGATAAACGACCACATGACCCGCGCCGCCGAACGCGTGGAAGACCTTTTCTATAATCTCGCTGGAGCCGCCGCCTAATAGAACTTGCGACGGGTCGACGGAAAAGTTTCGGGCAATCTGTTCGACCAGCGAATAATATTCCTCGTTCGGGTAGCGATTGAACGCAAGCAACCCCAGCCGATTCAAAACGCGCTCTTCGACATGCGGCGGCAAAGATAGCGTTGACTCGTTGGCGTTGACTTTGATGCGGTAAGTTTTCTCTACGCCATCATAAGACGGCATGTCATTCAGTTCGTTGCGGTAATTCATTTGCAAAACCTCACAGAATTTTTTCGGCGATTATAGCAGACGCGGCGGGAGCTTGCAAAGTTCCTGCGCTAAGGCTAAAATGTTCGCGGAGATGATGAAGATGATTCGCGCCGACTTAGCAAGCCTGAACCTAGACGACGGACAACTTGACAGGCTGGAGAAATTTTATCGGCTGGTGATTGAGCAAAACCGCGTGATGAACCTGACGACGATAACTGAGCCGCACGAGTTCGCAATCAAACATATCGTCGATTCGGTGAGCGCGTGGGATGATGAACTACTGCGCGGCGTCGAACGAGTTGCTGACATTGGAACGGGCGCGGGCTTCCCTGCAGTGCCGCTGAAAATTTTTCGCCCTAAGCTACGATTCACGCTGATTGATTCGCTAAATAAGCGCGTCGAGTTCTTGCGGCGGGTCGTGGCGGAATTGGAGCTTGACGGCGTGGAAGTGATTCACGGACGAGCCGAGGAGCTTGCCAGGCAAAAGACTTTCCGCGAACGTTTCGACGCAGTGACCTCACGAGCCGTCGCCCGATTGAACATCTTGGCGGAATATTGCTTGCCGTTCGTGAAGGTCGGCGGAGTGTTCATGGCGTGGAAGGGCAAAAATTTCCGCGAGGAGCTTGACGAGGCACGAGCGGCGATTAAAATCTTAGGCGGCGGAAGAATTTCTATCCGCGAAGGGAGCTTGCCGACGCTGGAGGATAAACGAGCCGTGATTTACGTCGACAAACAAAAAGCGACCTCCGACAAGTTCCCGCGCCGCGAAAGTGTAATTAGGACTAAGCAGTTGGAAATGAGGAATTGACGTGAGAAAAAAATTTGTGACGGGCGCGGCGGTTCTCGCGTTGCTGATGAATGCGCCGCACGTTTCAGCCGACGACGAGATTGTAATCTTCGGAGGCGAATTCGAGGACGAGGCGTCAACTAAGAAAGCCGAAAAGCCCGCGCCTAAGAAAGAACTGCCGCCGCCGCCAATCGAAGAACCTAAGCCTGAAGTCATCAAGGAGCCGCGACCGATTGAACGCCCTGACGAATTGACTTCGGAGCCGCGACCCGTTGAACGCCCCGATGAATTGACTTCGGAACCGCGACCCATTGAACGACCCGACGAATTGACTTCGGAGCCGCAACCCATTGAACAGCCCGACGATTTGATTTCGGAGCCGCAACCAGTTGTCCCGCCCAAAATAACGCAAGAGCCAGCGATTGAGATTGAGCGACCGTTTCAGCAGCCAAGCAACATTTCGGGCGAGCGCGTCGAGGAGCCGATTATAATCGAGCCGCGCAATGAGCCGCCGTCAATCCGTCGAGAGCGCGTGACTTCTACTGCGCCGCAACAAAGCTTAAAGACACTCAAGCAAAGGTTCATCAAGATAGCCGCCGACGACACTTACACTTATTACCTTGATAAGCAGTCGGTGCAGTGGAAGAAGATGCCGTACATGGCAAGCGAGTACATGGCGGACGTTTGGATACGCATGGTGGAACACAACCCCGCGCCGCTCAATGACGACATGGCTTACTACGGCAGGGAAAATTTCAATGCGGAAGTTGCTTTGGCTCGTGAGCAAGGCTATCAGTATTCGCCGGAAGATTTGCAGGTTTTGAGCCATCAAGCTTACGTCTTGGAACATTACTACCTGCGCCCGAAGACGAATCAAATTCAATTCCTCTGCGAGCTTGAGGTTTTTGGTCGACCGCAGAACACGATTAACGAGCGCGCTTACGATTACAAAAACTGGGAAAACCTAGTGCCAGGCAGTGTGGAATCAGTCATCTATGCCGCGACGCTAAAGACAATCGGCAAGGGCAAGGCGAGCGAGCGCGGGCATATGACCTTCTTTGACATGCTAGACGAGTATGCGCGAATTGCTTTGAATTGATGAGGTGTGAAGTTTGGAAACAGGACTAATCCTGCCTGCGCTGATAATTCTGTTGGCGGCGGTGAGCGGCTACTTTTCGCTGATGGAGACGGCGTTAATAGAAAGTCATCGCGGGCGGCTAGAAAAATTATCCGACGACGGCAACGAGGACGCACGGGCAGTTTTGTCAATGATTGAATCACCCGCGCCCTTGAGCGTCGCGCAAATCGGAATCACATTCACGGGGATACTAGCGGGCGTGTGCGCTGTGCTGGTTAGTCCGTCGATTGCCGGGCTGATAAGCTTATCTATAGTCCCGGCGGCGGTAATCGCGCTTTGTGCCACGACGTTTATTTTTTTACTGCTAGGAGAGTTCTTGCCTAAGTTGGCGGCTAAGCGCGACCCCGAACATTTTTTACTCAGCCGATATAAAACCTTCCGAATCATCGTTGCGCTTATGAATCCGTTCGTAGCGATGCTCACGGCTATCGCTAATGGCGTGGCGTTTGTCTTCGGCGTGAACACTTCCAAAAGCGACGCCGTCACCGAAGACGAGGTTTTAGACCTAATCGAGCAAGGAACCGAGGACGGCACGATTGAGAAATCCGAACAGGAGATGGTCGATAGAATCTTTGACATAGGCGACGAGACGGCTTATTCGCTGATGACGCCGCGGGTTATGATTGTGTGGCTCGACCTTGACGACGACTTAGAGAAAAATTTAAAGGTCGTGCAGGAAAGCCCGCATACAATCTTCCCCGTGGGTTATGGCAGTCTGGATGATTGTCGCGGGCTGATTTACGCCAAAGACCTGCTTGACGCCGTGTTGAAGGACGGACGCGACATTGACTTAAGCAAGCTGATTCGCAAGGCAAACTACGTTCCGCGGACTATGGAAGCGTTTCGTATCGTCGAGAAGTTCAGGTCGAGCGGCATAACGGAGGCTATGGTTAATGACGAATACGGCGGCGTTATCGGGTTCATTACGCTGGACGACATCTTGCGCGAGATTGTCGATACCGAAGGCGACGAGGAGACCTTCAAACGCAACAAAGACAACTCGTGGACGGTGGACGGGCTTTGCGACATTGACGAATTCAAGGAACGGTTCGGCATTGAGACTTTGCCCGACGAAGACCACGACCACTTTCAAACTATGGGCGGCTTCGTGACTTCGTGCTTTGGCTATATCCCTAAGGTCGGCGAGGTACACGAGTGGAACGGCTTCCGCTTCAAGGTCAAGGAGATGGACGGCGTGCGCATTGGTAAGATTTTGATTACTAAGCTATGACTTACGACGAAAATATTTGCGTGAGGTGCTTGGCTTGTGTGAGCGAGTCGGAATTCGGCGGCGTGACTTATCAGCGCGGTCGAATTTTTTTTGACGAGACTAAACCGGAGGACTGGGAGAATATCATTTCAATCTGTCCAGTTGCCGCAATAAAAAAAGACGCCGGAGCGTCCGATAAGCAGTCATGACTTCTTCTTTGACTTGTAGAAGAACCAAATAGCCAAAACCCAGAGCGGCATGACGATAACCGCCGGGCGCATTCCGTCCATCATCGCCATAATGATTAGTATTCCCGCAAGGAACGCCAGACTTAGATAATCGGCGAACGGGTAGAACAGCGATTTAAATTTCGGAGTGATGCCCGCCGCCTTGCAGTGTTTGCGGAATTTCAAATGCGTCATGACGATTAGCCCCCAGCTTATGACGACCGCGCCCGTAACGATTGACATCATATACATAAAGACTTCGTCGGGCAGAAGGTAATTCAGAACCGCCGCCAAAAGAGTTATCCCCGACGAAACTAAGATGCCGTTGACGGGCACGCCGCGCCGCGAGAGTCGCTTAAAGAATTTCGGCGCGTTGTTGCTCTTGGCTAAGCCGTAAAGCATACGCGAATTAGAGTAAATAGCCGAGTTATAGACGCTAACCGCAGCCGTCAGCACGACGAAGTTTAGGATATTTGCGGTTGAAGGAAAGCCCGCGTTGCTGAAAATCTGCACGAAGGGACTTGCCTCTTTGCCGACTAAATTCCATGGCCACAGCGTCATTAGGACAATCATCGTGCCGACGTAGAAAATCAAAATGCGGTAGATAACTTGATTGATTGCCCGCGGTATCGTCTTATCGGGATTTTCAGCCTCGCCCGCCGCGATTCCGATTAGTTCAATGCCGCCAAAGCTGAACAGCACCGGAGCTAACGACATAATGAAACCCTCCGTGCCGTTCGGGAAGAAACCTCCGTGATCCCACAGATGATGAAAATTCATCGGGAAGGGATTGAGGTCGGTGGCAATGTAATACGAGCCGAGCAGAATCATTCCGATAATCGCGGCTATCTTAATGAACGCCATCCAAAATTCAATCTCGCCGTACGCGCTGACCGTCACGAGGTTAATCAGCGTGATAATCACGAGGCAAGCCAATACTCCAATCCATTTAGGCAGGTCGGGGAACCAGTAGCCCAGATAAATCGACACGGCACTAAGCTCCGCCATGCTAACTAGGATATAAAGAAACCAATAATTCCAGCCCGCCAAGAATCCGGGGAATTCACCCCAATACTTTGCGGCGTAGTAGCTGAACGAACCCGACACCGGCTCCTCAACGCTCATTTCGCCGAGCATACGCACGATAAAAAAAATAATTATCCCGCCGACCAAATAGCTCAGCGAGACAGAAGGTCCAGCAAGGGCAATCGTCGCCGTCGAGCCGTAGAATAGACCCGTGCCGACAGCCGTGCCCAGCGCAATCATTTGCAAGTGGCGGTTCTTCAAGCCGCGTTGCATTTTGTTTTCAATCATTTAGGGTCACCAAATTTCGTTAGGGTAGCGCAAGTTCCAATTCTTCCTAAGTGCGGTCATAACGTCCATTACGTCCTTTGAAAAATCTAGCCGCATTGCCGAGGCGTCGCCAGTATTAATTGCCCGCTCCATGTCCTCAAGCTCGTAATAAAGTGCGTTGGTCTGTTCGCCCGCGAAGATTTCTTTAATAGCACCCGTCGCCGCGTCAACGAAAATCGCCTTCTCTGCGCGGGGATATTCCATAATCTCGATATAGCCGCGTTCACAGCTGATGACTGCTCGTTTAGGTTGTTTGGAGTGCATAGCCAGCGCAACGGTTGCCATTTGCCCGCACGTGTTCTTTAGCAGTATCGTGGACATTTCATCGGAACCCGTCGGCGAGGGTTTCCATTGACTTAAAATCTCCGTCGGCTTCTCCGCCATGAACGAACGCACGATTGACAACGCATAAACGCCAATATCAAGCAAAGCTCCGCCCGCTAAGTCCAGATTAAAGAACCGATTGCGCATGTCATAGGGTTTGAACGAGCCGAAGTTCAGCGTAATGATTTGTACCCTGCCGAAGTCGCCGCGAGCTATTTGATTCCATAGCGTCTTATAAAGCGGCATGTGCCAAATCGTCATCGCTTCGGCTAGCACCAGATTTTTTTCAGCGGCAAGGGCAATCATTTCGTCGAGTTCGCGGCTATTGAGCGTGATTGACTTCTCAACCAGCAAATGCTTGCCGTTCTCAAGGGCGCGTTTCATGAAAGGATAGTGCGTGTTGTGCGGCGTGGTCAGATAGATAACGTCAACGGCGTCATCGGTAAATAGGTCGTCAATCGTGTCGTAGACCTTCGGGACGGAATACTTTTCGGCGAAGGCAACTGCTTTGGAGTGCGTGCGGTTGGCTACGGCGTATAAAGTCTTGCCTTGCTTGTGGAGGGCTTGCGCCATCTCGTTGGCAATGACACCGACGCCCAGCACCGCCCAATTTAAATTTTTATCCGCCACGGCGAATCATCTCCTATTGAATCAGAACATCTCGGAACATGGACAGAATCTCTTGCCCGTAATACCTGCCGGGAACTGCCCAGCGACCGTTTAAGTCTTGCCACGTGCCCAAAGTCCGCGAGCCGTAAGCTTGCCTAACGAGACCATAGCGCGGGTCGACTACAGGCATTGAGGGTCGGCGCGTCGAGGAATAGGCGAGCAAGTGTTGAATGTGCGCCCGAACTCCTAGCTGAGGCGTCGCGAAGAATTCACCTTTAACGCCGCCGCCAGTCGTGCCCAGTCCGCAATAATTATTCTGTTCGGGGACAACGTCGCCGCCATAACGGAAGAAGCCCGTTTCCTTTAACGCCTGACAAAAAGCCACGTCGGGTCTAATGCCTTCGCGTGCGCCCTCTTCGTAGTAGTAAGCGACAATCTCTTCCGCCGAGACTTTCAAATTCGGGTTGGGATTGTTGCGTAGCAGGTAGCGGACGCATTGAGCTTGAGTGGCAATGGGCGTGCCGATTATCGAAGTGTCAGCGGTTGAGAGCGTCTGCGGCACGAAGAAATTTTGCGGCTCGTCGAAGAGTTCCACGCTTTCGGGCAATCTGTACATGCTCATAGTTTCGGCGACGCGTTCGCGCAGGGTCGGGAGCTTGCGTTCAACGGTTTTAGTCTCAACCTTCGGGTCATGGATTCGGGCGTCCGCCGTCATTGGAATTGAAATCGCGAAGGCTCCGAACACTGCCGCCGCGATGATTTTCTTTGCTTTAGAACCAGTCAAATCGTTCACCTCGTCAGATTGTTTTCATTTTTTGTCATCTGCCGCGCAGTATACACCATTTGATAAATCGTTGCAAGAATTTAAGCTGAAATGTTCCGTGGCGATAGCTTTTTTCCCGCGTGCAAGCTACAATGTCTGCGATAAAATTTTTTTGGAGGCGGTCTGGGTGGAACATGGTAATTGCGGAGAAAATGTGATGTGGTGGCTCGAAGATAACGGCACACTCACAATCAGCGGGCGCGGCTACATGCAATTTCGTTCTTATTGGCACTTGCAAAATAAATTAGTTGAAGTTAGGGAAGTTGTCATCGAAGACGGCGTTACATCTATTAGCGAAGAAGCCTTTAGAAACTTCGAGAATTTGACAAAGGTTACAATTGCTGACAGTGTAGTTACGATTGATTCATTTGCTTTTGATTTCTGCAAGAGTTTAAGAGAGATAACAATTCCTAACTCCGTCACTTCCATTGGCGCAGGAGCTTTTAGTAATTGCAAGAGCTTGACGAACATAATAATTCCCAATTCTGTCAGATTCATTGGCAAAGAACCTTTCTACGATTGCGCTAGCTTTCAAAAGATTTATTATCCTGCGAAACGAGGCTTTGAAAAAAATTTATCGGCAGGCAACAACGCACAACTCATCCCATATAAAAATATTCCGCCGCCCGCGCAAATTAAGCCGACACCTTCGCCTTCGTCAGTCAAGCCTACATCTCCCGATAAGCTGATAACTCTAGGTTGGCAACGCGACGAAAACGGTACGATGATTTTTATTCCATACAATGCACCATCCGTGCAAAAAGCTGTTGCCGAGCAAGCCGAACTGATTCGCGAAAAACTTTTGCCGCTCTGGTGGGAAGCACGTAGATATAATTCCGAGTTGCGGTGGAAGGTCGAAGGAAAAACGCTGACGGTTGGCGGTGTGAGCGAGATAAAAGCTTATTCATACGAGGCAACGCCGTGGAGGGATAGCCTCAACGACATTCAGCGGATAATTATTGAAGAGGGCGTCGAAGAAATATCAGCGGGAGCCTTCATTGAGTGCCGACGCTTAGAACTGTTGACGATTCCCGCAAGCGTCAAGACGATTGGCGATATGGCATTCAGTATTTGCTATTGCGGCGACTGGCGTGCTAACGGCGGCAGAAATGTTTATTGGACTTTGGAAGACGGCGTATTGAACCTGAAGAAGAATCCCGACGTTTGCGGCGACGCTGACTTTTCGACGGGCGCGGTTACGTGGCTTGCTCTTGATAAGAATATCACGGGCATTAAGTTGGAAGCGGGCGTCGTGCCTAAGGAAAAATTCTTCGAGTGGCTCGGCAGACGTAGCAACGCCATGCAGATTGCTTTTGGTTGAGGTGAGCGCGTTGGCAGTGGGAATCATCGCGGAATACAATCCGTTTCACGTGGGGCACGCATATCAAATCGCGCAGATAAAAAAAGTCAGCGGGGCGGAGGTCGTGGCAGTCATGAGCGGGAGCTTCACGCAACGCGGAGAGCCGGCAATCCTCGACAAGTGGACGCGGGCACGGCTAGCGGTCTTGGGTGGCGTCGACTTGGTGCTTGAGTTGCCGTTCGTCAGTGCGGTTAGGAGTGCACAGGACTTTGCACGCGGCGGAGTTCGATTGCTAGAAAGTTTAGGCGTCGTCGATACTCTAGCATTCGGCGCGGAGCTTGCGGACTTATCGACACTTCAGCGGGCGGCGGCGGCGTTCGCTGAAGAATCATTCGCGGAAGAACTGCGGCGGCTTATGTCCCAGGGCACGAGCTACGCGGCGGCAGTCACGAAGATTTTATCTAGCGTCACGCGGCTCGACGAAAAACTTTTGCGGCAACCCAATACAATTCTTGCGATAGAATACCTGCGCGCCCTGCCGGAAAAGATTTCCCCGCTAATAATCGAACGAGTCGGAGCGGCTTACGACGACTTGACCTTGCACGAAAGATTTTCTAGCGCCTCGGCAATCCGAGCGGCAATCCGTCAAGAGTCGCCGCTGTGGGATAAAATCTCCGCTTGCGTCTCTGCTGAAACGTTAGACGCCTTGCGCACAGCCGAACCCGTCGACGAGAAATTTTTATTCCGCCCGATAATCGCCAAGCTCCTAACCGCCCGCGTCGAAGAACTGCAAAAGATTTACGGCATGACCGAGGGGCTTGAGTTCCGATTACTCAACGCGGCGGCGGCTAAGAACTTCCGCGAGCTAGTGACGGCTCTGATTGGGCGACGCTACATCGCCAGCCGAGTACGACGCTTGCTTTTATACTTCTTGCTGAACGTGACGGCGGAAGAGGTTGCTGAACTGGACGCGACGACTTGCGCGAGGGTCTTAGCCTTCAACGAGCGCGGGCGAGCACTGCTAAGGAAGATTTCCGCCCCTATCGTCACGAAGCTCACGAAGCATCTAAATCGCCGCGACCTTTACGAGAGACGCCGACCCCTTGAGCCTTACCAAAAAATTTTGCTACTCGACGTGTTGGCTACGAACTTGCGAGGGCTTTTATTCCAGACACCGCGCCCAATGCAAAAGGACTTCGCCACGCCGCCAACCTTCATAAGATTTACTTGACACAAAAAAATGCCTCGTCTATAATCGGCATTGTTATTTTATCAAAGGGAGGTGCTAGGCTTGAAGAGAACTTTTCAACCAAACACACACTGGCGCAAAAAAACGCACGGCTTTCGCGAACGCATGAAAACTAAGGGCGGGCGGCTTGTTATAAAGAGACGTCGCGCTCGTGGCAGGAAAGTGCTTACAGCTTGAGGGTGCGACAGGTCACTAATCGGAGTGACCTTTTTTTTAGCTTATCGGCGGAGGATTGTTAATGTTCAACTTAAGCAAGGGCGAAATATTTCGCGGCAAGCACGACTTCAACGCAGTGCATTCACGCGGGCGGTCGTTCGCTAATCATGCGCTAGTTCTGCTCGTCGTGCGCGATGAAAGGTACAATGGCAAAGTCGGATTCGCGGCAGGCAAGAAACTCGGCGGCGCGGTCGTTCGTAATCGGGTTAAGCGGCTCATGCGCGAGGCTTATCGGCTGAATAAAAATTCTCTTCGCCGCGATTGTGCACTGATTCTTATCGGAAGGAAGTTCCTGACCTCCGCTAAGCTGAAAGACACCGAAAAAGCCTTCCTCGACGTGTGCAGGAAAGCAAAACTTCTATGACGAGATTATTAATAACCTTAATAAAGACGTATCAACGCTGGTTGTCGCCGCTGAAGGCTCCGTGTTGTCGATTCGTGCCGACGTGCTCAGCTTACGCCCTAGACGCGCTGTCAAAATATGGTTGGGCGCGTGGCGGCTGGTTGACGCTGAAGCGACTTCTGCGCTGTAATCCGTTTTGCAAAGGCGGCTATGACCCTGTCCCTTAACTTAAAGGATGTGATTTTTTGGAAGAACCTGGACTCTTTGACGGCATATTTGAGCCGATAGAAAAACTTATGTCCGCCGTGCTGACTGCGCTTTACTCGCTGACGGAAATGCTCGGCGTTCCCAGCTACGGCTTGGCGATAATCCTTTTAACTGTGCTAATAAAAGTTTTGGTCTACCCGCTCACGAAAAAACAACTCGAATCAATGAAGGCAATGCAACGCATTCAGCCGCAGATGAAAAAGCTTCAAGAGAAATACAAGAACAACCCGCAGATGCTTCAGCAAAAGATGATGGAGCTTTATCAGAAGGAAGGCGCAAATCCCATGTCGGGTTGCTTGCCCATGCTGATTCAAATGCCAATCCTAATGGGCATGTACTACACGCTTTACGGCTTTGACTACGGCGGGGCGGCTCCGTCCTTCCTGTGGTTGCCGAGCTTATCGGAGACTGACCCGCTTTACGTTTTGCCGTTCTTGTCGGCGGCTACGACCTTCCTACAGCAAAAGATGATGTCGAACACGAGCGAAGCCAATCAGCAAATGAAAATCATGATGGTGGTTATGCCGTTGTTTATCGGCTGGATAAGTTTGAACTTCCCAGCGGGCTTGGTGCTCTATTGGGTGACGATGAATGTCGTCCAGATTATTCAGCAGTGGTGGACTAATAGACAGACTGACGACAAGGAGGCGGCTAAAAATGCCTAATGTAATAGAAAAGACCGGCAAGACGGTCGAAGACGCAATTCAAGCGGCGGCGGAGGAATTCGGCGTTGAGAAAAGCGAGCTTGATATTGAGATTCTGGAGACGCCGACGAAAAGATTGTTTGGCTTGTTCGGCGAGACCCCCGCGAAAATTCGCGCCAGCGTCAAGGAAGTTGTGCCGCCTGTCGTAGCCGAGGAGCCAAAGCAGGTTGAAGAACCTGTGCAAGAAGAGGAACCGACGATTGAACCAATTCTGGAACCGTCGCCCGTCGAGGAGCCAGCTGAACCTTTCGACCGCGATAAAGTCATCGACGAGGCGGAAGATTTCTTGCATAATGTCTTCGCGGCGATGGATTTGGAAGTCGTAATGAAAATCGAAAACGACGCCGAGGAAGGTTGCCTGATTGAACTGAGCGGCAAGAGCTTAGGGCTTCTAATCGGTAGACGCGGGCAAGCACTCGACGCCCTGCAATACCTTTTGAACTTGGCGGTTAATCGCAAGAACGCGGAAGATAAAGTTCATTTCATTTTGGACGTTGAAGGTTATCGCAAACGCCGCGAACAGACTTTGATAAAGCTTGCTAAGGGCGTGGCAGAGCGTGCGATTAAAACTCATCACGAGGTTAAGCTTGAGCCGATGAATCGTTACGAGCGCAAGATTATTCATACCGTCCTGCAAGACAACAAGCGCGTCGAAACTCACAGCGCGGGCGAGGAGCCTTATCGATATATAATCGTCTCACCAAAACGCATTAGGAGATAATCCCTATGTTTTATGACAACCACAATTTTGAAGGTTTGAAGTTCTTTTCGGAAATCAAAACACATCCAACGGTTGCTAAACCTTGCGAAAAATTTCTAGACATCATTAAACAGCTTAAGACGCCTCCTACACAGCGCAATATCGTAGTCGCTGAAATCGGTTTAGGATATGGCGCGACTGCTTTACAAGTTTTGAAATTGCTTGACGCAGGAGATATGTATTGCGGTTTTGATTTTGAAGACAAGGTTAAGGATCTCACAGACGACTTGCAGGCGCGGGACTTCGGCATAAAATGCCAAGTCGTGCTATCGGGTAATTCTCGTAATCAATGGGACTCGTATAACTGGAACTTAAGCGAATTGATTTTCCGAATGCGCGAACAAAAATTAGCTGGAATTTTTGACGCAGTTTATCTGGACGGGGCACACACTCTCCTTCACGACGGACTGGCGGTTTGTCTGCTCAAAGAACTTATCAAAGGCGGCGGCTACTTGATTCTAGATGATTTGTTCTGGTCGTATTCAACGAGCACGATAGAAAAGGGGCTTGGCTGGGATAAATTCATGTCAAAAGAACAAGCTGACGATAAGCAAATTTTTCGCGTGCAAGAACTTTTCTTAACTAACGACTCGAACTGGGAAAGGCTTTCTTCGCCGAAAGAGTGGCGTGGCATTTTTAGGAAACGTTTGCATTGAGAAGATAAAGAAAAACGCGGCAACCTCAAGTCGAGGAAGTCGCGCTTTTTATTTTGCTTAACGAATTATTTCTGGTTGAGGGTTAAGGCATTCGCATATCATGTTGCCAACTATATAAAGTAAAGCCGCAATGAGGAGCCACGGTCCCAGATAACTTATTGTCGACATCAACATCATCTTTCCAAATCCAGCGATAAGACCTGTTAGAACGTTTGCCAACAAAGGAGAAATTTCCGCAAGTACTATACCAACGACTGCTGTTCCTGCCGCTCCAATGGCTATTGTTTTCGCTGCTTCTTTTGCTTTCTCTTTTGCTGTATCCGTTGCTTTAGATACCAATTTTAAAAGCATAAATACAAGCCCTCCAAAAAAATCATTTCTTGTCGCCGCTGAAAATACCTTTGACCAGTTGCGGGACAGCCATGCCCCACGCAAATACAGCTGACCAAAGACTGACTCGCGGAATGTTTACTAAGCCGGGTTTGGGCAAGGCGTTCGCCACGGCTAAGCCTGTCATAGTCTTTGCAACTTCGACGGAATCAACTTTGGGCGGCG
>JAFWWC010000019.1 GCA_017518105.1 Selenomonadaceae bacterium
ACTTTATGGCGAAGTGGAAACGCGGATAAGTGCGATAGTCGATAAGCAATTCAAGAACGGAATCACGCCGGCGGCAGAGTTATTCGTTGACGTGTTCAATACCTTCACTGAAAAGACGGCGCAAGGCTTAAAAATGGGCTTCCCGTGCCTAGACCTGCTCACGGGCGGTTTGAAGAAATCGGATATGATAATCCTCGCGGCGCGACCTTCCATGGGCAAGACGGCTTTGGCAATGAATATCGCCGCCAATGTCGCGAAGAAAAATTCCGTGCTAGTCTTTTCGCTTGAGATGAATAAGCAACAACTCGGCGAGCGTTGGTTTAGCACCGACAGCGGCGTTAAGGCAAGTCGCATTCAACATCGTGAGCTAAAAGACCAAGACATCGACGCCTTACTAAGTAGCGTTGACCGGCTCGGCAGTTTGAAACTGTTCGTTGATGACACTATGGGCATAACCCTACCCGAAATAAAAATGAAGTCGCGGCGTGTCAAACGCGAGCACGGGCTTGACTTGATAGTAATCGATTATCTTCAGCTCATGCAGAGTTCCAAACGTTATAAGGGCGACCGCGTGCAGGAAGTCTCGGAGCTTAGTCGCGGGATAAAAGGCTTGGCGCGGGATTTGGACGTACCGGTATTGGCATTGAGCCAGCTAAGTCGCGGGGTCGAGTATCGGGCGGACAAACGTCCAATGCTATCAGACCTTCGCGAGAGCGGCTCCATTGAACAAGACGCCGATATAGTGATGTTCATCTACCGCGACGATTACTACGACCGCGAATCGGAAAAGCAAGGCTTAGCAGAAGTTATCGTGGCGAAGAATAGGAACGGGGCAACCGGCGCAGTGGGCTTGCAATTCGATAAAGCGCGGCTCAAGTTCACCGAGCCGACGCGACCAGACTATTAAGGAGTGATTGAAATGATTTTACCCGCCGACTTTAAAGCACCGCCGCCGAAATATCCGGCACTCAAAAAGTTAAGGCGGCTACGTATGGCGCAAGGCTACACGCAATCGGAGTTCGCGCAAGTTATCGGCTGTGACGTGGTGACCTACAGCAAGATTGAGAACGGGCGAATCATGCCCAATGCCCTGCTCTTAGACCAAATCGCCGAGGAGCTGGACATTTCGCCAGACGATTTAAGGAGTGATTGATTTGTACGCAGAGGAAATGGAAGATGTCTTAGACGAGGCGGGCAAGGTCAACGAACAATTTCACGAACAGTGGATGGACTTCATCGGCGACGAAGAGTATCAACAGCTCATGGAGTTCTTTGCTAAGGAAAATTTTTACGACACGTGGGAAGACGAGCCGCTTTTGCCGGAGCAACGCACGAAAAAACTAAAGGCAGCATTGGTCGGCAAGGACAGAATTGCTTTGATTCAAGCGGCGTTCACTCTCGGTTGGCTCGTCGGACGTGCTGAACAAATTCTTCGCGACAAGGAGTGATTGACGTGATTAAAAAAGAGACGCGCAAGGCTTTATCCGCTTTGGTTGGGAGCATGGAGGTATGGCGCATTTGGCGGAAGTACACCGACCGCGAAGAGCAAGCGATTTATAAAATCTACGACGAGGCGGAGAAATTTGTTCAGGCGTTCCGCAAGCACGAGCTTAAGATTGATGATTAGAATCGACGCGCCGCTAATGCCAATACCGTTCCCACGCCCGCGCTTTGATTCTAGGAGCAAGCAGACCTTTAACCCGAAACGTTATCGCGAATTCAAGGACGAGCTGGGGCTTTATGCACGGCTTGCAATGAAAGGACGCGAACCTTTCACTGGAGAGATAAAACTGCACGCGGACTTCTACAAACCCAAGCCGAAGAAGTCAAAGCACGTGAGTTTCATCGGCGACGTAGACAACTACCTAAAGGCGGTTTTGGACAGCCTTATCGGCATTTGCTACCTTGACGACAGGCAGGTAGTTCAAATCAGCGGCGCAAAAATTTTCGGCAAACCGCACATCGAAATCGAACTGGAGGAGCTAACATGATTTACCTGACGCATGAACAAGTTCGTTGCCGTATTAATCTCATTTCAGGTATTCATTCTGACCTCTACATTGAATTGAGCAATCACGGCACGTATAAAAAAGAATACGCGTTGGTCGATAAAGAATTCCGCGCTTTAATGGCGATTTACGACTACCCCGACGCACGGCTCGCGAAAGAACAAATTGATATTCCGCAATTCGAGGACGGCAAAAGTAATTTCTGCAAAAAAGTGCGCCGTTGGTTCAATCGCCCGCGCGCTTTGCCTGGCATGAGCACAATCGGTTTTCTTCACCCCATTTGAACTGGAGGAGCTAACATGAAGTTCAAAGAGACGGAGCAAGACACTTGGGCGGGCGAGAGCGAAAGCCTTTTGGCGGTGCACGTCAACGAAGTCCATATCTTAAACTCGAAGACCAAAGCGGGCGGCAAGTTCTATGGCGTGAGCGTTCTGGGCTACGATAGCACGAGCATGGACTATAAGCCCGCCGACATCTTGATTACAACGTTCCCAACCCGTGAGAAAGCTCGCGTCTTCGCAAAGAAATTGATTGAGTTGATTGAGGAGTGATTGATATGACTTTGGTTAATGCGGCTGACCTTCTGATAGCGCAAATTGAAACGGCGATTAGGATAAACGGTCGCTTGCGTCGGGAGGCATTTGATGAAGGGGATATGACGAAGTGGAAACACTTAAACCGTTTCAGCCGCCGCCTTAACGTTTTGCACAGCCAAGCTATCGTTGCCCGCGCCGAAGTCACGGATTTGTGCATTCACGGTTGCGTTGCAGTCACGAGTAAGGAGAGTGATTGATATGAAGAAGTTCAAGGCTGTTGAGGCGTGCGACGTTGTCTATTTGCTCACTAAGATTGAGGGCAAGCTCGTGGATATTCTAAAGCTTGACCCGCCCGAACAAAAGGACGCGATTGAGGAGTTGCTTGATTTCATTCAAGACATGGAATTTGACCTTGATTCGGAAATTGACCCTGACGAGGAGTGATTGATATGGATAAAGACACTTTGATTGCAAACATTAAAGACCTTGAAACCGAACTGCGCGATATTTCGGACGACGCGGATATTCCTAGTAGCATACGGATTGACATCTGGGACAAACTTAAAGACCTTCGTGAAGTTATCGCTAAGGCTGAAAAAGAAGACAACAAAGTGGCTATGGGGAGATTCATCAAGACTGCGGACGGCTGGTATATCGACCGCGATAAGATTGATTCGTTCACGGTTGCTAAATACTTCGACACCGACGGCAAGGGTGCGGGCTATACAGTTCGCGCTTACATCGCAGGGCAGAGCTGGCGGCTGAAAGAATTCGCAATCGGAGCAGACGAAACGGAAGCGGAAGCTCAAGCAGAGGCGTGGCTTGATAAGCTTGTCAGCAAAATCAACGGGGATTAAGTCATGTACAAACTAATTCGCGCACTTGAAGAGGCGGACGAGTACACGCGCCGCGAAGTCGAGCGTGGCATTGAACGCAAGCTAGACGAGGTAGCGAAGATTCGCGGGCAGATTGCCAAAGATTTGCGGCGGCTCGGAGGCGTTGACGGCTTCCAAACCGAACGTGTCTACCGCTTGCTCAAAGAGAAATACCTTCGCGGTCATCAATCGCGCAAGAAACTTGCCCTGCTGGAAATGGAGCGGCAAAAGTGGTGTAAATAATAACCAGAGGAGACGGCTTAGGCTATCTCCTCTTTGGTGCGTGAAGGAGGTGGGTAATTTGACAGAAAAAGAATTGAATAGCGTCCGAGAAATCAGCAGAAGAATTCGCGACCTTGAATGGCGTTTACAAACTTTGAGGGCGGAGGCAGAGAATATCGTTCCTGTGATTGACGGACTGCCGCACGCCACGCAAATTAAATCCCGCGTCGAAAAGCTTGCCTTGAATATCACGGACTGTGACAATGAGCTTATCAATCTTCGTGAGCAATTTGTCAATTCCGCGCTTGAACTCGGCAATAAAATCGACAATGCAAAGCTTAATTCGCAGGAGAAAACTGTTTTGAGCCTCCGCTACGTGTCCTGCATGAACTTTCAAGACATTTGGCTTAAGTTGGACACTTCCGACGCGAATATTTTTTATTTACACCGGACGGCTCTGAAAAAAATTTTGAAAAATTAAAGTCGTTTCAAGTCGATTAAAGTTGATTCAAGTAAACGGAGTATGATATAGTCATGCTACCGAAATATGAAAAAAACAAGGCGCGGGCGAAAGCTCGCGTTTTGCGTTGTGAGGAATGAAAATGCAAACGATAACGAAAAAGCTTGATGAATTGAAACGTCCAGAGAAAAATGTTCGCGTGCATAGCGACAGGCAGATAAAAGAATATATTCGCTCAATAGAAATGTTCGGGCAGATTCGCCCGCTGGTCATCGACGAAAATAACGTTGTCTTGGCGGGCAACGGACTTTTAACGGCTCTAAAAGAAATGGGACGCGAAACGGCAGATTGTTACGTTGTTTCAGGCTTGACGGCTAAAGAAAAGAAAAAACTTATGCTAGTTGACAATAAAATATTTGAACTCGGCGTAAATGACATGGGAGCATTTGATGACATTTTGCGCGAACTGGGCGGCGATATTGATATACCCGGTTATGACGTAGATTTATTGAAAACATTGACAGCGAGTTTCGACGAGGCAGATAAATTTATTTCGTCTAATGACACAATGAGCGAAGAAAAAATTGCTCAAATGAAAACTCCGCAAGCAAAAATGCAAATGCCGCCCGAATCCACTCAAAAGATAAATCCTTCAACTGAAATTTCTACCGAAAATTTTGCCGACGATAAATTTAATTGCCAATGCCCGCGTTGCGGCTTTAAATTCAATGTTTAACTGGAAATGGTATTTGAAAGACTTGCCTCCGAGCAACGGATTGAAAGTTTTTTCGTGTTTCAGCTGTGGCGGCGGCTCAAGCATGGGTTATAAGCGTGCGGGCTTTGAAGTTATCGGCAACGTCGAGATTGACAAGCGAATTAATGAAGTTTACAAGAAAAATCTGCGCCCGAAGTATAATTTCTGCATGGACTTGCGAGACTTCAACAAAATTGAAAATCTGCCCGCCGAATTGTATCATCTTGACATTTTAGACGGCTCTCCGCCTTGTACTACTTTCAGCACAGCAGGGCAACGCGAAAAAACTTGGGGCAGGCTGAAAAAATTTCGCGAAGGTCAGACGGAGCAAACTTTAGATGATTTATTTTTCGTTTGGCTTGAAACTGTGAAGAAACTTCGCCCGAAAATTGCAATAGCCGAAAATGTCACTGGTTTAATCGAAGGAAATGCAAAAGGTTACGTCAACGAGATAATCAGAGGCTTTAAGGCAATCGGTTATGACGTGCAGATATTCAGATTGAACGCGGCATTTATGGACGTGCCGCAACTTCGCGAAAGAATTTTCTTTATAGCGAACAATCAAGGTTACGAGCCGCTGAAATTGAACTTCAACGGGCGATTGATAAAATTCGGCGAAGTCAGAACGGCTCACGGAAAGCCGATGAGAGACGGCAAGCTGATTCAGCGATTGAAATACCTTTTGCCGAGCGATAATCGCATATCGGATATAACAATGCGCGTTGAAGGAAAACCAACAGGATTTACTTGCCCGATAAATTTTGATGATAAAGTTTGTTTGACGATAACATCAGGTGGCAATTTGATTCGTGCTTGTGATAAAAGTCAGCTGTCGGACGGCGATAAAATTAACGTGTCAACGTTTCCGCAAGACTATGATTTTTGCGGCGGAAGCGTTCAATTTATTTGTGGAATGTGCGTGCCGCCGAATATGATGGCGAATTTGGCGACGGAGGTAAAAAGTCAATGGCTGTAACTCCAGAAGAGAAATTTACGCTGTACTTATCGTTCAAAAACAAAGAGACTGCCGAAAAGTGGTTGAGGACGCACGGCATTGAAACGAAATTCACTGATTCGCAAATAATATCGGTAAAAGTCACGAGCGAGGCGACTGATGATAATGGGAAAACGCAAAATTAAATTTTACGGCTTGAGTTGGGTAATAGCATTGCATTTTCGTAGTTTAGATGAGGCAAAAGAATTTATCTCTCTCGAAGGATTTGCCGTGAAAAATATATTGGCAAAGTCAAGCATGGTAATTCGCATTGAGGATTAGTCTATGGAATTAAAACAAGATTATGCGAGCCCGCGCTGGACGAATGAAATTTTAGATTGCTCAATGCCGATGACCTTTGATACCTATAGCAAATGTTCTTATCATTGTCTATATTGCTTTTCGTTTTATCAGAAGTCACATACACTCGACGGATACGACAGCAACAAGAATAATATTCGGGCAATTCGTTCAGTAAAACCGCAAAAAGTAATTCATTTGTTTGAGAGTGCATTGTCAAATGACATAGAAAATTCTTCTACTACAGAGAAACCTTTTTTCCCCTACATACAGGAACGGCGGATAATGCAATGGGGTGGGCTTGCGGACGCTTTTGATGAATACGAGCGGCAATTAGGAATTACCCTTGAGCTTTTAAAATATTTTGATTCGATAGATTATCCTCTATCGTTCAGCACAAAGGCGGCTTGGTGGACTAATGACAATCGCTATATGGATTTATTCAAAAAACACACGCATAATTGGCACGTCAAAGTTAGCATAATCACTACCAACGTGAAAAAGGCGCGAGCGATTGAAAAAGGTTGTCCTACGCCGCAAAAGAGACTTGAAGCAATTAAAAGACTTGCCGACGCGGGAATTCATGTTACCTTGAGACTGCGCCCTTATATTATCGGTATCAGCGGAGATTGGAAGGAATTAATTTCGCAAGCTCACGCGGCGGGCGCAGATAGTGTTACGGTTGAGTTTTTTTGTATGGAAGGACGCGCCGACACCGAGTTAAAATTACGCTACGACGAGATGAGCAAGGTTTGCGGCTTTAATATTTGGGATTTTTATATGCATTACAGCAAGCAACAAGGCTACAAACGGCTTAGCAGAGCAATTAAAGCTCCGATAATCTACGCCATGCGCGATTTTATTCACGGTTTGGGAATGCGTTTTCACGTGAGCGATATGTTTTGCCGTGAATGCAATGACGCTTGTAATTGTTGCGGCGTGCCGCCCGAATGGAACGTAAATCAATGCGGGCATATCGGCGAGGCAATTTTAATCGCCCGTGAAAAAGGTTTTGTTCGTTTTTCTGATATTGCTGATTCTGCAAAGAAATTTTTTGCTAATTTTGGTTGGTGTAATGCGCCGGGATATAACATCAACAATTCTCGTAACAGAGCGTTGTATTTTGAGACAACAATGTTTGAGTACATTAGAAATAATTGGAATAAGATTAGTTCAGGAAATTCGCCCGCTAGGGGCTATGGCGGGATATTAATTCCTTACGATGTCGACGAGTGCGGCGATGTAATTTACAAATACAACGGGAGCAGGTGAAAGTTTTGATAAAGCAAGGCGATTGCATCGAACTAATGAAGGAAGTACCGGACGGCTCGGTGGACTTAGTAGCGACAGACCCGCCATATTGCGTTGGAGTGTCAAGTAACGGTTTGAAGTCGTCGTTCACGGATTTCAACCTAATGCGTCCGTTCTTCGAGGAGCTGTTTAATCAGTGGCGGCGGGTGCTAAAGGTCGGCGGGCATGTCTATTGCTGTACGGATTGGCGGACATATCCTTTTCTCTATCCGATAATGCTAAGGTTCCTAAGCGTGAAAAATGTAATCGTGTGGGAACACATGTTGATGCGCCCCGGTAATTGGTATCGCGGAAGCTACGAGCTGATAATGTTCGCGATTAATGGCGAGGGCAAGCGGCAATTTGGCGGCGGGGAACGCGACGTATGGCAGATAAAAAACGGGGCGGTGGCGTCGATAGCAAAGAGGAAACACCCTTCACAAAAGCCGATTGAGCTGATGACGCGCATGATAAAGAATTCGACGCGGGAGGGTGAAGTCGTCTTAGATTGCTTTATGGGGTCGGGCTCGACGGGTGTTGCGTGCGTCAACACTGGCAGACAGTTCATCGGCTTTGAACTTGACGAACGATTTTATGAGATAGCGGAGCAAAGGATAGACAAGGCGGTTGCCGAGCGTGAGCAATCGCTTTTTTGATTGGGAGGGACGACCATGCCGAGAAAATCAAAGCGTCCTTGTCGATACCGAGGTTGCCCACGATTAACAGATTTATCGAGCGGCTATTGCGAGGAGCATGAAAAGATTCAAGTAAAAGAATATGACAGGTCGCGACGGGTTGAACATAATCAGCGATACGGCGCAAAGTGGCGGAAACTGCGCAAAAGATTCTTATTGGCGCACCCGCTTTGTGAGCAATGCCGATTGAAAGGCAAGTACACAATCGCAACTGAAATTCATCATATATTGCCGCTATCGGCGGGCGGGACACATGAAGAAAGAAATTTAATGCCACTCTGTAAGAGTTGCCACAGCAGAATTACATTGACAACAGAAAACATTCAAAGGAGGTGAGACTATGGCAAAGGACGGCACTAATCGCGGCGGAGTGCGCGTCGGCTCCGGCAAAAAGCGAAAACCGCTTGAAGAAAAAATCCTTGAAGGTAAATCAGATTTAATTGCTAGAGGAACGTCTTCGAGGGCAAAAATAAAGCCACCGAAAAAATATTTATCTGCCGAGCAAAAAGGCGGCGGAAAGTTATACGCCAAGCAAATTTACAAAGAAACGTTCGAGTGGGTCATTGCTCACGGTTGCGAAGATTTTGTTCCTAAACAGCTGATTGAAAACTACGCGCAAGTCACAGCTCGGCATGTGCAATGTGAGGAATTTTTATCGAACTATGGACTTATCGGCAGACATCCCACGACATCGGAACCTATGGCAAGCCCATTTTTTAAGATGAGTGGTGACTATGTAAGGCTATCAAGTCAGCTGTGGTATCAGATTTACGCTATTGTTCGCGATAACGCGACGAAAGGCATTACCGGCAGTTCTGATGACGCAATGGAAAGTTTGTTGCGGAGGGTAAAATGAATACGGATTTTTTTGATATAGCAACGGATTGGTCGGAGGTATTGTCGACCGACGACGCGAAGCCAAAGCAGAGCGACCAGCCCGAAAAGAGCGTTCAGGTAAAAAAGACCGTGAATCAACATGCGATGCGCCGTGTCTTGTCGGAGCTTGCACTTGAAAAAGAATTGCCGTGGCATTTTGAGCAGGGAGTATCCTACCATTGCATTTCTTTTGGAGATGTTGACGCCTTAACTTATTTTCGCGTTGTGGTAAAGCAACAACGAATCAGATATGCGTTAATCAGTACTTGGTGCATGGCGTCAGAAGATATTTTGGAAATCCGGCGTTGGATTGAGCAGGGCTATATTGGCAGATGTGACTTCTATGTTGGAGAGATATTTAAAGCGAGTTATTACAGACAATATGAGGAATTAATTGCGCTGTGTAAGGAATTAGGCGGGCGCGTGGCGATATGTCGGAATCACTCAAAAGTAATGGTGTTATTAGGAGAACGCTTTGATTGTGTTATTGAGAGTTCAGCGAACGTGAATACAAATCCTAGGATAGAGCAAGCAGTTATCACGGTAGATAGCGAGCTTGCGCACTGGTACAAAAATTTTTATGACGGTATCAAGAGCTTTGAGAGAAACTTCGACGAGGTAAAACCGTGGCAAGGCTAAAGAAATACAAGCCGACGCGATTCATGTTGGAGACTTCGCATTACGATAAAGCAAAGGCAGACTTCGCCGTAGAGTTCATTGAGTGTCTTAAGCACACCAAAGGGATTTGGGCGGGCAAGCCATTTGAACTGATAGATTGGCAGGAGCAAATAGTTCGTGACTTGTTCGGGATTGTGAAGCCAAATGGTTATCGGCAGTTCAATTACGCTTATAACGAAGTCACGAAGAAAAACGGGAAAAGTGAGCTAGCCGCCGCGATAGCTTTGCTCCTTTGTTGCGGGGACGGCGAGGAGCGAGCCGAGATATACGGTTGCGCGGCAGACCGCCAGCAAGCAAGTATAGTTTTCGACGTGGCGGCTGATATGGTGCGTATGTGTCCTGCCTTGAATAAGCGTTGCAAAATCCTTGATTCATACAAGCGAATCATCTACAAGCCGACGCATAGTTTTTATCAAGTGTTATCGGCGGAGGCTTATAGCAAGCATGGCTTTTCGGTGCATGGCGTTGTTTTCGACGAGCTACACGCGCAACCGAACAGAAAATTTTTCGACGTAATGACGAAAGGCTCCGGCGACGCACGTGCGCAACCGCTTTACTTCATGATAACGACGGCGGGCAACGATACGAATTCAATCTGCTATGAAGTGCACCAAAAGGCAAAAGATATTATCGAAGGACGCAAGGTTGACCCGACGTTTTATCCGGTGATATACGGCGCAGCAGAGGACGAGGATTGGACTTCGCCTGACGTTTGGAAAAAGGCAAATCCTTCGCTCGGCATAACGATTGATATTTCAAAAGTGCAGGACGCCTTCAACTCGGCAAAACAAAATCCGGCAGAGGAAAATCTTTTCCGGCAGTTGAGATTAAATCAGTGGGTTAAGCAAGAATCACGCTGGCTATCAATGCTGAAAGTTGAGGAGTGCAAGATTGATTTCGACGAGCGAGACCTCGAAGGGCGCATTTGCTACGGCGGCTTAGATTTGTCGTCGACGACGGACTTAACAGCGTTTGTGTTAGTGTTCCCGCCAACCGCCGATGATGATAGATATTTCGTGTTGCCTTACTTTTGGTTGCCGGAAGAGACAATCGCACTTCGCACGAGCCGCGACCATGTGCCTTACGATATTTGGCAGAGGCAAGGATTATTACAAGTTACGGCTGGCAACGTCGTCGACTATCAAGCGATTGAGCAATTTATTTCGGAGCTTGCCGAACGTTATCAGATAGCCGAGATAGCCTTTGACCGTTGGAACGCAACCTATCTGACACAACGTCTTGAGGGCGAACACGATTTTACAATGGTGCAGTTCGGGCAAGGATTTAGTTCCCTGTCGCCGCCGACCAAAGAGCTTGAGCGGCTGATATTGGAGAAAAAGCTAGCGCACAATGGACACGCCGCCTTGATGTGGAATTTCGATAATCTTGTCGTTGAAACCGACGCGGCGGGCAATATCAAGCCGAGCAAACGCAAGGCAACGGAGAAAATAGATGGGGTAGTCGCGCTGATAATGGCATTGTCGCGGGCATTAGTGCATAGCGCAGACTTCGGCGGCAGTGTTTATGATTCTCGCGGTCTGCTTGTTATTTGAGGATTGAAAAATGTATCAAATTTATAACGAAGACTGCTTAAAGGGCATGAAGAAAATTCCCGACGGCTCCGTTGACATGATACTCACAGACTTGCCGTATGGAATTACGAACGCACCGTTTGATAGACGCATTCCGTTCGCACCGATGTGGGAACAGTTTAATCGTGTTACAAAAAAAAACGCGGCGGTCGCATTGTTCGCCAACGGCAAATTTTTGATTGAATTAGCGGCGTCGAACTTGCACGATTACCGTTATAAATGGGTCTGGCATAAAAATTTGGGTGTCGGCTTTCTCAACGCGAAGAAAATGCCGCTTAAAATACATGAGGACATTTTGATTTTCTATCGACAGTTGCCGACGTACAATCCGCAGTTCACACAAGGCAAACCGTATGTTTGTAAAGGTTATACAGGCTCCGCGAATTATCAAGCGTTCAAAAACGGCAAAGGTTGGTTGCGCAAAGAAAATTTTTCAGGCAAACGTTATCCTACTGATGTTCAAGAATTTAAACTACCGTTTGCTGGCGGCATGGGTGACAAGTCACACCCGACGCAAAAGCCGACTGATTTATTGGAGTATCTGATAAAGACATACACGAACGAGGGCGAATTGGTCTTAGACGCGACGATGGGCTCCGGCTCAACGGGCGTGGCTTGCGTGAATACTAATCGGCAACTCATAGGCTTTGAGAAGGAACAACACTTCTTCGAGATAGCTCAAAAGAGAATAGCGGAAGCGGTTGCACTTAAGGTGCAGTCGCTTTTTTAGTGGAGGGAACGATGAGCATATTGAATTTTATACGCGGACTGTTTAAGTCGAGAGACGAGCCGCAGAATAGGTATAATTTCAGTGGATTTCCGTTTCTGTTCGGGCGGAGCATAAGCGGCAAGACGGTCAACGAGACGACGGCATTGAGAATATCAGCGGTGTTCGCGTGCTGTAAAATACTCGCCGAATCAGTAGCGTGCTTGCCGTTGCATGTTTATCAGCAGGACGGCAGGAATAGAACGCTGGCAGTTGACCACCCGCTTTATTTTCTCCTGCACGACAGCCCGAATAAGGAAATGACAGCGTACACTTTCAAGGAAACGCTGATGTTGCACTTGCTGACGAATGGTAACACGTATTCGCAAATCCTCTTAGGCAATCGCGGTGAAATTAGAGGTTTGTATCCTTTACAGGCAAATCGAATGACGGTAAAACGCAATGACAGCGGCAAATTAATCTACACCTACCGACCGACGACGGGCGAAAACGAGCACATGAAAAATCCGGACGAGGTCACGTTTCAAAGAGAAGACATTTTGCATATTCCCGCGCTAGGCTTTGACGGGCTGATAGGTTATTCGCCAATAGCAATGGCACGAAATGCAATCGGCGTGGCGATAGCTACGGAGGAGTTCGGCGCGAAATTCTTTGAACAAGGCGCACGACCGAGCGGAATTCTATCGCACCCCAGCATAATCAAAGACTTCAATAAACTGCGTGAGGAATGGCAGAAAATCTACGGCGGCAGTTCAAATACGGGCAAAGTTGCGATTTTAGAAGAGGGCATGAAGTATGAATCAATAGCAATCCCGCCGAACGACGCGCAATTCCTTGAGACGCGCAAGTTTCAGATAGCGGAGATAGCAAGGATATTCCGCGTGCCGTTGCACATGTTGAACGAACTGGACAGGGCGACTTTCAGCAACATAACGCAACAGTCGCTAGAGTTCGTGGTTTATACGTTGACGCCGTGGCTAGTTCGGCTTGAGCAAGGATTTAATAAAGCCTTGTTCACGGAGAACGAGCGCGGAAAATTTTTCGTAAAGTTCAACGTCGACGGCTTAATGCGTGGCGACTACCAAAGCCGAATGCAAGGATATTCGATTGGCAGACAAAACGGCTGGTTGTCGGCAAATGATATACGGGAAATGGAAGACATGAATCCGATAAGCGACGCCGACGGCGGCAATTATTATCTGGTGAACGGCAACTTCACAAAGCTCAAGGACGCGGGCGCGGCGTATGAAAAGGCAGGTGATAGCAATGAATAAATTTTGGAACTGGACAAAAAACGAGACGACAGGCGAACGCACATTGCGACTGGACGGCGTGATATGCGACGATGATTTTTTGGCGTGGCTTTATGACGGAGTATCAGCTAAAGCATTTCGGGAAGAATTAAATTCGGGCGAAGGAGACATAACGGTTTGGATACACTCCGAAGGCGGCGACTGTTTTGCGGCGGCGGCGATTTACAACGCGCTGAGAGAATATCGCGGCAAAGTCACGATTCGGATAGACGCAGTCGCGGCGAGCGCGGCAAGTGTTATCGCAATGGCGGGTGACAGCGTAGAAATATCGCCGGTCGGCATGATAATTATCCATAATCCGTGGACGGGCACAGTCGGCGACGCCGAGGAGCTTAAAACCGTAGCGAGCCAATTAGACAGCGTCAAAGAAAACGTCATCAAGGCTTATGAGCTGAAAACGCATTTATCGAGAACGAAACTTGCAAAGATGATGGACGAGGAAACCTTTATCCACGCCCGAAAGGCGATTGAACTCGGCTTTGCTGATAAGATAATCGGCGAAGAAAAAACTACGGAGACGGCAGGGAACGCGAGTATGTCCTCGCGTCGGCAAGGGATGAATAGTATGATGAATGCGATTAGGGCAAAGCAAACGCCGCCGAGCAATCGCGTAAAACGGCGTCCGCCAGAGCCCCTTACTTAAGACCGGCTATGAAAAGTCAAGTAGTTGAAGCTGGAACGTAAGGTTTATTATCACGAAGGACGGCGAAAATTTTGGCAAGCATTTTATGGCAGACATGCCCGATAGCAATCAAATGGTCTTTTCCTTCAGAGCGTTTCTTCTGATAAAAGAGACTGACAGCCTCAAGCTGTCGGCGAATTTCAAAGTTCACTTAGGGCTTGAATATTTTCGGGAGCAACTTTCACAGTAACGCCCGAAACGAATGACTTCAGCGACGATTAGCGCGTCTTAGGTGTCGTTCTTGGTCTGACGGATAAACGCGCAAGGCGTCGGACTGTAGCGGATTAATTACGTGAACCGTTTGCCCAGCTTGACGCAGGTGAGCGTAGAGCGGCAACCAGTAATGCCCTGTTGCTTCCATGCCGAATTCAGCGGGCGCGTCGAGTTTTCTTACCGCGTCCATGAGTTTGAGAAAACCGGCGTGAGAATTGGCAAAACGAATTCGCTTGACGATGACTTTACCAGCCTTGTCGATGATAGCAGCTTCGTGAAAACGTTTGGCAATGTCAATACCGACTATGTACATAAATAACACCCTTTCGGACGCTCTGATTATTGCGGCTCAAAACCTGTTTGGCGATGAGAAGACAGAACTTCAGCCGGCTCATTATTGGAAATCCGCAAAACAGAGTTTTCACTCTAAATTAAGTGGACAGAGCCACAAGGAGGTTGAAAGAAGAAACCTGTCCGCTTGGATTTTAGCAAAACCCTTTCGGGTTTCAATACACTTTTATATAACAGGAGGTAATTACAAATGGGTAGCAGAAGTTCATTCAAAAATGTACATGCCGGTGATTTTACTTTTGTAGACGGCGGAAAAATTTTTCGCTCTATAGGCGGCTTCGATAACGTTAAAATTTTAGTCAGAGACAGCGGCTCAGTCAAAGCTCCCGAATTTTCGCATACAGCCGGCAGAATTTACGCCATTGTTCAAGACGGCAAATTAAAACACCTCGCTTATCATTTGCGCCGTAAGATGATATAAGGCGCAAAAAAATCTTGCCAACAAAAAGATTGGACGGTATACTATGAAAAAATTTTTAATAAGAGGTGAGAGAAAAACTTCGGGGACAGACCAGGCGTAAAAGGCAGTTCAAAATATGCCCACAAAACTACTGCAGCAGTATTTTCGACCCCTGTCGCCCGCCACAACGCCAAGAGGGAGGGGCAAAGATTAGCTGTAATGGCGGCACTCCAGCGTAGGACAGACAGACTAAAAAAAGTTCGTAAGAACACAGGGCGGGGCATCGTCCTGCGGAGGAGACCTTGTAAGACTTCGCTATCATTAGAAGCTTTGGTTTATGATAACGGAATCCGCCGCCTTTAGGCGTGAGGAGTATGTCAATACGTTTACATCATGCACTGCGAATCGCGAGGCTATCCCACCGCTGACAAGTTTGAAGTGATTGGTCGTTACGAAAAATTTCAAGACCTGCTGAACAAGTTTTTTATCGGCGGCGTTCCTTTTAAAGATGTCATCATGGACGACAACACCG
>JAFWWC010000020.1 GCA_017518105.1 Selenomonadaceae bacterium
ACGCCACTGACAGCCCGTTTTCACCAGATACAACACCGCATTGACCAATTCGCGCTTTTCCCATTTGCGTTTTCGCATGTTGACGAACAAAGGCGCAATCACTTCCCATTGCTCATCCGTTAAATCTGTTTCGTATTTTTTTCTCATAATGTATTTACTATATCACTTTTTACCCTTTATGAACACCTGTTCTAAATCTACGTGTGCAGTCTATCACACGCCCAAAACTTTTTCAAGCCGCTTGCCCCGCCAAAATCTTTCCGATAAAATGATTTCGCCGTTGGTTCCCTTCTCATTTTCTGAAAGGAGGTGAATTCAGTGGTTACGTTGTTCTTCGTAACGGTTGGAGCGACCGTCGTCGGGAATGTTATCTCGTACTTCGTTTGCAAGTGGCTCGATAGATAAGAGATAGAGCACAGTGGTTATCGTTAAACTAGAAAACGAACAGCGTTATAAAAAATTTGAACCCCGAGTTGCCGCTCGGGGTTCTTTTTGCCGTTGTTCCAGTGGTTACGTTGCGTAGCTTTCAAATCTACGTGTGCAGTCTATCACACGCCCAAAACTTTTTCAAGCCGCTTGCCCCGTAAAAACCTTTCCGCTACAATAATTCTCGGTAGTCTACTTCTCCCTTAAGAAAGGAGGTGACCACCATGTTAACGTACTTCGTTGTAACTGTCGCAGCGGATGTCGTCGCGTACTTCATCTGCAAGTGGCTGGACAGGCATTTTAGATAACAGACAGCCCGAATTAATGCAAATTCTTTTTTAAACGTTTGAACCCCGAGTCGCAAGCTCGGGGTTCTTTTTTGGTAGCCTCACCATGTTCACGTACTGTAGTCTTCTAAATCTACGTGTGCAGTCTATCATACGCCCAAATCTTTTGCAAGCCGCTTGCCCCGTCAAAATCTTTCCGCTAAAATGATTCTCGTGTTTGGGTTAACCTTCTAGCTTTTGAAAGGAGGTGAAATCCGTGTTCACAACTTTCCTCGTAACGGTCGGAGCGACGGTCGTCGGGAACATTATCTCCCACGTCGTCTGCAAGTGGCTCGACAAGCGCAACAACCGCTAAAGATAAGAGACAGAGCACAGTGGTTATCGTTAATCTGCAAAACGAACAGCGTCGTGAGACGTTTGAACCCCGAGTTTGCGGCTCGGGGTTCTTTTTGTGTCCGGTCACCGTGTTCACAACATGTAGCTTCAAATCTACGGGCGCAGTCTATCATACGCCCAAATCTTTTTCAAGTCATGGCGCGGACTTTTTCCTCGATGAAGGCTATCTCCGCCGCCGTCAGTTTGTATTTGCGGTAAAGTTGCCCGTCCACGTCGCCGCCCCAATTTATGTCGCTCGTCGCTGGGTTGAAGTCTTGCATTGGCACGAACTCCCACTTATCGGGCGTAGCGTCTTGCGTAACCTTCCGTATGCCTAACATAGCGCGGCAAAACTTGCTCCTTATGTAGGCTATGCAAGAGTCCGCCTCCGCCCGTGTATCGAACGCTCCAACCGTTATATAGGTCTCTGTATTGCCGACAAGCGGCGTGCCGACAAGCGGCGTACTCAACTCTTCACCCAACGCACCAGAGCCATTGGATTTCGGGACTAAGACTTTAAACTTAGTCAGCGGCTCAGGGGAAGTCACCCAATCGCGGCGGAACCATTTGCAAAATCTGTAGCCGTTAATCAGCCCATGAACTTGAATGTATTCGCGTCCGTCGTCGGGCTTGTCGTCGAAGAAAAGATTGCTGAACCTCTTCATAAGCACAGTAGAAAAATCGTTGGCGTGTCCTTTGGAAATGACATTGACGGCGGCGGGGTTGTCCTCGTGGAATTTCTTTGCGAGCCGATAAACCGTCTGACCAAAGATAATCTCAGTAAGTGGGCGGAAGCTCGGATTGTCGACAACAACTTTTTGATAGATAGACTTCAGCTCGTCGAAGGTGATAAACACTCTAATAGGCTCTAAGGTTTGATTCTTATCGTAAAGAGTGATAGCGACGCCGCCTTTGATGTCGGAGGTCGGGAAGAACTTTTTGCCGTCGGGTTCGTAGCGGATAACTTTTATGTGCGGGTCGGCTAGCAGTCTCTTGCGGAATTCTTGAGGCGTGGCACCAGCATTGAACAGGCACCGCGCCGGGTGAACTAACGAGACCTTATCGGAAAGCTTGAAGGCGTTTTCCATGAACAGATGATAAACAGGCGGATTGAAATTGCCCGTGTCAGTGGTCGTTTGATAGGGCGGGTTGCCAACGACGGCATCGAAAAACATTTTGCCAGCTCCTTTATTCCAGAAATTCTTATTGGTAACGTTCTTGAGGAATTGCGCGGCTTTATTTTTAAGCTGATTAATGAGGTCGTCGAAGCAATGGGCGTTGACGGAGCCTGCGCGATAGCCGAGCAAAGTTCTGCGGGTGATAGTCTTCGCCATGGGGGTTTTGCAGATGACAAAGACGTTATCGGCGACAGTCATATCCCAGAGGCGGCGGAGTTCGTCGAGAGGGATTTTATCTTCGCTTACGTTGCCGAGCCGCGCCCTAAAAATTTTGTGGGTGACGTAAAGCGGATAAAGCCCCGTCTTTGAATTAATCTCAAGGATTTTTTTATCGGGCGTGAAGAAGTCATCGGCGAAGGCTGAATCGATATGGAGTTTGACGACGCGCCACGGGGTCAGGACGGTTTCCTTATCGGGGTTCTTGAAAGTGGCGAACAGTTCCGCGATTTTGTTAATGCGTTCGGTCGGGCGGAGTTTATCGGCGGCTTTGGCGCGTTGGCGAATGATATTTCCCGCTTGAATGAAAACTTCGGGGTCGTAGTACGGGATAAACTCTTTGAAAAGCTCTTTGGTGACGCCCGCTGGCATGAATTCAAGCCAGCTCGCGTCGTCGACAAGCTCAATAAAGCGGTCAATGCTGATGTCCTCGTCGAAGGGAACCTCCGCGCCGTAAATCAGAAGCGGCATACGAATCGAAATCCCACGCAGAATAGAAATTGCGTTGCGTTTAACGTCGGCTTTGTGAGCGGCTTCCTTTTCTTCGGGCGTTTGGGGCTTGCGAGCCGCCTTTTTATCGTCGTATTGTTCGTTAGTCAAGCCTTGAGCATTTACGGGAATATCGGCGGGCTTCTTGGTGGGCTTAGAGGAGCCGATAATTTTCTTTAGGGTGTCGAACTTCTTCCAATCGATATTGGAAAGGTCGCGGAGAGTGTCGTTGTAGATGTTGCTGTCTTCAAAGCCATTGCGGACGGCGCGTTCGGCTTGGGCGTGTTTAATCCTCTGCAAAAGTCTATTGGCGTCCAAGGATTTCATTTCGGAGCCTTCGACGGCGATGACTGGGCAAAAGTTCAGCAGTTCGCCTAAAATTTCTCGTTGGCTGTCCTTAGTGCGACCGGCGCGAGTGGAGACCTTAACGGATTCGGCAATCACTCTTAGGGCGCGGTCGGGCGCGAAGTCGAAAACGTAGCAATTCTGCTTGGAGACGCCGCCTTTATTGCAAGGGCTTTGAACGCGGAAAATCGTTTGCAGATAACTCGTCGCGGAAGTCGAGTAGGAACCAGCCAACATAAAAACGGCAGTCCATTCTGGGACGGTGACGCCAGCAGTCAGTTTGCCGCATGAAAGGGTTATCGTGTATTCGTGATTGTCTATGGCGTCGCGCACAGCGGCAAGGGCTTCGCCAGTTTTATCTTCGGGGTCGCCGTCGCCCGCCACGTTCACGATTTCAAACTTGCCGAAGACAGGATGCCGCTTTAAAAGTTTGCTTAGGGCGAGACCTTCCTTGACGCCGGGGATAATCCAGAACGTGTGCTTGAACATTTCGCGGAAGTCGGCGCGGCTGAAGGGATAATTATTGTCGTCCGCCTTAACCAGCAGATTGAGGAAGCTTTTAACGTCGGGTTCATGAACGAAGCGTCCATTATCCGCCCTGAAGAACTCTTTAAAGCTGAAGGAAATATCTTCGCTGTCAATGTAGTTGAAGAGCTTGCCGAGGTCGTAAGTAAAAATATTCATGCGCGGCAAGTCAGCGTAAGGGTTGGGGTCGCCGAAATTCTTTTTATCCCAATCGGCTTTGGCGCGTTGCTCCATGACGTAATCCCAAGTAAAAACGCTGTCTGGATTGTAGGCGTCGATAAGGTTAAAGGGTGTGCCGCTCAGGTCGAGTAATTTTGAATTCTTCTTGACGAGCTTTTTAATAACAGCTTGACCAGGATCAGTTTGGGTTCCTTCGTGCGCCTCGTCGACGATAACCAAATCCCACTTCGTCTTAAAGGCGGCGTCATTCTTATCGAACCTGCCGCCGACAGTCTCGGAGCCGCGCAGGTCTTGCATAGAGGCGAAGTAAACGAACTTCCTGCCGTCGCGGAGCAATTCTTCAAGAGAACTGCCTTTGTTGCCGTAAATGTAATCAGTGCCGCGGAAAATCTCGTTGAAGTCGTCGTACCAGCCCGCGTCGACTACGGGGCGATGCGTGATGATAATCGTCTTGTCAAAGTTCATGCGGCGGACGACTTCCAAGGCGCAAAACGTCTTACCAAATCGCATCTTAGCATTCCAGAGAAAATCTTTGCCGCCCTTCTTGAAGTGTTCGACGGTTTTATTTATGGCGGTCTCCTGTTCGGGGCGGAAAATTATATCTTCGCGAACACGCTTAACCGAAATGAACTTCTTGCCCTGCTTGACGGCGGCGATAGCTTTAATGGCGTTTTGCAAATCGATTTTGAACCACTCGCGACCTTTGGTACCTTTGGGGGCGTGTCGATATTTCTTCAGCAGGCGGTGAACGTCATAATCGCGGAAGGCGCGCCCGTCGTCGGTTATGGCAAGTTCAAAATGCAGGAGATTGTAATCAATGCCCGCCGTCCTCGTGTATTGGTCAATGCGTTCTTTGGCGGCGCGTTCCAAATTCTTTTTGGTCGGCGGAAGGTTCTTTATCGTCGTCTCTCCGATTTTCAAAAGCCCCTTGTGCGCGGCGTCTGAAATTCCAAAGATATAAATCAATCGGCGTTGATAAACTTCATAAGGATTCATCGTCGTCCGCCCCTCTCCAGTTCTATAAATTCAAACTTCTCGCCCGTGCTCCAGTCTTTGATTCGACAATACACGCCGCCAAAAAGGTTTACTTCCTCCGTGAAGGGCGGCGAACCCGTCAACCCGTCCATTTGAAATAAATTCCACGAGATAACCTCCGCAACCTCACGTAGAATATCTTCGGGCGGCTTGCGATAAAATTTCTCCGCGTAGTAGTCTTTGAACGTCTCGAAAACATTTCGGCGGGCAAGGAACAGATTATCGCCTTGGAACTCGTAGCCGTAGACACTTTTAACGGCACGGATAGCCCACGTCGTCCAATCAAGTAAAGTTTTAGTCTGCATGCCGACGACGCGCAATTTTTTATCCAACAAGCCGACGCGTTTAGGAAGGTCAATCGCCTTGCCCGTTACGGCATTATATCGGCTGACGAGGTAAGGAGCCTCGCCGCAGGTTATCTCCAAAAATCTCGCGTCAATATAATCCGTCCATTTCTTGTCCTTGCAGTCAATCAAATTGTTTTGAATGCGGCAGACTTCAGGCGGCGTGAAAATCTCTGCGCGGTCTTTAGTGCGTTGCCTCTGTTGCTCGCGAAGTTTTTGCCAACGCGGGCGAATCAACTTAACGTCGGCGGCTGTAATCTCTTGCCTGCCGTGTTCAGCGTTCGCCCAAATGATATTGCGTCCGGTCGTTCGGTCTTTCAAAAGAATCTCAAGCATCGTCTCACCTCAAAAAAAGAAAGCGACCGGGGAAAACCCTTGCCGCCTTCTTAGTAGCTACCGATTGATTAAGCGTCGAGCACAGCCCATTCATTGCTGAAGTAAAAACTTTTACTTTCGGGGAGCTTGCCCCAATTCTCGACTACTCGACTGATTGCGCGTGTAACGTCGTGATGTCCGTCGGTGTTCGTGAGCAGGACTAAGAATTGATTCGTGCCGTTCTGCGAAATGACATCGCCGCGCCTCAACGTATCGTGCAGACATTCCATAAATTTTTCGCCAGCGTATTTCAAGGACAAACTCTTATCTTCGCCCGTCCGCTTGAGTGCAAACAGCACAATGCAAATCGTCTTAGCGTAGCCAGCGCGGGTGCGCTTTAGGAAACGATAAATGTTGCGGAAACTCTCGAAGGGCAGGATATAAGCTCCAGGCTCCTTGTTGCGTTCGGCAAGAATCATTTCGACCTGCGCGAGCGTGGCGACGGTCTCAACGTTTTCTTCGGGGGCGTCCTCGCTGAAGATATTGTAGCCGTGCTTGCCGTTCTGCTTGACAATGTACAGAGCCTTATCCGCCTTCTTGTAAAGTTCGGTAAAATCGGTGCCCGCCTGCGGAACGAGTACGCAACCGATTGACGCACCAAGGGGAATGTTCATGTCTTCGCCCATGAGTTTCTTAGCCGCCTCGATAATCTTCTCGTTGATAAACTGGGTTTTAGCGGCAATGGACGCCTCGTCGCTGACGCCGTGGCAGAAGGCAACGAATTCATCGCCGCCCATACGCCCGATTAAATCCGTCGAACGCATTGCCGCCCGCAAGATGTCCGCGAACGCTATCAAAATCTTATCGCCCATTGCGTGTCCGTGCAGGTCGTTTACCAGCTTAAAGCTGTCTAGGTCAATCATCATCAACGAGCCGTGCGACTTCTTGCAAGTCTTCTTAAGTTCCTCTTCCGACGAACCCTTATTGAACAGCCCCGTTAGCTTGTCTATTGAGGAAGTCTTCTTTAGGTCTTGAATCTCGCCGACCGTCTGGAGAATGTTCGCCACGCGGCGTTGCAGGACTTCGGGCTTAAAGGGCTTGCGGATAAAATCCATTGCGCCGTTATCGAAGCCTTTGCTCTCGACCTCTTCGCTTTTGTCCGCCGTCATGAACATGAACGGAATCTTTCTATGGAACTCGTTCTGGAGGGCGATTTGCATTTCGTAGCCTGTCATGCCTGGCATCCGGAAATCGGACAGGATCATATCGGGCTTTTCCTTGCGATAAATTTCCATTGCCTCTTCTGCCGAACCCGCACAGACAGTTTCGTATAGCCCTTCCAACATGAACGCCGTCATCTCGCGTAACATGTCCACATCGTCGACAATCAGAATCTTTTTCATAGCCAAAACCTCACTGTCCGAAATTAGCTGATATATTTTTTAGCCATTATAAAGGTTTTTCGCGACCTTGCAAAGAAAAAGTTTTCGAGGAGGCGATTGTATGTCTAAGGTCTTAAAGGGTGAGCTGTTCGATAGACTTCCGAGCGTCGACGAGCAAAAGTTCCGCAACGAACTCAAAGCGGCGTTGAAGGGCTTCAACAAAAAAATTGTCGTGCTGGACGACGACCCGACCGGCGTTCAAACTGTCAACGGGATTTCGGTTTACACGGACTGGACGGCGGCGAGCATTGCGGCGGGTTTCGCGGAGGATAATTCCATGTTCTTTATCCTGACGAATTCGCGAGCCTTCTCCGCCGATAAGACCCGTGCCGAACATAAAAAAATCGCCGAACGTCTTTGCGCGGCGGCTAAAGACTTCGGCAAAGACTTCGTGCTTGTCAGTCGCAGTGATTCGACTTTGCGCGGGCATTACCCGATTGAAACTCAGACCTTGCGCACGACTTTGGAGGCTTGCGGCGTTGCAGTCGACGGAGAAATTTTAATGCCGTTCTTCAAGGAGGGCGGGCGATTCACTCTAGGCGACGTTCACTACGTGCAGGAGGGCGATTATCTGATTCCCGCGGGCGAAACGGAATTTGCTAAAGATAAGACGTTCGGCTATACGAGTTCAAACCTTGCCGCTTACGTCGAGGAGAAGACCAGCGGCGCGTTCAAAAAATCTTCCGTCACGTGCATTAGCCTTGAGGAGTTGCGCGGCGGCGACGTTGATAAAATCTCCGCACGCCTCGAAAGCATCCGCGACTTCAATAAAGTTATCGTCAATGCGGCGGATTATGTCGACGTGGAAATTTTTTCATTGGCTCTGATTAAAGCTCTGGCGGCGGGCAAAAACTTCATCTTCAGGACGGCGGCGGCGTTCACGAAGGTTATCGGCGGCATTGAAGATAAACCGCTACTTACACGCGCTGAACTCCTCGACGCGGGCAATCCCAACGGCGGCTTGATAATCATAGGCTCACACGTCCAGAAGACCACCGCACAACTCGACGAGCTTAAAAAACTTTCTTCGGTGGCGTTCATTGAATTTGACGTTAGTAACCTCGGCTCGGTCGATAGAATCATTCAGCAGACGGAGGAGAATCTTTCACGCGGACGAACGACAGCCATTTACACCAGCCGCGAAGTTCTGGACGTTGGCTCGGCGGAGAAAAATCTTGCGGCGAGCGTGAACATCTCCGACGCCTTGACTAGCATTGTTAATCGGCTGAGCGTGCGCCCGAAGTTTTTGATTGCCAAAGGCGGCATAACCTCAAGCGACGTGGGGACTAAAGGTTTGAGCGTCAAGAACGCTCTAGTACTCGGTCAAGTGGCGGCTGGCGTTCCCGTGTGGCGGCTCGGCTCGGAAAGTAAATTCCCTGGCATGAGCTATATAATCTTCCCCGGCAACGTCGGCAAGGTCGAGACTCTCCGCGAGATTGTCGAGATGCTAGGCGCATAAAAAAATTGCCCCCTGTGCGGGAGCTTTTCTGCCGTCAAAGATTTTTTAAGCGTTGCGGTTCACGTCGAGGGCAATATCCACAATGTGTCCGCCCACTTCCATTTCAACCGTTAGATATTGTGCGTCGCTGATTTTAATCGTGTGGTCTTCGCTTATGATAAGTTCGGGCGTGGTTATGTCGACATCAAGTCCGAGTTTAGTAAAGTTCGTGGCGGCGCGGGCAGTTAGCATATTTGACATTTCGCGAAGGGCACTTTGCACCAACTCGCCAAACTTCGTGACGGGCACGCCCATCATCATAGTCGAGGCAATATATTTCGCTGTGTCCGCCGTCATGTTGTAGACGACCTTGCCTTGCATTTGTCTAGTAAAGCCGACCACGAGCACGACGCCGTTGATTATTACGTTCCTGTCCTGCAAATAAATCCTCTGCCGCTTGGGGGTCGGGAAGCCCATCTGCGGCATTATCTCCATGAATGCATCGATTATCGGGTTGACGAGTTTTGCATCCACTTTATCAATCTCCCTTCGCGTATAAAATCTTCGCTGAAATTCTATGCAACTGCTGATTTTACCTGCCGCCTTGCCAAAATATTTTTTTATAGCTTAGGAAACTTTTCAGCGGCTAACTTTTTTGTTATCATGACGGAAAATTTTTCGGAGGAGGAAACTTATCTTGAAGAAGAAAAAAGTTTTAGTCCACGGCACGCCCGATAGCCTGAAGAAATTCTTTTCGGACGCAATCAGCTTTGATTATGAAGTCGCCGCTATCTTGAGTGAGTCGTTCGAGAAAATATCTATCGTGCGGGGCGGCAAGGAGCTTGAAGTCATTCCGTCGCAGAGCCTGCCGAAATTCATTCAACGTATCATCGAAGCGGTCATCATCACCGATTCCAACGCAAGAGATGCTGTCGTTAATTTTTTCCTCAAGCAGGGCTTTAATCCCCGCAAACTTATCCTTTGGCACGAAACGGAAGGTTGGGTAAAACTTGAGATTCAAGGTTCGGACAACATGCGGGTTGCTTACGTCAACGGCTTGGAATTTCACATTCAGAACGAAGCCGACGAAAAATTTTTCAACAGCACGCTTGGAAGGTTTAAAACAATCAGGGCGTATAGGAACACAGACCCAAAGCTTTATCCGTCCATTTTGGCGCAAGACTTTCAACGGCGGACAGGTAAGCCTCTCAACTTTGCTAACTTGAAGACTTATACGGAGAAAATGCAGTGGCTAAAGCTTTATGACGCCACGCCGCTTAAGAGCCGCCTCGCCGATAAATTCCTCGTGCGTAGCTGGGTTATGGAAAAAATCGGGGCGCAGTATCTGATTCCGCTTTTGGGCGTGTGGGACAGCTTCGACGACATTGATTTTAATGCACTGCCCGAACGATTTGTTTTGAAGTGCAACCACGGCTCTATGATGAATGTCGTTGTTCGCGATAAGCATTCCTTTGATAAACAGCTTGCCCGCGAAAGATTCAATGCTTGGCTGGCTCAGGACTTTGGGCTACGCTTCCTTGAGCTTCATTACACGCGCATTAATCGGAAGATTATCGCCGAAAAGTTCATGCAAGACGGCGACGCCCCAGACCTAACTGATTATAAATTCCTTTGCTTTAACGGTAAGCCCGTCGTTATTCAATGTACAACTGAACGCTCAACGCACTTGAAGCTGACTTATTTTGATATGAACTGGAAACCAACACATATCGAACGCAATGACCATCCGCGAAGCGAACACCCCGAACAGATTCCGCCGCCGAAAAACTTTGAACTGATGAAGGAACTTGCCGCCAAACTCGCGGAGGGTTTTGCTCATGTCCGCGTTAATTTCTACGAGATTGGCGGGCGCGTCTACTTCGGGGAAATGACTTTCACGCCAGGCGCAGGACTTTTTTCTTTTAAGTCAGAGGGCACCGACGAATACTTAGGCTCGCTCCTTACCTTGCCCAAAGCCTCGCCGCTCCCACGCATTTAATTCGACGCGACAAAAAAACTCCGCTAAGAGCGGAGCTTTGCGCGTTTTGTAGATTAACGCTAACCACGGGCTGTGTTGTCAATGGTTAATGTCGATCCAGCCACTTGCAAATGTAGTGACCAACCACACTCGCTACGACCGACACGAGAAACGTAACGATCACGAGTAATCCCTCCTTCCGTTGCCGGTTTAGGGATTGACAACGCCGCCATTCTATAGTTTAGTAAAAATTTTTTCAAGTCATTGCGAATCAAAATGTTATATGCTATATTATTTGCGGTAACGATCACGGCAAATCCAAACAAAAAAGTTCCGACCGACCATCGGGCTTTTTTGATTTAAGAAGAAATTTTTGGAGGATGTTCAATGGCGCGGACTTATAAAGACGATTTACGGGCTAGGCTTGCCAAAGAAAAAATTCTATGCACGAGGTCGGGCGGACGCTTGAAATTCGCGTTGGCTTATCCGAATTTCTATCGCGTCGGCATGAGCAACCTCGGCATTCAAATAATCTATCAAATTCTCAACGCTCACAAGGAAATTTCTTGCGAGAGATTTTTTTTGCCCGAAAATAACAGGCTCCTAAGCCAAGAGACGTTCGCGCCGCTCAATAAGTTTCAAATCGTCGGGTTCGCGGTGTCCTTCGAGCCAGATTACTTTAATGTCGTGCGAATGCTCAAACTCGGCAAGATAAATCCTCGCGCCGCTGAACGGACGGACTTTGACCCGCTAATCATTGCCGGCGGTCCTTGTGCAACGTTCAATCCGGAGCCGCTAAGCGAAATCTTCGACGCGTTTATCATTGGCGAGGGCGAAATCATTTTGCCGCCGCTCCTAGACGAAATCATTTCTACGGAAGGTCTGCCACGCCGTCAACGCTTGGAAAGGCTTTCGCTCGTGGCGGGCGTCTACGTTCCGACCTTCCCTAAAAAAGTTTCGCGGCAATGGGTTGAGGATTTGGACGCTTACCCCGCTCACTCGACGATTTTGACGGACGACGCCGAATTCAATATGTATCTGGTGGAGACGGCTCGCGGTTGCGGGCGGCATTGTCGATTTTGCATGGCGGGATACTGTTTTAGGCGTCCTAGAAACCGTTCGCTAGACGTGCTAAAGGCTCAAATCCTCGACGCTAAAAAATTCGGCAAGAAGGTCGGCTTAATGGGCGCGGCGATTTCCGATTATCCGCAGATTGATGAGTTATGCCGCTTTATTCTCGAAAACGGCTTGCAAATGTCGGTTGCGTCCTTCCGTGCAGATTCGGTGACGCGGGAGCTTGTTCAATCTTTGGCGGCTAGTGGATTGCAGACTTTGACAATCGCGCCCGAAGTCGGTTCGGAGAAGATGCGCCGCGTCGTCAACAAGGGAATCACGGAGGAAAATATCTTCACGGCGATTGATTTGGGATTGGCGGCGGGCATAAAAAGTTTTCGGCTGTATTTCATGGTCGGCTTGCCCTTTGAAGAGCTTGACGACGTGGAGGCAATCGCAGAGCTGACGACGCGAGTAAAAAAATTCTGCGGCGGGCGGCTGACGTTGAGTGTTAATCCGTTCGTGCCAAAACCTTTTACGCCGTTCCAATGGTCGCCGTTCGCCGGGAAAAAATATCTGGACGCGGCTTTTAAAATCTTGCGCGGCAGGTTAAAATCAATGCACGGCGTGGAAATGATTTCGGAGTCGATAAGGTCGGCTCAAGTTCAGGCGATACTTTCACGCGGCGATAAAAAAATCTCGGAAGTCGTCTTGCAATCGGAGACGGCGCAGGATTTCAGGAAGAATTTCAAGGCGGCGGGTCTCGATGAGGATTTCTACTTAAGCGGGCGAGACATGGAAGAGCCTTTGCCGTGGGATTTCCTCGACCAGGGCTTTGACAAAAAATATCTGCGCGACGAGTTCAATCGGGCGAAAGATTTAAAGTCAACGCCGAAATGCTTTGACGGTTGCAAGCGTTGCGGCGTGTGTAAGGGGTGATTAAATGCGTGTGGTAATTGTCGGGGCGGGCAAGCTCGGCTACACAATCGCGGAGCTTTTAAGCAACGAGGGCATGTCGGTTACGGTCATCGACCACGAGGAGAGCCAACTGACTGCCGTTAAGAACAATTTGGACGTGCTGACGATAACAGCCAACGGCGCAAGCCCAATAACGATGGACGACCCCGACGTAAATGGCGCGGACGTGTTCATTGCAGTCACGGCGATTGATGAAGTCAACATGGTCGCTTGCATTCTCGCCAAAAAGCACGGCATTAAACATACGATTGCCCGAATTCGCGATATGCAGTTCCTAAGCGAGGCAAAAGACTATCTCAAGAAGAATTTCGATATAGACCTCATGCTAAACCCTGAAATGATTGCCGCGCACGAAATTTATCGAATCCTCATGACGCCGGCAGCTTTGGACGTGGACGAGTTCGCGGGCGGGAAAATTCGCCTGTTTGAAGTCAAAATACAAAAGGACAGCAAGTATATCGACATACCGTTTAAGAAATTGCGCCTGCCCGAAGGCGTTTTGGCTGGATTAATCTTCCGCGACCATGAAATGATAATCCCGCACGGCGATGACGCCTTACAAGTCGATGACAACGCATATTTTATCGGATTCCCTGACGAGATAGAGAAGTTCAGCTCCAATTTCGTTCAACGCAACTCACGGAAGCTCGAACGGGTGATGATAATCGGTGCGGGCAGAATTGCTCGGACGCTGTCAGTCATGCTTGTAAGGGCGGGCGTCAATGTCAAAGTCATAGAAAAAGACCGCGAGCGATGCGAAGACATTGCACAGCTTTTGAGCGGCGACAGCATAGCGATTTACGGCGACGGCACGAACGTTGACTTGCTGGCGCAGGAAGGAATTGCCTCGGCGGACGTGGTCGTTTGCTTGACGGAGGACGATAAACTTAATTTGATGATGGCGTTGCTCGCAAAGCACCTCGGCGCAAAAAAAACCGTCGTCAGGGTTTATCGGACGGAATACGCGGACTTGATAGAAAAAGTCGGCGTGGACGTGGTAATATCGGCGCGTCTCTTGTCGGCTAGTGAGGTTTTGGCGTTCGTGAGGCGTGGCGGCGTGGTTAGCGTGTCGATTTTGGAGGGCGCACGAGCCGAGGCAGTCGAACTTATCGTTCAGAAGGGCGCGAAGGTCGCCGGGAAAAAATTAATGGACGTTAGGTTGCCTAAGTCGTGCTTGGTGTGCGCTTACGTGCGAAAAAATCGGGCGGCGATACCAAACGGTCACACAGTCCTTGAGCCAGGCGACAGAACGATACTATTTTGCTTGAGAGGTGCGGCGCAAGAGGTCATGACTTGGTTTAATTAAGGAGGAGATGGGATTGAGCGTATTCAACTTTGCAAAGAAGGACACGGAGTTTTTCGATTTATTCTTGGAGAACGCGAAGTTCTTCCATTTGGGCGCGGAGCTACTCGACGAGGTGATTAAAGACCCGAATCAAGCTTTGGAACGAATCGAAGACATATTGGGGCTTGAGTCGGCGGCGGACGAAGTCAACGAGAAGATAATCAACAAACTGAATCTGAGCTTCATAACGCCGATAGACCGTGAGGACATCTACGCGATAGCAAACGAGCTTGATAAGGGCGTAGACATGTTGCAGGGCGCGTTGCAAAGAATCATCATGTATCACGCGGGGCATTCGACTAAACGCAGTCACGCCTTGACGAAACTTTTACTAGAAAGTACCGATGAACTGGTTAAGGCGTTCAAACTCCTAAGCGACGTGAAAAAGAATCAGCGCGAGATTCTCGACGCCGTGCATAAGGTATCGGAGAACGAGAGCCGCGGCGATTTGATTTATCGGGCGGACATTGGGATTTTGTTCGACGAGGCAGTTGAGGCTTCTAAAGAACACGGAGCCAGCCGAGCTGTTATCCATCTGATTAAGTGGAAAGACATCTTAGAGGACGTGGAAGAGGCACTCGACCACACAAAGCGCGTTTCGGATATGATTCGCGGTGTCGTCATGAAGTATTCGTAACAAAGCTTTTTAGTCTCGGCTACGGTCGAGGCTTTTTTTTGCCCAAAAGTTTGACAACGGGGCATTGGAAGTAGGGAGATAATGGGCGGGAAAGTATTGTTTTTTTAGGAGATGGTTCTTATGTAGACGAAAACTAACTGAGATGACGGCTCGCAAGTTTCAATTAACGTGGGCGCAAGCGACGTATTGCCAACTCGAAGGGCAATGCGATTAAATTCAAAGTTAAAATTGCTGGCATATACAAGGACGACTACATTTACAATAGCGGCGGCTTAAATCTCTCAATCGATGGCGGGGCTGGCAACGATACCATTACCAACAAGACAAGCTACATCCAGACTGAAATAAAGGTACGAATACGAAGAGGTAGAAACTACGCCGCGACGACCTTCCACATTGATAACGACACGTATAAAATCAGCGGCTCCAAGCTCCATAAGAAATAACCTACACGAACTTTAATCCCGTCGACGAGGCGGGCTTTTTTTGCCGTTGTCAAAGACTTTCGCCTATGCTAAGCTTGCAAAAAATTTCTGGAGGGATGTTTAATGCTAAAGAAGCTTTTAATCTCGCTTGTCTTTATCGTCATGAACAGCACGACAGCCTTTGCCGCTGAAGAAATTTTATTCATACCGCACGACGACCGCCCCGTATCTTATCAACAGCCCGTCGAAGTCGTTAGCCAGCTCGGCTATAAAATAATCTCGCCGCCACCAGAGCTTTTGACTCAACCCGACGAGCTTTGGGCGTGGCTCAACGAGAACGCGCCCGCCGCCAATGCCGCAGTCATATCCTCGGACGCTCTGCTTTATGGCGGATTGATTCCCTCGCGCAGTCATATAATTTCCGTCGACGAACTCAATGCCCGCGTCGAGAACTTCAAAAGCCTCCGCGAAAACAATCCGTACTTGCAACTTTACGTCTTCGGCTCGCTTATGAGGACGCCCATGTTCGGCACGCCCGGCGACATTGAGGAGCCTGACTATTACGGGCAATACGGCGGGCAAATCTTCCAGCTCACCGCGCTAATGGATAAGCAGGAGACTAACGAGCTTAGCCGCAAGGAGAAGACTTACCTAGATGAACTCGAAAAGAATATCCCCGACGAAATCCTAGACGATTACTTTGCACGCCGCCTTAAAAATTTCTCCGCGACAACAAAGCTCCTAGACTTCACGCACGAAGGTTTAATCGATTATTTTGTTATCGGGCGCGACGATAATGCCCCGCTCTGTCAGACGCACCGCGAGAACCGTCATCTGCTTGCTTACATGGAAAATCTCGGCGTGGGCAAGGACAAGGCTCAATCGCACGTGGGCATTGACGAATACGCTATGTTGCTCCTAACTCGTGCCGTAAATGACCTGTCGGGAACTCTTCCGCTTGTCAGCGTGCAATTCAATCGCGGCATGGGCGGCAAGACCATTCCAGAGTTTTCCGACGAGCCGATTGCCGATTCGATTCGCGACGAGATTTTGATTGCGGGCGGCTACCTCATATCCAATCCCGCCCGCGCCGATTTCGTTTTGTTCGTCAACACCGCCCCTGATGGCGAGACTTACGATAATCATAACTCTTTGCCTCCACAACCCCTTACCAAAGGCGAGCAAAGATTTTTCAGACGCAACGCAAAAAAATTCTCGTCCCTTGTCGAAGACGCCATCAATAAAAATTTGCCCGTGGGCGTCTCGGACATTACCTTTGCTAATGGCTCCGATAACTTCTTAATGGCTCAGCTCCGCGATAAAGACTTGCTGTTTAAATTGCAGGCTTACGGCGGCTGGAATACCGCGACCAACTCAAGCGGTTTTGCACTGGGCACGGGTATCCTTGCAAAGAAAATGAGCCGCAAGTCAATCGACCAGCTCCTTGCCCGCCGCTACCTTGACGACTGGGCTTATCAGGCGAATGTTCGCACGCAGATTGCCGAAGAACTTTCCACACGCACCGACGCCTTGCAAATCTATCTTCACCTCGGCGAGCATGAATCAGAAATCGTCAAGCGCGAGAACAAGCTTATGCAAGAGTTCGTCAAAGAGAACTTGCCGCAGATAAAACATTTCACGCTGTCCAATCCGTGGCACCGTATGTTTGAATGCCAGATTGATTTCTGACGTTTGCAGGAAAATTTTTCTTCAAACCGAAATGCCTTCCACGTTGCAGAAAAAACTAAAGGCGGGGGAAAAGCAGTGAGACTTAGACAGAAATTCATGACGCTGGCTTGGCTAATGGGGGCGGCAGTTGCGGTCGTGTGTGCTATCAGCTATTGGTTCGCCAGTGAAGAACTTGAGAGTAGCACGGACAGCGAATTGCGCTTGACGGCTTTAAAGGAGGCGACGCAGCTTAACGGTTGGCTCGAAACTAAGCGGGCGTTCGGCGAAAGTACTTCCAATGTCCTAACGAGTTTGAACGGGAATATGACTTTGCTAAAGTCGCGGGAGGTCTTGGGTACCGTCACTTCCGACAAAGAGATTTTAGACATGGCGTTTGCTCTGGAGGACAAATACATTGCCTGCTACTACGCGGGCGACATCACCGGCAAGCTTGACCCGACGACGCGTGCTTGGTTCAATAATGCCCGCGACCTCGATAAGGCGTTCTTCACTGCGCCCTATGTCGACGTAAACACGAACGCTTACATCGTCTCAATCGGCGTGCCCGTCAAGTCGAACGGAAAATTTATCGGGGCAACCTGTTTGGATTTGTCGTTGGAAGTTCTATCTAAGCAAGTTGAAGCGATGAATTATCACGGCGAGGGCGCGGGCATCATCACCGAGGCTGACGGAAATATTTTGGCAACAGCACAATTCGGCGAGCCTACGAAGAACTTCAAGGAGATTGACGGCATAGGCAGTCACTTCGAGGAAATGGTCAGGCAGGGCAATGGCTACTTTGAAGTCACTATCGACGGCGAGGACATGGTCTTTGCTTATTCGACGGTTCCGGCAACGGGTTGGCTTATCGGGATAACCGTTCCGAGTTCGGCTGTCTTTGCTCCGCTCAGAAATTTGCGGATACTTTTCGGGGTGCTTATCGTCGGCGGGTTCCTTTCTGCCTTTGCGATATGTCTTCTCTTCTCCAGCAAAATCACTACGCCCGTCGCCCGCCTTGAAGAGTATTCGATTCAGCTTGCCAAAGGAGATTTGACGATGGCGAACTTGCCAATCGCCGCCAACGACGAAATCGGCGCGCTTACTCGTGACTTCAACGGCATGAAAGAACATCTCCAGAAGCTTATCGCTAAGATGACGACGAACTCCGAACACGTAGCCGCCTCATCGCAGGAATTAACTGCAAGCTCTCAATCGTCGGCGGATGCGTCGGTTCACGTGGCGGAGACTGTCAGCGAAGTTTCCGAAGCCGTAAGCAAACAAATGCAAGCTATCGACGCGGCTAAGGGCAATGTCGATACGGTTTTCAAGGACATTAAAGCGGTCGAGGAGAAGTCCCGCGAAGTAGCTGACACTTCCAATCAAACAGCACAAGCCGCGCAAAAAGGTTCCGAACTTATGAGCGCGGCGGTCGAGAATATGGGAAGGATTGAACGGAGCGTCATGACCTCGGCGGACGTGGTTAAGCGGCTCGGCGAGGACAGCAAGCAAATCGGGCAAATCGTCGAGTCAATAGCGGCTATCTCCCGTCAGACGAATCTTTTAGCCCTAAACGCGGCAATCGAGGCGGCTTCGGCTGGCGAACATGGTAAAGGCTTTGCAGTCGTTGCGGAAGAAGTTCGCAAACTCGCCGCGCAGTCGCAGGAGTCCGCCGAGCAAATACAAATTCGTATCTCTTCCGTCCAAAAGGATACTGAAGAAGCCGTCGAATCAATGCAGACCGGAACCGACGAGGTTAAGGCGGGCACGGGAGCTATCCGCGAAGTCGGCGAACAGTTCGGGCATATCCTCGGCATGGTCAACGGTATCAAAACTCAAATGGACGCGATTAACTCTTCCGTGCAGACCGTGACGAACGAGACTTCGGCGATTGTCAAAATGGTTGATTCAATCGACGAGATAAGCAAGAAGACTGCCGATAACATGCGGGCAATTTCCGCGTCCGCCGAGGAGCAATCCGCCTCGAACGAAGAGATTGCCGCCGCCAGTCAAGCCCTAGCAAAGATGGCGGAGGATATGCAAGAGGTCGTCGGGCAGTTCAAAGTTTAGATTAATAGCTCCGTCTCGCCAAGATGATTGAGCAACTCATTTGTTTGTATGACGGATAAACTTTGTTCGATAGCCGAGATTATCACGGCGTCCCAGCTGTTTCGCGGATACAAGACGCCTTGCCCGGCGTATCGCAACAGATATTGAACCTCGTCCAAACTTAAGCCCATCGCGATTGCTAATGCCAAAAGCTTAGTTCGCGACGGGTTTTTCTTTTTGTCCGAAAAGATATGATAAGCGTACTCCCGATTCAAGCCAGAACGCTCGATGACTTCCTGCTTAGTCAGATTTTTTTCCGTCAGCAGTTTCGTAAGGTACTCGCCGAGCGGCAAGGTAAATTCTTCGCGGTTATTCGTTCGCCAGCCCTGAAGGTTCTTTTCCTTCTTAAGCTCCGTGAACAATTCGCCCGTACTCTTTCCGAATTTGAACAAGACACTTCACCTCGACCAAAAATTTTCCCAATGATATAATGCCGACAAGATTTTTACAAGGAGGCGCGGCATGGATTCCCTTGAACGATATTTGGGCGACACTTACGAACTTGTCGACACGCTGAAGAGTTCCGAGCAAGGATTCGTTGCCGTCGTCTATGACAAGCGGGCAAAGCGGCTTTGCACCATGAAGCAACGCGCTTGGAATTCCTTGCCGATTTACAAGACGCTAAAGGAGCTGAACAATCCGCACGTCCCGCAAATTTATCGGCTCATTGAACGGGACGGCAAGTTAATCGTCGTCGAGGAGCACATTGACGGGCAGACGCTGGAGGAGTTTTTGATTTATCGGCAACTCGACGAGACCTTAGCAGAAAAAATTCTGCTGCAACTGTGCGATAGCCTTAGCATACTTCACGAACGAAATATCATTCACCGCGACCTCAAGCCGTCAAACATCATGCTCACGGAAGAAATCGTCGTTAAGCTGATAGACTTTGGCATTGCCCGATTCTTTAAGCCGGAGAGCACAGCGGATACGGAGCTAATGGGCACGCGGGGATATGCGCCGCCTGAACAGTTCGGGCTGTTCGATTTTGGGCAGACGGATAGACGCTCTGACATTTACGCGCTCGGCATGACGATAAAGACTTTGCTCGGCGAGGATTATGACGGACGCTTTAAAAAAGTTTTGGACAAGTGCATAGCTTTGGAACCAGCGCAACGTTTCCAATCAGTCGAGGAGCTACGGCGGGCAGTTTTATCAAGCAAGCGTCCGTTTAAGCCGTGGAAAGTCATCGCCGCCGCAATCGTCGGAGCCGCGATATTTTTTTTGCCGCGAACCCTAGAACATCACCAGCCGCCTAAACCCGAAGAAAATATTTCCGCGTTCGTCGAAGTCACTAAGCCTGAAGAAAAATCTTCCGCGCCTGTCGAAGTGTCTAAGCCCGAAGAAAAAACTTTTGAACTGCCGACTCTCCCACAGACTTCCCTGCCCGATATAAATTTGCCGACGTTAACACCGCTACCAGAGTCGACGCCCCCGCCCGTTCAGCAGGAGGAAAAGTCTTCGGGCGAAGTCGAGCTGAAACTTTTCATGAACGGCGAACTAACTGGCAAGGAGCACACGTTTTATCTTTACGGCTGGCAATCGTGGTCGCGGGATAAATTCGGGCAATTCCTCTTCCCTAGCGATTGGCAAGCACGGCTCCGCATTGAGAATCACAGCGGCAAGGACTTAATCAATCCTAGCGTCGCAGTCAATATCGGCAAGGACAAAAAAAAATTCGACGTGCCCGCCCTCGCAAACGGTCAGTCGTTCGATTTGGAAATTCCCCTTGGCAATCAACTTGCCTCGCCCGCAAAGGGTAGCGGACATCTCCAGATTATTTTAAAGGCTCAAGGCGTCCCGGACATTTTTCTTAACAAGACCTTCCGCCTTGTTCAATGAAGCGTTCTAAGTCGTCAAGTGCCCGCGCCGCTAGTCTCTCCTTGCGAAACTTTTTGGGCGTGCGCCCCTCAAGCGGCGGCAACAGTCCGAAAGTTACGTTCATGGGCTGAAAGTCTTTCGTGACGGCTGTCGTTATGTAATTGGCTAAGGCTCCGTGGCAAGTCGTCGGCGGGAAGGGCAGCGGCTCCAAAGTCTTTGCAAGTCTTGCGGCATTGACACCAGCCATCAGCCCCGACGCCGCAGACTCGACGTAGCCTTCAACGCCCGTTATTTGTCCTGCGAAGAATATTCTAGGCGAACTCTTTAATTGGAACGTCGGCAACAAGACTTTCGGCGAATTAATGTAAGTGTTCCTATGCATGACGCCGAAGCGCACGAAGTCCGCCGCCTCAAGCCCTGGAATCATTCGGAAGACGCGCAGTTGCTCGCCCCAAGTCAAATGCGTTTGGAAGCCGACCAAGTTATAAAGTGTCGCCTCTCGATTGTCCTGCCGAAGCTGAACGACCGCATAAGGCGTCGAACCAGTTTTATCAGTCAAGCCGACGGGTTTAAGCGGTCCGAAGCGCAAAGTGTCTTCGCCGCGAGCCGCTAAGACTTCCACGGGCAAGCAACCTTCAAAGAAAATCTCCGCCTCGAAATCGTGCGGCTTAGTCTTCTCGGCGGCAATCAATTCAGCGCGGAAGGCAAGATATTCATCGCGGGTCATCGGGCAGTTAATGTAGGAATCATCGTTGCCCTTGCCGTATCGCGACGCCTTGAACGCCTTAGCGAAGTTGACTGAATCCACAGTGACAATCGGAGCCGCCGCGTCGTAGAAGTAGAAATCATCGCCGCCCGTGAGTTTTGCAATCTCTTCGGCAAGTTTACCTTCCGTCAAAGGACCGCTGGCGATAATCAACACGTCGTCCGCGAAGGCATCAAGGCTCGTAACTTCCTCCTCGACGAACTGAACGACGCTTTTAACCTTCGACGTGACGAGCCGCCCGAACTCATTTCTATCGACAGCCAAAGCCCCGCCCGCAGGAATTTTCGCCGCGTCCGCCGCAGACATGATAACCGAGCCGAGCCGCCGCATTTCCTCTTTGAGCACGCCGACGGCATTAGCCAAGCCCGCCGCCCTTAGCGAATTACTGCAGACGAGTTCGGCAAAACTTCCGGTCTTGTGCGCGGGAGTTTTTTTAGTCGGGCGCATCTCGTGCAAGACGACTTCGACGCCGCGTTTAGCAATCTGCCACGCCGCCTCCGAACCAGCAAGCCCCGCGCCGATAACATGAACAGTCACGACTTGCCCTCCGAAGTTTTGCGCTCCCTACGTTCCTTGCGAGCCTCGGCACGACGCTTTATATCCGCTAAGATTTTATTCATCGGGTGATTTGCCCGCGTCGGACAGTTCTCGTTGCCGCAATAGAACATCGGCGCACGGTCTTTGAACCTGTGCACAAACATCGTTGACCCGCACTCCTTGCACGTCATCGCCTGCGGCTCGTCCCACGTCTTGAAGTCGCACGCCTCACAGCAATAGACAATCAAACCTCGTTGCAAGGAACGCTTAGCCAAACGCCCGCCGCACTTCGGGCACTTCTTATCGAGCGGCTCAAGCAAAGGTTTCGTGTTCTTGCACTCCGGATAACCCGAACACGCAAGGAACACGCCGTAGCGACCGCGCTTGATTAACATCTTGCGTCCGCACTTATCGCAAACTTCATCGGACTCAACGACGGGTTCTTCATTCGGCTTAGCGTCCTCGCCGAGCGTAGCCATTGCCTTATCAAAAGCAACATTAAACCTTGTGCAATAGTTTTCAATCACAGAGAGCTTTGGCGTCTTTCCGTCCGCGACCTTATGAACTTGAGCGGCGACCTCGTTATAAGCCTTAGCGTTGAACACGTCATCGAAGAATCCGTTAAGGGCGTCAAGGACACGTTGCCCCAGCGCGGTGATTTTGTAAGTCGAATCCTCCGCCGTAATGTACTTGCGTTTAATCAAGCTGGCAATGCCGCCCGCGTAATATTCCGCCCAATCCACGCCGACTTTATCGAACTCAGCTAGTAAAGTCGCGTCGTTCGTCGTGCCGTCAAGTTCAATCCGAGCAGATGACGCCTTCGCCGTGAGCCGAGAATAAATCAAACTGTAAAGGCGGAACTGTTGCTCTGTCAAAAACTGCTTAACCGATTCGGGGTCGCGGCGTTCACTCGTCAAGGCAATCTCCTTTCCGTGCGGATAAGTTATCAGCCCCGCGCAACCGTCCTTATCGAAGTTCATTCCCTCGTAAAGCTGGTCGGCTATAAACCGTGTTCGCCCCGCCGAGAAGTTCAGCTCTTTAACGGCCAGTTCCTGAAGCGTAGCTGACGTTAGGACTTTTTTTATCGTCAAGGACTTCGGCGCGAGCTTCTGTTCGGCAATTAGCCTTAACAGCATGGCACGGAACCTGCCGACCTTCACGCCGCGCCAAATCACTCGCGAAAGATATTCCCCGACCTTGTGGCTGACGTACTTATCAATCAGCTGCTTAGCTTGGAAGGCGTCCGCTAACTTGTCGTCAATCGGTCGCGCCGCCTCGAACGCCGCCTTATAACTCTGCTTAGTCAGCTCGTCCAGCGTGATTCGGCAATGGCTCAGCGGATTGATTCCAAAGACCTCGCAATACTGCCGCGCTAAGAACTCGCCCTGCCAATCGGGATTCGTCGCGATAAATATCTTGCGGGCGTTCAACGTCTCGCGCTTGAGCTCGGCTAGCAACTTTCCCTTGCCGCGCACCGTAATATAATCGGGCTGATAGCTCCCGTCCTCTACGCCAATCCGGCTCTTAGGCAAATCCTTTAGAAAACCGTCCGTCGATAGCACCGAATAATTTCGCCCGACGAACTTGCGAAGCGTCTTTGCCTTCATCGCGCTCTCGACGAGCACCAAAGACTTTAAAACTTTTTCTGCCACCTGTTTAACCCCCAACCTTGCGTTTATATCGTCCAGCGTCCTCTTCGACGCAACCTTTCATATCAAGTTCAAGCATAATGCCCGGCAACTCGCTAGGGTTTATGTCGTCAAGCTTGTCAATAATCTCCTCGTCCGTGATGTATCTGTCAAACGGAATCATTTCCAACACCTTAGCCGCCGCGCCCGCCAAAGTAATCTTCGGTTCAGTCGTAATCTTCGGCTCTAGCTTATCAATGGCTTTCTCCGTCGAGGCGAAGTTGTATTCGTTCAAAATGTCCTGCGCCCCCTTAATCAACTTGGCACCGCCTCGAATCAGTTCATTGCAACCGCGGCTCATCTTTGCATAGACCTGACCAGGCACGGCAAACACATCCCGCCCGTATTCGCTGGCATAATTGCTAGTGATGAGTGCGCCGCTTTTGAAATCCGCCTCTACGACGACAACGCCCTTGCTTAGTCCCGCGATGATTCTGTTGCGCGAAGGGAAGGTTCCAGGATTCGGCTTAAGATTCGGCGGGAATTCGCTGAGGACGACGCCGCGTTCAGCAATCTCCTCGAAAAGATTTTTGTTCTCGCGTGGGAAGATATAATTTATCCCGCAACCCAAGACCGCAACCGTCCGCCCCGCCTTTAATGCCCCGCGATGTGCAAAGCTATCAATGCCACGAGCCGCGCCGCTTACGACCGTTAGACCTGCCGCCGCGAGCTGTTCGCCCAATTCTAAGGCGACGTTTTGTCCGTAGGCTGTGTTGTGCCGCGAGCCGACGATACCTATCCTGAACGCGTTGGGCTGAAGGGTTCCCCGATAATAAAAAAACATTGGCGGCGTATTTATCCCCTTGAGAATCGGCGGATAATCTTCGTCGTTGATACAGCACAGCTTTATTTTCTGCCGCTCGCAATAGCCAACCAGTTTTTCGGGTGCGTCGGGGTGTCCTTGGCGAAATGTGATAAAGGCTCCGATAGAATTCTTCCGAACGCCAGAGTTTATAAGCTCGTCAAGCGGAGCCGACCACGCCGCTTTTGCACTGCCGAAAACCTCCACCAAATGCGCGATGCTCTTGTTGCCGAAACCTTCCGCGCCACCCATCGCCGCCATATAATATTTTTCCACGACTGCCGCCCTCCCGCGCCGTATAATATCTTGCAACTTTTTTGCCGTCAAGTGACAAGGAAAATCCCGCGTGCTATACTTGCCCAAAAAAAGTCAGGTGAGCTCGTGAAGAAGAAATACTTTTACTTCCAACCGCAGTACGTTAAAAAGTTCAAGTGCGACGGCTCCAAATGTTCGGCTCATTGTTGCCGGGGCTGGAATGTTTTCATCGACAAGGGCACTTACAAGCAGTATTCAAGGCTCGGCTCGCAGGAAATCACTTCGCACTTGCAATTCAACGCCGACAGGGACGAATACTTAATCCGGCTCGGAGGCAAGGCTTGTCCCTTCCTCAACGAAAATCATTTGTGCCGCATTCAGCTGGAGCACGGTGAAAAATTTTTATCCCAAACGTGCGCGACTTATCCGCGGGTTACAAGTGCCTTCGGGAAATTCTTTGAGCGGTCATTGACGCTAAGTTGCCCCGTGGCGGCGGAGCTGATTCTGTTCAATCCAAAGCCCATGCCTTTTGAATTCGTCGAGGTTCCAGAAAAGGTTCACTCGCCCGGCGGAAAAATCTTCTTGCAATCAATCCAAGCAACCGACGAGCTAAAGGCGCACATAATCGAGATACAACTTGCGATGATTTCAATCTTGCAGGAGCGCACGCTTTCAATCGACCAACGGCTAATCGTCCTAGGCTTTTTCCTCGACAGGCTAGAAGAAATCTTCGCCGACTTCAACGAGGCGGCTCTGGCGAAATTAATCATGGCTTACGAGTCGAAAAAGTTTCTGGCGGAGCAAGTACCGCTTATGTTGCAAAGTATCTCCTTCGACGCAGATAAGTTCGTTCGGCTGATGTCGGAGCTACTAAAGAAGTTTTCTGACGAGGAGCCATTCCCTAAGGACAAAAAATTTATCCAGTCCCTCAATCAGACGCTTCAACCTTTCCCAGACAAAAAAAGCTTCCTCGTTGAGCATTCGACCTTCCTTGAAAATTATCTCGTCAACGAGCTGATACTGAATATCTACCCGTGGCGGTTCGAGGGGCGGCTTATGCAGAACTTCGCCGCGTTCGTTGCCGAGTACAAACTCTTTGAGCTAATAACTTTCTCCGCGACGCTTAAGAGTTCGGATAAGCAAGCTTTGATTGAGTTGGTCGGCTGGTTCACGACGCGCTTTGACCATACGGGCGAATATAAGCAAATGCTCTTTGAACACTTCAACGACGTGGACGACCCCTTTGACCTAATGGAGAGTCTGCTGGAGGCTGGTGACTAAAAAAATTATCCCGACGTCTGCCGGGATTTTTTTTGCGAGCAAGCTTTACTTCTGCTTTAGCATCAATTCTTCGTAATGTTCGATTTTGTAATCGAGCCGCTCAATCGTCGTGCGCAAGTGCTCCGCTTGCCTTTGGAGTCGTGCGCGTTGTTCGATTAAAATTTCTTTGCGCCGTTCAAGTCCGGTGTTCGCCTGCATGAGTGCGACGTACTCAATCAACGCCTCGATTTGAACGCCGGCACTGCGCATACACTTAACGAACGACACCCAACCACACGCCTCCTCGTCGTAGTCGCGGATGCCATTTTGCTTGCGCGGCACCGCTGGGATTAATCCTATGCGTTCATAATATCTGAGCGTGTCCGTCGTTATGTCGTACTTTTCACTGACTTCGCCAATCGTCATCGAGCATTCCTCCGACCAAAAATTTTTCTGTCGCAAGTCTATCAGCTTAAGTCGGCTTTAAGTCAAGTTAAATCGTCGAGAAAAAATCTTTAGCGGTCGTGTCCTCGATAATCTCCACGTCGAAAGACTTCAGCTCGGCTTTAAGATACTCGGCTAGCACATGAACGATTGGATATTCCGTGGCGAAGTGTCCCGCGTCCACGACGTGGATTTTGTTTTCGACGGCGGCTTGAGCCTCATGATACTTAACGTCGCCAGTTACGAAGGCTTGCGCCCCGAAGAACTTCGCTTTTTGGATAATGTCCGCGCCCGCTCCGCCGCATAAGCCGACTTTGCTTATCATGAAGTCTCCCGCGTCGACGAGCCGAACGTTATCAGCGTTTAGAACCTTTTTGACGTGGCGGGCGAAGTCAGGAGCCGTCATCGGCGTTTCAAGAGTACCGAGCCGCCCCAATGAAAATTCTTCGTCGCCGAACATCTTGACATCGACTAGACCAATCAGCTTAGCCAGCACATCATTGACGCCGCCCGCCGCCGTGTCTAGGTTTGTGTGTGCCGCGAACACCGCCAGATTATTTTTTATCAGGCGGGCAAGCTTTCTTCCGTGCGGCAGGTCGAAGCGGACATTTTTTATCGCGTGAAAGATAAGCGGGTGGTGAGCTACGATTAACTGCGCGTCTAAGTCAATCGCCTGCGTGATAGTCTCGTCAGTCACATCTAAGCAAACGAAAACTTTCTGGACTTCAGCGGACGGTTCGCCGACCAAAAGTCCGGGGTTGTCCCACTCCTCAGCCAAGCGACGTGGTGCCAATCGATTTACGGCGTCCGCGACAATCTGAACTGTGCATTTCTTCATCTAATCCCCTCCAGTAATCTCAACACGTCGTTAAAGGTCTCGGCTTTGTTCGGATAGGAAATCTTCGGGCGGTCAATCATGACGACGGGCAAGCCTAAGAACTTCGCCGCCTCAAGTTTGGTGTCCGCGCCGCCGATTTGTCCGCTGTTCTTCGTGACGATGACTTGTGCGCCCGCGTGCCTGAACAGTTCGACGTTAAGGGCGGTCGAGAAGGATCCTTGCATAGCGACGATTTGTTTGGGCGTCAAGCCGAGTTCCTCACATTGCGTCAAAACTTCGGCGGTCGGGAGAATCCTAACAGTCAAGTTGCAATCTTTGAGCCGGTCGACGAAGCTTTTTAAGCTTCGGCTACCCGTCGTCAGATAAATGTTTTTGCCGAGTTCGGAGGCTTTAACCGCCGCCGTCTCGTAGCTGTCGACGTGGAAAATCTTTTCGTAGTCAAAGGCGACCTCCGCCCGCTCGTATCGAACGTAGACAACTTGCGCGGACTGCGTAGCGGCGATTGCATTTGCGGAAATATTTTTGGCATAGGGATGGCTGGCATCGACGAGGCAAGAGAATCCTTCCGCACGAAGAATCTTTTCCAACTCGTCACGGTCAAGCGGCTTGTCATTAATCGCAACGTTCGCGCAGGTCTCCAAAAGCTTGCGTCCATAATCACTCACGACCGAGGCTGTCACGTCGAAATTTTTATCCGCCAAGTACTCTGCGAGCTTTCGACCGTCCGCCGTCCCCGCTATTAGAAAAATCTTTTTATTCATGCCGACGATTGTAATTCTTTTTGCGCTACTTGTCGATACCTGCTATAATCGGCGCGAAAAAAATTTTATGGAGGACAACATGAAGATTCTAGCACGCCAACTGACTCTTGACCTATACAACTGCGATACGAGCCGGCTTAGCAATGTCGACGAGATAAAAGCCACGTTAGTGAACGTCATCGGAGAGGAGCCGCGCCTGACTTCCGACTTTATCGACGAGGAGCACTTTTCGATTATCGGAGCCTTCGACGGCGGTCATGTGGCTTTGCACGTCTACAAAGTCTTGCGATACGTCGCGGCGGATATTTTTACCTGCGACGACACAGACGACACCGAAGACCTTGCCAAAGTCATTCGCAACTTTTTCCGCCCAGATAAGATAAAGTCGACTTCCCTTAAGCGCGGCGATTTCGGACTTGAACGCGATATGAAACCCAAGATAAAAATCCGCGTCGCCCCTCTGCGCAAGGTAAAGAACGCCGGAGCCAAGGTCGTAAAAAAATTGGTGCGGAGGGGTAAGTAATGACATTCACTCACGTTGCCGAGCTTTATCGCTCCGTCGGCAAATCGAAGAAATGCACGTTCATCTTTTGCGCTGACCACGGCGTAGCCAAGGAAAATGTCAGTGCCTACCCGCAAACCACGACCGCCGATATGGTTCGCAACTATCTGGTCGAGGACGGAGCCGCCGCTAATGCCTTCGCTAAGTTCGCTTACTCTGAACTTTACGTTGTGGACGTGGGCGTTGATGCAGACATTGCAAACTTGCCGGGGCTTGTCGATAGGAAAATTTCTCGCGGCACGAAAAACATTGCCCAAGAACCCGCGATGACTTTTGAACAGGCAATGCAATCCGTGCGAATTGGCAAGACGCTAGCGGAAGAAGCAATCGCGGCGGGCTGTAATTGTTTCCTTATCGGCGAAATGGGAATCGGCAACACGACCGCCGCCGCCGCTATGACTGCCGCTTATCTGCACCTGCCGCCCGAAAAGGTCACGGGGCGCGGCTCGAACATTGACGACGATAAATTTGCTCACAAGGTCGAAATCGTCCGCCGAGCCTTAAAGGTCAACTTGCCCAGCCGCTATCGCTTGCTTGATGTTCTGGCGTCGGTTGGTGGCTACGAGTTCGGAGCTATGGCGGGCGTTATAATCGCGGCGTATCATCATCAATGCGTTGTCGTGCTTGACGGATTTAATACAGCAGTTGCCGCGCTCGTCGCCGAAGAACTTTTGCCGCAGTCTACGGAATGCCTTATCGCCTCTCACGTCGGGCGCGAGGTCGGGCATAAAAAAATTCTTGAGCACCTAAATCTTACTCCGATGTTCAATCTCGACTTGGCACTTGGCGAGGCAATCGGTTCGTCAATCGCTGCGAGGGTTCTCGACAACTTGGTTTATATCTTCGTGTGCGGTCCCGATGCTGACTTCGACGGCGAGCTTGTACAGGAGGACAGCGAGTTTGACCTTTTCAAGAAGCAACTGGGGCTTGACGGCGTAGAAGGTCTTGACTCAATCGAAGACGTGCAAGAACTCTTCGGCGATGAGATTCAGATTGAGGAGATACCGCTTGATTTCCACGTAAGCGAACACCGCATGGAAAGTATCGAGTTGCCGTTCAGCACGCAGACGCTAAACATTCCCCGCGCCTATCCTATGGCAGTTCATGTTATGGGCGCGGAGGGCGATGAAGTTGTAGCCGCCACGGATAGGACGTTTAACTTTTATCTGCGGACGATGCCACGCCTCCACGATAGACCGATGAATAATTGCCGCGACATTCTCGACAGCCTGACTAAGCCCAAAGGCAGTCTCGGACATTTGGAAGAAATTGCCATTCAAGTTGCGGGCATTGCTAATGAAGACCGACCGACTAACAAGCTACGCCATGCCGCCCTTGCTTTTACCAACTTCGTGAACTGCCCGTCGATTATCGACCCCGATAACTACGACCCCAAGGCTAAAGGAGCACGCCGCGATATTTCTATGGACTTCAGCGCGACAACTCGTACGTTCGGTATGAAAATTTTCTTAGGCGTCGTCAATCCCGATGAAAATCTTAACGTCGCCTTCAACTTCGGACGCAACCTCGCCGAGGAAATTACATTCGACACGCCGATTATCGCCCTTACTGCCCTTAGCAATCTTTTGGAAGAGAAACTAGCGGATAACTTCGCCAACGCACTCCTGACTAAGAGAGGCAAGCTCCGCTTTAAACCCGAAAACTTTTTGCAACACGTCCCTAAAGATTATCAGTGCATGACGAGCGCGATTATCGGTTCACTCGTGGCGGCGGCGCACAACTCAACGCTAATCGTCGTCGATAGGGGCGCGGCGGATATTATCGCCCGCTACCTTGAAAAGATTTGCCCCGAAGTCCGACCGTTTATCCTGCACGCCGAACAGCTGATTACATACCGCAACGACGACGGAGCACCGACGGGCTTTGACGGCGAGGCGGCTTGTATTGGCGTCGAGATTGTCGAGGCGGCGTTGACTGCCCTTAACGAGATGAAAACTTTCGAGGAGACCGGCGTTAAGAAGGCCATTAGGAATTAGGTTATCCTGAAGCTGATAACTTCAACAATGAATCATAAAGAAAGAACTTTTTAAAAGGTGGCTAGCTCTGATATGGGATATATCTATCTGGCACTGGCAATAATTTTGGAGATGTTAGGCACGACTTGCATGAAGTTATCGTACGGCTTCGAGCATAAACCGTTCGCAATCGCAACGCTGACTTTCTACGGTGTCTGTTTTTACTTCTTCGCGCTGTCGTTAAAAAGTGTTCAACTCAACATTGCTTACGCGACTTGGGGCGGCTTAGGTGTCGTGCTCGCGGCGGTCATCGCTAAAATATTTTTTCACGAAAGCATTTCGACGCCGGGACTGATTGGGATAATTTTAATAGTCGTCGGCGTGGTGCTGTGTAATTTTTTTGGAGCAACTAAATGAAGATAATCGTATCGGGCGGCGGCACGGGCGGACACATTTACCCCGCGCTCACGCTCATAGACGCAATTAAATCGAAACGCCCCGAAGCTGACTTCCTCTACGTCGGCACGGAAAAAGGTTTGGAGGCGGACATCGTCCCGAAGGCGGGCATAAACTTTACCGCGCTTGACTTGGAGGGCGGCTTTGAACGTCGTTTTACCTTGGAAAACATTACCCGCGCCGCCAATGCCCTTTGGAGCGTCAAGCGTGCGGGCGACATCGTTAAAGACTTCAAACCAAATGCGGTCGTCGGGACGGGCGGTTATGTCTGCGGACCGATTCTCCTTGCCGCAAGCCTTATGAAGGTTCCGACGCTGATTCAAGAGCAAAACGCAGTCGCGGGCGTCACGAATAAAATCCTGTCAAAGTTCGTGGACAAGATAGCCGTTGGAACTCGCGACGCCTTGAAGAACTTTCCACGCGATAAGACGACTTACACGGGCAATCCGATTCGCAAAGAAGTCCTCGCGGCTAAGAGGGCTGACGGGCTACGCGAATTCAACTTCACGGACGATTTGCCGATTGTTTTAATCTCCGGCGGCTCGCGTGGCGCACGCAGTATCAACGACGCAATGATTGACGTTTTAAAATCGGAGGCGGGGAAGAATTCTGCGCAATTCCTGCACGTGACTGGCAAAGGCGAATTCGATTCTGTCATGAAGAGACTAGCCGACCTCGACGCGCCAAATATAAAAGTCGTGCCTTACCTGTACAACATGCCTCAAGCTATGGCGATGGCTGATTTGGCAATCTTCAGGGCGGGTGCAACTGGACTTGCCGAGCTGACTGCGCGAGGCGTCCCGGCGATTTTGATTCCGTATCCATTCGCGGCGGAGAATCATCAAGAATTCAACGCACGAGCATTAGTCGAGGTGGGCGCGGCTCGCATGATTCTTAACAAAGACTTGACGGCTCCGCTTTTGCAAAAAAATCTCGACGAGCTGTTATCCTCGCCGCAAACGCTAAAGGACATGTTAGCGGCAAGCTTATCACTCGGCAAACCCGACGCCGCAGACGAAATCGCGGACTTGATTTTAAGTTTGATTTAGGAGGATTAATCATGGCTGATAAAATTACTGTGAGCATTGAACTCGACGCCGATATTAAAGCGGCTGCCGAGAAACTCTATCGCAAAATCGATTTGACGCTTGAAGAGGCTATCCCGCTCTTGGTCAAGTACAACGTCGAACAGGAAGAAGGCGCAATCCCTAATCGGAAGCCCGCAATGGAAAAAAATTCCGCGTTCGGGGCGTTGTCGGAATATGCTAACCCCGCTTTGATTCCTTTTGAAGACGGCGCATTGGAAAGGGCTATGGTGAAACGCTATGAACAAGCTTTGGGTTGATACAAACGTTGTATTGCGCTATCTTTTGCGTGACAACGAGGAGCACGCGCAAGTTGCTAAGGAATTGATTGAGGGCGGCGCATTTCTTCTTCCCGAAGTGCTTATGGAAACGTCGCATGTCTTGCGTAGCTTTTATGAGGTTGATAGACAAAATATCGCTACGCAACTTTTAATCGTCTTGGATTGGGTCGAAATGGAACGCAAAGCCGTGATGATTCGTGCGGTAGAAATTTTCGCTAAGACAAAGTTGGACTTCGTTGACTGCATACTCGTCGCGTATCACGAATTGGAAAATGTCGAGGTCTTTACCTTTGACAGGAAACTGAATAAACAACTTAAGCAGGAGGATTAAAGCTTTGAAACTTGACGGCTTGAAAAAACTTCACTTTATAGGAATTGGCGGCGTGGGTATGAGTGCCCTCGCTAAAATTTTGATTGAGCAAGGTTACGAGATAAGCGGCTCGGACGCTAAAGACTCGCCGACGCTTTACATGCTTAAAAGTCTCGGCGCAAGGATTTTCGTCGGGCACAAGGCTAAAAATATTCTCGACGAGGCGGGCAATCCCGTCGATGCTATCGTTTGCTCGTCGGCTATCCCTACGGACAATCCCGAAGTCATCGCGGCGGGCAAATTCAAGATTCCTAAGCTCCACCGCTCCGACATCAACGCTTTCCTAGTCAATTCGCACAAAGGGATTGCAATCGCCGGTTCGCACGGCAAAACTACTACGACTTCAATGATTGGTTACGTCCTGCACTACGCGAGCATTGACCCGACGATTATTATTGGCGGCGAATCAACCGATTTGGGCACGGGAGCTATCCTCGGCAAAAGTGATTGGCTTGTAACCGAGGCTGACGAAAGCGACGGCTCATTTGTCACGTTGAAGCCCGCAATCGCAGTTGTCACGAACGTTGAGGACGACCACCTCGACCATTATGGCACGATGGATAGGATTCGCGCCGCGTTTAAGATTTTTATCGAGAATATCGACCGCAAATCGGGCGTGGCAGTCCTTTGCTTCGACAATGACAACCTGCGCGAGCTTGCTAAGGACATTGACCGCAAAATTATTTCCTACGCGATTGATAACCCCGCCGACTTTACGGCAAAGAACATTCGCACGACGATTAAGGGCGTGGCGTTTGAAGTTGTGCACGGCGAAGAGACGCTTGGCAAAGTTCAGCTGGCGATTCACGGGCGGCACAACGTCCTTAACGCTTTGGCGACGATTGCCACGGCTCTTGAGGTCGGTTTGAGTTTTAATCAGATTGCCGAGGGCTTAAGCAACTTTCACGGGGCTAAAAGGCGTTTCCAAACCAAAGGACGCGTCAGAAATATTTTAATCGTCGACGATTACGCCCATCACCCCACGGAGATTGCCGCGACACTCAAAGCCGCCCGCGAAACTAAGCCGCATAAAGTCATTTGCATTTTCCAGCCCCACAGATACAGCCGCACGCAACTTTTGCTTAAGGAATTCGGCGGCGCGTTCAAAGAGGCTGACCTTTTAATCTTGACGGACGTTTACTCGGCGGGCGAAGAAAAAATTTCGGGCGTCAGTGGCGAATCAATCCTCCAAGAAGTCCTAAGCACGACCAATCAAGCCGTCTCATACATTCCCAAACGCGAAGACATTGCCGCCGCTATCAAAGACCAACTTTCCGCCGGCGATTTGGTTATCACTATGGGCGCGGGCGATATTTACAAGACTGGCGAAGAACTTTTGAACATGCTCAAGGATTTGCGCGAGAAAAAAATTGTCGTCGTATGTGGCGGCACGTCCACCGAGGCTGAAGTCTCCAGACGCACCGGCAAGGCGATTTTTGACGCGCTAAGCTCCAAAAATTACGACGTTGAACTTATGGAACTCAATCCGCAGACTTTTGCCGCTACGATTCGCGCTAAGGATTGCGGAATTGTTTTTAACGCGATTCACGGCAAATACGGCGAGGACGGACTGATTCAAGGGACGCTCGACATGTTGAAGATTCCTTACACCGGTTCTGGAGTGCTTGCCGCCGCTTTGACTATGGATAAGGTCGCCACGAAACATTTTCTGAACTCCGCTAACCTCTCTACGCCCAAATTCGCCGTTTATCGTGAAATCGACCGTTCAGAAGACCTCGCCGCCGACATTGAAAACAAATTCGGGCTGCCCGTCGTCATCAAAGCCGCGTCGCAAGGTTCAAGTATCGGCGTGACTATCGTCGAGAAGCCTTCGGAGATTGCCGAGGCGATTGAAAATGCTTTTACCTTCGGCGACGAGATTTTAGTTGAGGAATTTATTCGCGGACGCGAGCTGACGGTTGCGGTTATGGGCAATGAGGACGCCGCCGAAGCCCTGCCCGTCATCGAAATCACCACAACGACCGGTCGCTACGATTATAAATCAAAATATACTAAGGGATTGTCGACGCACATTTGCCCCGCGCCGATTCCAGACAATTTGACCGCCGAAGTTAAAAAATTAGCCGTCGACGCCTTCAAAATCTGCAAATGCGCCGGCGTCGCCCGCGTTGACCTCATGCTTTCCGAAAATAATATTCCTTACGTCATCGAAATTAATTCTGTGCCCGGCATGACTGAAACTTCACTTGTCCCCGACGCCGCTCGCGCTGCTGGCATCGATTTTCCGGAGCTTTGCGAAAAAATTCTTGCCCTCGCCGAATTCTAAGCCTTAAACGCAAAAAAATTATCCGAGCCTAGAAATTAAGCTCGGATTTTTTTATTTCCTAAATTATCGCGTCGTATTCGTTTTGGCGGTGTTTATTTCTTTTCTCATGCGGAAAATCAGCCCGTTGAACTCGTCAGCGCGTTTCTTTATCGCGTCTGCGTATGTTTTGGCGTCCGAAAGGTATTCCGCGAAGTTTTGCCGCCTCAAGTCCGTAAATCTTTCCATAACTTCATCTGAAATCGCTTTTAACTTTTTTTCCTCTATAAATTCGTTTATCTCGTCGATTTGAAGGTTAATTATCGGCTCCGACCACTTGATTATAAAGATTTTTTCCTCCGTTTTGCCAGTCGAAAAGATTATGTCCTGCAATTCCCGTTGAAATGCGCTTGATAACTTGTTTATTTCGCTCTCTACCTCAAATTTCTCTTGCAATTCGCCGCCTGACATGAATACGAATTTCTGATAGATATTTTTCCGCTCATTCAAATAAAATTCGTCTACCTTGTCGCGATATTGGCGCAGAATCGCTACCACTTGCCCTATTTTATCCCCTAAATACCCTTTTAACACGAATTCAAACAGCGGCAACAATCTTTGTTCTATCAAAATCCTTTTTTTAGCCCATTCGTCGTACCAATTTATAAAAATTTCCTCTTCTATGCTCTCCGAACGGCTTATTGCTCGCATTTCCTCCCGCAAACTCGTCCGAAATGATTTATATTCCTCGCTGAACGAATTATGCGCCGATATTACGTCCAAAATTATTTTTTTGTGCGCCGTGAAGAAATTTAGCCGCGTCAACGCGCTTTGAACCAGTTCTACTAGGTTTTCGACCAAAAATCCGAAGCTTGGACGCTCTTCACGCTCCAATTTTGCCATTTCTCTAAGCGATTCATAGCCCATATTGATTTCTGACAGCTTTTTAAAGAATACTTCTGCCTGTTCCTTGACTAAAAGCATTTCCCGCTTTATTTCTTCCGAACCAAACGCTAATTTTCTTACTAAAAACTCCTGCCGAGTCGCCAATAATGTATTTTCTTCGGGTGTGAGGTGCGGATTTTCGATATATTTGGCGTTTAACTTTAAAATTGTTCGTGTGAGTTCGCCGATTGACTCTTTTTGCGCCGTTTCTTGACTTTGAATCACGTTTAACAGCTCATCGACTACTTTTTGCGTTGCCTTGTAGTATTTTATCGGTGATTTTTCGATTTCGGCGACCGCGTAGCCATTTAAAATTGTTTGCGCGTCGATTTCTTGCTTTGGCGGCGTTATTTGCGTGTTTGACGGTGTGGATTTAGGTTTTTTTTGCATTTCAGGCTTTGAAAAGTGAATTTTAGCAACGTTATACATATAATCACTCATATAAGCATAATTACTAAAAAACTCAAAGCCAGAATTCTTTAAAAAATCCATAAGAGTCTTTTCAGAGCAGTTTAATTCTTTTGCAACTTCAAAAATACGTTTTTCTTGATAAGCCAAAGGATTCAACCTCCTTAAAAATGATTTTTGCTGGAAGATTATAGCATGTAGAAGAAAAATGAGCAAAGATTTTTTCAAAACGACCTCTGAAGATGATTTTGGTCTTTGAAAGACGCTTTGAACTGCTTTCATCGGCTTGAAACTGCTTTTGGCGGTTTGAAAACGGTTTTGAGTGCTTGAAAGTGATTTTGGAGCTTTGAAACGGGTTTTGAGGTCGATTTGGAGGCTCAAATTACGAAATCCTATATATGGGATTTTGTATCGCGTGATTATGCGTGTTTTTCGGCGATTACAAAAATCAGGGGTGATTTTGAGGGTCAAAACGGAAAATCCAGAATATCGGATTTTTCAAAAGGCTAAGTGGCGTCATTACGCGAAACAATAAAAAAGCCCCTGTTCAGGGCTTGAGAAGGGCTGAAAAATCCAGCATACAGGATTTTTATCCGAAATACCGGATTTTTCAGTTCGCCAAGACGATAACGCCAGAATGCTTGAGATTCCAAGAATCGCCGCTGACCTCGAAGGTCGCCGCTCGCTCGACACGAATTTTAGAATAAGTGCCGCCGTCGAAATTCGATTCAAAGACCAGCCCAAAAGCGCGTTCGGCGTGATGATTTTCGGTGTAAGTCTTGAGATTCGGCACGACCGCGAAAATATTTCCGTCGACGTTGCACGCCCAAAAATCGCCGTTCGCTATACCGGATTCCGTAAATTTCGGGGCTATTTTCGGGTTATTCATGCGTTCTTCGACATTTGCACAGCTAAAAGCACGTATTTTATAGCGTCTAATGAATTTTTCGCGGGCTTGACGGGCACTAAACCCGCTCAATTTCTCTAAAGCGTTAAAATCGTTTACAAAATTTTCTCCGATTGAACTTTCAACGCTCGGCGAATTTTTTTCTGCAGAAATAATTTTTCGAGTCCCTAATTTCTTATTCTTAGTTCCTAAAAACATCTTTAATTCGGAAATAAAAATCGGTTCAACAGACAATTTTTTAACGTCGCGACCCTTTTTATCAACAAAAAAGTTATTAACATCGCTGATAAGGTCTTCTTCTTCAAAATTAATGCCTTCCGACCAAAGCTTTTGCGAGGAATTAAATCTATCGACGAAAATTTTAAATTCGCGAAGACTATTAACCGTGACGCCCTCCGAAATGTCATAAGCACTGATAAACGCGCCCGCCAATTGATTTTCGCTGTTCTGAACGAAATTTTCGCCCGCCAATACCGCTGAATAAATAATTTCGTCAGATTCGCCGAACATTTCCCGATTTATACGCGCTTCATCGAAAAATTCAGCGTCATTTGCAGGTTTTTCGACAATCATACCCGCCGCAACCTCGATTTTCGGTTGTTCGCTAAGGTGCAAGTTAAATTTTTTATAGTTTTCTAGTCCAGACGCCGCAACAAAGACTTTTTCAAGGACATTTAAATAAATATTGCCGTCAATTTCCGTTCCGCCCGTGAGCCATTTAAAAATTCGTGCGCCATTGCCGCCTACGAACAAATGCGGCACCTTTTTTTCCCGATAATGCCCGTAATCATGCAAAATCTTAACTAATTTGCCCAAATAATGAAATAAACCCGCCGTAGCGAACTGTGAAGCCTGCAAAACGTTTTTTATTTGCTCCGTACCCGTTTTAAACTTCAAATCAGCTAAATATTTCTCGGAATGCTCGCGTAAATCGGCGTCAATTACCGCTTGACGTTGCGTTTCGTCGTTAAATTTGCCAGAAATTTTTTCGCCAGCAAAAAGCTCGTAATTATCATAAATCGGCTTAAAAAGTTGTCTTGCGGCGTATTTAATCGACGTATGATAAATAATTCGAGGTGATTCGCCGCTAATAACGCTAATATCGGTCGTTCCCGCGCCAATATCAACGCAAATTGCACCTTGAGCGAAATTTCCGCTTTTCCCGTCGAGTTTATTGAAGTGATACGCCGCCGCTTTGCTTTCAGACCAGAAATTTGGCGTATTTTCGACTGATTCGCGGCAAATTTCTTGGAAAGAGACCTTTTGAGCCTGCGAAAACGCTGTTGGATAAGAAAAATTCCATTGAATAGCGTTTGCACCGCTCGAAAACGCCTCAACAGCCGCTTGCAAACAAATTTGTTCGATATAAGCCGCCGTTTTACGTCTTTGGCGGTCATCGTCTTGCCATTTTAAATTTGCGTCAATATTTGCGGCTAATTGCTCGAAAACTCGCGTATTCTCGGAACTTAATAAAAAAACGTGCCCATCGATTAACGGACGAATATTTTTTGTATTTTCGACGTTAAGCAAGTGGAAAATGCTTAAAAAAGAACCGTCAGCGCGATTTGGGATTTGCGAAGGGATAAAATTGCGATAAGTTTGAGTTCGTGCGCCGCCTGAAGACGTAATTTGGAATAAATGCGGCGAAAAATTCAATGGACGCGGCGAATTTTGATTTTCGGCGAAAAAAACCATTGTGGAGCTTGTCCCGAAGTCCACGCCGATTTTCCAAGTCAAATTAGCGTTGCGTTCGGCGATTTTAGGTTTGTTAAGTAGAATTGCGCCGACTTCAAAGGGATTTTTACCTAAATGAGCGGGCGGATTGTACGTTACGATTAAAATTTCTGGGAAATTATCAAGCTTAACGGTGAATCTATTCTTTAAAAAGTTTTTATCGTTGTGAGCATAAGGAGTGACAAAATAAATATCTGATGCGGGCAAATCGTCATCAGACTTATAATTTTCGTAGTAAAGGTAGTAATTTTTCCAATCAGGGCGTTGAAAGTTGGGATAAAGCTCGATAACGGGGACTTCCTGGTCAATATAAATTAAATCGCGCTTTGGATAAGTTTTAGACCAACGAAAATCTTTTCCATTGCCATTTACGCCGCTAAGAGGAAAAATAAAGTGCAAATAAAAGTTGTCGGCGTCATCGGAGATAGAAATTCGATTTGAAAGCTCTTCGGGCGTAAAAATATCCAACAGTTCACGTCTAAGGGGCAGAATCGGCGTTAAATCTTTTTCAACGAGCGAATCATAACCTTTAAGCGGCGGAGAGTTCGGAAAGGCGTTTGCAGGTTCGACAACAGCCATTCTGTCATAAAAAAAATCTTCGGGGCGGCGGAATTCAGCTCCATTGAGGTTTACGCGCCCAATTTTTTTATTATCGGCTAATTTATCGTTTGAAATTTCATTTGCGCTGATGCCTTGCCAAATGACGAGCCTTGAAGCGTCGACGCCTTCAAAGCGGGCAAAGTCTCTGACGAATTCGGGAGAAATCAACAGCAAATGCTTTTTATCGTTGAGCAAACGGACGGCGGAATCTTCAAAGCGAGCTTCGCGCCCTTTAATCGTTTCGTCGAGCAATCTGGTAATCCCAACGTGCAAATTTAAATTCGACGGGACAATTTCAAAGCTGACGGTCGAGGGTTGAGCATTAGCAACGTCGCGTTCGTAATCGGCAATGCATTTCAACAGCGCATTAGAAATTTCCTTAGCACGGCTTCCGAACTTCTCTAGCTGCTGAATTTTGCCGTAAAGATTGTCCAACCACATTTTGAGCGCGGCGAGTTCGACGGAAGATAAAAATTTTATCGGGTCGGTCAAGGTTCGTTGATTGGAACTCCACGGCGTGAAAATATTTCCGTCAAAGGTGTTTTCGTAGTCCGCCGCACAAGTTACGAGCGTCGTCGGCGAAGTCATTGCTAGCGGTCGTCCGTTGAAAAAAATTATGTAAACGTCCGTCAGCCAAGCGTCCCTGTTGCCCGTCAATGATTCTTGTGGCGCGAGAGACTTTAAAATTTGCGCGAGGTCTGAATTGTCGTCGAGGAGATTGACTTGCTCCGCTTTGAGGTCGAGACGTTTGAAATCTTTTAGCGCGAGCATTGCCAATAACGCCCGCCACTCGCCGCGAACTTTTTCATGTAAGCCCGTGACAAATTGTTTGGTCGGCTCCAAGTCGAACAACGCCATTTTGAACAGCAGAGGACGCGCCCACATGTCGGGGATTGAATCGACCGAGCCCATGTCCTTGATTGATTCGCCGCAATCGAGACTGTTTGACAGTCCGAGCAAAAAATTTATGTCCGTTTCCTTCCAAATGCCTGCCTGGTCTTTGAGGACTTTGGAAACGTCTTCGTTGACCTTCGGCAACATCGGAAAATATGAATTCGCCATGCTGATACCTCCAAAAAGTTTTCCGCGCAAAGTATAGCAGAAAAAAAATTCCGCGCAAAGCGGGCAAGGCGTGTTATAATGGCGACGCTTGAGATTTTTTGACAAGAGAGGAAAGTTTAATGTTCAGAGTAAAAATCGTCGCCGCTCTGCTAATCGTCGGGTTGTTCGGAGCGATTCACCTAGCCGCGCCAGAATTCTTGCCGGAGGTCGTCGACCTTTTATCACGCGGAGACATCGTAGAGACGGCGAATTATATTCAAGGCTACGGCTCGTTAGCGGTCGTGTTCAGTTTCCTGCTTACGTTGTTTGTAAACGCAATCGGCTTCCCACCCGCAATAATCTTTTCCACGGCGAACACGTTGATATTTGGTATCGTGCCGGGGATAGTTTTATCGGTCGTAGCGGAGACCGTCGGCGTGACGATAAGTTTCCAGCTGTTAAGATTCTTTTTCCGCGACTCGGCTAAGAAGATTATCAAGAAAAGCAAACGCCTAAGCTCCGTCGACAAGTACAGCTCCAAAAACGGCTTTACAGTCATGCTGATTGCCAGAATGGTTCCTTACGTGCCGAGCGGGATATTAAATGCGGCGGGCGCGTTGAGTTCGATGAGCCTGCGCGATTACTTCCTAGCGTCGCTTGTCGGCAAGTTCCCGTCGACGGGCATTGAGGCAATCATTGGGCATGACGCCATCTTGCAGGAAGAGGACATGACGCGGATAATTGTCGTCGTGATATTCGCCATTGTCCTAATCGCGTGGGCGTGGCATTATCAGAAGAAGTATCACCATTAAAGTTTTGGAGGTTGATAACATGAAGAAAATTTTAATCGGCGCGTTGATGTCGGTCATGCTGATGAGTTTCGGCGCGTTCACCGAGGCAAGCGACGTTGAGCAGGAGAATATTTGTTGCCGTGGTTATTGCTACCAAGATTGCGACGACCAAAGCGGCGAATACTGCGGGCGTTATGGTTGCGGGCAAGGTCAAGGCAATGGATATCGCGGCGGCAGATGATTATTCCTTAGCCGTCACGATTTTTTTCAAGCCGTGAATGTGCGCAAAGACTATGTTGCGGTTGTTCGAGTCGTAAGACTTCAAGTCGCCGCCCAATAGAAGAGTCAGCCTATCCCACGTGCGAGAGCCTAGGAGAGTTTCAGACCAAGCGGGCAATTCAATCGGCGGGACAACAACTAAGTCGTCGTTCTTGTGAGCGGCGACTATTTCATTTCGCACAACAATCTGATTGAGGAATTCGGCTTCGACGTAAAGACAGCCGAGCAAACTGATTGACCAGACGGCGGCAAGGACGACAAGAATTTTTACTCGACGGAGGAAAAAACTTTCGACAAGTAGCAAGACTTCTTTAAGCGCGGCAAGCGAGGCGACCAATAAAAATATCGTGGAAGGAAAGCCAGCGCGTTCAGGGAACATCGGCGCACACATCATAACCAGCAAGCTAAGCACAGACGCCGCCGCGAACGTCAAGATAAAGCGTGTGACTTCGGGCGACGTTCGGGCTTTGATGAAGTAAAGGATTATCGGCACGAACAAAATTACTTCGCGCAGGAACACGGGCAAGAATCCTCCGACAAAGTTAGCGTAGAGTACTTGCGCTATATCGTGTTGCAAGTGGTCGCTTATCAAGTCCGCTCTATGCAAATTGCCCGGCGCGAGCATTAATATTGCAAAGCCGACGACTAAGCAGGCAAAGCCGACCTTCATCCACGGCTGAATATTTTTTTCTCGGCGAAAGTGCATGACGAATACGAACGTTATAAAGACTGCGACTGCCGCGCCCGGCTCAATCGACCAACCAGCAATCAAGCCGAGGATAGGGATTAGGAACTGGGGACTAGGGACTAGTTTTTTTCGGCGATAGGCTTCGGCGAACGGTAGCAGGAACAAAAGTATTAGCGTGCACATCCAAAGATAGTTGCAAGTGCCCGTCAGCCAAATCGTCGTGATTATCTGTGACGGCACACAGAAATATATTCCCGCCAACGTGAACAGCAGGTAGCTTTTATTCATCTGCCGCAAGCTTAGACCCGTGCCGACTTTGAACAGGAGCAACACCAACGCCGCGAACACGAAGACATTTGCCACGTCGAAGAAAATTTTATCCTGCCAAACGAAGAACTGCGCGAAGATATGAGCAATCGTCCTTCCGCCCCACGCGAAGTAATGTTGCCACTGCGAATAGAGAATGTCCGCGAAACTCTCCACAGGTTGCAGGCGGTTCGGGTCAATGCCGTTGATTAAGTTGCCCTTGCCCGCGCCGTCCCAAATGAACTTGTAAGAGTTATCGTCCGCGACGTTGGGCATTAGCAGGTTGCGTAAAAAAAATATAGCCAAGTACGCGGCGAAGATACTTTGCCATGTGAGGCGTCCAAAAAAGTTTTTCATATCAATTCAACCCCAATGAATTCCAAATGTTATCGACGCGTGCTTTGACTTCGGGCGACATTTCGATTTCGTCGGGCCACTCGCGGACGTGCCCCTCCTCCGCCCAAGTCTTAGTTGCGTCAATGCCGAGTTTAGCTCCCCACTTTGCATACGGCGACGAATGGTCTAGCACGTCAAGTGGTCCGTGAACAATTTCTAAGTCGTGTTCGGCGTCAATGTTGTTGAAGACTCGCCACGCCACCTCGCTCAAGTCCTGAACGTTTACATGCGAATCGACGACGACAATCATCTTGACGTTCATCATCTGCCCTAAACCCCAAAGCGCGTGCATGACTTTGCGGGCGTGCATGGGGAATTGTTTTTTTATCGAGACGATAACGCAATCATGGAAGACGCCTTCAAGCGGCATGTTAATATCGATGATTTCGGGTAGGAGTTGTTGTAGGAGCGGAAGGAAGATTCTTTCGGTTGCCTTAGCCATATAGCAATCTTCCATGGGCGGCTTGCCCACGACTGTCGCGAAGTAAATCGGATTGCGGCGATGAGTTATGCAGGTGACGTGGAAGACAGGATAATCATCAGCCAGAGAATAATAGCCGGTGTGATCGCCAAAAGGACCTTCGCGTCGGAGCTCGTCGGTTGCAACGTAGCCTTCCAAAATGATTTCGGCAGTCGCGGGGACTTCCAAATCAACTGTTTTGCACTTAGTTAGCTCAACGGACTTTTTCCTGAGGAAGCCGGCAAAAACCATCTCATCAACGTCACGGGGCAAGGGGGCAGTCGCGGCATAAGTTACAACTGGGTCAGTGCCAATGGCAACCGCCGCCTCGATTTTGTTTGAGCCGAGGGCTTGGGCGTCGCGGAAATTCTCTGCGCCGTTCTTGTGAATGTGCCAATGCATACCAGTCGTGCGTGCGTCGTACTTCTGCAAGCGGTACATGCCGACGTTGCGTTTACCAGTCTTAGGGTTCTTCGTGAAGACAAGCGGCAACGTCACGAAGGCTCCGCCGTCCTTGGGCCAGCACTTTAGGATTGGAATTTTATCAAGTGACGGATTGACTTCGACGACCTCTTGACAGGGCGCGTTGCGGACGTATTTTGGGAAGTTAATCGCCTTGTGCGCCGTCGACACGATAGAAAAGATATTCGAGCGGTTCTTGAAGGACAGGTAAGGCAACTTCATAATCTCGCGTATGTCGTCGGCGGCATCGTCCAATTTCTCCACGCCGAGAGCCAGAGCCATGCGCTCATAACTTCCGAACGCATTCATCAGCACGGGCATATCATAGCCTTTGACGTTCTCAAATAGCAATGCGACGTTGCGGCTGTCCTTGAACTTCGACACGCGGTCAGTTATCTCGGTTATCTCAAGTTCAGCGTCGACGGGAACTTTTATCCGCTTTAGCAACTGCCGCCGCTCAAGCTCTGCAATGAATTCGCGCAAATCTTTGTAAGCCAATGAATCATCTCCTTAGTAAATTTGACAAGACGCACGGCATTTTGTATAACGATATCGAAGGAGGAATTTGATGCCGACGTACAAGGTAAGGCAAGTGCTCCGCGATTTGGAAAGCAAATGCGAAGTCGTACCGAACAACAACGGGAGCCATCAAAAGTTTAGGAATCCAAAGACAGGACAAACTACAACTGTTCCAGTGCATTTCAACAAGGACATGCCACAATACTTCGTCAAGGAAATTTATAGGCAACTGGGCTTAAAGCTCGACTATTAAGGAGGCGCAATCATGAAGTACTATTATCCCGCCGTGTTTACGCCGAAGGGTAGCGGCCTCGTAGGCTATACGCTTGAATTCCCCGATATCCCCGGCTGTCTCACTATGGGCGACGATATCCCCGAATGCATGTGGATGGCGCAGGACGCGCTCGGCTTAATGCTTGAAGATTACGAAGACAAAGGCTATCCTACTCCGTCGAATTTACTTGACATTGACCTTAGCGATTATCCTGCTGGTTCGTTTGTCTCTTACGTCTGCTTTGATAAGGAGCAATACGACGCCGCTACCGGCAAGTCCAAAGTCGTTAAGCAAACCGCTTAGTCTTTAAATTTTTAACGTTCGGCTCCGTCAAATCGGCGGGGCTTTTTTATCGGCGCAGAATGTATTTCACGACAAGATAGCCGACCTCATAAAGCAGGATAACGGGAATAGCTACGGCGATTTGAGTTATCACGTCGGGCGATGTGACTAAGGCTCCAATCACGAACGAGAAGAAGAATACGTAGCGGCGATATTTGCCGAGCTTCTCGCTGGTTAAGATGCCGAGCTTGCCTAGGACGATAATCACAAGCGGCAACTCGAATACAAACCCGAACGGCAGGACGAACAGTATCACGAACTCGAAATAGCTACCGAACGAAAAGAGCGTCTGCAGGTTCTCTGATTCTTGCCCGAAACCCATAAAGAACTTAAGCGCAGTCGGCAGGATAAGGAAGAACGAGAACGCTAGCCCCGTGAAGAACAACGCGACTGACGTGGGCACAAGGATTCCCATTACGGCTCGTTCACTCTTTGTCAGGGCGGGCAAGAAGAATTTCCACGCGTGATAAAAAATTATCGGCAGAGCAATCAGGAAACCCGCCGCGACATCGATTTTAAGATACGTAAAGAAAGCCTCGCCGGGCTTCATGTAGTAAAGCTTGCCGACGGGCAATGTCAGGTAATTTGTTATCTCGTCGAGGAAAAGATAGGCGACGCAACTGCCAAAGGCGATAGCCAGCAACGATTTGATGATTCGTGAACGGAGTTCCTCAAGGTGCGCCGTCAAGCTCATAGTGCCATCGTCATCAGCGGGAACTTTATCTTGCTCGACCTGTGCGGAGGTTTTATCAGGCTCAGTCATTTTTTCTCCGTGTCAATCTTTGCGGCGTCAAGTTTCTTTTGCTCAGTCACGTCGACGGTTTTATTGTCGTCGGAGTTTGCCTGCTTGAACTCTTTAATGCTCTGTCCTAAAGCTTTGCCGACGCCGGGGAGCTTGCCGGGACCAAAGACAACTAAGCCGATGATAAGAATTAAAATGAGTTCGGGAACGCCTATGCCAAACATGATTATCACTCTCCAAAAATTTTTTGCGATTATATCATAAGTTTTTTTGCGTGTCGAAAAATTTTTTGCTATCATTGGCGGCGGAGGTGTTCAAAGTTGACGAGCAGGCAAATAATCTTCGTGGCACTGGGCGGATCGCAAGCAGTCGGGGCAAGCTGTTACTTCCTCAAGCTCGGCGATAATAATCTTTTGCTCGATTGCGGCTACGGTTCGACACGCGGAATCAGATTCGCGCCGCAATTTAATGCTCTGCTCGACACGCCTTACTTGCAAGACTTCCATCAGGTATCGCACGTCGTGATTTCTCATGCACACCTAGACCACGCCGCTGCCCTGCCTGATTTCTTGGAACTCAACGAACGAGCCGCAGTTTACATGACGGACTTGACGCGAGAAATTTTATCCGCGCAACTGGAGGAGAGATTCACTCGGCTTGAGGAAAATATTTCGTCGGTCGCCTTCCTGCAAAAAATTCCTCTGCCGCGACTTAAGCTGAGCTTTCACCAAGCAGGACATATCCCCGGCGCGATGATGACGCTGATAAACTTCCGAGGCAAGAACATTCTTTACACGGGCGACTATTCGACGTTCTCGACGCAACTGGTAGGAGCCGCCCTCTTGCCCGACGTGCCGATTGATATTCTGATTCTTTGTGGACTGCACGCTAGGCATCCGAACTATCATCGCTACGGGGACAGCGACGCCGCCTTGAAAAAGATTCTGCACAAGATTTATTATGCTCTGCGTCATCGTAAGTCGGTTTACTGTCAAGTCACGCAGATTAGCAAGGGCGTTGAGCTCATCACGCTGATTAACAAGTTCCTGCCGCAAGTCGAGCTTTTCATTGATGAACGCGTCATGGGAATCGTTCGCCGCTTCGAGAACTTGCATATCCCGATAATGCGCGAACAGAATCACCCGCTGAACGTCCTGCCGCGAGCCCCCTGCGTTATCCTGTCGACAATGCCGCCGCCTGTGCATTCAGGTTTGGAGATTATAAACGGCGATTTCTCTTTGCATGATGACTTCGCCGCGACTGTAGAATTTGTCCGCCGAATCAATCCGAAAACTTGCGTTGTAGTGCACAGCCCGCCCGATAAATTCTTCCACACGGGCACGACGCTTGAACAAGTTTTAATTAACGACCCCGACTCAAGGACGAGCTTTATCTTCCCGAAGACGGGCGAGCCGTTTGAACTGTAACAGGAGGGAACTTTCAATGATAAACACCAATGACCCGCTGATTAAAAGATTTATCGACAACCTGCACAAAGCCATTGAACGCAAGAGCAAAAATCTTTCCTCAAGCTCCTACGATGACTACATCAGGGAAAATCGTATCATAAAGATTTTCTGCGAGGACAAGACGAGGGGTCCGCGCCAATGTGCCGCCGCCATGAACGCCCGCTACAAAACCGACCTGGACAACGAAGACGTTATCCGCGTCCTTAAGTCCAATCGATTGAGCTATCAGGATAAACGCGCCGAGCTTTTGAATTGGGCGGAGGAGATGGTTGAGACTTTCGCTAAGGCTCTCGAAACGCAAAAGCAGAAGGACTTCGATGAGTTCATGACCGTTCGCAACAGAGCCATTCGCACGAACGACTACGAACGCTATAAAATTCAGGAGCGAATTGCTAGCCTTATGCTTTACGTCAAGCACCCCGAATTGGACAGCGGCACCGATGCCGAGGCTCTTGAAAAGTTCGGAAACGTCTACATGAAGCATTTCATCTACGACGCCAGCGACTTCCTCCGGAATATTTGTAGTAAGCCCAAGACAAATTCCAAAGGCGATAAGAGAGACCCTCAGGCGGAAAAGATTGAGCTACTCGAAAACATGTTGAATCGCTCCGATATGCTCTTGAAGGACTTGCAAGACGAGTTCGACGCCCGCATTAAGCAAAGTCATCAAGATGATTTGGTGGAGTTCTTCTCGCGGCTCAATTCGGAAAAGTACGGTTGCATTCTCGACGAGGTCTTGAACGCTAGGAACGGGGTTCGCAAGCTCCGCAAGGAAAATATTCAGCTTCATCCCGAAATAGGCGGGCTGTTTATCCTCATCGAACGCTTCGCGCAATTTATCCGTGACAGCGAGATCAATCCAATCCTCAAGCCCGGTGCCGTCAAAGAAGTTCGTTTGGAAGAGGTCGAGTCGTGCGATTATGACGGTTCGCCCTTCCTAAACACCACGGAGACTAAAAAGGTTAGAGTTCTATCGCCCGGCTGGGTGTATAAGAATAAAGATGTTCAAATTTCACGCCCGCGACTTAAAGAGGTCACGGAGTAAGGAGGTATTTTTATGTTAATCAACGGAGAAGAGCACAACGATTTGTGCGTTGGAATTGATTTGGGTACGACCAATTCCGTTTTGGCGACGGTGAATATCCGCCCGAACGGAAATATCGTCAGCAAGGTCGTCGACCTGGACAGAGCTGTTGACATGTACAACGCGGGGGTAGGTGCTAAATTCACGCTAAAGAAAAGTCCTATCCTGCCGAGCTGCGTCTATTACAACGACGAAAAAAACTATCAGCCGATTGTCGGCGACTTCGCGAAGGGCAGGTATCCTCTTCGCCCGTATTTAGTCGCTAAGTCAATCAAAAGCCAAATGGGTAATGAGTTCGTCGAAGGTTTATCATCGAATATCCCAGATAAGACGCCCGCGCAAGTCTCAGCCAGAATCTTAGAACACATGTTGCGCAATGCCGCTAAGATTTATCACTTGGAGAAAATTGACGACGCAGTAATAACCGTGCCCGCCAATTTCGATTTCATCATGAGGCAAGCGACTTTGAAGGCGGCGGAGCTTGCTGGAATTAAAATCAGAAAGGCGGACGGCTCCCCGCGACAAATTCTTTTGTCTGAACCACGCGCCGTTATCTATGATTTTATTAATCAAGTGCGCAATGGTGAGATAGCCGACCAAATATTAGATTTAAGTTCGAAGAAAAATGTTATGGTCTTCGACTTGGGCGGCGGCACTCTCGATATTACTTTGCATGAAATTTCACGACGCGACGACGCGCCCGAAATTTTAAACGTCAAAGACATTGCGACCAATCGTTATACCCTCTTGGGCGGCGATGATTTTGATTTGTGCCTCGCTAAGGCTATGTTCCAAAATTATCTCAAGCAATACGCGACGCACTCGGACATTGTTCAAAAGATACGCAACGAGGAACAAGGCGTTATGAGTCAGCTCCTCAACTACGCCGAGAATTTAAAACTGGAAGTTAGTGCTCAGAAAAGCGACGCGTTCGGCGATGGTGATTCTGGTTGGTGGGACGACGAAGGCGAAGATTTTCCCGTCGGCGGCAATATCGGCACTACGGGTTATGCTTACAGCGACAATTTCACGGTCACGCAACTTGAAGACATTTGGAAAGACTTTATGGGCGATGAATTGCGATTCGACGACTACAAAGACCTAAACGCCGTCGCAGAGAGATTCGGCAAGCAGAAGAATATTATCCTGCCGATTCTCGACGTGCTAAGCAAAGCCTCAATCAAGCTCGGCACGGACATTAAAGTTGACGCCGTAATCATGAACGGAGGAATGTCCCGCTTCTACATGGTGATTAATCGCTTGAAGAAGTTTTTCGGCTTTGAACCGATTGTCGCCCTAGACCCCGACCAAGCTGTTGCTCGTGGCGCGGCTGTCTACCATTACTTTATCCACAAGTACGACAAGGAGCTTGCCGGCGAAGTTCAAAACGAATTGCCAAGCAAAGAACCCAAACTTCCTACGCCGCCCCCGCTGACTTATTCAAGGCAGAACACCCGACCCGATTTCCTGACACGCAGAACCAATCGCAATATCACGGCGGCTGATAGGTCAATCGGTGTCGTCTTCGGCAGCAATATCCTCAACGAAAGTTTTTATCTGGTAACCTTCGGCGGCAATTACGAAGAGATTATCCCCGCCGGCAAGGAGTTGCCTTACACGTCGAACCGATTCACCGGCTTTAGGTTGCCGCCGGGGAAAAATGTTATCAGCGTTCCGATTGCCCGTTGCGAGGCGGACGGCAACTACAAAATCATCGCCAAGGGCAATATCTCCTTCCCCGAACGCTATTCCAAGATGAAGGAAGATGTTTTCGTTACGTTTAGCATCTTCATGGACGAGGATAAGATTATCCGCATGGACGCCGCCACGTGTCGAGATGAACGCGGGCTTGAGCTGATGGATCATGGCACGACGGAAATTTCTATCGCGACTGGCTTTGATAAGGGCGTTAAGACTAAGCTAATCTCTCGTTTCGGGGGCAAGGTCAATCCGCGTGCCCAACTCAATACGATTCGTTCGCTGTGCCGCAATGTCGATGATTCTTTCCGCCGCAAGAACAAGGAAGCTAACGTTAAATTCTCTGCGACGCTCAAGCTAAACGTCAGCACGATTATTTCTGCCACGAATCACAGAGACTTTGCCGAACCGCTCCTGCAAATGCTAGACGACGTTAAGAACTCCCGCGAAGAATCATTCAAGCTCCGTTGCGTCATCATTGCTCGGAAGATTGGCTCGGTTTGGACGCCCCAACAAAAAAGACGCCTTGCGCGCCTGTGCTTGTACCTTTTGGACGATGAGATTTACAACCCCGGCATAACCCTCGGACGCCCCCAAGGCTTGAAGATGAACACGAAGATACAAGCTATCTATACGCTGTCGATGTGCGGCAGTGAAAGTGATCTTGCCTTGCTGATTAACCTGCACAACAACGACAAGTTCCGCATGGCAAATCTTTTTACGCACGCAATGACTAAAACGGAGGTCGATTGGATTTATTACGAGTTCAAGAAGGATTGTGCGAAGATTTTAAACGGCGCGACGACCTCGGCGATTCAAATCTCGGCGCACGCGCTCGGCGTTGCCTTCAAAGTCGACGGACGCCCGACTAACTCTTCAATTCGCCGTGAACAAATCGTGACTGACCTTTGCAACGTGATTCGCTCGCGGAACCTAAATAACGTCGAGATTAGCGTTTGCATTTTGGCTATTGGAATGATTTGCGACCGCCGTAACGTCAACAACATGTCGCAAGGCTCCTTCGAAGACGCGGAAAAGCTCCTTAACGATCTGAACCGCATTTACGACGAAAACTTTGTTGAACTGTTCGCTAAGGCTCAAGACGTGGCGCAGAAGATGATTCACGGCGGGCAACTCAGCGCGGAGGAGGAAGAGTCTTTGCTGATGAAGTGGGCGACTTGATACCATGGAGACATTAGACCTTGCAACTATGTCAGTAATGGCGGGGATGGGATTTGTAGCGGCGTTCATTGATTCGGTTGTGGGCGGCGGCGGGCTCATCTCCGTCCCAACGCTGATGTGGGCGGGCTTGCCAATGCTTAACGTTCTCGGCACGAATAAAATCGCGTCTTGCATGGGAGCTTGCGCGGGCTTTGTGACTTATCTGCGGTCGGGCACTATTGACAAAAAGATTATGCGTGTGATGTTCCCGCTGTCGTTTATCGGCTCGGCTCTGGGCGTGTTCGTCGTCAGGCAAGTCCCGTCAGACTTCCTGCGCCCGCTCGTCGTCGTCATGCTGATTGTCATTGCGATTTACTCCGTGGCAAAAAAAAATTGGAGCGCGGATAAAAAATCTGTCCGCGTCTCCCACAAAAATTATTTGCTCGGCGTCGTGTTAATCTTCGTGCTCGGCTTCTATGACGGCTTCTTTGGTCCGGGCACGGGTTCTTTTATGTTGTTCTTGTATCTGATGATGGGCTACGGCTTCTTGACTGCCGCCGCCAATGCCCGCGCCGCGAACTTTGCAAGCAACCTAGCCGCCGCGAGTATCTTTGCGGGCTTCGGGCTCGTGAATTATTCCTACGCTATTCCGATGGGCTTAGGCATGATTCTGGGTGCGGCGTGCGGTGCAAGGATGGCTATCACCAAAGGCGCGGCTTACGTCCGTCCACTTTTTATCGGCATGACTGTCATTTTAATCGGCAAGCAGTTGATTGAGCTGTTTAAATGACGCCAGAACTTTTCGGACGCCCGCGCCTCTTATCTCCAGTCGATTGCCGTCGACGTGCAAGGAAAGCGATTCGCCTGCCGTGATAAAGTGTTTGAACTTGAGCTGGATAAAGTCCGCTGTGACTTCCGCGCTGATTGTCTCCAAGATTAGGAAGGCGGGCACGATTGGCGGGTTGAGTCTGTGAATCGGATTGTTATCGCCGACTGCCTGAACGAAATCCGAGACCTCCGACGCCGTGAACACTCGCCAAATCTTTTCCGCCGATTGAATGCGACTGCCCAAAGCAGCCGTTATTTTTTTGCGCGGACGAATCATCTTGACGACAAGTTCAGCCTCTGCCGAACTCGCACGCAGGAGAATCATTGACGAATGCTCCTTGACGATTTGTGCGCCCGCCTCGAATGTCCCGCGCTTGAATTGCAACTCGATAATCACGAAGTCGGCTACCTCAGCGAACGCCGACAATTTTTTTGCAAGCTCCCGTATCATTAGCATCACTCCAAAAAAAATCGCCCGCCAGCCTTCGACGAGCAATTTTTATTTCGGTCTAGAAAATCACTTAGAACATCATGTTAATCAAGTTGCCCATGTTGCCCAAAGCCGCCATATTCCGATAGGCATTGCCGGTGTAAAGGGCGGCGGTGTCGAGTTGGTCGCCGAGCATCGCTTGAGCCGTGGGGAAGAGCTTATCGGCTTGGCTGTTTGCGAAGCTGATATGACTTTCCGCCTTGCCCGCCAACCCGTCCTTACCTAGGATAGAAGAGACTTTATCGGGGTTGTTTACAATCGAGTTGGCAAGTTGCGCCTCGTTAATGCTCAAGGAACCGTTGCTGCCCACCGTCAAGCCGATTGAATCATAGAGATTGGCGCGATAGGTCGTGTCCCCGAAAGTCGTTGCCATTTGCCCGATACGGTTTGAAACGTCTTTGTGGTCGCCGAAGAATTTAACCGCGCTGTTGTAGTCGTCGACGAACGCTTTGACGGTATCGAGAGCTGCCTGAAGGTCTTTGCTGTAAGTTGTGGTCGTGGTAACGTTGCCGTCCTCGTCGGTCTCGGTCTTCGTTGTGATTGCGCCTTCCTGTTCAACGCTGAAGTTGTAATCCTTAACTTTGGCGGCGGAGGAGCTAAGGTCTTCCATTGTCTCCTTGAATTCGGAATTGAAAGCCGCCTTAGCGTCGTCGTAGCTTGCCATAACCGCCTTGAGATTGGCATTGACTTCCGTTATCCCCGCCAGCGAACTCGTCGCGTTGTTCTGGAAGTTGCCGTAAGCATTCCATAGTTGCGCCGCCGAATTCTTCTTCTGGTTGTTCGTGTTGAATAGCCAGCTGTAGTTGTTGATTCCGTTAATGCCTGACATTTTAATCACCTTCCTTGAATCTAAACTCTCCTTGAAAAAAATTTTTTTGATTCTACAACATTCGCCGAGGGCTTGCAAGAATTTTTTACGGCGGCAGGAATTTTAATCAGCGCGGAAAACTTATCACAGGCAAAGGAGATGTTTTGATTGAAAGAATTGATGTTGGGCAACAAGGCACTAGCTCGCGGACTGTGGGAAGCGGGCGTTGCGTTCGTGTCGAGCTACCCCGGCACGCCTTCGACGGAGATAACCGAAGAGGCTGTCAAGTTCGATGACATTTACTGCGAATGGGCACCCAATGAGAAAGTCGCGATGGAGTCGGCGTTCGGGGCGTCGCTAGCGGGGCGTCGTGCCTTCTGCGGACAAAAACACGTCGGCTTGAACGTCGCGGCTGACCCGCTGTTCACGATGAGTTATACGGGCGTCAATGCGGGTTTAGTGGTTGTGGTTGCCGACGACGCGGGGATACACTCTTCCCAGAACGAACAGGACAGCCGGCACTACGCCATAGCCGCCAAAGTTCCAATGCTTGAGCCGAGCGATTCAGCCGAGGCTTTGAACTTCGCTAAGCTTGCCTACGAGATTTCCGAGGAGTTCGATACGCCGGTTATAATCAAAATGTGTACGCGGGTTGCACACAGTCAATCGGTCGTTGAGACTTCGGAACGCGTCGAACACAGCATACCTTACGTCAAAGACATTGCTAAGTACGTGATGATGCCGGGCAACGCTAAGAAACGTCATCCGATAGTTGAGGAGCGGACGCGCAAGCTAATTGCCTACGCGGAACGGACGCCGATTAATCGCGTGGAGTTCACGACGGACGAGCTTGGAATAATCACCTCGTCGACTTGCTATCAATACGTTAAGGAAGTCTTCGGCGAGGGCGCAAGCGTCCTAAAGCTCGGCATGATTAATCCTTTGCCCGTGGAGCTGATAAAGAACTTCGCGGCGCGTGTCAAACGGTTAGTCGTGGTCGAGGAGCTTGACCCCGTGATTGAAACGCACGTCAAGTCATTGGGCTTGCAGGTCGAAGGTTCGGAGCTGTTGCCGCGTATCGACGAGTTCAGCCAAAATTTAATCGCGCAAGCCTTCGGCAAGGAGACTTCAGCGGGCGTGGCATTGAACGACGCGATACCGGCAAGACCGCCTGTCATGTGCGCGGGCTGTCCTCATCGCGGTTTGTTCTACTCCCTAAAGAAACGCAAGTGCACTGTCTTAGGCGATATTGGCTGTTATACGCTCGGAGCTGTGCCGCCGCTTAGCACGATTGAATTAACTTTGTGTATGGGCGCGAGTATCGGGGCGACGCACGGCTTTAATAAAATGCTCGGCAAGGCGTCGGAGGGAAAGACGGTTGCGGTTATCGGCGACTCGACCTTTATGCATTCGGGCATGACGGGCTTGGCGAACGTCGCTTATAATCAATCCAATTCGACGGTAATTATCTTAGACAACTCGATAACGGGCATGACGGGTCATCAGCAGAATCCGTTGACGGGTTTGAATATCAAAGGCGACCCCGCGGGCAAGATTGACCTTGAGGCGTTGTGCAGGGCAATGGGGATTAATCGCGTGCGCGTCGTCGACCCGTACAACCTCAAAGAGTGCGACACGGCGATTAAGGAAGAACTCGCCGCCGCCGAGCCGAGCGTTATCATCAGCCGCAGACCATGTGCCCTGCTTAAGACCGTCAAGCACAAACCGCCGCTCAAAGTCGACGCGGACAAGTGCATCGGTTGCAAGTCGTGCATGAAGATTGGTTGCCCGGCAATCAGCATGAAGGACGGAAAAGCCGTTGTCGACCAAACCCAATGCGTCGGCTGTGAGGTTTGCAGTCAGCTTTGTCCGAAGGGGGCTTTCAGTCGTGACTAAGAATATAATCATCGTGGGCGTCGGCGGGCAAGGTTCGTTGCTTGCCAGTAAAATCCTCGGACACCTGCTCCTAAGCGAGGGCTTCGACGTTAAAGTTTCGGAAGTGCACGGCATGAGCCAACGCGGCGGCTCCGTGATAACTTACGTTCGGTTCGGCGACAAAGTTTATTCGCCAGTCGTCGACAAGGGGCAAGCGGACTTTATCGTATCGTTCGAGATATTGGAAACGGCTCGTTGGCTGTCGTATTTGAAGGCGGGCGGGCAAATCGTCACGAACACGCAGCAGATTGACCCAATGCCAGTCATCACGGGGGCGGCGGAGTATCCCGCTGACCTAGTGGAAAAGATTCGGGCGGCGGGAATCAAAATCGACGCAATGGACTGTTTGACCTTGGCAAGGCAGGCGGGCAGTCAAAAGGCGGTTAATATCGTCTTGCTCGGTCGGCTTAGCCATTACTTTGACATATCGGAGGCTTCATGGCAAAATGCGCTCAAGGCGAACGTGCCGCCGAAGTTCCTTGATATAAATCAGCGGGCGTTTGAGCTCGGCAAGAAGTTTGTTTGAAGTGAGGTTGTATTATGGGAAAGTATTTTCAGGAGGAAATCGAATGCGCGCCGCTTGAAAAGATAAAGGCGTTGCAGGATGACCTGTTGCCTAAGCAGGTGCGCTACGTGTGGGAGAACGTCCCCTATTACCGCAAGAAGATGGAAGAGCATGGCGTTACGCCCGACGACATCAAATTGACGGCTGACTTGCATAAGCTCCCGTTCCTGTCTAAGGCGGACTTGAAGGCGGCGTATCCTTATGGGTTGCTTGCGGTGCCGCTTAGGGATTGCGTGCGGATTCAATCGACATCGGGCACGACGGGCAAAAGGGTTGTTGCCTTCTACACGCAGGGCGACCTCGACATTTGGGAAGATTGTTGCGCACGGGCTATCATGGCGGCGGGCGGCACGGCGGACGACGTTTGCCAAGTCTCTTATGGCTACGGACTGTTCACGGGCGGTCCCGGTCTCGACGGCGGCTCGCACAAAGTCGGTTGCTTGACTATCCCGACCAGCTCTGGCAATACCGAACGGCAGATTATGTTTATCCTCGACCTGCAGGCGACGATTCTTTGTTGCACACCGAGCTACGCGGCTTATATCGGCGAGACACTAAAGGAAATGGGTTACAAGCCCGAAGACATTCCGCTCAAAGCTGGTATCTTCGGCGCGGAGGCGTGGTCAGAGGAAATGCGCCGCGACATTGAAAAGACGTTGGGCATTAAGGCTTATGACATTTACGGCTTGACGGAGATTAGCGGTCCTGGCGTGGCGTTCGAGTGCTCTGAACAACGCGGCATGCACATTCAGGAAGACCACTTCATAGCCGAGATTATCGACCCCGACACCGGCGAAGTTCTGCCCGAAGGCACGCAAGGCGAGCTGGTCTTCACGTCGTTGGATAAGAAAGCCTTTCCGCTGATTCGCTATCGCACCCGCGACATTTGCACATTGACTAGGGAGAAATGCTCCTGCGGCAGGACGCACGTTCGCATGACTAAGCCTAAGGGGCGTTCAGATGACATGCTGATTATCCGCGGAGTCAACGTCTTCCCAAGCCAGATTGAAACCGTCCTCATGAACAACGGCTACGCGGCGAACTATCAAATCATCGTCGGGCGCGTCAACAACACTGATACCTTTGAAGTCAAAGTCGAGATGACGCCCGATATGTTTACGGATAACCTCGGCGAAGTGCAAGCCCGCCGCAAAGTTCTCGAAGACGGCTTGCGGGCGATGCTCGGTATCAAAGCTAAGGTGTCACTCGTCGCCCCTAAGACAATTACCCGTAGCGAGGGCAAAGCCGTCCGCGTCATCGACACTCGAAAAATCTAAGACATGAGAACTTCAACCTTATTGCTTTACGTCTTGTTCATATCAATTGTTGCCTGCAGTGTGGTTGTCATCCTTTCCCCAAAAGATAGTCTTCGGTCGCTCGGAAAAGTTTCTAATCAAAAGAAATACACAATGTACCTCGGCACGAACGACAAGGACACCTTGAAGCAGGAACTGCCGACGGAGACAATACGCGAGCAAATGCACGAAATCTGCATGAGGCACGCCGACGGCTACACGGTGTCGATTATGGAAGGTTATTACCGCGACGGCGAAGGCAATCCGACTCATGAAGTTACTTTGGTTTATGTGTTCTTTGATACGCCGCTGGAGTCCGTCAAAAAGATTATGGACGAGGCACAGGTTAAATTTAATCAGTCGAGTATCCTGCTTGAGGAAAGTAAATCCAAAAGCATTTTCTACCAGAAGAAAGATTAACGGAGGTGATTTATCGTGAGCGTCAATCAAGTTTCGGTGTTCCTTGAAAACAAGCCCGGCACGCTGAACAAGCTTACTGAAGTCCTTGCCGCCAACAATGTTAATATCCGTGCGTTGAGTTTGGCGGAGACAAGTGAGTTCGGTATCGTGCGCATGTTGGTTAATGACGTGTTCGAGGCAACGACCGTCCTCAAGGAAAATCATTTCGTGGCGACCCTTACACCCGTTTTGGCTTATGCCATTGCCGACGAGGCGGGCGACCTAAACAAGCTCCTTAAGAAGTTCAGCGAGATTGAAGTTAATATCGAGTACATGTACGCCTTTGCGGGCAAGGAACGCGCTTACATGATTTTCCGCGTAAACGACACCAAAAAGGCTGAAGCCCTCCTCAAGGGCAAGGGGCTGAAGTCTTTAACACAGGAGGAAATTTCTGCCGTATGATTAAGCTTAACAAAGTTACTTTAGATTACTAGCCGCGCAATAAGATACTCCCGAAATTGCGTAGTAATCTGCAAGGTTTCGCTGCCCCCGAAATGAGCGGATTTGAATCGGCGTTCTTGTGCGGTCTATTGAAAGCTTATCGCCCGAAAAAAATTCTGGAGGTCGGAGTATCTGCTGGTAGCAGTACAACAATAATTTTACAAGCACTTGAAGACATCGGCGAGCCTTACGAAATGTATTCCCTCGATGTTTTGGAAAAATGGTATCAGGATAAAACAAAATCGTCGGGATTCATGGCGACCTTTGCCAAAGAAAATAATTTATTCCACACCCCCCCCCCAGTCAACCTTATGCGGTAAACATGAATTGTATCTAGGTAAATATCTTCCACAAATAATCGATGAAATAGGTGACGATATAGATTTCGTGATTCTCGATACGGTTCATTCTCTACCCGGTGAAGTTTTGGATTTTCCTGTGATGTTGCCTTATCTCAAAGACGGCGCGATTGTTGTTCTGCATGATGTAAGACACAATCAATATAGACCGAAAGTTTGGCATGGTTATGCAACAGCGGTTGTATTGAGTGCGGTGACCTCAGAAGAAAAATTCCTGAATTTTGAACCCGAAGCTGAAAACCGTCCTTATTGCTACTCAAATATCGCAGCGTTCAGCATTAGTCAACGAACACGGGAATATATAGAAAACCTTTTTTTTAGTCTCGTAATAACATGGCATTATGTTCCCGACGAGAAGCAGTTAGGAATCTATCGCGAATTTTACAAGGAACATTACCCAAAAGAATTGGTTGATATTTTTAATGAGGCAGTCAAAATGAATCGCAACTTGCATTTAATGTTTAAACAGAAATAGTCTTTTATAGTTCATGTACGCCTTTGCGGGCAAGGAACGCGCTTACATGATTTTCCGCGTAAACGACACCAAAAAGGCTGAAGCCCTCCTCAAGGGCAAGGGGCTGAAGTCTTTAACACAGGAGGAAATTTCTGCCGTATGATTATCATTGATAAGGTTCAGGAAAACTATGAGCCGCTGGATAAAATTTTGGCGAAGTTTAAGACTAACTTTCCTCAGCGCAAAAATTTTATCACTATGCATCGCAGGGAATCGGGCTTCATTTGCGGCTTAGTAGATATGACTCGTCCGAAAAAAATTCTGGAAGTCGGAGTGGCGTCTGGCGGCACGACGGCTATGATTCTGCAACAGCTCGAAGACCGCAACGAACCCTACGAAATGCACTCGGTCGACCTTAACAAGAGATTGCATAACGAGGACATCGGGGCGTTGGTGACTTTCGCCAAGGACAATAATTTGTTGGCTCCCAATGTCTTCATGAACGAAAAGCATAAACTCTATACAGGCAAATACCTACCGCAAGTCATAGACGAAATCGGTAGCAATATCGATTTTGTGATTCTCGATACCGTGCACTATACGCCGGGCGAGCTGTTAGATTTCCCTGTCATGTTGCCTTACTTAAAGGAAGGTGCGCTCGTCGTCTTGCATGACGTTTCCTTAAATCAGCAGAATGACCCCTTCCACAAAAGCGACGCCCATGCAACTGTACTTCTCTTCAGTGCGGTTTACGCAAAGGAAAAGTTCTTGAACTTCAAGCCGGAGACCAAATGGGTGCCCTACAGCTATCCGAATATCGCAGCCTTCAGAGTGGATCACACGACACGCGAGGCTATCGAAAATGTTTTCTTGGCTCTCAATCTTACATGGCATTATCTGCCCAGCACCGAGGAGCTTACCATTTATCGCCAATTCTACAAGAAGCATTATCCCGCGGAGATAGTCGACCTCTTCGACGAGGCTGTTAAGATGAATCTCAACAACGTAGCTTTGAAAAAATAATCACACTACAGGCAATTAACAAAGGAGAAGAGTGCATGATTAAAGTTAATGAAATTCCCAACAGTTATGAGCCGCGCAACAAAATTCTTTCGAAATTAGAAGCCTATTTTAAAGGCGCAAAAGGATCTGTTCTGATGACAAATTCGCAATCGGCTTTTTTGTGCGGTTTACTTGAAACTTATCGCCCCAAAAAGATTCTAGAAATCGGTGTGGCAGCAGGTGGTTCAACGGCAATAATCTTGCAACCCCTCGAAGACATTGCTAGCCCCTACGAAATGCATTCCGTCGATATATGTGAAAAACATTGGGAACATAAAGAAAAGAATATTGGTTTCTTGGCTGAGATAGCTAAGGAGAATAATTTATTCACCCCCCCAGTCAACCTTATGCGGTAAACATGAATTTCACCTCGGAAAATGTATACCGCAAGTCATCGACGAAATCGGCGACAACATTGATTTTGTTATTCTCGATACCGCTCATTTCCTTCCTGGTGAGATTTTAGATGTTCCCGTAATTTTGCCTTACCTCAATGATGGTGCGATTGTTATCTTGCATGACGTAATCTTGAATCAGCTCGACTTTAATTGGAGAGAGGCTTTTGCTACCGGTGCCTTGTTAAGCGTGGTAACATCTAAAGAAAAATTTCTAAACTCTGACGATACCAATAAAACTCTTCCCTTCTGCTATCCGAATATCGGCGCATTTAAAGTGGATCGCACTACACGTGAGAATATTGAAGATGTTTTCTTGGCTCTCATGCTCAATTGGCATTATATGCCCAACAACGCGATGCTTGAAACGTATCGCACATTCTACAAAAGATATTACCCTGCGCACTTGGTAGATATATTTAACGAGGCTATCAGACTGAATCGCAATTACATGGCTAAAAAGAAATAAATTTTTATAATCGAACATCAGCCGAGGGCGGCAAATGCTCTCGGCTTATTTTATCGGAGGTGACGCTTTGGATAGATACAGGCTTACAATCGACGAGAAAAATTTCTTCAGTCTCTTTGACGAGGCGAACTTAAATTTCACTGCTTGCCATTTGCAGGAAATCATCATCACGCCCGCGGCAAACTTTTGGCAGATAAAACTACTAACGGATAAGAATTTCGACAAGCAAACCTTCCGCCGTGCCGAGGAGTTCCTGCGCAATAGATACGGCGTCGAGGTTCAAATTGATAACGAAATCTCCGCCTCGGACGAAGTGATTATTCCCGAAAAAAAATCTGTGCGGCACTCGTCAAACGGCAAATCGAACGGGACGAGCAAAAAATTTTCCGAGACCATAACAAACATCAGCGACATTAACGAACAGAGCGGGCAGGTTACAATTATCGGCGAGGTTGGCGCGGACGATATTAACGGCGTTAAGCTCCGCGAATTCAAGAACGGGACGACTTGCGTTTCATTCAGCGTGACGGATAAGACTGACGGCATCGCGTGCAAGAAATTTTTCAAGAAGGATAAGCAAGCCGACGCTCAGCCCTTCGCGGACAGTATCAAAGCGGGTAGTCTCTTAAAGATTGCCGCCGCCGCCAAGTATGACGAATACGCCAAAGAGACCGTCCTTTTAATCAATGCGCTTGAGACTGTGGAAACCGTCGCCCGCATGGACAATGCCGAAGTCAAACGCGTTGAACTGCACGTGCATACGACAATGAGCGCGATGGACGCCGTTATACCCGTCGAGAAGTTGATTAAGACCGCCGCCGCTTGGAATTGGTCAGCGGTGGCGATAACCGACCACGGAGTTATTCAAGCTTTCCCGAACGCCGCAATCACCGCCGAAAAGCTCGCTAAGCAGGGCAAGCCGATTAAAATTATCTACGGCATGGAGGGCTACCTCGTCGGCGACGACCCTAAGCAAAAGTTCGCCAATCACGTCATCATTCTAGCGAAGAACAAACGCGGGCTTGAAAACCTCTACAAGCTCATTTCAATCAGCCAGATTAAGTTCATGCATTACCGTCCGCGAATTCCAAAAAGTTTGCTCAGCGACATGCGCGAGGGTTTGATAATCGGTTCGGCGTGCGAGGCGGGCGAATTGATTCGGGCAATCACGGCGGGCAAGGACGACACCGAGCTTGAGGTAATCGCCAAATTTTATGATTATCTGGAAATACAGCCCATTCATAACAACGACTTCCTTATCCGCAGCGACGACTTCCCGACGATTACCGACGACGAGGACTTGCGCAATATCAATCGCAAAGTCGCCGAGCTAGCTAAGCGATTGGGCAAGCCGCTTGTCGCCACGACTGATGCCCATTTCCTCAACAAAGAAGATTCGATTTGCCGAGCCGTCCTCATGCACAGCAAAGGATACGCCGACGCCGATAAGCAACCGCCGCTGTACTTGCGCACGACGGAGGAAATGTTCGCGGAGTTCGATTATCTGGACGAGGCGACAGCTTACGAGGCAATCATCACCAACCCGAACAAAATCGCCGAGTCCGTCGAAGTCTTGAAGCCTATACCCGACGGCTTGTATTCTCCGCAAGTGCCCGGCGCGGAAGAGGAGATACGCCAGACTTCCTACGCTAGAGCTAGGAGACTTTACGGGGAAAACTTGCCGGCGTTGGTTGAGGCTCGACTTGAACAGGAGCTTAAGCCGATAATCGCGCACGGGTTCGCGGGGCTGTATATGATTGCTCAACGGCTCGTCAAGAAGTCAAACGACGACGGCTACCTTGTCGGCTCGCGTGGCTCTGTTGGTTCGTCGTTCGTGGCGACCTTGACGGGGATAACTGAAGTCAATCCTTTGCCGCCGCATTATCGTTGCCCGAAGTGTCAGTACAGCAAATTTTTCACGGCGGGCGAAGTCGGTTGCGGCTACGATTTGGAAAGCGCAACTTGCCCCGTTTGCGGCTATCCTCTGATTAAAGACGGGCATGACATTCCGTTTGCGGTGTTCCTCGGCTTCGACGGCGATAAGGTGCCCGACATTGATTTAAACTTCAGCGGCGAATATCAATCGACGGCGCACAAGTACACGGAGGTTTTATTTGGCAAGCACAATGTCTATCGTGCGGGGACAATCTCGACAGTCGCGGAGAAAACTTCCTTTGGTCTGGTTAAAAGATACTTCGACGACCGCGGGCAGAAGAAGCACGGCTCATTCATTGCCAAGATTGCGGCAGGCTGTCAGGGCGTCAAGCGCACGACTGGTCAGCACCCCGCTGGGATTATGGTTGTGCCGCGCGATATGGATATTCATTACTTTACGCCGATTCAATACCCCGCCGACAACAAGGACGCCTCGACCACGACGACGCACTTTGATTATCACTCGATAAGCTCGCGGCTCGTCAAACTCGATATTCTCGGACACGTCGACCCAACGATGATTCGTATGCTAGAAAACCTCACGCACCGCGACCCGAAGACCATTCCCCTTGACGATAAGCCGACGCTAAGCCTGTTCAACTCGACCGACGCCTTGGGAGTATCGGCTGGGCAGCTCGGCACGAAGTCCGGGACATATGGCTTGCCGGAGTTCCGCACGAGTTTTACGCGGCAAATGATTGACGACACGCACCCCGATTGCTTTAGCGACCTGGTGAGGATTTCGGGCTTTTCGCACGGGACGGACGTTTGGTTAGGCAATGCACAGGATTTGATTAGGCAGGGAACTTGCACGCTGAAGAACGCAATCTCCGCCCGCGATGATATTATGATGTACCTGATTCATCACGGCGTTGACGCGCTCAAGTCCTTCAAGACTATGGAGAGCGTCCGCAAGGGCAAGGGCATTAAGCCCGACGACCTTAACGACCTAAAGGCGCACGACGTGCCCGACTGGTACATTGACTCTTGCCAAAAGATTAAGTATCTCTTCCCGCGAGCCCACGCAACCGCCTATGTCATGATGGCTTATCGGATTGCCTACTGCAAGGTTCATTACCCGTTGGCTTACTACGCGGCTTACTTCAGCAAGCGTACAGAGGAATTCGACGCCAACGAGGTTATCAAAGGTCAGCAGTATGTTAAGCGGAAGCTTGATGAGTTGGAGGACTTAGCCGACGAGCGCAAGCTTGACATTAAGGAGGGCGACCGCTTGGCTGATTATCAAGTCGTGTATGAATTCTTCTTGCGCGGCTACAGCTTTGAACGGGCGAATCTTTACGACTCGGACGCCGAAGACTTTATCATCAAGAAGAACGGCTTGTTGATGTCTCTAAGTTCAATCGACGGCGTGAGCGAGGCGGCGGCAAGAAATATCGTTGAGGCTCGCAAGGCTGGCAGGTTCTCTTCCGTCGAAGACCTAAAGAATCGTGCCGGCTTGAATAAGACAGTAGTCGCCGCTCTAAAGGCGCACGGTTGCCTAAGGGATTTGCAGGAAAGCAATCAAATGTCGCTCTTTTGAATCAAAAAACCGTCAAGCCCAAATGCCTGACGGTTTCTTTATGTCTGTGGAAAGTTTTGCTTAGCCAGCGTCTTCTTCTTCCTTAGCGCGGTCAACGAGGATATTTAAGAGTTTCATAGCGGCTTCGGGAATGTTGGTGCCTGGCGCGAAGATTGCAACGGCTCCGCTCTTGTAGAGGTGGTCGTAGTCTTGCACGGGGATAACGCCGCCGATAGCAACCAGAATATCTTCGCGGCCGAGTTTTTTAAGTTCGTCGACGAGTTCGGGAAGCAATGTATTATGACCCGCCGCCAACGAGCTAAAGCCGACAATGTGAACGTCGTTATCGACAGCATCTTGCGCCGCCTCTTGAGGAGTCTGGAAGAGCGGTCCAACGTCGACATCCCAACCCATATCCGCGAAACTCGACGCGATAACTTTTGCGCCGCGGTCGTGACCGTCCTGCCCAATCTTAGCCACGAAGATACGCGGACGACGACCAGTGAGTTTCTCGAATTCATCTGCACGGGCACGAACCTTATCAAGTTCCGTCTGCTGCCCGAATTCGCTGGAGTAAACGCCGCTTATCGTGTGAATCGTCGCCTGATAACGTCCGCTAATCTTCTCGACAGCGTCAGAGATTTCACCGAGTGAGCAACGAACGCGAGCCGCCTCGACAGCGCATTCAAGCAAGTTGCCGTTGTCGCGAGACTCAGCCGCCTTAGTGATAGCCTCCAGGGCGGCGCGTACATCGTCTTCGTTGCGTTCGGCGCGGAGTTTGTTAAGGCGTTCAACCTGAGCATTGCGGACGGCGGTATTGTCGACGGCGAGAATCTCAAGCGGGTCTTCCTTATCAAGGCGGAACTTATTCAAGCCGACAATCGTCTCGTTGTTGGAGTCGATACGCGCTTGACGACGAGCGGCGGCTTCTTCGATACGCATTTTGGGCAAGCCAGTCGCGATAGCCTTAGCCATGCCGCCGAGCTGTTCAATCTCTTGGATATGCGCCCAGGCGCGGCGGATAATCTCGTTTGTGAGAGCCTCGACGTAGTAGGAGCCGCCCCACGGGTCGATAATCTTGCAAACGCTGGTCTCGTCCTGAATGTAAAGTTGCGTGTTGCGGGCAATGCGTGCGCTGAAGTCGGTCGGCAGGGCAATCGCTTCGTCAAGTGCGTTGGTGTGCAAGGATTGAGTGTGACCGAGAGCCGCGCCCATTGCCTCCATAACCGTGCGGGAAATGTTGTTGAAGGGGTCTTGAGCCGTAAGCGACCAGCCAGAGGTTTGGCAGTGAGTACGCAACGCCATCGACTTAGCATCACTGCCGCCCATTTGCTTAACAATCTTAGCCCAGAGGACGCGAGCCGCACGCATCTTAGCGACTTCCATAAAGTAGTTCTTGCCGATAGCCCAGAAGAAGCTTAGACGTTTGGCGAAGGCGTCGACTTTCAAGCCGGCGTTGATACCCGTGCGGATATATTCGAGACCGTCCGCCAGAGTGTAGCCAAGCTCAATGTCAGCCGGTGCGCCTGCCTCTTGCATGTGGTAGCCGCTTATCGAAATGGAATTGAACTTCGGCATATATTTGGTCGTATACTCGAAAATGTCGCCGATGATACGCATTGACATATCGGGCGGATAAATGTAGGTATTGCGTACCATGAATTCTTTTAAGATGTCGTTCTGGATTGTGCCGTTGAGTATCGACTTGTCGACGCCCTGTTCAATGCCGCTCTGAATGAAGAATGCCAGTATCGGGAGAACTGCGCCGTTCATTGTCATTGAAACGGACATTTGGTCAAGGGGAATGCCGCTGAACAAAATATTCATGTCGAGCATTGAGCAGACGCTGACGCCCGCCTTGCCTACGTCGCCGAACACACGCGGATTATCAGCATCGTAACCGCGGTGAGTCGGCAGGTCAAACGCAATCGACAAACCCTTTTGACCTGCGGCGAGGTTGCGACGATAAAATGCGTTGGATTCTTCAGCCGTCGAAAAGCCAGCATATTGACGGACAGTCCACGGGCGGAAAACATACATCGTCGCGTAGGGTCCGCGCAGGAACGGAGGAATGCCGCTCACGAAGTCCAAATGGTTCATGTGGTCGTATTCGTCGTGCGTGTACAGCGGCTTAACCGGGACATGCTCCATCGTCTTATAAATCAGTTTGTCGTAATCCTCAGCCGCCGCCTTCTCGAATTTAGCTTTCCACTCCGCCGCATCAGAAGCCGGGGCGTCGCTCAGACCAATCTGCGTGAAGTCCGGATTGTTGTAACTTGCCATTATTCCATCCCCTTTTTCTGCTGAAGTGTTTGGATAATCTTATAACAATTCGCCCTGACGTTGATGTAATCGTCAATGCCCGCCTGCTTGTAGGGTTCGACGAGTTCCGCAGGAGCCGTGCCCGCAAGATAAACCGTCGCATTGGGCAGAGCCTCATGAAGTTTGGGAGCAAGCGCGGGAACGATTTCGGGATAAGTGGCGTCCGTCGAACAAATGACGACTGCATCTGCGCCTGACTCCTTAGCAGCAGCCGCCGCATCGTCGACAGTCTTAAAACCGTTGTTGCTCAGGACTTGGAACGCGCCGACCTGCAAAAATCCCGTGGTGAAGTCTGCGCGAGCTTTGTGTTGAGGTATCGGTCCCATGTTCGCCAGGAAGATTTTAACGTTGTCGCCAGTCGCGGCTTTGAATTTCTCTGTAGCCTCGCGCAGTGCCTCGAAACGTTCGCTCCAACGATGAGCCGTGATAGCTTTAATCTCGTCGACTTCAGCAGTTCCCAAAGCCTTGCGAATCTCGGCAATGGTCGCGCCGTTCGCCGCCGCATTAATCACGCTGTCCACGTCGTCAGTTTTGATATTGGCGATTGCGTCCTTAGCGTCGACGGTGGAAAGGTAAACATCAATCGTGACTTTGCGAACCTTCATGTTCTCGGCTTGGCTTTCGGGGCGGGCGTCAATGCGTTCCTCGGTCATGTTCGGGTACATATTGTTGCCGACGATTCGGTCTTTGCGAGTCTCCGCCGCCTTGAAGCGTGCCGCCAAAACGTTAGCAATCTCATCTTGCGGATAACCGCCCTTGAGAGCCTCGACGATACCGCCCTTGCCCTCGACTGCTTGGAACTCCGCCCAAATCTTTTCCTTAATCTGCTTAGTCAAAGTCTCGACAGCCCACGAGCCGCCAGCCGGGTCAATCGGTTGCAGAAGTCCGAATTCCTCTTGAAGGATAATCTGCATGTTGCGAGCGATACGGCGGCTGAACTCGTCGCCCTTGCGAACGGGTTCATCGAACGTCGAGTTCTCGAAGCTGTCGACGCCACCAACTACGCCGCTGAAAAGTTCGGTCGTGTCGCGGAGCATATTGACGTAAGGGTCGTAAACGGTCTTGAAGAACTTCGCGGGGCGTCCGTGAATGTGAATCTTTTGAGCCTCTTCACTGCCGCCGAATGCCTTAACAATCTGCGCCCAAATCGGACGGACTGCGCGGAGTTTAGCAATCTGCATGAAGAAGTTCGCGCCCATCGAGAAGCCGAACATAATTTGCGACGCCGCCTCGTCAATCGTCAAGCCACGGTCGAGCAAAGCCCTAAGATAAGCTACGCCCGTCGAGATTGTGTACGCGACTTCCTGAACGTCATTTGCGCCGCCGTTGCTGAAGACGTTGCTTTTAACAAAAATAGTCTTGATGTTCGGGGCGTTCTTGACAGCCCACTTAGCAACGTTCGCCGCCTCGTCGAAGAGTTTATCCAGCGATTGTGTTAAGGTACCGTTCGCGGCGTATTCGGCAATGGGATTGGCTCCGATGACACCTTTAAGCTTTGCAACGTCGCCGCCCTGCTTCTTAATAGCCGCAATGATTAGCGCGAACAGAGGCAGGGAACTTTCTCCGGCGTAAACGTAAAGCGGATAGGTGTCGAGCTTGAGACCTTTAAGCAAAGCGTCCACGTCGCCGAGGGTCGTCAAACTACAGCCGCCCTTGCCGATATGTTTGCATTCGCGGGCGTCCTTAGCCTTGCGGGTCGCGCAGTCGACTTTGATATTGTAAATCGTCGAGCCTTTAGCTATTTCGTGCTGAAGCAGTTCATTGTTCTCGGCGGGGAAGGTCTCGTCGCAAGCCTGAGCGATACCCCACGGCGCATTGACGTAACCATTAGCCGTCGTGCCGCGCAGATAGTCGCCCATACCAGGATACGACTTCGCCGGCTGAATCGGTTCGGTGTCGGCGTGGAAGTACATCGGGCTAAAGGTTATGCCCTCGTAAGTCTTGGTGAAAAGTTTCTTCTCGAACGGTGCGCCCTTCAAAAGCGCGATACATGCCGCCTTCCACTCGTCGTAGGTGGGGATTGCGAATTCGTCAAGCGGGACTTCGGGGAAATTTTCTTGCGCCTCTGCCTTCTTGATTAAGGCTTGGAGGTCAAGTTCTGCATTGCTCATAAAAATTTTTCCTCCTGTAAAAGTTTTGTTGACTGCGAAAAGTTTTTTTCTCACTCCTCCTCAAAAGGTTGACGTGATTATTGTTATGTATTGAGGATATTAATACAACTAATGCCCGCTGTCAACGCGCCGATTTAAAAAATTCAGCTGTCCTCGTATGGTCGCACGCGCAAAGTTAAGCTACGTTCGGAGCAAATCTTTTGGCAGGTGGAAATCTCTTCGGGCGGTGTCACGTGGTCTACGACAGTTAGGACGACATGCGGCACGAAAGATTTCATATGCTCGGCGAACGTCAGCATTGCCTCAAAAGATTTTATCCCGTAAGCCGCACGAGTCAGCTTGAAATATCTTTCGGCGGTCGCGGCGTTCAGGCTGATTGACGCCGTGTCCAAAATGCCTTCAAAGTCCGCCGCAATCTCCCGTCCGTGATAAAGTTCGCCTAAGCCGTTTGTGTTTAGCCGCGTCGACATCTGCGGACGAATCCTTTTGACGTAAGCAAGAAGCTCGACGAGTTCCGCAAGTCTTATCGTCGGTTCGCCGAAGCCGCAAAAGACAACTTCCTTTATGACTTGCCACGGTGCGCCGTCGAGTTCGGCTTTGACTTCGGCAACGGTTGGTTCGCGTTCAAGCCATAAGCTAGACTCCTTCGCCATAGATTTTTTTTGTCGCAAGCAGAAGACGCAATCGCAGTTGCAACGGTTGGTTAAGTTCACGTAAAGCCCCCGTGGCGTCGTCGAATCAATCTTCAAGCTCTCGGCAAGCGGCAGATACTTCCCGCCTTTGTGCGTCGCGTAAACAATCATTTCAATCACTCCTTGACTACCCTTGCGCTTGTTTTTAAAATGTTTATTCTGAAAAGATATATCATACGATTAAAGGTTTTTCAATAAAAGGAAGGTGCATTAATTGGTAAAAGCAGAGATTAAAGAGCGTATCTGTTATCTAGAAATGCAAAACGCCGCTCACTTCAACTGCTTGAGCGAACAAATGTGCAATGAATTAATAGACGCGTTGAAGTACGGTTACGATAATGAATGCGTCGGAATCGTAATCAAAGCGCAGACAAGACGCGGCGTTTGGAGCGCGGGTCATGACATTCACGAGCTTCCGCAGGACGGAACAGATCCTTTAGCGTTCAGCGTGCCAATGGAACGTTTGCTAAGGAAAGTGCAGGATACAGCTATTCCCGTTATCGCCTGTGTCAGCGGAACTGTTTGGGGTGGTGCCTGCGATTTGTGTCTGTCGTGCGATATGATTGTCAGTTCGAAGAACGCAACCTTTGCAATCACGCCGGCAAAAATCGGTATCCCTTACAACGCATCGGGGATTTTGCATTTTATCAATCAACTCGGCATGAATAAAGCTCGCGAAATGTTTTTCCTTGGCACGCCAATTACTGCTGATGACGCTTTGAATGTCGGGTTGATTAATCGCGTTGCCGAACTTGAAGACTTGGATAACGTGTTGGAAGAACAATTTCTTAATCCCTTGCGCCGCAACAGTGTATTATCAATCAGTGCAATCAAGCGGCAATTTCGTATCCTCAGCAGAGCCTCAACCGTTATCAGCGCGGAAAATTTCGAGAGAATTAACGCATATCGTGCCCGCGTGTTTGAGGGCGAAGATTATAAAGAAGGCATAAACTCGTTCTTGGAAAAACGCCCGCCGCAATATAAAGGCAAAGCCTCGGATTTGGATTGAATTAATAATTGAAGATTGACACGCCTTAAGCTTAGTGATAAATTTTTTCCGCTAAGCTTAATTTTTTTGCAGGAGGGATTAGCATGAAGAAGTTGATAAACGCGGTCGACGCCGTGGAAGAGCAGATGATTTTGGGGCTGGTGAAGTCTGCGCCCGATAAGCTCCGTAAACTCGAATGCGGCAATGTCGTCGTGCGTGCAAAGAAAAAGTCCGATGACAAGGTTGCGTTGGTTAGCGGCGGCGGCTCTGGTCATGAACCTGCGCACGGCGGCTTTGTCGGGGAAGGCATGCTCGATTGTGCGGTTGCCGGAGCGGTCTTCACGTCGCCGACGCCCGATAAAATCTTCGAGGGCATTAAAGCCGTTGCGACTGAACAAGGCGTCCTTTGCATTGTCAAAAACTACACGGGCGACGTTCTGAACTTTGAAATGGCAATCGACATGGCGGGCGACGAGGACATTAAAGTTGATCACGTCGTCGTTAATGATGATGTTGCGGTTCAAGACAGCCTTTATACTACGGGGCGTCGCGGCGTGGCAGGAACAATCCTCGTGCACAAAATCGCGGGAGCTAAGGCGGAGACGGGCGCAACTCTTGAGGAAATCAAAGCCGTTGCCGAAAAGGTCATCGCGAACGTTCGGACAATGGGCATGGCAATTTCCCCGTGCACAGTGCCCGCCGCCGGCAAGCCTGGCTTTGAACTCGCGGACGACGAGATTGAGATTGGCATTGGCATTCACGGCGAACCCGGCACGCATCGCGATAAGATTGCTTCGGCGGACGAGATTGCTAAGACGCTCCTCGATAAGATTCTCGCCGACATTGATTACAAGGGGCGCGAAGTCGTCGTTATGGTCAACGGCATGGGCGCGACGCCGCTTATGGAGCTGTACATCATCAATAACTTTGTGCAGGATTATCTTAAGACGGCGGGCGTCAAGGTCTATGATACTATGGTCGGCAACTACATGACTTCAATCGAGATGGCTGGGTTCTCTCTGACGTTGCTTAGGCTCGACGACGAACTTAAGGAACTCTACGACGCACCCGCCGATACTCCCGCGCTAAAGAGGTAACTCGCATGGACACGAAAAAAATTCTAGCGATTATCGAAGCCATTGCCAAACGGATTGAGGCGGAGAAAAATTTCCTAACCGAGCTAGACAACGAGATTGGCGACGGCGACCACGGCATTAACCTAGCACGCGGCTTTAAGGCTGTCGATGAAAAGCTCCCGACCTTCGCGGACAAGGACATTGGCGCAATCCTTAAAGGAGTCGGCACGGCTCTTGTCTCGACTGTGGGCGGGGCGTCGGGTCCTCTGTACGGTACGGCATTCATGAAGGCTGGCAACGTTTGCAAAGGCAAAATGGAAATTACGGAAGCAGATTTTGTAGCGGCATTGGACGCGGCGATTAACGGCGTGAAGATGCGCGGCAAAGCTGTCGAGGGAGAAAAGACTATGCTTGACGCCCTGTGCCCTGCTTACAAAGCGATAAAGGTTGGCATTGACGGCGGCAAAAATTTAATCGACGCACTGGCTGACGGCGTCGACGCGGCGGCTAAAGGCGTTGAGTACACCAAAACGATAATCGCAACCAAAGGACGCGCAAGCTACCTTAAAGAACGTAGCTTAGGACACCAAGACCCCGGCGCGACTTCATCGCTTTACATGTTGCAGACGACGCTTGAAGTCTTGCGGAGTACTTGACATGGTCGGGATAGTAATCGTCTCGCACAGTCAAAAGCTCGCGGAAGGTATCGTTGAAATTTCAAAGATGATGGCGGAGACGGCACCGATAATCGCGGCGGGCGGACTAGACGACGGGAGCTTAGGTACGAGCTACGATAAAATTCTTGCGGCAGTCGAGGAGGTCTACTCGTCCGACGGCGTGATTGTCTTAATGGACATGGGCTCGGCAGTCATGACGACGGAAATGGTTCTTGAGGATTTGAATAGACCGAACGTCAAGATGATTGATTGCCCGTTGGTTGAAGGGGCTGTGCTTGCGGCTGTGGAATCGGCGGGCGGTCGCTCCTTAGACGAACTCTCCGAACTAATCAAAGACTCTCGCACGGCAAATAAATTCTAAAATTAAAAATCCCCGACGATTAATCGGGGATAATTTTTTTTACTGATTAGGCGTCACGGTCAAGGTATTCAAGTTGCTGTCCGCCGTTAGGGAAAATTTTACGTCGCCTTTTACGACTTCACCAGAAGAACCTTCCGCAGATAGCTCATTCATTAAAGTTTGCGGGTCAACGCCCGGCGCGACGCATTCAACGAAGGCAGAAAGGAGCAAAACGGTAAAAAGTGATTCGTCGCGTTCCTCAGGCGTGGTAAAACAGAAATTTAACGCCTTAAAGTCGCCCGTATCCGACAAATTAGCGACAATCATAACGCGATAATCGCCAAACATGTTAGCGAAGGTATTTCCGATGATTTTATAGTCTTTAATCAAAAAAAGGTACTCGACAGCCGCCACATCGTCCGTTTGCATAGCATTTTTAAGAATTGGAGTAATAATTTCGTTGAATTTAGCTTGGAAAGACTCGGAATTTAGGTTAAAAGTCGCGGAATTATTATTTTGTTCGACATTTAGGAAGATATTATCGAGTTGAGTACGAGTAAAGGGCACGGCTTCGACTTGAGCGGTTATCAGCAATAAAATCAACGTCAAAAAGAATTTTTTCATATCAAAGCCCTTTCCTAGCTAAATAATCCTCTAAAATTTTGCGTTTAGAGATTTTACCGGTGGAAGTGCGCGGAATTTCTTTAAGCTGGTGGAATTCGCGAGGAATTTTATAGAGGGCAAGATTTTTCTGCAAAAATTTTTTAAGTTCGCGGGTATCGACCGTTGCGCCGTCTTGAATTTCAAAAAAACACGCGCCGACTTGCCCGCGCAACTTATCATCGACGCCGATAACCGCCGCATCCTTAATTCCGTCGAATTTATAAACGACTTCTTCGACTTCGCGGGGATAAATGTTCTCGCCCATGCTGATAATCATTTCTTTAATCCGATTTACGATGTAATAATAGCCGTCAGCGTCGACTTTGCCCACGTCGCCGGTATGAAGCCAGCCTTCAGCGTCGAGAGCCTCTTTAGTCGCCTGAGGATTGTCCCAATAGCCCAACATGACATTTCCGCCGCGAACTAAGACTTCACCGACCTCGCCTTGAGCAACATCTTTTCCATCTTCGTCGACTAAACGCACTTCTTCATTGGCAAGCAGCTTTCCGCACGAACCTTGACGCTCTTCGCCGTGAGTTGTAAGGAAAACAGCCGGCGAAGCCTCCGAAAGTCCGTAACCTTCGGCGATTGGTGCTCCGAATTTCGCTTTGAACTCGTCAACAATCTTATCAGGCAAAGTAGTGCCGCCGCTCATGAAGAATCGAACCGTTTTGAAGTCTTCGGGCTTAGCAAGACCAGTTACGAGCTTAAAAATCGACGGAACCGCGATAATATCAGTGACTTCCTGTTCGCGAACCATATCAATCATTTCTTTAGGCTTAAAAACGCGCACGACATGAGCCGACGCCCCACGATAAAAAGTATTTAGAACGGCGCAAGTCCATTCAAAGCAGTGATACATCGGCAAAACGCACAAGACGCGGCATTTGCGGTGACATTTGAAGACTTCGCACTGTTGAGTATTGCAGACAAGGTTTTTATGGGAAAGAATCGCGCCTTTAGGGTTGCCGGTGGTGCCGGAGGTGTAAATTATGACGCAAGGATTGTTTTCGCTGAAGTCGGCGGGCAAATCGGGTGCATCGGGGCAAATTTTATCGCCGAAGGTCGCAATGTCATGTTGAGTGACGTTCAAAGGTTCGTCGAAGGTCAGCGGCTCATAAGTCAGCAGATGTTTGACGCCGGCATTTTGCAAAATGTAAGCGGTTTCGCGTGGGCTGAGCTGAAAATTTATCGGAACGTTAATTGCGCCCAATGACGCCGCCGCCATGTAAGCATAAATGAATTCCGCGCTATTGCGTGAAAAAATCCCGACGCGGTCGCCTTGACGGATTCCAAGTTCCCAAAGGCGGTTGCGATATTTTTTTATGCCCTGCTTCATCTGCGCGTAAGTTGTATGCCGCCCTTCGTCGACGATTGCAAGGTCTTCTTCGCGCCCGTTGTTTATAATCTCGTGAACTAACAAAATTTTTTGCTCCTTTCTATCTTTGCATGAACATGCGGAAAAGTTTTATCCATTTGCTCGCGACTTTTTCCGGCGAATATTTTTCTACGCTACGTGCGCAATTCGCCGAAAGTTTATCGCGCAATCCTAGCTCGGTTAAAATTTTTATAATCCTGTCCGCCAAAGCCTCAACGTCATTGACCGCCACTAAGTAGCCGTTCACGCCGTCGACGATTGAATCACGCGGACCATATCGACAATCGAACGCGACGACCGGGCAATTATTCTGCAAGCTCTCTTGAATGACGAGCGGCGAACCTTCTTTAAGGCTAGGAAGGATTGACACTGCCGCCGACGCGAATACTTCCGAGATATTGTCCGTGAAGCCCTTAAACATAATCGACGCGCCCAAGCCTAGCGAATCAATCTTTGCCTGAAGACTTTCCTGCAACGAGCCGCTACCGTAGAAATGTAGTTGAGCTTGAGGGACTTTATCCAACACGAGTTTAAAGGCGTCGATTGCTTTGGAGTGTTGCTTGTCCTTAGTGATTCGCCCGACCTGCACGACTAGGAACGGATTGACCTTTGCTTTGACGGCGTTGACGTTCGGCAGGGGGTGCGGAATGTTGAAGACGTTCGGCAGGGGATAACGCTGCAAGAGGTCTTCGGTCTGCTGAGCCGTCAGGGAAAGTATCGCATCGGTTCGGATAGTCTTATCAGTCAGATAAATGTAGCGTTCCTTAGTCGGAGCCGTGAGCGGGTTGAGGTCGCCGCCGACGTGGATATTATGCAACTGATGAATGACGCGTACATTTTCAAGCCCTGCCGCCTCGATTGCCCTGTAAGCCTCGTTCCAATCGGGGGCGCGGTCGTCAATCAGGAAATAATTCTGCGTCTTGTCAAAAATTTCCATTAGCCAATAACTCAACGCCTCCTCGTGTCTAGTAAAAGACTTCGCGACCTCGCCTTGACGATTAATCAGCTCCATTAGCGTTAAGATGTTCTTGCTCTTGATTAGCTCGTAAGTCTCGTGGATTGCGGGCGTGCCGTCGGGTCGATAATAGGTGACTTCATAGGGGCGCAAATTCGTTGGGTCTAGCTCCTGCCGTCGACTAAGAAAGCCGAGCATGTCATAAGTATCGCGCCGCGTCGCCCGTTGCTCATCGTCATAGAAGAGAACAAACCGCGTCGGCAACTCCTTAGGCTCCGAATCTCGATTGACCTCTTGAAAGTAATCGTACATGTTCAGCACGGGGAAGTTGATTCCGTAAGCCTCGCGCTGTTCAATCAAATCGTTCTGATATTCGTGCGTGACAAGATGAGTTTCAATCCCCAAGTGCTCGCGGAACATTTGCGCCCGCCGAAATGCCGAGTAATCAATCCCAGATGCCTTAGGTCTAATGCTACGCAACATGCACCACACGACCCCATTAAAAGCTTTGAACTCCCGCTTGAATTGCTCAACGTCTAGGGGCGGCGGATTCTCGAAGATTAATTCCCGTTCTGCGGAAAAGATTTGTTCGACGCCGCGCCTTGAGGCTACAAGCAAGAAGTCTTTTCCCGTGCCGTGAATTATCGGACGCTGTTTATAAGTCTCGACTTCTGGCGGCGTGTCTGATTGAACTATTACGGCGTCGACTCCGCTATCGATTGACGGCTTAGCAAGTGCGGCGTCCTTCACGCTGGCAAGGACAATGTCAGCTTTACGGGCGGCGATAAGGTCTTGTGCGTCGTTTACGGTTAGCAATGCCATGTTTAGTTTGTTCGCCCTGATGAAAGTATTTTCGTCCGCCTTCAACGCAACGTCGGCTTCCTGCATGAACTGTTGATTGCTCTTGTCGCCGAAGAAGATTACCGACCAGCCCTTGAGGAACGGCGGCGGGATAAGTTTACTCAAGAACATGACGGGGCTAAGGACTTCCTGTAAGCGACGCAGGCAAGGAATTTCTCTACGCTGTCATTGACGACGAGTTCAGCAGGGAAATCATTCTCCGCCAAAATTTTCTGCGACAGCTCGTGCTTGCCAACGTCAAGGTCAATGTGCGCATCGGAGCCCATGATAACTTTCGTGCCGTATTTCTTGCAAGCCGCCAGCATGAGCTTAGCATTTTCCGCCGAACCTACGCGAGGACCTTTGGGCAAGTAGGAGCTGTTGTTGACTTCTAGGAGAACTCCGTTATCTTTGGCGGCGCGGGCGACGGCGTCTAGGTCTGTTGGGAATCGCGGGTTATCTGGGTGCCCGATTATCACCACGTGCGGATTGCGCATTGCCCCGATAATCGCAGACGTATTTTCCTCCACGCTTCCAATTTCAATGCATTCCTTGTGCAAGCTTGCAATGCAGTAGTCGAGCCGCTTTAGAATCTTCGCGGGCAAGTCGGTGCTCCCCGAATAGTCGATTATGTTCAGCTCTGAGCCCATGACGATTTTTATCCCGTAAGCATCGCGGGGAATAACTTTGAAGTTCATAAAGTAAAACGGATGAGACACGCCAGGGACGCTCGGTGCATGGTCAGCGATGCCGACGAGTTCCAAGCCTTTAGCCTTAGCCGCGGCAATGCATTCGCCGAACGTGCTATAAGCGTGCCCGCTTGCCGTCGTGTGAACGTGTACATCAAGAACATCTTTCATAACTTCCGCTCCTTTCGCCGCGATTATAACACATACAATCTTGCCCGCGCAAAAATTTTCGCTTAGAATGCCGTTAAAAACTTTCGAGGAGGAAACGAATGATAATAGCTGAAGTGTGCGTTAATGTGGCGGCAAACAGCGTCCGACAAAATTTTACTTATCGAGTGCCGGAACGCTTGAAATATTTATCGGCGGGCTGGCGAGTGATAGTTCCGTTCGGCGCGAAGACTTTTGGCGGCTTCGTAATGAGCGTGCAGGAGGTCGACGACGCAACGACGTTTGACTTTGAACTAAAGGACATAGCCGAGGCAATCGACGAGGAGCCGTGGTTTACGCCGGAGATGATGAGCGCGGCGCAGTGGCTGTCGGAGTTCTATTTATGTCCGCTGTCAATGGCAATGGGCTTGTTCATGCCGGGGCGTCGCGGCAAAAGAATTTCCGCACGCTTTGAACGAGTCTTGACTCTTGCTAAGGACTTCGACGAGCAGACGTTTGTAAGAGCACCCGCACGCTTGCGATTGCTGAAGTTGATAGCGGAGGTTGGCGAGCTTCGATTGAGCGGGCAAAAAGTTTCAGCGGCAATGGTCAAAGCTTTGGTCGAGGCGGGTTACGTCAAGATTGAGCAACGGCGACTGACACGCGACAGCTACGCTAAGATAAAACCAGTCCCGCGCAAGTTCGAGCTGACGGCGGAACAAGTCACAGCTATTGAGGTGGTCGAAGAGTTCCTGAAGGCGCGGAAGTTCCAAGGGTTCCTTTTGCATGGCGTGACGGGTTCGGGCAAGACGCAAGTCTATATCGAGCTAACGAAGATAACGCGTAGGCTCGGACGGCGTGTGATAATTCTGGTACCGGAGATTGCCTTGACGGGACAAATCGTCGCGAATTTTAAGGCACACTTCGATGGCGTGGCAGTGATTCACAGTCGGCTGAGCGTTGACGAACGTAGCGAGACTTTCCACAGGATACGCGGCGGCGAGGTCGGGATTGTAATCGGGGCACGGTCGGCATTGTTCACGCCGATTGAGAATGTCGGCTTAATTGTCGTCGACGAGGAACAGGACAGTTCTTATAAGCAAGACACGACTGCGCCGAGGTATCATGCTTGCGTAGTGGCGGAGGAGTTCGCGAAGTTTCACGGGGCAGCAATCGTCTTTGGTTCGGCGACACCGAGCGTAGAAAATTTTTATCGGGCGACGCGTGGCGAACTCATCTTGCTAAAAATGCCGCGACGCGTGCTGAACAATCCGTTGCCGGTCGTCGAGTGCGTGGACATGCGCGGCGAACTCAAAAGCGGCAATCGGGAAGTCCTAAGCCGAGCACTAGTTGAGCTGTTGAAGAAAACTTTGGCGGACGGACAGCAGGCGATAATCCTTTTGAATCGGCGCGGCTGGTCTACGGTGGTAATGTGCAGGGCTTGCGGGGCGGTCGTTAGGTGCTCTGATTGCGGAATGCCTATGACTTATCACGCGGACGGGACGTTGCGTTGCCATCGTTGCGAAGTGGAAGCCGAGCCGCCGACGGTTTGTCCTGCGTGCGGTTCGCGGCATATAAAATTCCTCGGCACTGGCACGGAGAAATTGGAGCGGGCGTTGAAAGGTTCCTTACCAAATGCAAAAGTCTTGCGCATGGACAGAGACTCGACGGGCGGCAAGTTCGGGCATCAAAAGATTTTGGACGCGTTCGCGGCTCACGAGGCGGATATACTCTTCGGCACGCAAATGGTCGCTAAAGGTCACGACATCAAAGGCGTCACGGCAGTCGGGGTGCTTAATGCGGACTCGGCGTTGAGCTTTTCAAACTTCAGGGCGGCGGAGAATTGTTTCACGCTGATAACTCAAGCGGCGGGGCGTGCGGGTCGAGCCGACTTGCCAGGCAAAGTCATCGTGCAAGCTTACAACGTCGAGGCGGCGGCGATTCGATTTGGTTGCGAACAGAGCTACGAAAAATTTTTTGCCAACGAACTCCCGCAACGTAAAGAAGCGTTCTTCCCGCCGTTCTGTCGACTGGTTAAGCTAATCTTCATGCACAAGGACGAGGCTAAAGCTAAAGACTTCGCAAAAAAGATTCGGGCGGCGTTCCGTGCGGAGGTCTCCAAAGAAATTTTCGGACCGATTCCCGCGGCAATCGCAAACCTTCGCGGGGTTTATCGGTTTGTGCTGTTGATTAAGACGTTGGACTTGCCGAGCGTGCGAAAGTTCTTGCTTGCTCACGGCTTGCCAATGCGCGACGACCTCATCATTGACATTGACCCTTTAACGACGGATTAACTTGACCGAATTAAGACGATACCTTAAAATACGCTGAAAAAGTTTCGAGGAGGGAAATTGTTTTGGCTAGGAAGATTTTAATCGGCGTGCTGGTGATTCTTTTAAGCGCGTCGATTTTTTCTATGGCGAGCGCGAAGAAAATTCCTGATACGTGGCGGCTCGATGGCAATGCGTCAGCGGAGCTTAGAAACTTCCGATTGATGACGGACGATTGGCAAAACACGCTACGCGGCAAGGAGCCGACTCGGCAGGGCTTGGATAGTCTTCGTGCTTCGGCGAGTGCTCAGCCGTCGTTAGCCGCGTTGAAGACCCTTTACGATAAGATTCACGAGCTTGAGCCAGACGCAAAGATTTTCATGCTTGACTTGCGCCAGGAGAGTCACGGCTTCGCGAATTCGTTGCCGGTCAGTTGGTATTCCAATCACAACACCGCCAATGCAGGCAAGACTACCGCCGAAGTCTTAAAGGACGAAGTCGAACGCCTAAAAAGTCTACGCGGCGTCGACACGACCTTTAAACCTCTGGGCAATGCCGACGAGAAAACCTTCAAGCCGATAACGATAATCCCCCGCGTCGTTCAAACTGAACGCGACGCCTCGGAGGCAGTCGGCTTTACTTATGAACGGTTCGCGGCGGCTGATATGCAATTCCCTGCGCCCGAACTCGTTGACGACTTTATAATTTTTGTAGCCAATCTTCCGGCGAACGCGTGGTTGCACTTCCATTGCCTAGCAGGTAAAGGTCGGACGGCAACTTTCCTTGCCATGTACGACATCATGAAGAACCCCGGCTTATCATTGGAGGACATTTGCAAGCGGCAATACCTCTTGGGCGGCTCAAATCTTTTGCTTGAGCCTGAAGGTGACGATTGGTATTCAAAGATGGCTCGCGACCGTGCAAAAAAGATTCGGCTGTTCTATGAATACGTTCAAGGCACGCGGGCGGAGCAAATCGGCTTGCAGTGGTCTGAATGGTTGGAGGCTAAGCAATGAAAAAATTCTTCCTGATATGCGCGGCGATGATGATTCTGTTGACGAGTTCAGCTAAGGCGTCGTACGCGGACATTTTGAACAACGCCGAACTTTATCCAACTTCGACGGGCGCGGATTATTGCGACGAGGTCGTTTGGCAGACGCTCAATCAGATAACCTACGACGGCATGACGACCTATGATAAAGTTCTGGCGTGCTACAATTATCTGGTCGACACCTGCACCTATGGCGATAACGTCTTGCGTCTGGACTTCCCAGAGGATAACGGCACGGCTCGTGCTTACGGAATGTTGGTTGGGCATGTCGGCGCGTGCGATGATTATTCCTGTGCGTTCGCGGCGTTGGTGCGGGCTATCGGCTTGAACTGCTACACGGTCTATGGGCAGACGGCTCGCGCTGACGGCGGCTACACGGGGCATATCTGGTGCGTCATTGCGATTGACGGCGTGGAATACGTCTTCGACCCGCAGATTGATGACAATATCGGCGGCAGTAGCTACTATCGCTTTTGCGTGACTTACGATGAGACGCCTGGTTCATACTATGATTCAGAAGTGCGTTGGGGTTATTTCGAGCCTTTTTATTGATTGGAGACGATGACAATTAGTACAGACGAGCTTGCAAAGCAAATTTTAAACACGGTCGGCGGTAGCGGCAATGTCCTTTATTCCAACGTGATTCAGGCGACGAACTGCATGACACGTCTAAGGCTCCAGCTGATTGAAAAGAACGATTACATGATTGAGGCGTTGAAGAAAATCGAAGGCGTGCTTGGCGTCAACGAGGACGGCGACGAAGTGCAAGTTATCCTCGGCGTCGGCAAGGCGACGAACGTAACCAACGCGGTCAATAAGATTCTGGAGGCAACAAACACCGTCAAGGGCGGCACAATCACAATCGGCGACGGCAAGGCATTGCATGATAAGATTCGCGCTAAGAACGCCACGCCCGTTAAGCTGTTCTTCAAGAAGATTTCGAGTATCTTCACGCCGCTGATACCCGGCTTTATCGCCTGCGGTCTGATTACGGGCATTGTCAGTTGCATGGTAAAGATTTCTCCTGCGCTTGCTGACGAAAAGGGAATTCAGCTTGCAATGGTTGCCGGCAATGCAGTCTTCTGGGGCATGAACTTATTCGTTGGCATAAACGCGGCTAAGATTTTCGGCGGCTCCCCGATTCTCGGCGGTGTGCTTGCGGCGTTGATGACGCATCCGGGGCTTGCCGACATAAGCATTTTTAACACGCCCTTTGTACCCGGACGCGGCGGCGTCATTTCGGTTATAATCGTGGCGGCTTTCGGAGCGTGGCTTGAAAACAAATTGCATAAAATAATTCCAGAGATGTTCGACCTGTTCTTGACTCCTCTGGTCACAGTCCTAATTGCGGGGGCGGCGGCTGTCCTCTTGTTGCAACCAATCGGCGGCGCACTATCGGACGCAATCGGCTCGGCGGCAACGACGGCAATTCAATCGGGCGGCGCGGCGGTTGGATTCATCTTAGCGGGCGTGTGGTTGCCTTTGGTAATGCTGGGCATTCATCAGGCAATGACGCCCATTCACGTGGATTTAATCAGTCAGTTCGGCGTGACGATTTTTTTGCCGATATTGGCTATGGCGGGCGCGGGGCAAGTCGGCGCGTCTATCGCGGTTTATTTCAAGACGAAGAACAGGTTCCTAAAGAAGACGATAGCCTCAGCGTTGCCCGTGGGCATGATGGGCGTCGGCGAGCCTCTGATTTACGGCGTGACGTTCCCGCTGTTCAAACCGTTTATCGGGGCGTGTATAGGCGGCGCGTTCGGCGGAGCGGTTGTAGCGTCATTTACAGTCGGTGCCGCGACGCTTGGGATTTCAGGACTGCCTTTAGCCGCCACGACCAACAACATTCCCGTTTACCTAATGGGGCTTGTCACGGCTTATATCTTCGGATTTATCGCCACGTGGATTATCGGTTTCGATGACCCGCCCGAAATTTAGCAGTGCAAGAAAGGATGATGTGTATGATTAAACGTTGATGAACACAAAAAGCTTTTGGCGCAAGTCGCCGAGCTTGAAAAGAATAGCGTCAACTATTTCGACGTGGAAAAAGAATTCTTCCTTATCGACTCGGATAATCTCTTGCAGGTGCGTCCAAAACTTTACGGCTATTCAATTCAACGCACGGGCATTTACGAGGACGATGATCTTACTTGCACCCGAAACTATTGCATACGCACAAAAAATTAATGAACGCTTCCCACGTCGCGTGACTATTACTTCATGGAGGTAAAAGCGAACGAGGAGATTAAAATACAAGTTGAGTGGCAACCACACAGAAGCGACAAAAAATCCCCGACTCATCATCGGGGGCTTTTTTAGTTGGCAGTGATTTGATTGAACTTGTCGCCGTAAGCAAGGGCAAGATTTTCACGCAGGCTCGCGAAGTAGTTCAAATTTTCGTCGTCGGTTATGAATTTCTCGGCGGCGTCGCGGGCTTGAATCAAAATATCCAAGTCGCGGAACACGTCAGCAATTTTCAAATCGGGCAAACCGTGTTGAGCCTCGCCGAAGAATTGACCAGGTCCTCTAAGCTTCAAATCCTCTTCGGCAAGCTTGAAACCGTCCTGCGTCGTCTCCAAAACTTCAAGTCGAGCCTTAGCAACGTCGGCTTTGCTATCGGAAATCAAAATGCAGTAAGACTTCGCCGCACCACGACCGACACGCCCGCGCAGTTGATGAAGTTGCGCCAATCCGAAGCGTTCGGCGTGTTCGACGACCATAACGCTTGCATTCGGCACATTGACGCCAACTTCAATAACCGTCGTCGACACCAGCAATTTCGTTTTGCCGTCGCGGAAATTTTCCATAATCTCATCTTTATCGTGCGGTCTCATCTTGCCGTGAAGGAGTGCGCAAGGTATATCGCGGAAAATTCCATTGCTTAGGGTGTCGAAAATCTCTTCCGCCGATTCAATGTGCGCTAACATTTCGGATTCGCTGTGTTCAATCAACGGGCACACCACATAAGCTTGACGACCCGCTAAAATCTCGGAGCGGACGAGTTCATAAACTTTTTTGCGGTTACGAATGCTTTTTGCCTCAGTTTTAATCGGTTTTCGACCCGGCGGCAGTTCTTTTATCAACGAAACATCCAAATCGCCATAAACTGTAAGCGTCATTGTGCGCGGGATTGGCGTTGCGGTCATTACGAGCATATCGGGCACGGTATCCGATTTTTTTTCGAGTTCAGAGCGTTGATTGACGCCGAAACGGTGTTGTTCGTCCGTGACGACCAGTCCTAGCCGCGCAAAATTGACGCCTTCTTGAATTAATGCGTGCGTTCCGATGATTATATCCAATTCGTGTTCGGAAATTTGCCGGTAGAGTTCGTCTTTTAATTTTTTGGAACGTGTGACCTTCGCGCTGAGCAATCCTACGCGAATTCCTAAATCATTGAGCAACGCGGAAAATTTTTCGTAGTGTTGGACGGCTAAAATTTCCGTCGGAGCCATGAACGCGCCTTGAAAACCGCTTTGAACGGTCTTAACCAGTGCCAAAAGTGCTACGGCGGTTTTTCCGGAGCCAACGTCGCCTTGAATTAGTCTTCGCATTGGCAATTTGCTTTCCATATCCTTTGAAACTGCGCGGAAAACTTTTTTTTGGTCGCCGGTGAGTTCAAAAGGCAATTTTTTAAGCACAGATTTGACTAATGCGCCGTTTTTCTTGTGACTTATTCCTAATCTTTCGTCTTGAGTCTGTTTTTTTATCAACATAAGCCCGCATTGAATTAAAAATAGTTCGTCGAATGCTAAACGGCGTCTTGCCTGGTCGAGTTCGATAAAATCTTTTGGGAAATGGACTGCTCGCATTGCTTCATCGAGTGAAATTAGCTGTTGAGCCTGTAAAATTTCTTGCGGAAGGATTTCTTTAAGCGTTGGCATTGAATTTAGGAGATTTTTTATCGCTGTGCGCAAAACATTTTGAGATATGGCGGCGGTTGAAGGGTAAATCGGCGTAATTCCTAGTTCAGGCTCCTCATCGTCGTCGAGAATCGTAAAATTTTGGATTTGATTGACGCAAAGCCCGTGCGACCACGAATCATACTTAGCTTTGCCGATAATAAGCAATCTCATGCCTTCGCGAAGCTTATTTAGCAAATATTTTTGATTAAACCACGTCAATTTAATATAACCGGTGTCATCTTCGAGAATTGCGTTAATAATTGTCAATCCGCGTGCCTCTCGTGACGTGATATTATAAATTTCGCCGACGATTAGGACGGTTTCGCCCTCTAAAACGTCGCAAATATCGGTTAAGCTGCTGTGATTCTCATAAGTTCGCGGATAATGGGTTAGAAGGTCGTATTTGGTGAAGATATTCAACTTCTCAAGAGCCGCAGCCCGTCTAGGTCCGACACCTTTAACGTACATGACTTCATCGGTCAATTTGAATTCAAAGCCCACTGGTCGTCCTCCTTATCGGGAAAATAATTTCATCGCCCGCCGCGTTCGTGAAGGTGTCCGCCGTCACGTTAAAGACTTCGCCGAGCGTCCGTGCCGTCAAAATCTTTATCGGGTCGCCCGCCGCATAAATCTTCTTGTCCTTTATAATCAACACGTCGTCGCTATAAAGTCGGGCGTGGTTTATATCGTGCAAGACCATGATAATTGTCGTGGCGAAGCGTCGGTTCACGTCGGCGATTATGTCCATGACTTCGAGTTGATGCGCAATGTCAAGATAAGTGGTCGGCTCATCGAGTAGCAAAAGCTTTGGACGTTGTGCCAGAGTCATTGCCAGCCAAGCGCGTTGCCGTTCGCCGCCCGATAACGAGATGACTTGCCGCGATTCAAAGTCCGTGAGCCGTGTGAGTTCGAGAGCCTCTTTAATCGCTGATTCATCTTCAGAAGAATTTCCGCCGAAAAATTTTCTATATGGGAAGCGACCGAAGGAAATTAGCTGTTTAACGGTGGTATCGTGGGGTGCGTCGCGTTCTTGGGGGAGGATTGCCATAATTCGCGCTAAATTGTTCCTGCCGAGCGTGCGAATGTCAATTCCGTCGATTTTTACGTTGCCAGAGAAATTTTTAATAAGCAAGCACAAAATTTTAAGCAAAGTGGACTTGCCCGCGCCATTCGGCCCGATAATCGCCGTTTTCTTGCCCGAAAGAAAATTACAGCTCACATTTCGGAGAATTTCTTTGCCGCCGAGCCTCACGGAAATATTTTCGGCTGATAAATTCATAATTCTTTCCTCAACAAGTATAAAAAAAACGGCGCACCGAGCATCGCCATTAAAATTCCAACGGGCAATTCAGTCGGCGCGAAAATCGTTCGGGCGAAAGTGTCGCTTATCGTGACGACTGCCGCCCCCAAAAACGCCGCGCCAGGTAATAACAGCCGATAATCCGAGCCGAGGATTAATCTTGCTGTGTGCGGGACGATTAAACCGACGAAACCCAATAAGCCGACGACACAGACCGCCGACGCCGCCAACATTGCCGCAATCGCCGTTAAGATTGTCCGCACGAGATTGACGCGCAAGCCTAAGCCCGTTGCAACCTCGTCGCCCAACTGCAGAACGTTCAAATGCCGCGCCGCTAAAAATGTTGCTATCGTGCCCGCGATTGAATACGGCAATAAAATTTCGACGTGTTGCCAGCTCCGAGCCGACAAGCCGCCGACCATCCAAAGCAACGCGCCATGAACTTTATCGGAGTAGAAGATTAGCAAAGCCGAGATTCCCGCGCCGAGGAACGCACTGACTGCCACGCCCGCTAAGATTACTCGAATGGGTCTTATGCCGTCCTTCCACGCCAGAAGATAAATCAGCGACGCCGCGAGCATTGCCCCGACGAATGCCGCCGGTGTCATCAATGCCCCTGCGTCGTCCGCAACCATCATGACGAATATCCCGAACAGCCCCGCCCCCGATGATATGCCGATGATGTGCGGGTCGGCTAGCGGATTCTTCATGACGGCTTGAAGGATTGCTCCTGACAGCGACAAGTTCACGCCGACGAGTACCGCGACGATTGTCCGAGGCAAGCGGATATTCTCCAGTATCTGCCGCTTAGTCTCGTCCTCTACGCCGAAGAAGATTTGCGCGGGCGATATGTCGACGGAACCATTAATTAAGCTCAAAAAAAATCCCGCGACGGTCGCCGCGAAGATTAAAGAAAGTTTTATGGTCTTCATGCCTTGAGAGCCGCTAAGGTTTTGTTCAAGCTCGTTATGTCTTCGACGTTGAGGCTACGGATTGTCTTATCGATACGGCGATTGAAGCCGCAAAGGGTCTTGCCGGGTCCACATTCGATGAAAGTCTCCGCGCCGAAGGTTTTCATTGCCTCCACGCACGCAATCCACTTAACAGGATTATCCGCCTGCGCCACGAGGTTGCGTTTAATATCGTCCGCTGAAGTCTCAAGCTTGCCGGTGAAGTTCGACGCAATGGGAAAAGCCGCGTCCGTGACTTTGACCTTATCGAGTTCAGCCGCAAGCCTCTTAGCCGCCGGAGCCATCAACGCACTATGGAAGGGTGCACTAACTGGAAGGATAACAGCTTTCTTTGCGCCCGCCGCCTTGAGTTTATCGACAGCCGATTCAACGCCCGCCGTCTTGCCCGCAATGACCGTTTGACCGGGGCAGTTGAAGTTGACCGCTTGCACCGCGTCGACTTCTTCGCAAGTTTTTATAATCGTGTCGTCATCAAGCCCGATAATCGCCGCCATAGCACCTTCGCCGACGGGAACCGCCTCTTGCATGAATTGCCCGCGCTTATGGACGAGAACAACCGCATCGCTGAACTTAATCGAACCCGCCGCCACTAATGCAGAGTATTCGCCGAGACTGTGACCGCCCGCAATGTTCGCCGTGATTCCTTCCGCCTTAAGCAACTCGCTGACAATGACGCTTACAACTAAAATCGCGGGCTGAGTGTTCGCCGTCAACTTCAAATCGTCTTCGGAGCCTTCAAAGCACATGCGCTTAATCGAGTAGCCTAAAGCGTCGTCCGCCTCGTCGAAGAGTTTCCTTGCCGCGTTGAAGTTGTCGTAGAAGTCCTTGCCCATGCCGACTGCTTGCGCGCCTTGTCCGGGAAAAATAAAAGCCGTCTTCATATCATCAGCTCCACTTGCTCTGAACATTGCCAACGACGCCGCCGATACCGTTTACAATGTCGTCGATAATCTCTTTGACGGGCTTAATGTCGTCGAGCATACCAGAAATCTGCCCAATCATAACCGAGCCATTCTCCACGTCGCCGCCATGCGTCGCCTTATGAAGTGCGCCCGCGCCGAGTGCTTCAAGCTCTTCGACCGACGCGCCGTTTGCTTCCATTTCAAGATAAGTCCGCGTGAGTTTATTAGCCAAGACTCTGACGGGGTGACCTGTAGTCCTGCCAGTTACAACCGTCGACCTGTCCTTAGCCTTGAGCACGAGATTTTTATAATTCTGGTGGGCAATGCATTCCTTGCTGAGGACAAAGCGCGTACCCATTTGAATTGCACTGGCTCCGAGTGCGAACGCCGCAACGATACCCCGCGAATCAGCAAAGCCGCCCGCCGCGATAACGGGAACATCAACCGCGTCAACAACCTGCGGGACAAGAGCCATCGTGGTTATCTCTCCGATATGTCCGCCCGACTCGCAACCCTCCGCAATGACAGCGTCCGCGCCGCCTTTGACTAGACGTTTAGCAAGGGCAACGCTGGCAACGACCGGAATGACCTTCGAGCCAATCTCCTTGAGTGCAGGAACGTATTCGCCGGGATTACCCGCGCCCGTCGTCACAACCGGCACGCGTTCTTCGACCATGAGCCGCATAACCTCTTTGACGAACGGCGACATAAGCATCACATTCACGCCGAACGGCTTATCCGTCCACGCTTTGCATTTCTGAATTTCCTTATGCAAAACATCGGGGGGCATGTGTCCCGCGCCGATAAGTCCTAAGCCGCCCGCGTTCGATACCGCTGAGGCAAGCTCTGCAGTCCCTATCCACGCCATGCCGCCTTGAAATATCGGATACTTGATGTTCAGCAACTTACAGATGGCGTTATTCTCAAACATTTAATCTCCTCCTCAACGGTTACGCCGTTGCTTTTAAGTTATACGAATCCGTTGCATTTGTCAATCAGTAATTCAAAGCGCGGCTTTTATGCGTTCAAAGATTTTACTGCCGACGTAATTAACCGTCACGCCGATAGCCGAGCAAATCGCCCTAGCGTCCGACGAGCCATGACTTATCACGCAACAACCATCAACGCCCAAGAGAGGTGCGCCGCCATTCTCCGACACGCTGAACCGCTTTGACATATTCTTAAGTGTCGTGTCGATTAGTTCCTTGCCGAGAAGTTTCGCGCCGCCATTGGCAGTCAGTTCTTCCGTTAAAAGTTCCATTATCGTAAGCGCGAGCCCTTCGCCGAACTTCAAGACGACATTGCCGACGAAACCATCACAAATCACCACGTCGAACTTGCCGCGGGGTATGTCGCGTCCTTCGGCATTGCCCGCAAAGTTTATCGACTTCAACCCCTTAAGCAGTTGATAAGTTTCCTTAGCCTGTTCGTTGCCCTTAGTCTCCTCCTCGCCGATATTGAGCAACGCGACCGACGGATTTTTTATCTTGAGGACGTGCTCGGCGTAAAGCGAACCCATTATCCCGCTTTGAATCAGATGTTCGGGCTTGCTATCGACGTTCGCGCCGCTGTCTAGCAAAAGGGTCGTGCCGCGTGGCGTAGGAATTGGCGTCGCAATTGCGGGGCGTCCGATACCGTGAATCCTCCTTAATATGAGTTGAGCCGCCGTGACTGATGCTCCCGTCGAGCCTGCTGATAACACAGCGTCGCACTCGCCGTCCCTGACCATGTTTGTTGCCACGACGATTGACGAATTCTTTTTATTGCGCACGGCGTCGGCGGGGTGTTCGCCCATAGCAATGACTTCGTCCGCGTGCCTTATCGTTATCGGCAGATTGACTTCGCCAAGCTCGCCGCGAATGATTTTTTCATCGCCGACCAAGACAATTTCGCACGGATACTTTTGAACTGCCAACACCGCGCCTTTTACGATTTCCGCCGGAGCCTTGTCCCCGCCCATGGCGTCGACTGCTATTTTCACGTGTCTTGCTCCTCCAAAAAGTTTTTAATCTGCAAAAAAAAAGCGGGCAGGGTTTTCGATTCCCGCCCGGCAAATTTCCGCTATCCTCAATCCGTCTCTATGACCTGTTGCCCGTCATAGTAACCGCATTCCGGGCACACATGGTGTTGGAGTTTTGGTTCGTTGCATCTCGGACATTTTACATAGTTCGGAGCTTCCAACTTCCAATTTGCACGCCGCCTATCGCGTCTGCTTTTGCTCAATTTCCTTTTAGGTGCCGCCAATGCTCACACCTCCTTAATCTAGTTTGAAATCTTCCAATGCAGCGAGTCTGGGGTCTACGATAAATCTTTTACAACCGCACTCGCCCTCATTCAAATTCGCGCCGCACACGGGACATAATCCCTTACAGTCCGCCTTGCAAAGATTCTTCATCGGCTGAGCGGCAAGAAGTATATCCCGCAAGAGTTCAGTCACGTCAAGCACTTCGTCAATCGCCTCTGCCTTGTCAAGCTCCTCGTCGAACTCGTGAATTTGATTCTCCGTCGCTTGAGCAAGGCACCTGTCGCAGGTAAAAGACTTCGTGCACTCAATTCGCCCGCGAACTACATAACATCTGCCCGCGTCCTCGACTTCCCCGACAATTTTTATCTCGCCCGTGAAGTCTTCTAAATCTTCATCAAAGAGCTTTTGAGCCGTCCCGCTGAACTTGAAAGGAGCCTTGTCGCCCCTTGCCGTTTGAACTTTCGGCATTTTACAACACCGCCCTTTTTGTGTCAAGGCAACTTTTATAGCAACGTCACCATTAACAAATACGTATCGTCGATGCCCTCCAACAACTCTAAAAATCGCTTGTAAAGGTCTGCGCTGTGGTCAGTCCTCATCATGAACCATACCATTTGCAATCATGTACTCGGCAATCTGCAAAGCGTTGAGTGCCGCGCCTTTTCGTATCTGGTCGCCGCATACCCAAAGATTTAAGCCGTGTTCGATAGAAAAATCCTTGCGAATGCGTCCAACTTCGACATCATCCTTGCCAGAAGTCTCTAACGGCTGTGGATAAATCATTTCGGCGGGATTATCGCGAACTATGACGCCTGGGAACTTTTCTAAAGCCTCACGAGCCGCCGCAACTGTAATTTCGTCCTCAAATTCGATATTCACGCTTTCAGCATGGCTACGATAGACCGGAACCCTAATTGTCGTCGCCGTGATTCGTAATTCGTCGTCCTCCATGATTTTTTTCGTCTCGTCGACCATTTTCATTTCTTCTTTGGTGTAAAGGTTCTCTTTGAATACGTCTATTTGCGGAATGAGGTTCGAGGCTATCTGATAATGCTTTTCTAGCTTCGCGACCGGCAAAATCTTAGCTTCAACCGGTTTTCCTTGCGATATTGCTTCAAGTTGCGCTTTTAATTCGTCCATACCTTCGCGACCCGCTCCAGATACCGCTTGATACGTCGATACCACGATTCTTTTTATCCGCGACAGATTATAAAGCGGTTTGAGTGCCATAACCATGATTATCGTTGAACAATTCGGATTTGCGATGATTCCTTTGTGCCGAGCGATTGCTTGCGGGTTTACTTCGGGTACGACAAGCGGTACGTCCGGTTCCATGCGGAAATTCGACGAATTATCGATTACGACCGCTCCAGACGCCACTGCCGCCGGTGCAAACAGTTTACTAGCCGCCCCGCCCGCAAATAACGCAAATTTCACGCCCTCGAAGGATTTTTCCGTTGTTTCCTCGACCGTGTACTCTTTTCCCATGAAATTTATCTTTTTGCCCGCAGAACGACTCGACGCTAACATTTTCAGTTCGCCGAACGGAAATTTGCGCTCCTCAATCAATTTTAAGAACTCCTGACCAACTGCACCCGTCGCTCCAACTATCGCCGTGTTAAATTTCCTCATTTTGTCTCCTCCTAAACTTTTTACTGATAAATTTCCTTCGCCATCGGGAAAACTGCCCATGCTTTTGGCCAACCTGCATAAAATCCTAGTTGCGTGATGATTTCTACCATTTCTTCCTTAGTCACGCCATTATTTTTTGCGTTCGCAAGGTGATGTTTAAGCGCGTCGGTGAAAATTCCCGCGCCAATCAACGTTGAAACCGTTACGATACTCCTATCATGCAAGGAAAGGATATTATTGCGGCTCCAGACCTCTCCAAACAAAATATCGTCGTTGTAATGTGCGAATTCCGGCGCGAAGTCCCCTAAATTGTTGCGTCCTGCCGTCTGTGTAATCTGTTCGCCGACGTTATCAAAAGTTTTCGCCGCATCATCGCCGTAAACCTCCTTTGCCATAGGAAAAACAGCCCAAGCCTTTGGCCAACCTGCGTAAAAGCCCAGCTGAGTGACAATCTCGACCATTTCATCGCGAGTAACGCCATTTTTCTTCGCCGTTTGAATGTGATACTGCAATGAACTGTCGATAACGCCAGAACCGACCAATGCGCAAATCGTTACAATGCTTCTGTCGTGCAAAGAGAGAATATCATTGCGATTCCAGACCTCGCCGAACAAAATATCATCGTTATAGCGTGCGAATTCGGGCGCGAAGTCTCCTAACCTGTCGCGACCCGCCGTTTGAACAACTTTTACTGCTTTTGAACCTTCCATAGCTATTGCCTCCGTCGAAAACAAATTTAAAATGCAAAATGCCGCTAAACCTGCCGCAAAAAACTTTTTCATGCTGTCACCTCCGCGAAATGATTGTATATCACCGAAAAATTTTTAGCAATAAGAAAATCCCGCCGCGTCGACGAGATTTTGAGCTTTGAAAGTGATTTTGAGCGTTGAAAATCGTTTTGGACGTTTGAAAATGCTTTTGAAGGCTTGAAAACGATTTTTGAGCTTGAAAAATGATTTTGGACGTTTGAAACGAGTTTTGAAGGCGATTTGGAGGGTCAAAATACGTTTTCCGGAATAACGGAATTTGTATCGCGCCGTTATGCGGGTTTTTCGGCAAGTGCAAAAATCAGGGCTGATTTGGAGCTTTGATTTACGTTTTCCACGTACATGGATTTTGTAAAATGGACAAAAAAATGCCTCTGATAAGCTAAGAAGTCTTTCGCGAGAAAATTTGACACTGAAAAATTTTTATGCTATGTTAGGCGCGCCGCTCGACGAGGCTTAAACGCTAAGGCGTGCCGCAGTCGGCGAGTTCATCCAGTGGAGGTGTTAAGGTTGTACGCAATCATCAAAACAGGCGGCAAGCAGTACAAAGTCGCCGAGGGCAACGAGATTATCATTGAGAAGCTTGACGCGGAGGAAGGTTCTTCGGTCACGTTCGAGGAAGTTTTAGCTATCGGCGAGGGCGAGGAGATTAAAATCGGTCGTCCGCTCGTCGAAGGCGCGAAAGTCACCGCTTCGGTCGTCAAAGTCGGCAAAGGTCCCAAAATCCGCATTTTCAAGTACAAACACAAGACTAATTACCGTCGCCGCCAAGGTCATCGCCAACCCTTTACGAAAGTTAAGATTGAAAAGATTGAGGGCTAAAAAATGATTCTCGCGGAGATTTACAAACAGGAAGACGGCAAGACTACAGGTTTTTTAGTCAGCGGACATGCTAACAAGGCTCCACGCGGCTTTGATATTCATTGCGCCGCCGTGTCGACAATTTCGCAGTCAACTTTTCTTTGTTTAAGGGATTATCTCAAGCGTAAAATGACTGGCGAGGCTAAACACGGCAAATTACTCGTGAAACTCAAGGACGCGCCCGACGAATTAACCGAAGTCGCCTTCCAAACGATGATTATCGGCTTAAAAGAGGTTGAGAAGCTCGCTCCGCAAATAATCAAGGTCAAAGAACAAATTCTCGGAGGTGAAACTCAATGATTGATTTCAAATTCGATTTACAGCGTTTCGCGCACAAAAAAGGCGTAAGTTCCACTCGAAACGGTCGCGACAGTGAATCTAAGCGTTTGGGCGTCAAAGAACAGGCAGGAACAGTCGTTACGGCGGGCAGTATCCTAGTTCGTCAACGCGGAACGCATTTCCACCCCGGTCACAACGTCGGACGCGGCAAAGATGATACTTTGTTCGCAAAAATCGCTGGCAAGGTCGCATTCGAGCGCAAAGGACGTTATCAGCGCAAAATTAGCGTCTACGCCGTCGAAACTGCTTAAAAAATCGGTTGACAAGAAATTAAAGGCGTGCTAATATGCAACCTGCGCCGAAGTGGCGGAATTGGCAGACGCAGCAGACTCAAAATCTGCCGTAGGCAACTACGTGCCGGTTCGAGTCCGGCCTTCGGCACCAAAACGAAAAAAATATCCTGAAATAAAAAATCCCCTCGGTAATCGGGGGGATTTTGCTTTACAAGTTTAAATTTCGCGTAAATTTCTGTCCGACTTCGAGTTTAAGGCGTTGAGCCTCGCCGCTGGGCAGTTCCAAAGCTCCCCACGCCCCAAAACAAATACTCATTCCGAGCCACGGCATTACGTCGCGGGCAATTTTTTTTATGCGGAAGTCTTCATCGAGATAAACAACGTCGATAGCAAAGCGCATGAACAGCATATGGATACTATTGCACGGCGCAAGCAACAATCCGCGACCTTCAGGCAGTCTACGACGCATCATCAGCCCGCGAAGTCGACTAAAAAAAGTTTTAGCAATCTCAACCTCAAGATTTTGCCCGTTGATAAAAAATTTTTCCATTAAATCACCTTGAAAGCTTCGCCAGCACTAAAAGACCGATTCCAATCGCCAGCGTGATAAAAATAATCGGAAGAGCGACAAAAAACATCAGCGCGGCGAGTGCAAAGCCGATTAACACTGCGGCGACTTGTGCAAGACGATTTCCGCCGAGCAAAGCCCGAATAAACGAGCCAATCACCCGCGCAAAGATATTTGAGCCGCCAAAGTTGACGAAAAATCATCTTGAAAGCTTCGCTAGCACTAAAAGACCGATTCCAATTGCCAGCGTGATAAAAATAATCGGAAGAGCGACAAAAAACATCAGGGCGGCGAGTGCAAAGCCGATTAAGACTGCGGCGACTTGTGCAAGACGATTTCCGCCGAGCAAAGCCCGAATAAACGAGCCAATCGCCCGCGTGAAGATATTTGAGCCGCCAAAGCTGACATAAGTCCCGCGTGCCCCGTAATATCTGCGTTTTTGACTGAAATTATCCTCCGAACGTTCATTTTCTCCGTTTGCGTCAATCGTCACGCCGTTAAAGAAAGTTTTTTCCGTATTAGTCATCTCGCGGACGTTTCCTTCGGTATTTTCGTAGCCGCAAGCCGTGCATCGCATTGAACTGCCCAAATCCTTGCCGCACCTCCGACACTGCATTTAAATCACTCCTAAAAATTTTTTTATGCCCTCTTGTAAGGAAACCTTCGGCGACCAGCCCGGCAAAAGCTTGTAAGACTTCCACGGCACCATAACTTCACGCGCCCGATAAGGTCTTCCGCCCCACTCGATAGAAAGTTTCTTGCCCGCGACGTTCTCGAATATTTTCACGACCTCGCGCAGGGGAATAGGTTTCGTCGACGATACGCCATAAGTATCGCAGTAATCATACTTGCACGCCGCCAACAGCTTGCCCGCAATTATAAACGCCTCAATCACGTCATCGACATAAACAAGATCCATCAGTTGCCCGCCCGGCGACATCTTCAACGTCTCGCCTGATTCGGAAATCTTTTTCAGCAAGCCGAGAATCTTTCCGCGTTTATCGTCGGCTCCGTAGGTGTCGAACAGGTGGAGCGCAATACATTTCAAGTTGCGTGCCTCGGCGTAGTATTTGATTATGCCCTCGAAGCATTCTTTAGTTGCTGCATAGAGATTGACGGGGCTGTACTCGGCGTCGTCGTAGTGTTGAGTAAAGGTGCCGACGTTTATAAAATTGTAGACGTTGTTGGCGACCATAGCATCAAGTAGTTCCGTGCCGAAGGTTATATTGCTTTGAATCAAATCTTGAATGTCCTCGAAGCGGTGTGCGTTCATAAAGTTAGTTGCCAAATGATAAACAACGTCGGGGCGGCGGTCATCAACGCAAAGGTCGGTTATGATGTCAAGAACGGTGTTATCCTTGTCGTAGACGTGGAATTGAACATTACGGCGGAGGTTATCGCTAAGCTCGTCGATTTTGGAAGTCGGGCGAACTATCGCGTAGACCTCGTGCCCGTCATTGATAAGCCGTTCAGCCAGATGGTGTCCGATAAAGCCCGTGATACCCGTCATTAAAATTTTCATCTCAAGCCCTCCTTCAGAACGGCGAATCGAACTCGGCAAGCGTCGGATGCTTTTGGTCGCGGGCTGAAATAATCGGCGCGTCGCATTGCCAATCGATACCACATGAGCTCCAAAGGATTCCCTTGTCGTTTTCAGGAGAATAAACGCTCGTGACGTTGTAAAGCATGATTGCCCGTTCGCTCAATGTTAAAAAGCCGTGCGCCAGTCCTTTCGGGATATAAAGCATGTTGGCTTTCTCGGCTGACAGTTCAAAGGCGCAGTGCTTGCCAAAGGTCGCTGAACTCTTCCGCAAGTCAACGATTACATCTTTAACCGCGCCTTCAAGGCAAGTGACAAGCTTGACGTGGTCGGCGGGCGGCGTTTGGAAGTGCATTCCACGCAGAACATTTTTTATCGACGAGGAGAAATATTCTTCTCTAAAGTCCGTCGCAAGCCCCATCTCCGCGAATATGTCGGCGTGGAAAATCTTCACGAACGAGCCGCGATTATCACCGCGAACAATCGGTTGCAACTCAAATAAACCCTCAAGCGGCGTCGAAACTTTTTCAAACAAAGCACTCATCTTATCGCCTCGCGAATCTTTTCAATCATGTAATCAATCTGCGCCGCTGTCATGCCAGGATAAACGCCAATCCAGAACGTGTCATTCATAATCCTATCCGTATTGTCCAAACTGCCGACGACGCGATAACCCGTGCCGCTTGCTCGCATGTCATCAAAGCAGGGGTGTTTAAGCAGATTGCCCGAAAAGAGCATCCGAGTTTGAATGCCGTTGCCCTCCAAGTGTTTGATAATCTGGTTGCGGTCGACGCCCGCCTTACACGTTATCAAGAAGCCGAACCAACTCGGACGAGAATTATCGCAGGGCGTGGGCAGAATCAATTTATCTTGCAGGTCGCGCAAGCCTTCAAAGAGCCGAGTAAAGTTTTGGCGGCGACGCTTGACGAACGCGGGCAACTTCTTCAGCTGAGCACAACCAACAGCCGCTTGCATATCCGTTATCTTGAGGTTGTAGCCGAAGTGCGAGTAAACGTATTTATGGTCGTAGCCCTGCGGAAGTTCGCCGCGCTTGCCGTCGAAACGATGCCCGCAGAAATTATCTTTGCCGGGCGGACAAATGCAATCGCGCCCCCAATCGCGGAAGGAACGAATCAGCTTATGGAGCTTGGGATTGTTCGTATAGACTGCGCCGCCTTCGCCCATAGTCAGATGATGTGCGGGATAGAAACTCGAAGTGCCGATGTCGCCGATTGTCCCCGTGAATTTCTCTTGCCCGTCGATTGTATAAGTCGCGCCGAGTGCGTCGCAGTTGTCCTCGACGAGCCAGAGATTATGACGGTCGCAGAAGTCTTTGACGGCTTTTAAGTCGAACGGGTTGCCGAGCGTGTGAGCAATCATAACCGCCTTAGTCTTATCGGAAAGAGCCGCCCCCAACTTCGTAACGTCGATATTGTATTGCGGGATTGTCACGTCTACGAAGACGGGCACCGCGCCATATTGAACAATCGGAGAAACGGTCGTAGGGAAGCCCGCCGCAACTGTTATGACCTCGTCGCCGCGTTTGATTTGGCGTTCGCCCAAAAGCGGAGAAGTCAAAGCCGAGAACGCAACTAAGTTAGCCGACGAACCCGAATTGACGACCGAACAGAACTTGACGCCCAGATAAGCCGCAAAATTTTTCTCGAACTCGTCAACGTAGCGTCCCGCCGTCAGCCAAAAGTCAAGCGCACTGTCAACAAGATTAGTCATCTCGTCGCCGTCATAAACGCGGGAGGCATAAGGAATTCTGTCGCCCGCCTTGAAGTCTTTCTTCTGGTTGTGGAAGGTGTCGCAGTATTCGCGCACCATTCCTAAAATTTTTTCTCTCATCTCAGTTTCAGTCATGCGTTAAGTCCTCCAAAGTCATTTATCTGCCGTTCCATGCAAGCGGAAAGGTCTTCGCCCGCTTGATAAACTTTTGTCCACTCGACGACTTTATCTATCGCCTGTGCTATGTTCCAACGCGGCTTCCAATCAAAAACAGTTTTTATCTTTGAACAATCCAGCTTTAAGAAGTTCGCCTCCTTAGCAAGATTGACCGCTGAACTTTCCCACGTCAAGTCCTCGCCCCAACGCTCGCAAAAGATTTTAACAAGCTCGCCCGTCGTCACACAGTCGCTTTCGTCCGGTCCGACATTATAGCAGTCCGCCAAAGTTTTATCGGCGTATTGAGCCTCAGCAATCATCATGTAAGCAAAGAGCGGTTCCAAAACGTGCTGATAAGGTCTGACGGAATTTGGGTTACGAACTTTGATATTCTCTTTGGCAAGAGCGGCACGCACACAGTCGGGAACAATCCTAAAGTCCGCGAAGTCGCCGCCGCCTATGACGTTGCCCGCACGAGCCGTGGAAATCGCCGCCTCAATCTTATCAAAGCTCCGCCGATAACAAGCCGTCACGAGTTCGGAGCAACTCTTGCTATTCGAGTAAGGGTCGATACCGTCTAGCGTGTCAGTCTCGCGGTAGCCCCAAGCCCATTCGTTGTTGCGATAAACCTTGTCCGTCGTGACGTTCAGGAAAGATTTAACCGTCGAACTCTGCCGCACGCACTCCAGAATATTCACCGTGCCCATAACGTTGGTCGCGTAGGTTTCGGCGGGATTTTTGTAGCCTTCGATGACGAGCGGTTGCGCCGCCATGTGAATGACAATTTCAGGGCGGCTCGCGTCGAAAGTTTTCTTTAGCCTGTCGAAGTCTCGAACGTCGCCGATTACCGAATTAATTTCCTTGTCCAGCCCAATCAGTTCAAAGAGGCTCGGCTTAGTCGGCGGCTCCAGAGCATAGCCCGTGACCTGTGCGCCGAACGCATTTAGGATAAACGTCAGCCACGCGCCCTTAAAGCCCGTGTGCCCCGTCACGAAAACTTTTTTGCCGCGCCAGAACTTTTTATCAGTCATAAGCTCACCAACCTCAATTCCAAATTTTCCACGGCGCACCCTTCTGCCAAAGCTCTTCCAGTTTATTCTTGTCGCGGAGCGTGTCCATGCACTGCCAAAAGCCCTCGTGACGATAAGCCATGACCTCACCTGCCGCCGTCAACTTTCTCATCGGCTCCTGCTCAAGCATGAAGTTGCCGTCCAGATAATCGAACACCGCCGCATTCATGACCATATAGCCTGCGTTAATCCAGCCGACGTCCTCTTTGCTTTTCTCGCGGAAGGCAAGCACCTTGTCGCCGGCGAAGTCGATATAACCAAATCGGCTGTCGGGCTTGATGGCAGTTATCGTGCAAATCTTGCCGTGTGCCTCGTGGAACTTCAAAAGCTCTTTTATGTTCACGTCCGAGACGCCGTCGCCATAAGTCAGGAAAAAATTTTCGTCGTCAATGTAAGGTTGAATCAGCTTTATGCGTTTGCCCGTCAAGCTATCGTAGCCCGTATCGACGACTGTAACTTTCCACGGCTCAGAAAAATTATTGTGCACGCTAACTCGATTATCTCCCTGGAAGTCAAACGTTACGTCGCTGTTATGAAGTGCATAATCAGCAAAGAAACTTTTTATGACGTGTTGCTTGTAGCCCGCACAGATGATGAACTCGTTATAGCCGAAGTGCGAATACTCCTTCATGATGTGCCAGAGTATCGGCTTGCCGCCAATCTCAATCATCGGCTTTGGGATAAGTTGCGACTCTTCACTTATTCGCGTGCCGAAGCCGCCCGCCAAGATTACAACCTTCAATGCGTATCCTCTCCTCCAAATTTTTTATATACAGTGCTCGGAAACTTTCAAACGAGCCAAGCCCGTCCCGAATCACGCGAACTTTATAACCCAGCAAGCTTAATTTGTCAAACCAACTGCCTGCAATGTCCGCCTTAACGTGCACGCCGCCATTGAACAGGAGCGGAGCTAGCAGAACATTCCTTGCGCGTGAAATCCTAAGCCGCCTTACAACGTCTGCAAAGTTCGGAGTGTCCGTCTCCTCGATTACGCCGATATGAATCCCCTTGCCCGTCAAGCGTTGCAGTCTCTCGTAAATGGGATTGTGCCTGTGCGGTGAACCGTGCCCAACTAGTATCAAATCCTCTTCGGGCGTCGGCTTAAAGCAGTCGAGTATCGTCGCTAAAATTTTTTCGTCGAGCGGCTCACTCATAAGCGGCGGAATAATTTCAACGTCCTCAGCCGCGCAAGGCTTTATCTTGTTGTCGAACTCTTCGCCGGGCGTCAGGTGCGTCGGCAAGATGATTATTCTGCTGAAACCTTCGGCGCGGAGCTGTGCAACTTCTTCGGCGGGCGTTCGGATAAAAATGCCGCGACGTGCCAGCTTGCCAATCATAAAGTTTGACGTGAAAGCTTGCCGCACCTCGAACGTCGGGAAGTGTTCTTTAATCTCCGTCGCTAGCCTGTCAAAGATATTTTCCCGTATCGAGTCGTCCGCCGAACCAAAGCTCGCTAAGATTATCGCGCCGTCAATCATTGGCAACCTTCTCAACCTCGGCGGCTATCTTGTTGCAGATGCGATTTAGCTGATTCTTATCGGGACCTTCCGCCATAACTCGAATCAAAGGTTCCGTGCCTGACGCCCGAACTAAAATCCTGCCACTCGTGCCAAGCTCAGTCTCGCCCTCAGCAATCGCCAGATTGACCGCCGATGAATTTTGGCAAGCCTCCCTGTTTTTAACGCGGACATTCAACAGCACTTGCGGATAAGTCGTCATCAAGGCGTTAAGCTTACTCGCCGTCGCGTTGAACTTCTTCATAGCCGTTAGGACTTGCAAGGCAGTAATCAATCCGTCGCCCGTCGTTGAGTAATCCGGAAAGATTATGTGCCCAGACTGTTCGCCGCCGAGCCTGTGACCATTAGCCAACATATTTTCCAAAACGTATCTGTCACCGACTTTGGTAATCTCGCAACTCAAGCCCAGTTCCTTGACCGCCTGACGAAAACCGATATTGCTCATGACAGTCGCCACGACAGTTTTATCCGGCAGGGCACCGACTGCAAGCATGAGCTTAGCACAGATAATCATGATGTGGTCGCCGTCGATAATTTCGCCGCGTTCGTCAATGCAAAGGCACCTGTCCGCGTCGCCGTCGTGCGCAATGCCAATGTCCGCGTGATTCCTTAGAACCGTCAGCCGCAAGTTTTCCATGTGCGTTGAGCCGCAATAGTCGTTTATGTTAATGCCGTTGGGTTTATTGCCGATAAGAATCAATTCTGCGCCGAGCCGCTCCAAGACAGTCGGCATTGCACGATAAGCCGCGCCGTTCGCGCAGTCAAGAACAATCTTCATGCCGTCGAAGCGTTCGCTGGTCGTGTTCATGACGAAGCTTATATAATCCTCCAACAGGTTCTGCCGATATTCAATGTGCCCAACGCCCTCGCCCGTTGGTCGCGCAAAATCTTTCCCGCCTTCCAAGTCGCGGACAATCTGTTCAATCTCGTCCTCAACCTTATCGGGGAGCTTGTAGCCATCGCCGCCGAAAAATTTTATCCCGTTGTCTTGAAAAGGATTGTGTGACGCGCTGATTACGATACCCGCCGCCGCATGAAGTTTCCTTGCAAGGTAAGCGACCGCCGGAGTCGGAACCACGCCCGCAAGGATTGCATTGCCGCCCGCCGAGCATATGCCCGCGACTAATGCCGCCTCCAACATCTCGCCCGATATGCGCGTATCACGTCCGATTAAAATCTGCGGTGTGCCCTCCGAGTGTTGACCAAAGTAAATCGTCGCCGCCCGTCCCAGGCGATATGCCAACTCCGGCGGCAGTTTAGTATTCGCCTCGCCCCGCACGCCGTCCGTCCCAAATAGTCTTGCCATTGACCTTACCTCCAATAAAAATTTTTTGGCAATTTTATCGCGTATCATCGGCTAAGGCAACACATCGTTAAGGCTCTGTGCGTTCAAGAAGATATTCCGCACTCTTGCCGAAAATCTCTTCAAGCTTCGCCGCGTCTCTTGCCGTGAAGTTTCGTTCGCCACGCATTTTACGAGCAACAGAAGTATGCGACACGTCCAAAAGCTCTGCAAGGCGGCGATAAGAAAGATTATGTGCGTCTAGTTCATTCAATAAATTTTTGTAAGGACTATCTTTGCCTTGAGCCTTAATACGTTCCGTGCAATCTTGCCGTTCAAGCAAATACTCAGCGGGCTTGCCAAAAATCTCTTCAAGCTTCGCCGCGTCTCTTGCCGTGAAATTTCGTATGTCATGCATTTTACGAGAAACGATTGACGGCACCACACCCAAAAGCTTAGCAAGAGCGGCATATGAAAGCTTATGTGCGTCTAACTCGGCTATCAAGTTCTTATATGGGCTGTTGTGTCGTTTTACCGCTGAAATGTTCGCGCACCGTTCAGCCGTGAAGGGTTTGCCCTTAAGAGCCTCCGAAATGTTTTTGCAAGTCTCTGGTGTGCGCTTTGCTCCCGTGTTCGCGGCGACGATTTTTGCTTGGTGCTCAGGAGAATTTTTTTTGCCGTAGTGCGGATTTTTTTCGCCGCTTAAAGCCGCTGACATTTTTGCGCGATATTCGGGCGTGCGTTCTACACCGGAACTTCCTTCTCCGCCGTCCGTGCAGTTGTAGCCGTAAGGAGTTTTACTGTGAAGCGCGACGATAAAATATTTCTCCCAGTAATCCATTTCCTCTTTCGACGCACAACTTTTGATAACGCCGTAGCGAAAATTCTCCCGACCGTATTTGCGAATCGCCTTGCTAATAAGCATACTCTTGCAACTCACATGTTTGTTGAATCGCTTTTCCAATGGTTGAACGGTCTGCCCAATATACTTCTTGCCGTTGACCATGTTCCAGATGAGATAAACGACGCCAAAGGGTTTCATAAAAGCTCCCGCCTTTCTGTTTGACTTCACGGCGCGAGCGTGCTAGACTTTCAAAAACTTAGGAAGGCTCTGCCGTGCTTGATTGTGATTACCGATTCAATCCTAGCACCGCGGAGCTTTTCAGTCAATAAAAGAAAAAACCCTCCGCGCTTTGCAGAGGGAAAATTTTTTATGCCCTTGAACGTATCACTGGGGGCTAATGCGTTTGACTGCTTCACTAAGCGGCGGGATCACCTGTTTCTTGCGACTCATCACGCCCGGCAGATAGATATGATTGCCGCTCGTGTCTTTGTGGAAAGCTTCACCAATCAACGTCCTCGGCGAGCCGACATAGAGCAGATACGTTGCTTCTTCTAGTATATCCGTAGCCATGAGTGCATGAATGTCGAATCCCTCCCGTTCAATGTTCTCCTTCATGAAGGCGATAAGCTGGTCTTCAATGTCGAGAATCTCTTTTGGATCCATGACGGAGATTTGACTGACGATAATCCGATAATCACCAATCTTGAACTCCTTAAGGTCGTTTTTAGCAATCTCGGCGGGAGTCTTGTCGCCAATGCCCGCACCAGCTCTCAACATTGCCAAGCCGTATTCCTTGACGTCGACGCCCGCAATAGTCGCAAGTTTCTCGACGGTCTTCTTGTCCTTAGGCGTGCATGTCGGCGACTTGAACAGCACGGTATCAGAAATAATCGCGCTCATCAGCAGTCCTGCGATTGATGGCGGGATTTCAACGTCTTGATCCCAATACATATTCGCGACAATCGTACACGTGCACCCGACTGGCTCTTGATGAATGTAAATCGGCTCGGAAGTCTGAACGCCGCCAAGCCTGTGGTGGTCGATAATCTCTACAATCTTAGCGTCCTCAATGCCCTCGACAGCTTGCCCGCGTTCGTTGTGGTCGACGAGGATAACCTTTTCGCGTTCGGGAAGCATAATCTCATCAGCACTGACTAAACCGACAAGTTTACCGTTCTCCACGACGGGATAACTGCGATAGCGGTGCTCGTCCATGATTCCTTTGATGTCGCTTAGCAAATCCATCGGGCGGAAACAAACGGGATTGGATTTCATGATACGGCGAATGGGCACGCACTGATTGATTAAGCGTCCGACGGTGTAAGTATCATAGGGCGTCAACAGGACGAAGACTCCGCGCTTTTGAGCCTCTTCCAAGACTTCTGGGGCAATGCGGCTGTTCTGCGTAACGACTAGGCAGGAAATACCGCACTCAAGGAACTTAAGCAGAGTCGCCGCGCTTCTGTCGCCGACAAGCACGATGTCTTTCTTGTTGAGAATGCTAACCGTCGAGAAGGCGGAGCCGGACGCTATGATAATATTGCCTTCGATGAGTTCGTTTTCGTCGCCGCTGACAAGAACCTTAGCTTCCGTAGCTTGAATGATGTCACGATAGCGGACGCGCATTTCAACCAGGCTTTGAAGTCCAAGCTCAAGGAAATAACGCTTAGCAAGGTCGCTGACTGTGACGATACCGACGAGTTCGCCGCCAGAATCCGTGACAGGCACGGATTGCAATTCACTCTTGCGCATGACTTCGCCGAGGTGGCGGAGCGTGTCGTGCTGGCGGACGACGGTTTTGCACTCAAGCGCAACATCTTTGACACGCGGATACAAATCGGTTAAGAGCAACGGCTGTTCGACTTTAAAATATTCCAATGCGTACTTAGTCTCGTTATTAATCTTGCCGCAACGAGCGGGCACGGCATTGACGCCGTTAGCCTGCTTTAGGTGCGCATAACCTATCGCCGAGCAAATCGAATCGGTATCCGGATTCCTGTGCCCGATGACGTAGATTGGCTTATTAGAACCTTTCATTAAGACCCCTCCAATTATCATAAAATCACTTTTGACGCCCGAATTATAAACAAAAACCTTCCGACTGTCTACAAATAAAAAAATCCCCGACGCCTTGTCGAGGAGAAAACTTCACATGATTATTTCTTTTGCCGTTCACAAACCTGATTACCGACTGTGCAACTGGTCTTGCACGCACTCTGGCACGAGGCTTGGCACTCGCCACAACCGCCCTTAGTCAGCGTGGCTTGCAGGGTCGGTTTGTTGATTGTCTTGATGTGTTTCATGGTATCAGCTCCTTTTTATCTTGTGCGGTCGACGATGAAGGAAGCGACTTTTTCTAGGGCAAGTACGGCGGAAGTCTTCAACGTGAGCGGAAGATTAATCCGCGCCGCCTCTATGTGAGCTTGCGCCCGCGTCCTGCAGAAGTCAACCGCATCTGTAGCTTGAATGATTTTTATCGCGGCGGCAACGTCTCCACCAGTCGTGACGATTGCTTTTAACGTCGGAGCCTCATTGCTGACTTCTAGGGCACGAATCACCGGAAGAGTTATCACGCCGCTTTTTAAGTCGCCGCCATTGGGCTTGCCCGTGATTTTCTCGTCGCCGAAGAAGTCTAACAGGTCGTCGATAATCTGGAAAGCAAGCCCGACGCTTGAGCCGTAAGCCGTGAGGTTCTCGACTTCGCGATTGTCCATATCCGCGACGATGCCACCGAGCCGACAACAGCTTGCTAGGAAAATCGCCGTCTTGAGATTAATCCGCGTGTAGTATTCAGTCATGGTCGGCACTTCAAATAGCGAGCGGTCTTGCATGATTTCACCGATACACAAATCCTTGACGAGCTTGGAGAGAATCAGCTGAACTTGTGCGCCGTAGTCATTATCCGCGACGAGTTGAAATGCCTTAGCAAAGAGATAATCGCCGACGAGCACCGCGATTTGTGCGCCGTATTTGGAGTTGGTCGTCTCGACGCCGCGCCGCTTCTTTGAGGTGTCGATAATGTCATCGTGCACTAGGCTTGCCGTATGAATCAATTCTAGGGCAACTGCAAGCGGCATAGTTTTTTCAGCGGGGCAATCGGCTTTGGAGTTGGCGCACAACAGGAACAGCATCGGACGCAATCTCTTGCCGCCCTTGAACAGTGGCTCGCACGCCTCGAAGATGAACTCGTCATCCGCGATTGCTTGTCTTATTTGTTCCTCTAATATTTGCAAGTTCTTTGCCGCTACGTCGTTCAATGCCGCTACGAAATTCAATCAGCTCACCCGCCCAAAAATTTTTCGGCAATTCTATCACAGCACCAACTCAAAATCAATTCCAAATCATTTCATGTCAATCAGCGGAGTTTTCTTGCCGTAAAGGAGCATGTCGAACATGTCGTAATAAAATGGATAGCCTTGCGCGGAGGCATTGACAACATCAACGAAGCGAGGATTTTTTTCCGTCAAACGCGGCTCAATGTAGAAAGCTGAATCTAAATCGGATTTGAACGGCACAAAGCAAATTTTTTTGTCGTAGGGTAGTGCGTCAAATTGTTTAAAAATTTTTTCGTCAGTAGTGATCATCATTACAACTAGGTTATTCCAATTAATTCGCTTCTTCCTTGCTTCCCACGATTCGACCGCTTCTTCAAAAGTTTTGTAATGCATCATGTACAGTGTAATGTCTCCAAGCATTGCTACGGGAAATTCAAAAGTCTTTCTAGAATCAAACGTTTTTCCTTTGTAAGTTAAAGATTTTTCAACGTAGGAGTGTGGTTCAAGCATAAATTTAAAAAAATCATTGGAATGCAACCAAAGATTAACGAAAGGAGAACGGAATGGCAAACCAAGTGAATTAGAAAAGAATCCGCCAATGCAATTGGAAGCAAAAATCGAAATCTGCAACTGTTGCAGTTGACGATACTTTTCTAGCGTAAAACCGGGAATACAAACAATCCAATCGCCCAAAAGTTTTTCTTCAGGCAAGTTGAGTTTGTGGGCATCTGCCGTGACTTTGCTCATGCCGATTTGTTTTTGCTTTGCCCCGACGACGAGGAGAACGTCATACTGCCCCCCCCCGTCAACCTTGGCAATGTCTTCGTTTACCGCTTCGCCGACGATTTCAATTCCGTTGTGCTGTTGCTCCAGAATCTTAATCGCCTTGTCCTTAAAGCTCGTGTCGTTCGAGACCTGCCAGACTAAAACTTTTAACATCACATCAAATCCTTTTCATTTAGCAAACGAGTTCGTAGCCCGCCTCATCAATGACCTTGGCGAAATCGTCGATAGGAATATCCTTCGTAGCAGTGACCGTCGCCGAATTGTTTTCCAAGCTGACCTCAACTGCCGTTACTCCGTCCATCTTCGCTAAGGCGTCGTGCACGTGCTTTTGGCAATGCTTGCACATCATGCCCTCGACCTTGAATGTTGTTTGCATTTGAATCACCTCCTTAGTAATTTCCGTCTGAAGATTTTCCACGCGGACTTCAACCCTTCGCGGCGCGTCATTGAACTCAAGCGACCGTTCGACCTTGAAGAGCCTAAGCCGCAAGGCATTGAGCACGACGCACACGCTTGACATACTCATTGCCGCCGCCCCAATCATCGGCGAGAGCTTGAGACCGAACGCCGGATAAAATACTCCTGCGGCGAGCGGAATGCAGATGACGTTGTAGAAGAACGCCCAGAACAGATTTTGCTTAATGTTCGTCATGACTGCGCGGCTGAGTTTGATTGCGCTTACGGCGTCGAGCAAATCATTTCGGACTAAGACTGCGCCCGCACTCTCAATCGCAACGTCCGTACCCGCACCAATCGCAATTCCTAGATTAGCCTTCGCCAATGCCGGAGCGTCGTTTATGCCGTCACCAATCATCGCCACCTTGCGTCCTTGAGTCTGTAGTTTTTCAACCTCCTGCGCTTTGTTTTCGGGAAGGACGCCCGCGATAATTTTTTCTATACCGACCCGCTGAGCAATCGTCTGCGCCGTGCGTGGGTTGTCGCCCGTCAACATGATAACATTAACGCCGAGATTTTTAAACTCCTCGACTGCCTGCGCGGAAGTTTTTTTCTCGACATCAGCCGCCGCAATTACTCCTAGGATTTTATCGCCACGAGCAAAGATTAAAGGCGTTTTGCCCTCGTCAGCGAGCGTGGAAATTTTTTCGTGCAAAGCGTCGAGATTAAAGCCAAGCTCCGTCAAAAAGTTTTCGTTGCCCGCTACGCACTCCACGCCGTCAATCGTAGCACGTACGCCCCGTCCAAAGACCGCTTGAAAATCTTCCGCCTTGTAATCATTCCCTATTCCTAATTCCAAATTCCTAATTGCCTCCGCAAGGGGGTGTTCGCTCTTCGATTCGAGAGCCGCCGCAATCGTCAGCAACGTCTGCTTATCGGAATTGCAAGTGATTATGTTCGTGACGAACGGTTTGCCTTCTGTTAGCGTGCCGGTCTTATCGAGAACGACCGTATCGATATTATGCGCCGTCTCCAGAGCCTCGCCCGACTTGATTAAAATTCCGTTCTCCGCTCCCTTGCCCGTGCCAACCATGATGGCAACCGGCGTCGCCAAGCCCAATGCACACGGACAACTTATCACCAGAATCGACACGGCGATTGAGAAAGCGAACTCGACGCTGGCACCGCTGATAAGCCACGCGCCACCAGCAAGCAACGCAATGACAATCACGGCGGGCACGAACACTCCAGCGACCTTATCGGCAGTCTTGGCAATGGGAGCCTTGCTCGCGGACGCCTCCTCGACCAAAGCGATAATTTTGCTAATCGTAGTCTCGCCGCCGACCTTCGCCGCCCTGAACTTAACAAAACCGCTTTGATTAATCGTGCCGCTCGTCACAGAGTCGCCGACGGTTTTATTGACGGGCAAGCTCTCTCCAGTTATCGCGGACTCGTCGACAGTCGTCGCACCGTCCAAAATCACTCCGTCCGCCGCAAAGCTCTCGCCCGGCTTAACCAAGACTTCATCGCCGATAATCAGTTCCTCGACCGGGATTGTAAGTTCATCGCCGCCGCGCAGGACAGTCGCTTGCTTAGGCGCAAGGTTCATGAGCTTTTCCACCGCTTGAGAGGTCTTGCCCTTAGCCCGCGCCTCGAAGAACTTGCCGACCGTTATCAAGGTTACAATCATGCCCGCCGACTCGAAGTAAAGATTGCGGCTGTATTCGTCGACCAAAACCAAATCACCTGCGCCCAGCCCTTGACCAATTCTAAACAACGCGAACGCTCCAAACGCCGCCGCCGCCATTGAACCCAAACCAACTAAGCTATCCATGTTAGGAGCACCCGCCGCCAATGTCTTGAAGCCGTTGACGTAATACTTGCGGTTGAGGTACATAATCGGCAGAATCAGCAGGAATTGTGCGAAGGCGAACGTCACGGCATTAGCCCGCCCGTCGAAGAGCTCAGCGACAATCGGCGGCACGGGTAGCGGCAACATGTTATGCATTGCGATGTAAACCGTCGGCAACAGGAAGACTATAGACCACGTGAGCCGCGTCCGCATCTCGGAGATTTCTTTATCAATCGTGCGTTCGGGCGTGGCAGTCTTAACTTGTGCGGAAGATTTCTTAGGTGAAGCACCGTAGCCCGCATTGATTACAGCCTCGACGATTGCCGCGACAGAAATTTTTGCCTCGTCGAACTTGACTTGCATTGAGTTGGTTAGGAGGTTGACGCTTACATTGTCCGAGCCGACGAGCTTGCCGACTGCCTTTTCCACTCGCGCCGAGCACGCCGAACAACTCATGCCCGTCACGTCGAAAGTTTCCTTAGTCATTTATAGTCCCTCGATAAACATAATTGGCAGTTCCTTAATCCGCAGGCGATTCTTCCTTAGCCACACGGTCAGCATTCTCTCCACGAAGAAGGCAACCAGTCGTCGCGGCGTAAACGGGAGGTCGGCAAGGTTTATCGTCCGCAAGACTTCTTCGGTTGCGTCGATGATGAACGAGAACAACCACCGGCAATAGGCGTCGAGAATATATTTGCGCGTGATGAACAGATTACACTTGTAGAGCGTCGACGAGTTCAGCACGTAGTCGAAGGCGTCGACGTAATCGGGCTGAGCCTGCAGAAGGTGCTTCCTAATAATCGCCTCGCCTAAGGTCGTCAAAGTCTCGCCGCAGTCGTTGATAATCCATTCACGTTGCGTCAAGCCGCCGAAATAAACTTCGGAAATAATAATGTCGTAGCGTTCCAAAATCTTCAAAGCGTCTTCGCGGCTCAAAATTTTATCGTAAGCGTAGGTCGTGTCGCTTGAGGTGGTAAAGAACCTGCGATAGTGACAAAGCCCAAGTGTCGTGTGGCGGGTGTTCTTCCACAGCCAATAAAGCGCGGTGATTTCGTTGAGGTAAAGATTAAGGCGGCTGATATTGTCGCCGGTGTCGTCGCCTAGGTAGCCGAAATCGCCATTAACGGCGCGTCCTCCTTGAATGATTTTGTAACCTTCGGGCGGAGTGGCAAGCTTAATATTCTTGTAGGTGACGGCGTAAATGCAAAAGTCTTCGGGCGGAGCGAGCCGCTTGAGGATATACCACTTGACCGCGCCGCCATTGAGGGCACGAACCTCCGCGAACCTTTTCAAGTTGGCTAAGATGTATTGCTCAAGCTCAGAACCCGAACGCGCAAAGGTTATCACGGTGTCAGCAATGTTTTCCAACAAGATAAACGCGCTGTCGAAGTCGACGGGCTTGCGTTCCATGATTAAAGCCGCGTCGTAGCGTTTGAAGCCAACCTCCGCGAGATTTTTATAAACGTGCGTGTAAATGTTCTCCATTATGGGCGGCATAGGCTTATCGGATACGGCGTCAATCTCTGTGAAATCGTTGGCTAGCTTAGTGAAGACTCTGCCGCGAGCAAAGTAGCCGTCAACGTCAAGCAAAGTTTTAACGGAAGTCTTCTTCAGGAAGGGCAAGAGCCGCAAGTCAGCGTTGGCGTCGTAGAAGAAATCGGGCGAGGCTTTGAACTGCTCAAGCGTGACGACCTGCGACGACAAATAACCGCGCTTATAAGCGTTGTTGCGGAAGGCGGCTAAGTCTCGTTGGTTGAGGAAAAGGAAGTAATCCGCCGCGCCGCTTTGCAGGAACTTCACCAACGCGGGCAAGTCTTGAAGCTCGTCATTGAAAAAAATTTTGTTGTCCTGCACGAAGTCAAATCCGTCGCCGGAAATTTGCGCTTGCCCGACGATTTTAAACGGACGCTCACCGACCTGCGCTAAGAACTCTGCCTCGTCGCCGCAAAGTAAAATTTTCGGCACGAAACTAAATTCATTGCCCATAAACTTTCCTCCTAAGTAAAGAGCGATTGCCGAGGTCAGCAACCGCCCGAAAATTTTTTATCGTCAAATGTCTTTGATGAACATAACGTTCAGTTCATTGATTCGCAATCGATTCTTGAGTAGCCACACCGTCAGCATTCGTTCGGCAAAGTAGCCCATAACCCGTCGTCTCTTTGGCGGGGTCGTGCCGAGGTCTGCCTTGCTCAAAAATTCTTCGGTCGCGTCGATTAGGAACGAGAACAGCCACTTGCAGTAAGCGTCGAAGATATTTCTGCGGGTGACGAACATATTGCACCGATAAAAAGATTTCGAGTTCAGCACGTAGTCGAGGGCGTCTAGGTAGTCGGGCTGAGCTTGCTGGATATATTTCCTAATGATTGTCTCGGCTAGGGTCGTAAGCGTCTTGCCGCAGTCGGCGCGAATAAGTTCCCGTTGAAGCCGTCCGATATAAATCTTTGCAACGATGATTTCGTAGCCCTCCAGAATCTTCAAGGCGTCGCCCGCCGTTAAAATCTTTTCGTAGAAAAAAATTTTATCATCAACGGTAGTGAAGAACCTGCGATACTGACAAAAGCCTAGCGTCGTGTGCTCAGTGTTCTTCCACAGCCAATAGAGCGCGGTGACTTCGTTGAGATAAGGATTAAGGCGGCTGATATTGTCGCCGGTGTCGTCGCCGAGGTAGCCGAGGTCGTCCTTGCCAGCCCGCCCCGCGTGAATGATTTTGTAACCTTCGGGCAAGCGTCCTTCGTGAGGCGTGCGTTTGTGCGTGGCGGCGTAGTTGCAAAAGTCAACGGGCGTTCGACGCGTGAGGAAGTGCCAAGCTCCAGTACTCGTTTGCAAAGTGGAGTGTTCGTCAAAATTTCTCGTCGCAAAGTGTCTTTCAAGTTCGGAATTCGTTCGGGCAAAAGTTATCACGGTTGAGGAAGTGTCCTTCAAGCGGTCAAACATTGCGTCAAAGTCATCGGGCTTGCGTTCGACGATTAAAACTGCCTCGTAGCGTTTGAAGCCGACCTCCTCAAGATTTTTGTAAGTGCGTGCGCAGATGTTTTCCTTTATCGGTAGCAACGGCTCTTCAGATATGCATTCAATATCCGTTAAGGTGTTGTCGAGTTTCGTGAAGAGTTTTCCCTGCGAAAAGTAAGCGTCCACGTCTAGCAGAGTTTTAATCGCGGCGGCTTTAAGTTGCCTTATAAGCAAGACTTCGCTTTCGGCGTCGTAGAAAAATTCACGGGGAAAAGATTTGAACTCATCAAGCGTGACTATCTTTGGCGAGCGGAATCCTTTCTTGCGAGCCTCGTTTATAAAGGCGCGACATTCCTTGAGCTTGACGAAGATAAGATAATCCGCCGCGCCACTTTGCAGGAGCTTCATCACTGCGGGCAAGTCCTGAGTTTTAGGCTGTCCGATTAGTTCAAACGGACGATTGCCGACCTGCGATAAAAACTCTTTCTCGTCGCCGCAAAGTAAAATCTTCGGCACGAACCCTAACATTGCCTCAAACCTTTTCAACTGCTAGGGAAATTTTTTCGCCGTTGATGTCCCAAGCCTTAGCGGCGTCGTGAGCCGTGAAGATGATTTCGTTCGCCAACGTGACGGCTTGAATCTCCTTTGCATTGCGGCGGATGATGTCGGCTAGCTTGTCATTGCCCGACGCGAAAATCTTTATTCTGTCCGTGACTTCAAAATTGCTTTCGCGGCGCATGACTTGCACCTTGCTGATAATCTCGCGGACGAAACCTTCTTCAATCAATGCGGGCGTCAGCGTCGTCGATAGTGCAATCGAAACGTCGCCTTCGCTTTGGCAGTTGAAGCCTTCGCTCTGCGTGATAGTGATTTCAATGTCCTCCGCCGTCAAAGTCAAGTCGCCGAGTTTAAGTTCGCCCGTCTTGTCGAGTTCAAGCTTAGCGGCGGCACCGTCGAGCTTAGCCAAAGCCTTTTGAATTTCGCCCATGCGCTTTCCGACCTTCTTGCCCAGAACGCGGAAGTTAGGCTTGATGTTGTACTTGATGAACTCGCCCATATCCGAGCGGAACTCTACGCGCTTAACGTTCAATTCGTCTTCGATAATCTCGACGAAGAACGCCGGCAACGCCTCCGCCTTAACGAACATATCAGCGACGGGTTGACGGTTCTTGATGTTCGCCGCATTGCGAGCCGCACGACCCAGCACGACAATTTTTAAGACGGCGTCCATATTGCGTTCCAAATCAGCGTCTATGAACTTTTCGTCGGCTTGCGGGTAATCGCAAAGGTGAACGCTTTCAGGAGCCGCCGCGTCGATTGAACAGACCAAATTGCGGTAAATGTTCTCCGTGATGAAAGGAACCATAGGAGCCGCCGCCTTAGCCAAAGTTACTAGCGCGGTATAAAGCGTCATGTAAGCGTTAATCTTGTCCTGCTCCATGCCTTTTGCCCAGAAGCGTGCCCGACTGCGGCGAACGTACCAATTAGACAGCTCATCGACGAAATCTTGCAACGCCCGCGCCGACTCTGGAACTTTGTAATTGGTCAAGGCGTCGTCGACAGTCTTAACCATCGTATTTAGCCGAGACAGGAGCCATTTATCCATGACGGAAAGTTTTTCGTAGTCAAGCGTATATTTCGTGGCGTCGAGGTCGTCAATGTTGGCGTACAGCACGAAGAAGGCATAAGTATTCCACAGGGTGCCAAGGAACTTGCGTTGACCCTCGACGACCGCATCATCATGAAAACGATTCGGGAGCCACGGCGCGGAATTTTCGTAGAAGTACCAGCGGATAGCGTCGGCTCCGTGCTTGGCAAGCGTTTCCATCGGCGCGACGGCATTGCCCTTTGACTTGGACATTTTCTGCCCGTCTTTGTCTAGGACGAGTCCGAGCACGATACAATTTTTAAACGCGGTATCGTCGAAAATCAGCGTTGAGATTGCCATTAACGAATAAAACCAGCCGCGCGTTTGGTCGACTGCCTCGCTTATGAAGTCGGCGGGGAAGTGGCTTTCAAATATCTCCTTATTCTCGAATGGGTAATGCCACTGCGCAAAAGGCATCGCCCCCGAATCAAACCAGCAGTCGATAACTTCGGGGACGCGGTGCATTTCCTTGCCGCACTTCGGACAGGGGAAAGTTACCTTGTCAATATATGGGCGGTGCAACTCAATATCGTCGGGGCAATTTGTCGACAGCTGCTTAAGCTCCGCGATTGAGCCGATTGAATGTTGATGACCGCAAGAGCACTCCCAGATATTTAGCGGCGTGCCCCAGTAGCGGTTGCGACTTATGCCCCAATCCTGAACGTGTTCTAACCAGTCGCCAAAGCGACCCTTGCCAATCGTCGGCGGAATCCAGTTGACTTTCTCATTGTTCTTGAGCAAGTCGTCTTTAACCGCCGTCATCTTGATGAACCACGACTCGCGGGCGTAGTAAATAAGCGGAGTATCACAACGCCAGCAATGCGGGTAGCTGTGTTCAAAGGGCGGAGCCTTAAAAAGCTTTCCAGACTGCTTTAGGTCTTTGAGGATAAGCGGGTCGGCGTCCTTAACGAACGTCCCAGCCCAATACGTTTCAGCCGTCATGTTGCCTTTGCCGTCGACGAACTGCACGAACGGAATATCATACTTGCGGCAAACGCGGTTATCGTCCTCGCCGAACGCTGGCGCACAGTGAACAATGCCCGTGCCGTCTTCGGTCGTGACGTAATCATCGCAGGTCACGTAGTGCGCCCGCTTGCCCGAACGCTTAACAATCTCATCGGCGAACGGGTACAGCGGCTCATAAGCTTTATACTCCAGCTCCTTGCCCTTGTACGTCGCCAAAACTTTGCGTTCGCCCTCGACGCCCTCGAAGACTTTATCAACCAATGCCGCCGCTAAGATATAAACCGTGTCGCCAACCTGAATTTTAACGTAATCGACTTTGGGATTGACGCACAAGCACAGGTTAGAGGGCAACGTCCAAGGCGTCGTAGTCCAGGCTAGGAAGTAAGCGTCCTCGTCGGCGACTTTGAACTTGACGACTGCCGAACGCTCCTTAACGTCCTTATAGCCCAACGCGACCTCGTGACTTGAAAGCGGCGTGCCACAGCGCGGACAATACGGAACGACCTTATGCCCCTTGTACAGCAAACCTTTATCCCAAATCTGCTTTAGTGCCCACCACTCAGACTCGATATAATCGTTCTCGTAAGTTATGTAAGGATTGTCCATGTCCGCCCAAAAGCCAACGACGCCGCTGAACTCTTCCCACATAGTTTTATACTTCCAGACCGACTCGCGGCACTTCTTGATAAAAGGCTCCATACCGTAAGCCTCGATTTGTTCCTTGCCGTTAATGCCGATGAGCTTTTCAACCTCCAGCTCGACGGGCAAGCCGTGAGTATCCCAACCAGCCTTGCGAAGAACCTTTTGCCCCTTCATAGAGTGATAGCGCGGGAACAAGTCTTTGATAACGCGGGTCAAGACGTGCCCGATATGCGGCTGACCATTCGCCGTCGGCGGTCCGTCATAAAACGTATAAATCTCGCAACCCTCGCGATTGTCGATTGCCTTCTGCGCTATGTCATGCTCCGCCCAAAACGTTTCGACTTCCTTCTCGCGGCTTGCGAAGTTCAAATTGGTATCAACCTTGCGATAAAGCATCTAATAATTCCTCCTTTAATCTAGGCGGCAATGGTATCACTTCAACAAAAAAAATTCAATGCGCGGTGGAGCGTCTCAATCCTAAGCGGCAAAGGGTCTCCTGCCTCGCCGTCAAGGTCGCTCGTCAATCGAACGGAAGACTTTATCTCGAACGCTTTGGCTTGCATGGAAAAAATATTCTCGTCGCCGTCAACGGACTCGCCCGCCAAAATTTTCTTCGCTAACGTCACGAGACTACTTGCCGAACATTTCTTTAGGGCTAGGAGGTCAAGCAAGCCGTCATCAATCTGCACGGCGGAAGAAATCTTTTTGAAGCCCGCGACCGACGGAGAATTGAGCACTAGGAATAGGAAGGCGTCGACAGAAAACTTTTTCCCGTCCGCTACGACTTCAAGCGGCACCGTCCTAAAGTTTTTAAGCTCGCCGAGCCCACGCAGGTAGTAAGCACTCTTGCCTAAGAAATTCTTCAAGCGGGAGCCGACTTCGTGAGCTATAGACGTGAAGACACCCGCGCTCGCCACGTTGATAAAATACTCCGTGCCATTTACTAAACCCAAATCAACGGGACGAGTTCGACCTTCTGCCACGGCGTCGAAAGTTTTTTCCTCGTCAATCTGAAGATGTGCCGCGAAATCATTGGACGTGCCAGAGCCTATGACGCCGACGGGCAAATCAATCGAGTTCTTCTTGAGCCAATTAATCACGGCGTGCAAAGTTCCGTCGCCGCCCGCCGCAATGACGCCCGCCGCGCCCGATGACTTGACGCAATCGACGAAAGCAGAGTTATCGCCCGCACAAGTCCTGTAGACTGACAAGAAGACGCCGCGCCGTTGAAAATTTTCTATGACGCCGTCCAGACGATTCTTGAACGCCGCATGACCCGACACCGGATTATAAACGAGTAGAACTTTTTTCATTTGAAGATACCGATTTTGCGAAAGGCTTTAATGCCGAATTTGCCGACCATAGGGATACGCGCCATGTCCTCTTCGTGCAAGCCGCCAATCATAGCAAGCGTAGCGACGTAGACGACGCAACCCGCACCGATTGCCCCGAACGTCGATAAGATTTCCATATGCCACTGCGCCGCCGTCAGCTCGTAGAAGAATTTTACGACAAGAGCCATAGCCCCCGCCGCGCAAACCGTCTTGACGAGCTGTCCCAGTTCAATCTTGTAGCCAATGTACTTGTAGATAAAGTAAAGGTTTATAAACGCCGCAACGCCCATATCGGCCGCAGTCGCCCAAGCCGCACCCATGATTCCCAGTTCGGGCATCGCAGTCAATGTCCAGTTCAAAACGACCTTAGCCGCCGCCGCAAGCACCATGTTAATCATCGGGATTGTTGTATGCCCTAAGCCTTGCAAGACGCCCGTCGACACCTGATGAAGTCCAAGCAGGATTATCGACACCGCCGAAATCATCACGGCGGGCCCTGCGCCTGGTGCGTTGTAAATCAGAGTGGCAATCGGCGTGGCAAGGAAGAAGACTATAACGAACGCGGGGAAGCAAACGAAGTTTGAAATCCTAACTGCCGCCGCCGTCTGTCGAAAGATTCTTGCCGTGTCCTTTAAAGCTCGCGCCTCCGAGATTGCTGGGACGATTGATACCGCCAATGACGCCGTTAAGATTGTCGCTAAGTTCACGAGAGGCACCGCCATTCCCGTTAAGTATCCGAACAGCTCCGTTGCCTGACGAACTGAATAGCCAGCCACCTCCAAGCGTTGCGGGACAATCATTAAGTCTAGGTTCGACACGACGGGCAACATGATTGACGCCGCCGAGACTGGCAACGCCAACTTGAATATCCGCTTGATGATTGCAAGCGTCGGTTCGTTCTGCGTCTCTGGCAAGGGCTTTAAGTCTTTGCCGTAAGTCGCGTCTATCTCGCGGTTTAACTTTATGTGGAAGTAGACAAGGACGATTAGCCCTGTCACAGCCCCCGCCAAGGCTCCTAGGCTCGCGCCCGCCGCCGCGTAATCAAGACCCCACGGCAAGAGCAAGTCCGCTAAGACAATCATCGTTATCACTCGGAAGATTTGCTCGACAATTTGGCTGACGGCAGTCGGTGTCATGCGTTGCCAGCCTTGCAAGTATCCTCTACTCGATGCAAGGAACGTCACAAAAAAAATCGTCGGCGACAATGCCACAACCGACATATAAGCTCGCGGGTCGCGTATGAATTGCCAATCGATTAGCCACTGTGCGGAAAAATATGTGAGCACCGAGAAAAATATTCCCGTGAACAACATCATCACCAGCGAGATATGGAAGACGCGCTTGGCTCCGAAAATATCGTTAAGGGCGACGCGCTCGGCAGTGATGATTGATACTGCCACTGGCACGCCCGCTTGCGATAGCGTCAACGCGAAAAAATACGCAGGAAATGCAAGCATGTATATGCCCATACCTTCGCCGCCCAAGATTCTCGATATAAGAATCCAATTTAGAGCACCAATGACTTTGACGACAAAACTCGCTATCGTCAGGATGAACGTGCCCTTTATAAATTTCTCGCTCGGTTTTATTTCTGTCATTGTTTCCTTTGTCCTTAATTCCCTTAGTCAGTTAGCTTTAATTGCCTTTTTCGCCGCCGCAAGTTATAATCCTTTAAAATTGCTGAAAGGAAAGAACTTTATGTACGGCGTCGTTTACAAAATCACTAACAAACTAAATGGCAGAAGTTACGTTGGAAAGACGACACGTTCCGTCGAAGAGCGTTTCGGCGAACATGCACGTTGCAAGAAATTTCTCGTCGATAAAGCCATTTGCAAATACGGACGGGAAAATTTTTTAGTCGAGGTTATCGAAGAGTGCGAGACGATTGAACAGCTCAATGAACGCGAAATTTTTTGGATTGCGGAGCTGAATTGTAAAGTTCCAAACGGTTACAACTTGACTGACGGCGGCGAAGGCAATTTAAATCCGAGCGCAGAAACACGCGCGAAAATGTCAGCGGCGCGTTCGGGAGAAAATCACCCTATGTACGGAAAACATCATAAGCCCGAAACACTTGCGAAAATGTCGGCGACGCGAAGAGGCAAGCATTTGTCTGAAGCGGCGAGGGCTAAGCTTTCGATAGTTAAAAAAGCGTTCCAAAATCGCCCGAACATCGCGCAAAACTTGCAGCGGCGAATACAGGCAAACGGGCTACCGACGAAACGCGAGCAAAAATGTCGACTAAACGCAAAGGCGTTCCGAAATCAGCAGAACATCGCGCAAAAATCGGAGCGGGGAATCGCGGAAAGAATCGCGGCAAAAGTCCGTTCGTAAATTTGCTCAACGAGATTGACGCGCACAAACTTACATATTCTGCCCTTGCGGAAATTCTTGGCATATCAGTTACGACAGTATCTCAAAAGCTACGTAGCGAACGTAATTTTACGGAACGAGACAAAGACAATCTCGAAAAATTTTTCGGCAAGCCAGCGGATTATCTGCTGAAGTACAATTTCTGACGGACGACTTGACCTTTGGGAGGTGTTAAGCGTGAATATCAACCTTGTGAAATTCAATACGGACGTGGGCAAGACCAAGCCCGAAAATTTAGTTCACGCCGACGCCGCCTGTCCGTTTTGCGACGTGGAGCATTTGACTAACATTATCGACACGGACGGCGATATAATCTTCCTCAAGAACAAGTACAACGTCATAGAGGGAGCCGACCAATTCGTTTTGATTGAGGGGCGCGAGTGCCAAAGCGATATGCCCGCCTACACCAAAGAGAAAATGCGCCACGTGATTAGAATGGGCATTAAGCATTGGAGAAATCTTTTGGCGTCGGGCAAGTACGAGGAAGTTCTCTTCTTCAAGAACTACGGAATTATGAGCGGCGGCACGATTAGACATCCGCACATGCAACTTGTCGGCTTCCCGCACTTGAAATCCGATTTGCTCTTCGACGAGGCGGAGTTGCGTGGGATTGTCATTGCCGAGCGCGAGGGCGTCGAGTTCAACGTCTCGAATTGTCCGCGAGTTGGTTTCGGCGAGCTTAATATCGTCGTGGCGGCGGGCGGCAGTCTCGATGCTTTGGCGGACTTCATTCAAGTCGGCGTGCATTACGCTATGAATCACTTCAACAAACGATGCACGAGCTACAATATCTTCTTCTATCGCCGCGCCGAGAAAATTTTTGCAAAGGTCATGCCCCGCTACGCTACCAGTCCTTACTTCGTCGGCTATAACATTCATTTCCTGCCAAACAACGTCGAACGCCTTGCCAATGAGATTCGGGAGCTTTATTTCCGTGAAGGTTAAACTTTTATTAGCTCGTTGACAAAAGGCTTTCCATTGATAAAATCGCGTTGAGTTTTGAACTAAATATTTCTTGCAGATAATCGGCGGCAGTTCATTTCAGATAAATGCGATTGTCGCCTTTGACTTTAAGGAGGTATTTAAAATGGCAACGGTCACTCAACTTTTTGGCACGGAAGGTGCGGATTTGCTTTATGGCGGCAACAACATCACGCTTATTTCTTCCTACGGCGGCAACGACACCATAATCAATCCTAGGGGCGGCGTTTGGATTGACGCGGGCACCAATAACAATCTTGTATCCCAGGCGGCAGCTGGCAACATGACAATCATAAGCGGCGGCGGCAACGATACCATTCAAGTCGCCACGGACAAAACCGCACAATACTACAACTTAATCAAAGCTGGCGGCGGAGATAACCTAATCGACAATGGAAACGTCATGTATTCGACTATCACGGCGGGCGACGGTTCTGATACTATCTCTAGCGGCGGTCATGGAACTCGTATTGACGCGGGCGCAGGTGACAACTCAATCGTCATCGTCGACGCGGACGGCGGCAACTCAATCATCGCGGGCAGTGGCAATGATTTCGTCTCGGTGACGGGTTCAAGCAGTAGCAACACAATCAAAGTTGGCGCGGGCAACAATACAATCATTGGCGGACTAGGCACGGGCAACAGAGTTATCGCGGGCAACGGCACTAATCGCGTATCAATCGGCGGCGGACTCGTAAGCCTCGGCACAGCGACTGGTTCAGGCAATGAAGTCTCGCTCGGAGCACATGGCAGTTCATCAGTCATAAGCGGCGGCGGCAACGATACCATTCAAGTTGCCACGTCGAATAGTGCGCTTTACTACAACCTAATCAGTGTCAGCGGCGGCGAT
>JAFWWC010000021.1 GCA_017518105.1 Selenomonadaceae bacterium
TCCTCTTCCGTCCAGTTGACAATCCCTTGATGTCCGTCAAGATATACGGGGTCGATAAAGCCCGTGCCGCTTTCAACTGTGCCGTCCATGAAAAGTTTAATCCAGTTCGGCTTTATCCTTGCGGAAGCGAATTTCTTAGCGGCGGCGGCTTTGGTCAATTTCTCGTCAATGTTCATCCAGCTATCAAATTCGTAAGTCGTGCCCAAGACGAAGTGCATATCGCCTGCCTTGTCGAACTGTTGAGCCGCCCGATAATAAACGTCGTTGAAGAAGTAGCTGGAATAGCCGTCAAGATACATCGTGTAGCCTTCGGATAACATTTGCTCTTGAACCTTTGCCAGAGTTGCTTTTGCCATGTCGACAGTAAAGAGGCTCTCATTGTCCAGGAAGGAACGCACGTAAGTTGAGGCTTGCTCCTTAAGAAAACCTGTAGGCTTGCCGTCGGAGCCAATGACGATTTCTCCGCCGCGTATGTCGTCGCCCTTTTTGAGAACCGTGCCGTCTTCCGCCATAACGCCCGCCTTGACGAGCAAAAGCGTATTCACCAGAGACTTATGATTTTCCTCGTCGGCGAAGTACATTGGAATATCACTGCAGAGGGCGTCCAGCTGTTGGCGGGTGGGCATATTACGTTTAAATTTTTCGTACTCCCAGCCCATGCCGTATACAACCTTTGCGCCTTCCGCCCTGGTCTTCTTAACGGTAGAAGGAACGATTTCCGTCAGGAATTTGTTCACGTCATCATCATAGGCGATCATCGTTCCGAATGACTGCACGGCATAAGCGGACAAATAATGCGCGTGCCCGTTGCCGCACGAGGGCATGATAAGCCCCTTGCCCGTGTAGTCGATAACTTCCGTCTTGCCTTTTTCGATAAATGCCTCTGCTCCAGCCTTGTCGCCGACGTAGACGAACTTGCCGTCCTTAACCGCGAACGCCTCGACAATCCGATTGTCTTCGGAAGTGAAAATCTTACCGTAGACAACGAGGTCGGCTTTGGTTTTATCAGCCGCGAAAACTTCAACGGGAACCGCCATTGCCAACGCCGCCAGCGACGCTGTCTTGATGAATTCTCTTCTGGTTAGTCCTTTAAACATAACAGCACCTTCCTTTTAATGATGACGCCATTATCATAATTTTCGCCTCGTTAAGCAATAGAGGTTCCAGAATGTCACACCTAGTCCCTAGTCCCTATACAAACTTGATTGCGTCCGTTCGCCTTAGCATGATAAAGACGTTCGTCCGCTATCTTAATGTTCTCCTCGGCAGAAAGTTTGTTATCAATCTCGGCGCAACCAAAACTCATCGTCACGCGGATTTCTTTATCCTCGAACTTGCAAACCGAATTCATAATGGCTTGCCGAACCCTATCCGCCGCTATGAACGCACCAGCTAAGGGTGCACCCTCAAGGACGATAATAAACTCCTCGCCGCCCCACCTGTACACGCTGTCAGAAGAGCGGGTTTTTCCTTCCAGCATTTGCGCAACGTGCTTTAAGACCGCGTCGCCGGCATTGTGCCCGTAGGTGTCGTTGACCTTCTTAAAGAAGTCAATATCGCAGATAGCAATCGACATGGGAATTTTCTTGTCGCGGTACTTAGACTCGTAATCGCTGTGGAAGGCGAACCGATTCTTTAATTCCGTGAGGTTGTCGCGCTGAGAGTCCGCTAAGAACATATCGGATTCCAGAGCCATACCACAGATAAACGCCGCCACGGAAAGTCGTTTGGTGTCCTCCACCTCGTCGAAGCCTTCGCCGTCAAGTTTGTTGATGACTTGAAAGGCTCCTATGGTCTCGCCGCGGCAATTCGATACGGGCATAACGAGGATAGACTTTGTAACGTAGCCGGTTTTCTTGTCCACGGCTGAATTGAAATTCGGGTGATTGTAAGGGTCGTTGGTTATGACGGCTCGATTTTCTGCCAGTGCTTGACCGACAAGCCCGGTCGTGTCGTCTATGATGATTTGTTGCGTGCCCGTGGCGGCAGTCGTCAGCAATTTGTGTTCGCGTTTATCCCAACGCCAAAAGCTAGCCCTGTCCGCTGAAACGAGCGTCCGCCCAAGCTCAGCGAAGATTTCAAATACCTTAAGATGGCTGTCGTGCTTTTCCTTGTTCGAGCGCATTTCGTTGTACAGGCGTTGCATTATGGAGAAGATGTCATCAAGCAATTTCTCTGCCGTAATTTTTTCTCTCATGGTTAATGTCCTCTACAGTATGATTTCCTGGTTGATTTTCGCGAAGTCATGTTGCATTTGCGCGAAGTCTTTATCCGTCCGCCAAGGCGCGTGGTGTACAAACAGGAGCTTTTTGACGTTGGCAAGCTCGGCGATTTTGATTCCCTCTTCCGGAGTGGAATGTCCGTAGCCCTTAAAGCGTTCGTACTCCGCCGCCGTGTACTGTGCGTCATAAAGTAGCAGGTCGCAGTCCTTTGCAAAGGTCGTCAACGCCGCGCAAGCTTTTGGCTCGTGTTCAAAGTCCGTTGCGTAGACTAAAGACTTGCCCTGATACGTCAGCTTATAAATCGTCGAGCCGCCCGGATGACAGCCCTCCAACGTATCGACTTCAACCGCCCCGATAGAAAATCTCTTCGGCGGGAGATGAAACGTCACCTTCGCTGGGTAAGTCTCAATCTTCGCTGGCCAAAAGGGATTGTCAATCAGTCGGTCAACCGCCTCCTTCGGTTGAAGCCCTGCCCGTTCGCGAGCGTAAATATCAATCGGTCTGTCCTTGTTCGTCAACGCGGCGAAGAACGGCAACCCGATAACGTGGTCTAAGTGCAGGTGCGTCAGCAAAATCGTTATTCGGGAATTCTCAAGCGGCGTGGCGTTTACTATACCCGTGCCCGCGTCCAGATAAATTTCTTCGTCGCCGGCTTGTACTCGATAACATGAAGTCGCGCCGCCGTGAACCGAAAAATCCTTCCCGCTCACGGACACGGAGCCGCGTGCCCCCAAGACAGTTAGCTTAAAACTTTTCATGCGGAGATTACCTCCTCCGTTTCAACTAATGAATTCAATATCAGAACCTCGAAGCCGTCCGCCTTGCCCTTTAGCTTGACGGTATCGCCCAGAGACGTGACGTTAGCCCGCTTGCCTAAGATGTCCGCCACGTCACGAGAGATATAGACCGTCCCGCCCGGCGCATTAGCCTCAAGACGTGCAGCCGTGTTCACCGTGTCGCCAATGGCAGTGTAATCCATGCGGAACGGACTGCCGATGTTGCCGACGACCGCGCTACCCCAATGTACGCCCACGCCAAAGGCAATCTCCCGACCGTAACGAGCTTTAAGCTCCGCCCGCAACCCTTCCGAATCTTTAATCATATCCAGGGCGGCGCGGCAGGCAAGCAACACGGGGTCTTTTTGCGGAAGCGGTGCGTTCCAAAAAGCCATCGTGCAATCGCCCACGAACTTATCAAGCGTGCCGTGATGTCGTCTTATGCAGTTCGTCGTAAGCGTCAAGTACTGGTTTAGAATCTCGACGACCGTCGGGGGCGGCAACTGTTCGCTCATCGTCGTAAAGCCGCGAATGTCCACGAACAGCACCGCAATATTTTTCAGCGAGCCGCCCACGTCAACTGACTTACTTTCAAGGAGCTGATTCATAATCGTCGGGTCGACGTAGCGTCCAAAGGTTGAAGTCACCATATCGCGTTCAGCGCGGGTGCGAATGTACTTGAACGAGACCACGCAGATAAACAAAACCGTAACTGCCAGCGGTCCCCACAAGGCGTGCAAGATGATTTCGTTTTGATAACAGACCTTGCAGACGCCGAGCCACCCCGCGCAGAGGATAAGCCACGTCGTCAACACGACAGAGAGTTTGCCGCTTTGGAACAGTATCGTTGAGATGAAGCTAACGAAGAACAGAATGATAAGCTGATACGATTGCTTTGCCTCACGCGGGAAGAAACCCTTTTGGAAGGCTTGAATTGCGTTGGCGTGCAAGTCGACGCCGTAAACAGTCGACGAACGGTCTAAGGCGGTCACGAAGTCATCGCCCATGCCAGGCGCGTAGGGAGCAATCAAAACAATTTTATCGCGGTAGAAGTCCGAGCTAACCTTCCCTTCTAACACGTCGTCGAAACCGATTCCCCGGCTGTAGCTTTTCGCGGTGAATGGCAACCAGTAAAGCCCGTCGCCTTTAGTCTTCGGCGGAGGATTCGGGGCAATGCCTTTGTAGTGGCAGAACTTCTCGTAGATGACTCTTGCGAAGGAATAAAGTTGCCCGCGTTCCATCACGTTCACGAAAAGCAGTTGATGACGTATGATGCCGTCCGCGTCGTAAGGCTCGCAGATGTGACCCGTGTCAGCGACCTCCGCCAACGCCGCAAAGGGCGCATCCCACGTCCAAGCCTTATCCCACATGTCAAAAGGGTTATCGCTCGCGGCGTCTTCCTCGTCCATAATCACCGCCGACGCTAAGACGACGTTATCATACTTCGCGACGGTCTCGACAAGGCGTTTGTCCACGTCAGGAGCTTGAGAGTTCTCGCCGGTAAAAAGAAAGTCCAGACCGATGACGGCGGGGCGTGCTTGCGGGTCGTGTTCGTTTAGGTAAGTGATAACCTTAGACACGTCACGACGGAGCCACGACGATAAAGGTCCGAACTTGTTTAGCGTCTCCGTGTCAATGCCAACAATGACGATTTCGGAGCTGACTTCGCCGGGGCGTTGGTAAATCCAATCCGATACGCGGTAGTCAACTTCGTCCAGCCAATTCGTCGCCGCGATTGAACTTACGATGAAGGCAATCCACAGTTCCCACGAGTGAAGCACCAGCCATTTCCAATACTTATGCTTAGTCATGCACGCACGCCGCCGACCCTGTAACCCGTGAACACAACCGAGCCTTCGTCTAGGAAGTGGGAGGCTTCGTTCTCTGTAAGAATTTTATTGGCGTCGCTGACCGAGATAACAGGAGTGCTGTTGCCGTCCGAGATGACCTTTGCTTTGATGACGAGCGGATTGTCTCCGGCGCGGGATTTCTTATTCTTAGCGGCGCACGCACTGTTAAAGAAAATCTTGCCGACGTTAAGCAAAGGCTTCTTGTCGTTAGGTTTATCTTCCCTTGCGTAGTCTATCATGCCGTTCGCGATGACTTTATCGTAGTCGAGGTTGTTGTAGCTGTAAACGGATTGATTGTCGGCTTGACGAATGACGGGAGCCAGCACCGGCTCTAATTCCAAGTCGCCGCAATCGATTATAAGTCCTGTATAATTGCCTTTAGCTTTTGATTTGACGGTCGGTTTAAGGAAGTCTTCCTTCTCGACGGGCTTAAATGTGAGACCCGCCACGGAATCGCCGCCGCCGTAAACGGGAACGGTTAAGACGATAGTACAGCTGTTATCCGTGCCGTATCGTTCCGAAAGTATCTTAGCGTCTCTGACTAGGTTATCGAGCCGCTCCGCGTCAATCGCGCCCGACGCAAGACCAGCCCTAACCGTCATGCCCGCAGCAACGTTAATGTCTTTGATTAGCTCCGTCATCTGATTGCGAGCCTTCTCCAGTGCCTCACGACGAGACCACGTGCGAGCCTGCGCGGCGTTGGAAATATTCTTCGGCGCAAGACTGTAGCCCGTGGCAGTCAACGTGTCGTCTTCCCACCAGTCGTTTGATTCCCCTTGAGAACTCACCATGCAAGGCAAGCTCATCAACACGAGGAAGCAGATAATTTTCGTGATTCGCGATAAAGTCTTCATTAGGCAACCCTCCTTAAAGTCGCGTGTTCCACATAATTAAAGCGTCCTCGCCGTTGTCAAGGTAATAGCCCTTGCGACGCCCGACGCTCCTAAGTCCGAAATTCTTATAAAGCTTAATCGCCGCCGTGTTGCTCGGACGGACTTCCAAAGTTATCGCCGTGGCTCCGCGTGCTTTGACTGCCTTAATCAGTTCGCCGAATAAAATCGTTCCGACGCCTTGCCCGCGTAATTCAGGGGCAACCGCCACGCTCATAACCTCCGCTTGATTGAACGAGACCCACGCCCCCGCATAGGCGACAATCTTGCCTTCAAGCTCGCCGACGATGTAAGTTGCTAGCTCGTTCTTAGCCTCGCGCCAGAAGTCTTCGCGCTTCCACGGCATAGCAAAACTTTGCTCTTCTATAGCCGCCACTGCCTCCGCGTCGTCCTGCGTCATTGCTCTGAATAAAAGTTGGCTCATAAGTCCCTCATCATAACCAAAGCATCTCCGTTGCTGTAATAATTTTCAATGTTGACTAAGGCGCGAAAGCCGAAGTGTTCATAAAGCTTTATCGCTGGCGTGTTGCCCGGTCGAACCTCCAAATACACGAACGCCGCGCCGCGTTCCTTAATCGTGTCGATGAGTTTGGAAAAAAGTTGCGTCCCGATTCCTAGCCCGTGATAATCTGGGTCAACCGCAAAAGTTTCAATCTCCGCCTCTTCGTTGCGAATCTTTGCGCCCGCACAGGCAACGACCTTTCCTTCAACCTCGGCGACAAGGTAAGCGGAATTTATGTTCATCACCGCGGCGAGAAAATATTTGCGCCGCCACGCATCACGCTTGCCAAAACATTTCTTATCAATCGCAACCGCCGCATCAACGTCGTCGCTTGTCATTTCTCGCAGGTTGAATGCCTCTTTTCCCATAACTCCTCCGCCTCCGAACGCCGAACGTAAAGCGGCTCCAAATTCATCACGTTATCGACCTTGCCTAAGTCCTGTGCACATATCGCGACGCTTGAGGCTCTGGGCATTCGCAATTGCGGCGGCGCAAGTCTTACGTTCGGCGGCAACGGAACTTTTATTTTGTGCAACACGTCTCCGCATAAAAAAAATTCTCCCGCGACGCCTTCAAGCTCAGTGATGATTTCGTTTATCGGCTTAACTTCCAAATCAGTCCGCGATAACGTGTCCTGGAACAGCTGATGATATGCCCGATTCTTTTGCGCGTCGATTAGTGGTACGACCTTTGCGCCAGGGAAATTGTACGCCATCGCCAGTAGCGTAGGAACCCCGATGATTTTTATTCCCCACGCATATGCCAGAGCCTTAGCCGTCGCCAATCCGATTCTTAGCCCCGTGAACGAGCCGGGGCCTATGCTAATTGCTACCGCGTCCAATTTGTCGAAGGCGTCCGCAACCTTGATGACCTCTTCGACTTGCGGCATTAGCGTTTCCGAAAATGTTTGCGGGGACTCGCGTACGCTCTCCGCCAAAACTTTCCCGTCAGCAATCACTGCAACTGAAGCCGCCCGCGTCGCCGTCTCGATTCCCAAAATCCGCAAGCTCACTCCTCCTTAGCCACGAACTCTTCAAGCTCGCTGATGAAATCTTTGTGCTCTTCGCCGACGCAAGAAAAGGTTATCCGTCGCATGTTCTTTGCGTCCTTGATTCGCTCAATCTTTATGACAACGTAATCTTCGGGCAACGCCTGCGGAAATTTCTCCGCCCACTCGATAAAAACGATTCCTTCAGGAGAGTCAATGTACTCATAGAAGCCAATCTCCTCAAGCTCGTCCACATGGTGCAGGCGATACAAATCGAAATGAACAATCGGACAAAATCCCTCGTAAACGCTCATCAAGTTAAACGTCGGGCTTGTGACTTCGCCTTGAACTCCGAGGGTGCGAGCCATGCTTTGAACGAACAAAGTCTTGCCCGCGCCCAAGCCGCCTTCCAAACAGATAACCGTACCTTCGCGCACGCGTTGCGCAACCTTCGCCGCCAATTTTACCGTCCCGTATGGGGACTGGGTTATGTGGGTAAACAAAATTCTACTCACTCCTCCAAAAATTTTCCGTCCTGATTTTTATTAAACCCCTTACCACGTAGCAAGGGGCGAATTATTTTCAAGTTGATACGCGCAGTTTATCAGACGGCAAAAAATTTTTCAACATGAAAAGCTTTTATGTGTTAGAATACGCAAGCTAAAAAATTTTTGGAGATGAACGCTTTGAAGGTCGAAGAAATATTTTTCCGCGATGTTTATCACCAGATATGCTTGCTGAGTGATTCGGAAGTTGTCGCCGCCGTGAACGTTAGCAAAGTTTTTGAATTCCCGCCAGAGGAAAAGCTCGACGGCTGGTTGACTTACGCTTACATTGACGGCGAGACTTTTGTCTTTGAAATCTTAGCGGGCGCGAGGCTCACCGGCGGACGCGTGAAAGTTTTTCCTGCCAGTTACAAAAAGTCCGTCAAGCTCAAACGTGGGCAAGTCGACGACGCCGAGCTGAAAATTTTGACTGCCGAGTACTCGTTAGCCTTCCGCGACCGCGTGCAGATGATTATCGATAAAACTGCCACCGACGAGGCAAGGGAACAGACGCGCTTTATAAAGACGCTAGACGCCTTCCGCCACCCGCATTACCCTGACGACGTTGTTGTTTACTTCCTTAGCGAGGACGATAAGCCGGAACTTTTATGGGTGCGTTGCCAGTCCGTCGACGAAAATATTTTGACGGGCGAACTCCTAAACGAGCCGACGAAAGATTTTGGCTGTCATGCAGGAGACGCGATTAAGTTTGGTGTCGCGCAGGTCAACGGGCAAAATATCTTGCTCCACCTGCCGACGACGTGAAGAGGGGAGAATTTCTTTGCAAAGGAAACACGCTGTAATAATCGGGGCGGGTCCGGCGGGTCTCACTGCCGCTTATTACCTTTTGAAGCACACAGACATTAAGCCGATTGTCCTTGAGAAGGAAAAATTTGTCGGCGGCATATCGCGGACGATGAACTTTAGCGGCAATCGCATGGACATTGGCGGACACAGATTTTTTTCCAAGAACGAGGAAGTGCTCAAGCTTTGGAATGAACTTTTGCCCGCGCAAGGTGCGCCCGCCTTCGACGATAAACTTTTGGGGCGCGAATCCGTTTTGACGGAAGGCGGTGCCAATCCCGAAGAAGTCGACGAAGTCTTTCTTAATCGGCGGAGGGTGTCGAGGATTTTTTATCGGCGGAAGTTCTTTTCCTACCCAATATCGCTGAGCCTGGAGACGATTCGCAATCTCGGACTCGGCGAAATGTTTTCAATCGGCACGAGTTTTCTTAAGGCTAAGTTCAGTCAGCGCGAGGAACACACGCTTGAAGATTTCATGGTTAATCGGTTCGGGCAAAAGCTCTACGAAACTTTCTTCCGCGACTACACGACTAAGGTCTGGGGACGTTCGCCTAAGCAAATCGGCGCGGATTGGGGCAGTCAACGTATCAAAGGTCTGTCGCTCGGCAAAACGATTCTGGACTTCTTCAAGAAGACTTTCGGCTTTAAGGACGGCGCGGGCGAAACGTCGCTGATTGAACGATTCTTTTATCCTAAGCATGGTCCTGGGCAGCTGTGGGAAAAGTTAGCTAGCGACGTTAAAAAGCTCGGCGGCGAGGTTCTCACGTCCACCAACGTTAAAAGCCTCCACGTCGTCGATAAAGTCGTTAAATTCGTGCGTGTCGAGTCGCCCGCGGGAATGCTGACGTTCCCTGCCGATTATTTCCTGTCGAGTATGCCGCTTGCCGAACTAGCCGACGCCCTCGACGACGGATTGAACCTTCGACAGCTTACGATTGCACGCGGCTTGCCCTATCGAGACTTCATAACAGTTGGGTTGCTCGTCGACAAGTTGCTGCTGGAGAATCACACGCAAATTAAGACGCTCGGCAATATCGTCCCAGATTGCTGGATTTACATTCAGGAGCCAGCAGTCAAGCTCGGTCGTCTGCAAATCTTCAACAACTGGTCGCCGTATATGGTTGCCTCGCCTAAGGATAGCGTGTGGCTCGGCTTGGAATACTTCTGCAACGAGGGCGACGACCTCTGGAACATGAGCGAGGAGGACTTCATAGCATTTGCGGCGGCGGAGCTTGCGTTGATTGGAATCATCAAAGCGGAGGACATTAAGCTTGCCGCCCGCGTGAAGGTTCCCAAGGCTTATCCGGCTTACTTCGACACCTACGAGAATATTGGCGAGTTGCGGACGGCTCTTGACGAGATAAAAAATCTCTACTGTATCGGGCGCAATGGTCAACACCGCTATAACAACATGGATCACAGCATGTTGACGGCAATGGAGGCTGTGCGGGCGATTCAAAGCGGCGACCCGTCACGGGAAAAGATTTGGAACGTCAACGCTGAACAAAGTTACCACGAGGGCAAGGACAATGCTTAAGAAATTCTTGCCGCTTGTCCAAATAATTTTCCTGTCATCGGCTGTTCTGTTTTGGCAAGCGTTCTTCCAGTTCATCGAATACGCGGACACCTATTTTGTCATGAACTTAGGACGCTATGTTCTTGAGCACGGCTTCCCGCACGTTGACCCGTTCACCGTCCACGAAAACTTAAAGCTCGTGGCTCAACAATGGTTAAGCGGCGTCGTGTTCTGGGAGGCTTATAAAAACTTCGGTCTCAACGGCTTACTTGCTGTGGATTATCTCTTCGGGGCGGCGGCGGTTGTGATTTATTGGCGGCTGTGCTTGTTCGTCAGCGGCGGGAATAAAATCTTGTCCTTCATGATAAGTTTTGCCGTGGGAATGTTTATCGCGCCGATGGTCGTCCCGCGCCCGCATATTTTATCGGCGACGTTCCTTTTAATCGAAGTGTTCATGCTTGAGAAGTTCACGCGCACCGCCGACGCAAAGTTTTTAATCCCGTTGCCCCTTATAAGCATTGCACTGATAAACTTGCACGCGGCAGTTTGGCTGATGTCTTTGGTCATATGCTTGCCGTTCTTGTTCGTGAAGAACTTCCGCCACATAAAACTTTTGCTCGCGGCGATGCTCGGCGTCCTCTTGTGTGGGCTGATTAATCCCTACGGCGTCGAAGCGATGACTTATGTTTTCCGCTCCTATGGCATTGAGGCGATTAACTCCGGTATCCCCGAAATGTTCACGCCCACGGCTCATGCCTTCCAAGGAAAAATTTTCTACGCAACGGAAGCTTTCTTGATTTTTTCCTTGGCTAAGTTCAAAGTCCCGTGGCGATACATTTTCTTGAGCGGCGGGATAACTTTTATGGCGATAATGCACGCCCGCAACCTAGTCCTATTTTACTTCCTAGCGACATTCCCGCTTGCTTATGTGTGGCGTGATTTCAGTTCCGAAAAACTTTTCCAGAATCGCAAATTATCGCTCGGCTTATTCTTCCTAATCCTAGCAGCCAATACGGTTATCATCACGAATTTTTTTATTGAAAAGCTAACCAATATCTCTGCGCCGCTTTTGATTCTATTCTTAGTGACGGTACTTGTCTTCCTGTACAATCTGCTTATCCTCAAGGCGGAAGGGCGCATTCTCCACCCTAAGGTATTGCCGCGGAAGATTGTTTCACTGCTTGCTACTCTGTTCGTGACCAGCGGGATTTTTTTCTTTGCATACACCTATTCCCAACCAAAGCCGCCAACCACTTACACCGACGCGATAAAGTTCATCCTGCGCACAGAACGCCCCGAAGACATTTCCCTCTACGCTGAACAAGGTATTGGCGGGCTAGCGGGTTCATTCGGAATCAAATACTATATCGACTCGCGCTCGGAAGTCTTTCTTTCCACTAACAACGGACAAAAGAATATTTTTGAGGAATACGGCGACTTCACGAGAGGCAAGCTTAACTACAAGGATTTCTTTAATCGCTACGACTTCACGCACATAATCTTGACGAGTAAGGATCCATTCCTCTTGGAGCTTATGTCCGCCGATAAAAACTTCCGAACGATTTACGAGAGCGAACACGTCAAGGGTTATGATTTGATTCGTTGCAAAGTTTTTGTGCCAAAGAAGGGCTGACGACATGTTGAAGAAAATTTTTATGCTCGTGCTGATGATTCTGCTGATGAGCCGCGCCGAGGCGGGGACGTGGTCACCTGAATTGCGCGTCGGAGTTCTCGTCAACGTCAAGCAAGTCTCGTTGAAGGTCTCTGCACCGTTCGTCATGATTAACGCGGCAAAGGGCAACGTGCTAAAGAAGATTCCTGCGGGCGGCAGTTTCGTTGTCGACTTTGAACACCTGAAGATTAACGCCGTCGAAGTCCGCCCCGAAAAGATTCCAATCCAAGAGCTGACGATTGAGATTAACGGGAAAAAATATTATGGCGGGGTTAGCGTCAACAAAGGCAAGGACTCGTTGACGGTGATTAATCTCGTGCCGCTTGAAGAGTATCTGCACGGGGTGTTAGCTAAGGAAATGTCGCCGTCTTACCCTTTGGAAGCTCTCAAGGCTCAAGCGGTGGCGGCTCGTGCCTTCGCGCTGAAAAATCGCGGTCGACACGTTAAGGAAGGCTTTGACTTGTGCTCAAGCACGCATTGCCAAGTTTATGTGGGCGTCACGGATTATGACTCGATTAATCGGGCGATTGACGAGACACGCGGCGCGGTTCTGGTTTACAAGGAAAAGCTAATCGATACGAACTTCCACGCGGACTCCGGCGGCATGACAGAAGACGTTGCTGACGTTTGGGGAAGGGCTACGCCCTATCTTGTCGCCGTCAGGGAAATTGTTCAGCTCGCTAAGCCGTGGACTGTCAAAGTTCCCGCCAAAGATTTTTCTAAGCAACTCGACCTCGACGATGTGAAGACGGTTAAGCTAAGCAAGCTAACAGTCGGGCAAGGCGCAAGCGATAGGACTTCCTCTGGTCGAGTTCAGTCCGCGCAAATTAACGGAAAGAAATTCACGGGCACCGAGCTACGTCAAAAGTTTTCGTTGCCGAGCACGCTCTTTGACATGAAGCTTGACGCCGGCGAAGTTATCTTCACGGGCTACGGGAGCGGTCATGGCGTGGGCATGAGCCAAGTTGGTGCACGCGATTACGCTAAGGAGGGTTGGTCTTACGAAAAGATTCTCAAGCATTACTACAAGGACACTAAACTAAAGAAACTTTATTGAGGTGATTGACATGAAGAGACTTTGTTTAATGATTGTTGCCGTGATGATGTTGATGATTGCTCAAGCTGAGGCGGGGCATTTGGACGACATTGCGGCACGCGGGACGATTCGCATTGGCACGACGGGCGACTATATCCCGATGTCTTATCTGAACCCTGCGACCGGCGAGTACGAGGGCATTGACGCCGAGTTATCTAAGATTATCGCGGACTCCTTGGGCGTGAAGATTGAATACGTTCCGACGACGTGGCCGACCCTCTCCGCCGATATGATGGCTGGCAAGTTCGATATTGCCCTTTGCGGTATCTCGCGGAACTATGCACGGGCTAAGGTCATGGCGATGAGTGACGCTTACGGCGAAGGGCTTTTCGGCAAAACAATCCTCTGCCGCAAGACCGACGCTAAGAAGTTCAAGACGATTGCCGACATGAACAAGCCCAGCGTCCGAATCATGATTAATCCCGGCGGCACCAACGAAAAATTTGCACGAGCCAACCTCCCGAACGCAAAACTTATCGTTCACGAGGACAACGCCGATATTCCAATCCAAATCGCCGAGGGTAACGCCGACATCATGATAACTGAGACCGTCGAGGCGTTCAGTTGGGTTAAGCGCGAACCGAGACTTGCCGCGCCGCTCGTCGATAAGCCTTTTAACCGTCATTCGTGCGGAATTCTCATGCAACGCGGCGACCAAGAGTTTTTAAACTATATAAACTTCGTTCTCGCCGAATTGCGCATGGATGGCACGCTTGAACAGCTAGAAATAAAATATTTGGGGCGAAAAAATGCTACTAAGTGATTTCGATTACGATTTGCCCGAAGAATTAATCGCTCAACGCCCGATTGAACCGCGTAACGCCTCCAGATTGATGATATTAGACCCAAAACGCCAAACGATTGCTCACGAACACTTTTACGACCTAAAAAAGTTCTTGGCGGCGGGCGATACTCTCATTTTTAACGATACGCGGGTAATTCCGGCTCGACTTATCGGAAATAAGGCAACCGGTGCCCGCGTCGAAGTATTTTTGCTTAGAAGATTGGACGCGACGACCTGGGAAACTTTGGTTAAGCCCGGCAGGAAAATTATTGAGGGCGCAGAAATTTTTTTCGGCGATAATTTAAGTTGTAAGGTCGTCGGACGCACAGATTTTGGCGGTCGCGTCGTGCAATTCAACTTCAGCGGCGTTTTCGAGGAAATTCTTGATAAAATCGGCGAAACTCCCTTGCCTCCATACATTCACGAGAAACTTGACGATTGCGAACGTTATCAGACGGTTTATAATCGCGAACGAGGCTCCGCCGCCGCCCCGACTGCCGGTTTGCACTTCACAACCGAACAAATGCAAGAAATTAAAAGTTTAGGCGTAAATCTCGGCTTCGTAACGTTGCATGTGGGCTTAGGAACCTTCAGACCAGTGCAAGTAGAGACGATTGAACAGCATATCATGCACGACGAGTTCTACACGATACCAAAAACGACAGCTGACTTGATTTTTGAGACGAAAAAGCGCGGCGGACGGGTTATCGCGGTGGGTACGACTTCAATTAGGACACTTGAGGCGGCGGCGATTGATAAAAACTCCGTAAAAGTCGGTTCAAGCTCAACGAACATCTTTATTTATCCTGGTTATCAATTTAAAATCGTTGACGCGCTAATAACGAACTTCCACTTGCCGAAATCAACGCTAATAATGCTGGTTAGTGCCTTCGCGGGTCGAAATTTCATCTTGCAAGCCTATCGAGAGGCTGTCAGGCAAAAATATCGGTTTTTTTCCTTCGGCGACGCAATGTTTATAACAAATAACTTAACGGACTGAAAAATAAAGGCGGAATGCTAAAAAATTTTAAGGAGCGGGCTTAATGGCGGCAATAACATTTGAACTAATACATAAGGACGCGGCAACGGGCGCACGAGCAGGAATTTTACACACGCCGCACGGAAAATTTTTAACGCCGCTGTTCATGCCGGTCGGAACTCAAGCGACTGTTAAGACACTTTCGCCGCACGAGGTGCAAAATTTAGGCGCAGGCGTCATTTTGGCTAATACTTATCATTTATTCCTGCGACCAGGTGCCGAACTTATTCAAAAGGCGGGCGGTTTGCATAAATTTATGAACTGGACGCACGGAATCTTGACTGATAGCGGCGGATTTCAAGTTTTTAGCCTCGGCGACCTGCGAACAATCACTGAAGACGGCGTAAAGTTCCGTTCGCATATCGACGGCTCGGAAAAATTCTTATCTCCGGAAATTTCTATCGCCACTCAAGCCGCTCTCGGCTCCGATATTGCTATGGCGTTCGATGAATGCATACCTTATCCCGCCGATTACGATTACGCGAAGGCTTCGACCGCAAGAACTCATCGTTGGGCGGAAAGAAGTCTTAATGCGGCGTCTAATCCCCGTCAAGGCGTCTTCGGTATCTGTCAAGGCGGCATGTTTGAAGATTTACGCGAGGAAAGCTCGAAAATTATCGGGGAAATGGATTTTGCGGGCTGTGCAATCGGCGGTTTGAGCGTCGGCGAGCCAAAAGAGCTTATGTATCGCATGTTGGAGGTTTCTACGCGACATTTGCCCGAAAATAAAGCCCGATACCTTATGGGCGTCGGTACTCCTGACCATTTGCTTGAAGGCGTCCTGCGCGGCGTCGACATGTTCGATTGCGTCTTCCCGACTCGCGTCGCTCGCAACGGTATGGCAATGGTTTCTCCGAAAACTGCGCCACGTGGACGGCTCGTTATGAAAAATTCCGAGTTCACCGAAGATTTTGAGCCGCTGGAGTCGAATTGCGACTGCTACGCCTGCAGAAATAGATTTACTCGCGCTTATATCCGTCATCTCGTCCGCGCTGATGAAATTTTCGGCTTGAGACTCCTCGCCCTGCATAATCTGCGCTATCTTCAACGATTTACGGCTGATATGCGCCAAGCAATTCTTTCCGATAAGTTCGCCGAGTTCAGAGAAAACTTTTTTGAGGCTTACTCAAGAGGCAAATAAATCCTAAAATGCCCCCGCGACCCTTGCAGGGGTTATTTTTTGCCCGTTTTACAAATTCCGCTATTCCGGAAAACGTAAATCACACCTCCAAATCAACCCTGATTTTTGTACATGCCGAAAAACCCGCATTATCACGCGATACAAATTCCATGTGGGTGGATTTCGTAATTTGAACCTCCAAATCGCCTCCAAAATCAGTTTCAGACCTCCAAAAGCAGTTTCAAAGCTTAAAATCAGTTTCAAAGCTCCAAAATCGTTTTCGAGGCGTCAAAAAAGTTTTTTCGGCGTGTATTTTTTATTTCAAGCCGCCGTGTTATAATTTCGGCAAAAATTTTGGGAGTGATGACTATGAATCGACCTGCAAGTTCAAAATTCGTGCCTGGATTGCCTGACGACGATATTGACACTCAAACCAAATCTCAAGGCGATAATTCTATCAAAATATATGACGGCGTCGCCGATTGCCCCGTAAATGATTCAGATACCTTTAAAAATGTCAAAATCCGCGCTAAAGACCTCGCTATACAAAAAGTTCAGCAGAAAATCGCCGATTACGTCTACGGCTTCTGGAAAGATAGGTATTTGACCCTGCCTGATGACGAAGTTTTATCTATCGCTAGTGAAATTTGTACTATCACCGACGTTAAGTATAATTTCATCGATTCGGACGATAATACTTTGATTCGCGCCACTGTCCTTGCTCAAATCGACGATAACGACGTTATGAACTATATCATTCAGTTTTTTAAGGAAAGAAACGAGCTCAAAATCCAAAATGAAGCTCTCCGCAAGGAAAATGAAGACTTGAAACGCCAAATCGCAGAACTTACTACACCAATTATAACAAAAGATAAAATTTCTCTTTTTAATCAAAAATACCATGAGGCTGATAGGCTTTACCGTAAAAAAGACTATAAAGGAGCAATTAAACTTTATAATGAGGCTATTCAACTCAATCCGAATATTGCAATAACGTATTACAATCGTAGAAATTGTTATCGAAACATTGGTGACGATGAAAAAGCGCGAGCCGATTTTAAAAAATTAAAAGAATTGGGCTGGTAATGGCTAAAAAAATAATCCTCTGCTGAAAACCTTGCGGCGGAGGATTTTTTTTGCTAAGATTCGTTCGGAGATGATTTTATGGGTGAAATTGATATTGGTGATTTGATAGTTGAATGGGATGACAACAAAGCCGAGTTGAATTGGAGAAAGCATAAGATTTATTTTGAGGATGCCGCGTATGTCTTTCTTGATGATGACAGGATTGAGGATTATGACGAATTACATAGCGAATACGAGGACAGATGGCAAGTTATCGGCAAAGTAAGAGGTATTTTGGTAGTGATTTACACCGAACGCGGCGAGAAATACAGAATTATTTCGGCACGATATGCCACTACAGAAGAGGAGGACAGATATTATGAGCAGTATCAGGATTTATAAGGGAATGCCACCGTTGTCAGAGGAACAAATCCGCAGATTGGAAGAAAACAAGCCAAAATCCGATGACGAGATTGATTTCAGCGATATTCCTCGACTAACAAAAGAAGAACTCGCAAAATTTAAACCAGCGCGGCTCCGTAGACAAAAACAAAGCATTGCAAGCTAAAAAAATAAATCCTCTGCTAAAAACCTTGCGGCGGAGGATTTTTTCGTTATAATGATAAAAAATTTAAAGGAGTGAGCGAAATGAGCGAAGTTGTACTGCATTACACCCGCGCAGGACACGTAGAGAACATTCATCGAGGCGATATGGCGGCTGTGAACTGCAAAGGGGAAGTTGTAGCGGCGATTGGCAATGCAAAACTGCCGATGTTCTGGCGAAGTGCGGCAAAACCGTTTCAAGCGTTGCCATTCGTGAAAAACGGCGGACTAGAACGCTATAACATAACCGAAGAAGAACTTGCATTGCTAGTTTCAAGTCACAGCGGCGAAGAAAATCACGTAAAATTAGTACGCGGGATATTATCAAAGCTCGGACTTGATGAATCTGTACTTGATTGCGGCGTCGTGCGTCCTATGAGCGGAAAAGCGTTCAAAAAGATAATTGCGGCGGGCGAAAAGGTTTTACCGGTGCATAATCCGTGTTCAGGCAAGCATTCGCAGATAATCGCGCTGTCAATGATGCTAGGAATTGATTACAAAGGATATATTCGCCCCGACCACGAGGCGCAGAAGGTAATTTTTAAGCATGTGGCGATGGCGGCGCGAATTTCGGAGGAAAAATTAGAGATTGGGATAGATGGATGCGGCGTGCCGGTGTTTTATCTGCCGATTTATAACATGTCGCTGGCATATGCAAGACTTTCGACGCCAAAACTGGGCGATTGGGGCGAATACGAACTTGCCGCGACGAAAATCCGAAATGCAATGAGTAAATATCCGCAAATCATTTCTGGCACTGGCAGAATCGATTTAGCGGTGTCAGAAGTCACGAACGGACGAATTATCGCCAAAATTGGTAGCGATGCGGTTTATTGTCTGGCGGTTAAGGACGGCGACTTAGGAATCACGTTTAAAATTGAAGACGGCGACTATTCTGCGGTTACTCCAATGACAATCGCGGTTTTGAAGCATTTAGACTTGCTTACAAAGGACGAAGCCGCCGAACTCGATAAAATTTTCCCGCCGGTGCTGAAAAATCATCGCGGCGAAGTCATAGGAACGATTGAAGCAGTCTTTTAAGGCAAAATAAAACGCCCTCCGAACGTGGAAGGCGTTTTTTTATTCCGCGAGCTTGGTTTGTACATAAATCGCACATTCAAGGCGTTTCTTTTGAATTTCACAGCCGACCTCGTAAGGTTTGCGAATATCTCCGTTAAAAAGTTCAGCATTGGCATGACAACCACCGCTACAAAAGAATTTTGCCCAACAATCGCGGCATTTAGGCTTATTAAGGACGTGCGACTCACGAAAATACTTCAACCAATGCCGCTTATCCTCCGCCACGCCGTCAAAAATATTTCCGAGCCGATAATTTTCGCGCCCAACGAACTGATGACACGGATAAAGGTCGCCATTCTCCGCGACTGCAAAATATTCGTGCCCAGCCCCGCAACCAGCTAATCTTTTGGCGACGCAAGGCCCATTATTTAAATCAACGTTGAAATGGAAGAAGAAAAAACCTTTTCCAACGCGTTTTCGGGCAAGATAAGCCTCGGTTAAGCGGTCATACTCGATTTTAATGCGCGGCAAGTCCTCAAGAGTCAAAGCAAGCGGCGAATCCTTCAAAACGACTGGTTCGACCGATAAAATATCAAAGCCGGCGTCGTGGAGGCTCAAAACGTCCGTCGCGAAGTCTAAATTGCGTTTGGTGTAGGTTCCGCGCAGATAATAGTTATTTCCGCCGCGTTCGCCGACAGTCCGCTTAAAATTCTTCAAAACGCGCTCATAACTTCCATTTCCGCTGATGTCGGGTCTCATAGCGTCATGAATTTCTTTGCGCCCGTCCAAACTTAGCACCAACGAGATATTATTATCGTTCAGCCACGCAGAAATCTTTTCGTTAAGCAAAATGCCGTTCGTCGTCAAAGTTAGCTTAAAAATCTTCCCAGTATCCTTTTCGCGCCGCCTAACGTATTCAGTAACGGCTTTAACGGTTCTGAAGTTAATCAGAGGCTCTCCGCCGAAGAAATCAATCTCGCAATGCTTACGAAGCCCGGAATTTTTAATAATGAAGTCGACAGCCGCCTTTCCAACGTCTTCAGACATGATAGCGCGATGACCGAACGTGCCTCCGTCGCCGAAACAATATTTGCAACGCAAATTACAATCTTGCGCGACCATTAAGCACAAACTTTTAACGACGCCACGCGCCGCGAACGTCAAAGGCACGTCGATTTCTGGTGCAAAGAGTTCGCCGGCGTCAATTAACTGGTGTAATTCGTCTAAAATCTCTTTGGTATCGGTTTCAGGGTATTTTTTTAGAATTTCAGCGTCGTTAGAGCCGTCGAAGTCGTCGAGAATCTTAAAAGTTGCCTCGTCGATGATATGAACCGCGCCGCTGTTCACGTCGAGCAAAATATAATCGTCGCCCTGCTTAAATTTATGAATCATAAGCCCTCCTAGTTCTCATTGTCTGCCAATCGTAATAATTTTAGTTCAAACGGGTCATCGGGCTTGGGTTTTGCGTGATGTTTAGCGATAATCTTTGCCTCTTTGAACAATCCGAGTTTTTGAAGCTTGCGTGCGCCGATTTCCGCATGATTATGATAGACGTAGAGGGCGTGATTGCCATTAAGCTCCAATCGTTCGGCGAATTTCGGCGCAATACTCGTAATCAGCACGGCAAAAATCTTTCCTTTAATCGTCAAATCGCCGTTTCGTCTTCCCACGTCATGAAGGAGCGCACATCTAATCAAAAATTCTCTGTCGACGCCGCGTTTGTCCTCGATGATGAGTCTTTCGACAGTGTAAGCCGTGCGCAAGCTGTGAACTTGGTCGGCAACGCTCATTGCAAAAAAAATTTTCTGTTCTTCGGCGTTTAGGTGCGTAGAAATATATTTTCCGTCCTCAACGCTGACACGCGCCGTCACAGCCCTAATAAATTGTAAAACTCTTCCAAACACACTCATTGCAAATAAATTAACTCCAAACAATTTTTTTCAGCGCAAGATTTTTCGGCGTCGACTTTACTTTGTGGCGTCAAGGAGACTTCAACGACTTTATCAGCCGCCCGAAGAAGTGCCGCACGTTGAATAGCCTCTGATTCATGTCCTGCCGCATAACTTAAGTAAAAATCTTTAGCTCGTGAGCCTTCAGAGACGTTTTGAAACTTCATCGCGTCCAAAATTCGTTCGATACCCAATGCAAAGCCCGTAGCAGCCCTTGCCGCGCCGAAATCCTTAAGCATGTTATCATATCGACCGCCGCCCGCCAAAGAATAGCCCACGCCAGGCGAATAAGCCTCGAAAACCATGCCGGTATAGTATTCAAAGTCGCGAATCAAGCCCAAATCGAACGTAATTTTCTCCGCGACGCCGTAGACTTCAAGCAAGCGATAAATTTCCGTTAAATTGTCGAGTGCGCGGCGCGAACGTTCATTATTTGCGATTGATTGAGCCGCCGTTAAGACTTCGCGCCCGCCTTGAAGCGTAGGAATCTTTTTTAAGGCGTCGTCGACGTTAAGATTGTTCAATGCAACGATGTCATGCCGTTCGATAGCTGATTTAATCTCGTCTTGCATGTCCGAAGGCAAATTTTCCATTAATCCGCCCGCGAAATCGACTTGCCCAAGACAAATCGTGAAATCCTCAAGTCCTGCGACGTTCAAAGCCTGCGCGGCGAGTGAGATAACTTCAGCGTCGGCAAAAGCGTTCGACACTCCGATTAACTCGACGCCCGCCTGATAGAATTCGCATTGACGACCGGGCTGATTGGTGCGGAAGCGAAAGACGTTAGTATTGTAGGAGAGCTTTAGCGGCGTCGGCGAATCTTTTAAGCGACTGACTGCAAGCCTAGCAATAGGCGTTGTCATCTCGTGGCGAAGGGCAAGCGTCCGATTGTTTCTGTCAAACATTTTAAACAAGTGCGGCTCCTGCGCTCGTGAAGTCGTCAACGTCTCCAAGTATTCCATTGTCGGCGTTACGACCTCATCATAACCAAAGCTCGCGAACAGCTTAAAGATCTTTTGTTCGATAGCCCGCTTAGTCGCCGCCTCTGCAGGTAGAAAGTCTCGCGTGCCGTAAGGCGTCTCTAAAAGTCCTGTCATAAGAAAACCTCCTTTAGCCGCGTCATTGTACAGGAGAAATTTATTTTGGGCAAGCGGCAGAATTGACGGCAAAATTTTTTCAAGGTACAATGCGGGCGATTAATTTGTTTAAGGAGGGTTCAGGTTATGTTAAAGAAAATCTTTACGGCGACATTGCTCCTGCTGATGTTGCTGATGACGGGTTGTGGTGGCGGAGATAAGCCGGCTGATACGGGCGACAAGAAGACTAACAAGCCTGGTAGCAAGCTCGTTATCTACACTTCTATGAAGGAATCTTTAATCGGCGGCATAGTCGAAGGTTTCAAGGCGAAGTACCCCGACATTGACGTTGACTGGCAATCGGCTGGCGCGGGAAAGATTATGGCGAAGCTCGAAGCCGAACGCCAAAGCGGACATCTCATGGCGGACATCATTTGGACAAGCGAAGTTCCCGACTTCTACCAAATGAAGAATGAAGGCTTGCTCGAACAATACAAGCCGATAGTCTTTGATGAGCTGTTGAATCCCTTTGACGACTACGACGGCTCCTTCACTGCCGCGAGACTCGGCACGCTCGGTATCGTCATCAACACCGATAAAGTTACGACGGAGCCGACAAGTTGGGAGACGATTGCAACCGACGCGACCTATAAAGATTCGTTCGGCATTGCTGACCCTGCCTTAAGCGGTACTGCGTTCATGAGCATTGCCTTGCTTGAAAAACAATTCGGCTGGGATTATATCGTTCGACTGCACGACAACGGCGCGACGAAGAGTAAAGGCTCTGGACGCGTCGTTGATGACACTGCCGACGGCGTGTTGAATGCTTGCCTTGGCGTCGACTACATAACCGCTGGCAAGATTGACAAGGGCGCACCGCTCAAGATGGTTTATCCTCACGAGCTGTTGATGGTTCCAAGCCCCGTTGCAATCTTCAAGGACGCCGAACACAAGGACAACGCTAAAAAGTTCGTTGACTATCTCTTGACGCAAGAGGCTCAGCAAAAGGTCGCCGAGGCTGGAACGGTTCCCGTCCGCCGCGATGTCAAAATGCCCGAACGTTACAACTTGCCCAACCCCGAAGACGCCCTTGCTAACGGTATCAAGATTAACTATTCGGACGTGCTCGACAAGAAGGACGACACGATTAAGAAGTTTTCCAATCTGTTCAAGTAAAGCTTGCCCGACGACAATAAAAGAAGACCGCTCCACTTTCGGAACGGTCTTTTTGATTTTGTTTTAAGTAAAGCGGTTTAGTTCTTTCAACGCAAGCCGTATCAGCTGTTCGGTCGAAGAGTTCTTTGGCGCACGATTGAACACCGCTAATATTTCCGCTGACGTGTAGCCCAAAGCCTCAAGAGCCTCCGCAGCGTCGTCTTGTGCTGTCGATTGACTTTGCACGGGCTGGAAGTCTTGCGCTGTGAAACTTTCGGCGAATGATTGCACTTTGTCCTTGAGTTCCAAAAGAATTCGTTCCGCTGACTTCTTGCCGACGCCCGGCAACCTCATCAAAGTCTTTAGGTCTTGGAAGGTCACGGCTCGTGCGAAGTCCGCCGCAGAAATTTTCGACACGATGGCAAGCGCACTCTTTGCGCCGATACCTGAGACAGTCAACAGCAACTCGAACAGCTCGAACGCCGATTGATTCTTCATGCCGTAAAGGGTTATCGCGTCTTCCCTAACTGCCGTATGAATAAAAAATTCCTCCGCCGCGCCGAGTGTCAGAGCTTGCCGCGTCGAGGCGTCGACGAAGACTTTGTAGCCGATGCCATGAACATCAATTATGCACGCGTCGTCGAAGAGGAATTTTATTTTACCGCTCAAGTAACCAATCATCAAATATGCGCGGCGGATACCCCCTTGTGGGGTGGAGCCGCGCCCCTCCTCTCTGTTAAATAAGTTTTTCGTTTTGAAATTAGCACTAATTTTTTTATAGCTGATACCGGCAGAAATTTTTGTACCGTCGAGCTTACGAATATCGAAACTGCCGCTTGCCCGTCTGCCGAAGATAAAGCCTACTTCGCCTTTGCATTTAACCTTGTCGAAAAGCCTGTAACCGAAAATTTCAAACAGCGATTGATTTCTCTTGCGAGTTCCGCCCTTGTTAATCGTGAGCTTGTGAATTTGCCGATTGTGTTTGCGAACTTGCTTTTGATAGTGGTAATAATTCAGACGTTCAGCTTGCATGTTGCCGGCGATACAAAAAGCGTCAATGTAATGTTCCTTAGGCAGACTTGCCCGAATACGTTTATTCTTTGTGATGTATCCGTAGGTATTTTTAACTTCAAGCGTTTGATAAATTTCCTTGAGCTTATTGAAGAACGCCCAACGCATAATGCCCATAAAAGCTTCGGCTTTGAAACTTTGCCCACGTGTTTGTTTGAGCTTGATTTTTCCTGCGTGATAAGCCTTATGGCAGGTCTCGCACAATGTGATTAAGTTATTAGGAGCGTCACCGCCTGTCTTGCGACTTTCAAGATGATGAACGTTTAGAACGTTGTTTTTACTTTTCCCGTGACAGTGTTGGCAAGTATGGTTGTCACGGAAGAAAACATATTCGCGAACGTTCCAAAAGTTGAGTTGCTCGCCTTGCTGATATTCAATGCCGCTGATGTCGGGATTTTTGAGTTTCTGAATATCGAAACTGGCAGTTTCGACAACGATTTTCGCCACAGGCAGAATCTTGCAGACGTTATCGACAACTTTCAGATGAGCGTTAATACGATTTTGAATAGTGGGAGCCAGCCAACCTTGTTTCTTTGCCTTGACGCGGTTTAAAAATCTCGGTTGACGGTAACGAGTTTTGCGATTACGTCTTGCCCTGCGCAATTCCCGACGGGTTGAAAGCAAATCAGTAATGTCGGTGCGGAGTACAACTTCTGCCGAATAGAGTTCACGCTTGACAGTCGACGCCGATAAACCGATGTGCTTTGCGCCCGCGTCCACTCCTAAAGTTATTGGTTGTTTGTACCCGCTAGAGCCGAATTTTAATCGAATAGTGAACGGCTCGCGGCGAATGACAATAGCTTTTCCTTCTTCCAAAAGCACACGGGCTTTTCTGGCTGAACAAGGCATTAAAGGTTTGCCGTGCTGATTGATAACGTATACTAACATAAAGTGTACCTCCTCTCGGAGTAAAAATCCTTCGCCAATGTTATCCTGCGGTTTTGTATGCTTACAGCACTGTCCCTACCCCTTGGAACTGTTTAACCATAAGCCGTAGAGCGGCAGATTAGGATTTACGTTCGCCGGTACCTATCTATTCGCAGGTAACGTAGTCAGTTAAGACTTAGGCTAGTCAAAAAGAGCTTTTACAAGCTCACGCCTTTAGGCGTGGAGTTTTTGACTGCTCACGTCTCCAGAAAGTTTCTTCGTGCTAAGCTATTTGCCTCGTAGCCCGCCGCGATAGAGATTGCTAAGGCGTCCGCCGCGTCGTCGGGCTTGGGCGGCTCGTCTAGGTTCAAAAGCTTTGTGACCATGTAGATGACTTGCTCCTTAGTCGCGCCGCCGTAGCCCGTGATTGACTGCTTAACCTCGTTGGGCGTAATCTCTATCACGTCCAGATTATTTTGCGCCGCACTCAATAGGACGACGCCGCGAGCTTGCCCGACGGGTATTGCAGTCGTTGCATTCTTGCCGAAGAAAAGCTTTTCAATGCCCATGACTTGCGGGCGGAACTCCTTAATCAGCGCGTCAAGCTCCGTGTGAATCTTAAGTAGCCGGTCTTGCATACGGGCTTTCGGGCTGGTGGTTATCACGCCAAACTTTTTAGCTTGAAGTTGTCCTTGCAGGTGTTCGACTAAGCCAAAGCCGCAAATCGCCGAGCCAGGGTCAATGCCTAAGGCTAGCATTAATCGAACTCGTAATTGCCGTAGACGTTTTGAACGTCGTCATCTTCGTCGAGGGCGTCTAGGAGCTTTTGCATTTTCTCCGCGTCCTTATCGGCAAGGGCAACGGTCGTATTGGGGACTTGCGTTATCTCGGCGGAGGCAGTCTCAATTCCTTTTTCAGCAAGGGCGGCTTCAATCGCGTTAAAGTCTTCGGGGGCGGCAGTTATCTCAAAGGACTCGTCGTCAGCCTCGAAGTCTTCCGCGCCCGCGTCCATCGCGATTTCCATTAACGCATCCTCGTCGTCGAAAGTCTCCTTGTCGACCGTGAAGACTGCTTTTTTCTTGAACATCCACGCAACGCAACCGTTCTCGCCGAGATTGCCGCCGTGCTTGCTGAAGATGTGCCGAATGTTAGCCGCCGTGCGATTGCGATTGTCCGTCAAGATGTCCAGCATGATAGCCGCGCCGCCTGGACCGTAGCCCTCGTAAGTAATCTCTTCCAAGTTCGACGCGTCGGAAGCTCCCAAGCCCTTTTGAATGGCGCGATTGATATTGTCCTTGGTTACGTTGTTAGCTTTAGCCTTCGACAGCGCAAGCTTAAGGCGCATATTGCCAGTTGGGTCTGCGCCGCCCATCTTTACGGCGATTGTAATTTCACGGCTAATCTTAGTCGTCATTGCGCCTCGGATAGCGTCGTTGGCTCCCTTCTTGCGTTTAATCGTCGCCCACTTTGAATGACCTGACATAATCACAACTCCTTCTTAAAATAAATAACGTCGCTCATCGGGTTATCATAATAAGGTGCGGTCTCGACGAAGCCAAATTTCTTGTAAAGGCGAATTGCACTTTCAAGCGGCGTTATCGTGTCGAGAACAATTTCTCTGAACCCGTATTCCCTTGCAAAGTTTATAATCGCCTCGATGAGCTTACTTCCCGCATGATGTTCGCGATAACCTTCTCGGACGAAAAGCCTTTTCATTTCGCAACGCTCGGTCGTGAGTTTGTGATAAGCAACGCAACCAACAATCTCACCGTCGAGAGCCGCGCCGAGCAAACGACCTTCGGGCGGCGTGTATTTAGCGGATAAGTCGTTCAGTTCGTCGTCGACATGTTGGAAGGACAAGTCGCGCCCCAAAAACTTTGTATACTCAATGATAAGCCGCTTGACATCGTCGAGATGATTTGCGCCGTCTATAATCTTAATTTCCGACATAACGATAAACTTCCGTCCAGCCTCTGCCCTGTGCGGGATAAAAATCAATCTCGCCGCCTTGGTCGCCAGTCTCGTAACGACCTAGCCCCGTCGGATTGTTCACGCCGCGTGCCTCAACCGTCATGCCGTCGCCGATATAAATTGCTACGTGGAATTGCGGTCGGCAGAGAATATCGCCGCGTTGAAGATTGTCCGCGACCTCCGCCCACGAATACTTAGCCCAGCCGCCGTCAATGCTTAAGTCGTCCCAAATCGTATCAGCGTCCCCCGAATACTGTCTGCCATTGTAGCGGTTAAAGTACTTCGGATTGCGGTGCCAGTTGTCGATTATGTTAAAGCCCGCTTGATTGAACGCATGATAGACCAAAGACGAGCAATCATAATCGGGGCCTTCGCGCGAACCGGTGTAGGGGTGTGACGGCGTAGCATTCTCTGCGCCCTGTGAATAGCCGTGCGTGTCGTCCTTGGCAATCTCAATCGCCCACTGAACCGCAGACTCAACGCGAGAATCAATCGCCTGTGCGGGCGTCATCATCAAACTCATAGCAATCACCGCCGCCATAAAAATTTTCCTCATGCATTAATCACCTTATAAAACTTCTTCTTGCCCTTGCGAATAACTGCTGGGAAGTCGTCGGCTTGCAGGATGTAATCGGCGTCGGAAACTTTTTTATCGTTGAGTGTCAAACCGCTCTGCGTGATGAGCCTGCGACCTTCCGATTTGGAGTCGATGACCTTAGCGGCGGCGAGAACGTCCAGAAGTTTCTTGCCCACGGCGTCGGAGACTTCAACAGTCGGCATGTTCTCGGAGCTTTGACCTGTAAAAATTTCTGCGGCGGATTGTCTAGCTTGATTAGCGGCGTCTTCCCCGTGAACAAGTTTTGTCACCTCGTAAGCAAGAACTTGTTTAGCCTCGTTAATCGCGGAGCCTTCCAAGGAGCTAAGGCGGTTGACCTCGTCCATTGGCACGAACGTCAACAAGCTAAGGCAAGTCTTAACGTCCGCGTCGTCGACATTGCGCCAGTACTGGTAGAAGTCATACGGCGAAACTTTATCCGCGTCTAGCCAGAGAGCACCGCCAGCGGTCTTGCCCATCTTTGAACCGTCAGATTTGAGCAGAAGTTTGTTCGTCAGACCATAAGCGGCACGTCCTGTCTTGCGTCGGGTGAGTTCGACGCCCGCGATTATGTTTGACCACTGGTCGTCGCCACCCATCTGCAGGATACAATCGTAATCGCCGTTGAGCTTGTAGAAGTCGTAAGCCTGCATGACCATGTAATTGAACTCAAGGAACGTCAAGCCCTTGTCCCAGCGTTGCTTATAACATTCGGCGGCGAGCATACGATTAACCGTGAAGTGCGCCCCGACCTCCCGAAGCAAATCAATGTAGCCGAGTTTGCGGAGCCAGTCGCCGTTGTTTACCATTAAAGCCTTGCCGTCGCTGAAGTCGATAAAGCGGGCTATCTGTTCTTTGAAGCGTTCGCAGTTGTGATTGATAACATCATCAGTCATGACCTTGCGCAAGTCCGAGCGTCCAGACGGGTCGCCGATAGTGCCGGTACCGCCGCCCACTAAACATATCGGGCGATGCCCTGCGCGTTGCATGTGAGCCATTGCCATTAGCGCGATAAAGTGTCCAGCGTGCAAGCTGTCAGCCGTCGGGTCGAAGCCGATATAGAACGTGACCTTCTGCGAGCCGAGCAAATTTTTAACTTCTGCCTCGTCGGTGCACTGGGCTATAAAACCTCGTTCGTTCAGGGTGTCGAATACGTTTTCCATTAAGTCTAACTCCTCCTTTTGCGCGATTATAGCACGGATTAATTTTGCTTGCAAAAGCAGGAAAATTTTATTGGCGGCAGAATCACGCTTTAGATTTTTTTATCGGGAGTTGAAAGCATTGGCAATACTTTCCTCGGACACCAAGCGTTTGCTCCGCCGTATAGACTTTGCGTTGCTCTTGTCTACGGTGGCGATAGTGATATACGGGCTTGTAATCATCTCAAGCGCGACGCACATAAACACGCCCGGCGAAGAGCGTTTCTGGTTTGTGCAAAGGCAAGGTCTCTTTGCCTTAGTCAATGGAATCTTGGCGATATTCTTTATGAACTTCGACTACCGCGGCTTGAGCCAGCACGGCAATAAACTTTACGTTTTCAACCTGATAATGCTACTTGCAGTCATGCTGTTCGGACATGCGGCATTGGGGGCGCAGCGTTGGATACAAATCGGACCGATTAGCCTGCAGCCTTCCGAGTTCTCAAAGCTCATCATGATAATTTGCATGGCGTCGATATTGGAAGAGCGTATGGGGCGGCTAAATACAATTCAAGACCTGTTGCCAATCGCGCTTTACGTGGGCTTGCCGTTTATCCTAGTCTTAAAGCAACCGGATTTGGGAACGTCACTTGTCTTCATGGCGATATTCTTTGGTATGGTGATAGCGTGCGGAATGCCCTGGCGTATCTTCTCTGGGATTGTCGTTTTGGGGATAATGATGTTCCCTGTGCTTTGGCAATTCATGAAGGACTATCAGAAAATGCGGATTATGGTTTTCCTTGACCCGAATGTTGACCCGTTGGGGAGCGGCTATCACATTATCCAATCTAAGATAGCAATCGGTTCGGGGATGATGTTCGGCAAGGGGCTATTCGAGGGCACGCAGAGTCAGCTGAACTTCTTACCAGAGAATCACACGGATTTTATTTTTGCGGTCGTCGGGGAGGAACTAGGCTTTGTCGGAGCGGTCGTGCTACTGCTGTTATATCTGATTGTCTTTTGGCGCGGGATTATGATTGCCAAAGACGCTAGCGACGTGTTCGGGCGACTGCTTGCCGTCGGGATAACTTCAATGCTTGCCTTCCACGTGCTAGTTAATGTCGGCATGACTACCGGGATTATGCCCGTGACGGGTATCCCCTTGCCGCTTATGAGTTATGGGATAAGCTCGCTGACTACGAATATCCTAGCGATTGCAATCCTCTTGAATATCAACATGCATAAGCAAAAGTTCCTATGGTGAGGTTTTCTTCATACTTTCTTTGCACGCCCAAAGAAAGTATGCAAAGAAAGGGCGTAAGTCCGGCTATGAATCATCCATGATTCAAACGCGGGGCGGCTCGCATCCATGCGAGCCGGTCTTCTTCTTCGTCTTAGTTTGTTCTTTTGTCCAGATAAAAATTTCTATGGTGACTGACGATGAAAAATCTTTTTGAACTGACGAAGCCTGCCCGATACACTGGCGGCGAATTTAATAGCGTGGTAAAAAATTTTCAGGCGACGGCGTGTCGAATAGTGCTTGCTTTGCCCGATGTCTACGAAGTCGGCATGAGCAACCTTGGCTTAGCGATTCTTTATTCGATACTCAATCGGCGGTCGGATACTCTTTGCGAACGCGTTTATGCTCCGTGGACTGATGCCGAAGCCGTCATGCGCAGTGAAAATCTTCCGCTATTCGCTCTGGAGTCAAAGCAACCCGTCCGCAACTTCGATTTCGTGGGATTCTCCTTGCAATACGAGATGATTTATACCAACGTCCTCAACATGCTTGACCTTGCGAAAATAACGTTGCACGCCCGCGACCGTAAAGACGACGAGCCATTTGTAATCGGCGGCGGTCCTTGCGTCTATAACGTCGAGCCTGTCGCGGACTTCTTTGACTTCTTTATTGTCGGCGAGGCTGAAGAGGTCTTCGGCGAAGTCGTCGACATATTCAAGGCTTGGAATACTTCGGGCAAGGTCGGCGGGCGTCGCGGATTCTTTAAGCAGTTGCTAAGCGTCAAAGGTATCTACGTGCCGAGCTTTTATGAGCCGCTCTACAGTGGAAGAAACTTTATCGGGCTGAAGAATTCGGAGGCTCCGCGAACCGTCTTAAAGCGTGTGGTTAGAGACTTCGACGCGACCCCGTCCGTTGAAAGACCCGTGGTGCCGTTTATGGAGATTGTTCACGATAGGGCGATGCTTGAGCTATTCCGCGGGTGCAGTCGCGGCTGTCGATTCTGTCAAGCGGGCATGACTTATCGACCCGTCCGCGAACGCAGGGAAGGAACGTTACGAGCCTTAGCGCGTCGCCTGATTGACTCAAGCGGCTGGGACGAGATTTCTTTAACGTCACTTAGCTCCGCCGATTACTCGTGCCTTAGGCGACTGATTGACGACTTGCAAAGCGATTTCCGCAATGAACGCGTGAGCTTTAGCCTGCCGAGCCTGAGGATTGATAGCTTTTCGATTGAGCTAGCCGAACGCGTCCAATCTGTGCGCAAGAGTGGACTGACCTTTGCACCGGAGGCGGGCACGCAACGACTTCGCGACGTGATTAACAAGAACGTGACGGAAGAAAACCTCCTCGACAGCTGCGCGGCGGCGTTCGCTAAGGGTTGGAAGGCGGTTAAGCTTTACTTCATGCTTGGCTTGCCGACTGAGACTGATGAAGACGTTGCGGGCATTGCGGAGCTTGCGCAAAAGGTCGCGGGCTTAAAACGCGGCGTCAAGGTGACAATCAGTGTTGCGTGCTTCGTACCAAAGCCGTGGACGCCGTTTCAATGGGCGGCGCAGATTTCAGCGGAGGAATTCGGGCGGCGTCAACAACTTTTGAAAAGCCTAATCACTAATCGGGCGATAACGTACAACTATCACGACGCAAAACTTTCCGTGCTAGAGGGTGCGCTTGCTCGTGGCGACAGGCGGCTTGCCGAAGTCATTGAGACGGCTTGGAGGAATGGCGCGAAGTTCGATGGCTGGTCTGACTTGTTTAAGCCTGATATATGGTCGGCGGCGTTCGAGGCTTGCGGCATTAATCCCGAATACTACAGCGGGCGCGAGCGTGATTTTTGGGAGCCGTTGCCGTGGGAGCACACGTCTCCGGGCGTCGATAAAAGTTTCTTGCTTGCCGAGTGGGAAAAGTCTCAAGCGGGAGAGACTACGCGGGATTGTCGGCGGACGAGTTGCACGGGTTGCGGCGTGTGTATGAATTTGGGCGTGCGTGTTGTCGACTTCGACAAGGAAAAGACTTCTCCGTCTGAAGAGATTCAGCTTAACGAGCAAAGAAGATTTTCTCCGACGAAGTACCGAGCGCAGATAAGGAAGGACGCAACGATTGCCGTCCTAAGTCACCTGGATTATATGAACGTCTTCATGCGAGCCTTGTTGAGGTCGAAGTTGCCAGTCGCCTGGAGTGAGGGCTTCAATCCGCATTTGAAAGTTTCGTTCGCGACGGCGTTGGCAGTCGGCGTGACGAGCGATTGCGAGTACGTCGACTTTGAATTGACTTCGCCCGTTGCCGAGTTCGTCGTTGCCAAGAGATTGAACGAGCAACTGCCCAAAGGCGCGGAGATTGTCCGATTAAAAAAATTACGCGGCAAGCCAAAGCCGGTGATGTCACTGGTCGACTTGTCGCGCTATGAAGTTCGTTTGCCCTTCGACGAAAAACTATTGCCCGCCGCGCAGGTTGCCGCTAAGGACTTCAACGCCGCGCCTCAAATAAACTTCACGCGAACCACGCCGAAGAAGACACGCGAGCTTGAGCTAAAAAAATATCTCGCCGAACCCGTGACGCTATCGCAGGCGGGCGGCGAGTTGCTGATACGATTTGCTGTTAGGATTTTCTCTGACGGGAGCCTTAAGCCCAGCGAAGTCTTGAACATTTTGCACGAACGCTTTGACTTCCCAGCCGACGTGTCAGCCGCTACGATTAATCGGACGGCTCTGCTTTGCAAAGGCAAGAACCTGTTAGACGTTTGACTTGCGGAACTGATTCATGAAGTCAGCCAGAGCCTCCGCGCCTTCAATGGGCATGGCATTGTAAATTGAGGCGCGCATACCTCCAACAGAGCGGTGACCCTTAACGCCGCTCAAATTTTTTTCCAGAGCCTCGGCGACAAACTTTTTCTCCAAGTCTTCACTCGGCAGGCGGAAAGTCACGTTCATAAAGGAGCGACTATCTTTATCGGCGTGCCCACGATAGAAGCCGTCTGAACTGTCAATCGCGTCGTAGAGGAGCTTAGCCTTAATCGAATTTCGCCGAGCCATTTCATCAAGACCGCCGCAAGCTTTAATCCAAGCCGCGACCTTGCCAACAATGTAAATACTGAACGCGGGCGGCGTGTTGTACAGCGAATTCTTTTTATAGAAAGTGTCGTAGCGGAGCATCGTCGGGAGCGTCTCCAAACTGTGTTCAATGAAACTCTTCCGAGCGACGACGATAACCACGCCCGCCGGTCCCAAATTCTTTTGCACGCCCGCATAAATCAGCGAGAACCGTTTAAAGTCGACGGGGCGGCTAAGCATATCGCTTGACATATCGGCAAACAGAGGAACCGAGCCGGTGTCGGGGATATAATGAAATTCCGTGCCGTAAATCGTGTTGTTGTAGCACACGTGCAGATAGGCGGCGTTCGGATTGATGTTGAGTTCGTCTTGACGGGGCACGCGGCGGAAGTTCTCTTCTTTGGTCGAGGCGGCAATCTCCCCTAAGCCCAAATTCGCCGCCTCCTTGTAAGCATTGCTAGAGAACGTCCCGCTTAAGACGTAGGAGCCAGGGCGTTCACGGCTTGCGAAGTTCATAGGAATCATCGCGAACTGCAACGACGCACCGCCTTGAATGAACAGCACATCATAATCATCGCCAAGCCCCATAAGCTCCAAGATGTCCGTCTTAGCTTGATTGTGAACTTTTTCGTAGGCTTTGGAGCGGTGGCTTATCTCGATAATCGACATGCCAGTATCATCAAAGTTGAGGAATTCGGCTTGCGCCTCCTTTAAGACTTCCAAAGGCAAGGTCGCCGGTCCCGGATTGAAATTGTAAACTCGTTTCATGCAATCTCCTCCAAAAATTTTTCTGTGACTTATTCTGCGCCCGCCGAAGTTCCCCTGCAAAAAATATTTGACGCTCCGCCGCCGCCGTGATAGATTAGCTTCGAGGTGATTAACTTGGCTAAACTGATTGAACTAAACACGCAGGAAGATTCGCCGTTCGAGAGCGAGCCGCAACTCTTAGGCGTCTATCATTGGAGCGAGGGCTTGCGGTCAATGCATAAGCACGACGACCGACTTGAGCTGAATTTTATCTTGTCGGGCAACGGGACGCAGGTCATCGACGGCGAACTTTGCCACGTGCAGGCGGGCGACGTTCTAATTCACAATGCTGGCGTCCTCCACGACGAAAGCTTAATGCTTTACTCTAAGGTCGAGGCGTGGTGCATTGCCGTCAAAGGTTTGAAGTTGCCCAGCTTGCAGATTAATGAACTCGTCCCGAAGAATTTTCATCCGCGTATTCCCTGCCAAGCCGTCGCCGAGGAATTAGCAAAGCTTTATCCGCTCGTGCACCACTACGCCCAACAAGACGGCAGCTACCAGATGGCAAACGCCCTAGCCCGCACTATCGTGCTTATCGTCTACAATGTCATTCGTTCAATTGGGCTTGAAGCAATCCAGAATAAAAATCTTGTCATCGAACAAGTCCGCAATTACATCGAGGAACACTACGACGAAGACTTCAACGTAGCTGACCTCAAAAAGTTTGCCCCCTACAACGAACAATATTTTTCGCGGCTGTTCAAAGATGCGACGGGCTACACGCCAAAGGAATACATCACCCGCCGCCGAATCGGTAAGGCTCAATGCCTGTTGATTTATACTTATCTGCCGCTCACGGAAATTTCTTCGCGGGTCGGCTATGATGACCCAAATTACTTTGGCAAGATGTTCAAGAAGATTATCGGAATGTCGCCGCTGTTTTATCGTAAGAAGTGGCGCGAACTGTCTAGCGGCTCCGTTCCCTCCGACGTATAAAAAATCCCCGCCAAATGTTTGACGGGGAAAATTTTTATTCAAGGCTCGTGCTTAGAAAAGTTTTTGAATCGCGGCGGCGAGGACAACTCCCACTGAGCACACGCCCGCAAACAAGGTTACTGCCATTGCGTAAATTTTATCGCCGTCGAAAACTTTATCGTTGTTCTTCATGATTAATCGCTCCTTTGAACTTTGCTTTATCCCTTCGGACAGCGTGAATTATATCAGCAGCGCGAAAAATTTCCTTGACTCGTTTGACTAAGTTTATTTTGGCAATCGTTGACGTGACGCCCTCGAAAATTTTCGTGCACAGAAAAAAGGACGATTCGGTTATCGGCTAAAAATTTTTTCGTAACGTGTAGCAAAATTTGACAGCCAACGTATAATAAGAAGAAAGAAATTTGGAGGCGAATGAAAATGGCAAAAGAAATTTTGAAGGACGAAATATTGAATGACGAACAGCTCGACAACGTGGCGGGCGGCACGGTCGACGAGACTGACTGGGATATTGCATATTTTTTCAACCAAAAATGGCCCATCGATTTTCCGGAAGATTGGGACGAAGCTGTCGCATTGCTTAAAAACATGTTTAAAAAAGCCGGCGTGGACTACGACCCGAGCGAACGAGAGCGCAACGTCTACAGCGTAATCGTTAACGGCGAAGTTGGACGTACCATTAAGCGGGAAGAAGCACTCCGCATCCTCGCAGACTACATTCAACGCAACCCAAGCAACCCAGGCAACTCTAGCGGACCACCTTCAATGCGACCCAGGTAAATAAAATAATTTCGGCTCCGACGACTATCGGGGCTTTTTTATTGACGCGGCGTCTTTTGAATGGTAAATTATCGACACTAAGCAACGGGAGGTTTTAATTTGAGTGAAAATGAATTGACGCCCGCCGAATTGGTGGAACGCACGACGATTGCCGATGTCTATCGCGCAGATAAACAGCTAGCCGGCATCGTTAAGAAGACGCGACTTATCCCAAGCGATTTTTTTTCTGAGCTTAGCGGCAACGAAGTCTTCCTTAAGCCAGAGAACATGCAACACACTGGAGCCTTTAAATTGCGCGGCGCGTACAACAAGATAAGCCACTTGACCGAAGACGAACGCAACCGCGGAGTTATCACGGCGTCAGCTGGCAATCACGCTCAAGGCGTGGCGTTCGCGGCTCAAAGGCTCGGCGTCAAGGCGGTTATCTGTATGCCCGCGACTACTCCGATTCTCAAGGTCGAGGCAACTAAGGCTTACGGCGCGGAAGTTGTCCTGCACGGCGACGGCTTCGACGACGCTTATCAGCATAGTTTGGAACTCTGTAAGGCGCACGGCTATGTTTACGTTCACCCGTTCAACGATTTGGAAGTTCTGCTTGGGCAAGGGACGACTGCCCTTGAGATTATCAACGAGCTTAAGGACGTGGACGCAATCTTAGTTCCGATAGGCGGCGGCGGTTTCGCGTCGGGCGTGGCGTTGGCTACCAAAGTTGTCAGCCCGCAAGTTAAAGTTATCGGCGTGGAACCGGAGAACGCAGCTTGCATGAAGGCGGCACTCGACGCGGGCGAGATTGTCTCCTTGAAAAGTTCGGACACGGTCGCGGACGGTTGCGCAGTCAAGACGGCGGGCGATTTGACTTTTGCCTTCTGCCAAAAGTACCTAGACGAGATTATCACCGTCAACGAAATGGAAATCATGAGCGCGCTATTGTTCCTCATCGAAAAGCATAAACTCATCGCTGAGGGCGCGGGCGTCTTGAGTCTGGCGGCGTTGAATAAGCTACCGTTCAAAGGCAAAAAGGTCGTAGCGATTGTCAGCGGCGGCAATATCGACATATCGACCTTGAGTGCGCTGATTGACAAGGCGTTAATCGTTCGCGGAAGAATTTTCTGCTTCGGAGTGCTTCTTGCCGATAAGCCCGGCGAACTGTTGAACGTGTCGCGAATCCTCACGGAAGAAAATGCTAACGTCATCAAGCTTGAACACGACCAAGCCCGCGTGACTGACAGCTTTAAAAAGGTCGTGTTGGAAGTCACGGTTGAGACGCACAATCAAGAGCACATTGACCGAATCGTTGCCGCGTTGAATCGCAATGGCTACGAAATCGAAAAGATTGACTTGCTCCGTTAAAATATCATGCGAATTATCACAGGACGAGCAAAGGGCTTGCGGCTGAAGACGCCAGCGGGACTTGCGACGAGACCGACAAGCGACCGCGTCAAGGAGTCGTTGTTCAGCATATTGAGTGGGCTGATTGACTTCGCGGAGGTCGAATCGGTGCTCGACATCTTCGCGGGCACTGGGGCGTTGGGTTTGGAGGCAATTTCACGCGGCGCGGGTTCGGCAACGTTTATCGATATGGCGACGGCGGACATCATACGCGACAACCTAACGCGGGCGAGGTTCACGGGCTGTAGGGTTATGCGCGGCGACTTTGAACGAATCCTTAGGCGGCTCGGCTCACAGTTCGATTTAATCTTCAGCGACCCGCCATACTCAACGGGGCTTGCGCAAAAATCATTGGAGCTAGTCGCCGAACTAAAATTGCTGAACGCGGGCGGCTTAATGGTCGTCGAACACGGCGCACAAGAGACTTTGACGGGAAGCTTTGAACTCGTCCGAAGAATAAATTACGGAAACACGACGGCGATAACAATTTTAAGGGAGAATTCATCATGAAGAAGGCGATTTGCACAGGGAGCTTTGACCCGGTGACCAACGGGCACATAAATATTTTCGAGCGGGCGGCGCGGCTCGTCGACGAGATGATTATTTGCGTTTTCATCAACGAGCAGAAGAAATATCTCTTCAACATGCAAGAACGCGTCGACCTGTTGCGCGAGGCTACAGTTCATATTGATAACGTTACTGTGGACGGTTGCAACGGACTAGCCGCCGATTACATAAGGCAACACGACGTTAATTTGATAATTCGCGGGTTGCGTTCGGCGGCGGATTTTGAATACGAGGTAAACAAGGCGCAGATGATGCGGCACCTCCTTCCGAACGTCGACACGATATTTTTGTTGACAGCTCCAGAGTTTTTGTTTATAAGTTCTTCGGGCATAAGGGAGCTAGCGCATTTCGGCGGCGACGTGCATGGACTCGTGCCGGAGTGTGTGGAGTTTGCCCTTCAAGCTAAAATGAAAGCTAATTCCTCAATCGACGACTTTAAGAGGGGATGATTATGGCAGTACGCAACACATTGGACAAGATAGAAAGTTTGGTGGCGGGTGCGCCGCATTTGCCGCTGACGAACAAAACGCTTATATCGGAAGAAGATTTGATTCACTTGGTGGAGGAGCTACGCAAGGATTTGCCGCAAGAACTCGAACACGCAACTGAGGTCATGAAGGAACGCGACAACATCTTGAACAACGCACAACTTGAGGCGAGCAACATCATCAAGCAAGCACAAATTCAGGCGGAGCAAATGCTTGACGAGAATGACATTGTTATCAAGGCGCGGGAAAAGTCGCGAATGGTTTTAAGTCAGGCACAGCAACAAGAAGCCGAGATAATGGAGCGGACGCGGCAGAATTCCAAGCAACTGCAAGAGGACGCCGACCGCTACGCCAATCAAGTCTTCGACCAGCTGATTGCTCACGTGTCGAACACTTTCCAAGGCGTGCAACAGGCGCAATCGGGTCTTGAACATGCGCGGCAAATCCTTCAGCAGGCAAAACTCCAGATGAATCAGCAGGCGGCTCAGCAAGCTTACTCTCAATCTTATTCGCAGACGAATTACAACCCGCCGCCGCAATATGACCAAGGTCAGCAACAGTACAATCAGCCGCCGCAATACGACCAAACTCAGCAACAATACAATCAGCCGCCGCAATACGACCAAGCCCAGACGCAATACAATCAACCGCAATATCCGCAAGACAAACGATGAAACTTCAGACGGAGCCTTCGGGCTCTGTTTTTTCTTGCATTGAAAAAAATCATTTGCTATAATCGGCGGGAAAATTTTTGATGGAGGTATGTTTATGGACGATAAACTTTTTATCAAACTGCGCGACTGCTTTACGGCAGGCTACACGCTCCCTCAGTATTGCATTGACAACGGAATAAAAAAACCTCTCTTTGTGGTGGAAATAAGTTTTGAATCTTTTATTAAAGAGGTTCAAAATCAATTTAAATGCGATAAAAGATTGTTGGCACAATTTTGTTTCGTTGACAATGAGAAAGAATTTATAAATATTCCCATGTGGGAATCCCCTATGATTTCTACAACAGTTAAGCTAATGAATATTTCTAAAGTAAACCTCAACAACTTTGATGCAATTATTTTATTAACGAAAAAGAATTATGATATTAAATTTAAAAGAATTTTTCGTTTTGATGATTTCGAAAATGTTTTTATTCGGCGAACGTACGTGGATATTCCTCTGCTACACTTTTTACAACGCCATCCAAAAGTGAAGTTATTTCTGACGAATTTTCCAGATAGAATTATTCGTTATGAGGGCGGTAAAGAATTTGATTCTACACTCGCAGATTACGGTGAATTGAAAAAAACTCTCGCAAAAAGCGTAGACAAAGGGATTAATGTTATTACTCCTTTTGATAAGTTTGGTTATAATAATTCACAAGTTATTTCATTACTCAAAGACGCTATTACAATAACACATCCTGACGGCTCAACTACAATGTTAGATGATGATGACCCTTTAGTGAGAATTCAAAAAGGAAAACGCACGACGGCTTATCAGCCCGAAAAATTTTTAAATAGAATTTTTATTTGTGGCACTTGTCACTGGTATGGCACGAATACTTCTTTTGATAAAACTATCGCGAGCTATCTACAGAAAATGCTTAACGAAAACAATTTACCTTATCGCGTTGAAAACGAAGGACAATGTTATTGGGGACGTTATCAGGATATTTTTTATAATCTTAACAAATTGTCTCCTATGCCTAATGATATAATTTTTATTGCTATCATGGGTATGCGCTCAACTAGTAATAATATTCCTTTTTTTGATGTTAGTAATGCTTTTGATTCACCCCATGATTATCGAGAAATTTTTTGCAGAAAAGGTCATGTCAATGAACTGGGTTATAAGCTTGTGGCGGAGAAGTATTTTGCATTCCTGACGGAGAACAATTTCTTCCGCGATAAGGAATTCAATTATCCATTACCCCCCCCCCATTATCATCACAGATACGGCATACCGTCTTGGGTCGAGCAGGGCGGCATAAGCTCAAATATCGTCAACGAAGAACTGGAAGCTTATAAAGAACAGCTTAAGGCTAAGAGACCTCAAATCGGGGCACTGGTCATGAATTGCAATCCGTTCACGCTGGGACATCAATATCTGGTCGAGTATGCGGCGGCTAAAGTTGACAAGCTTTATATCTTCGTCGTGGAAGAGGACAAAAGCGAATTCCCCTTTGCAGACAGGATAGAACTAGTGCGGCAAGGCGTAAGGCATCTTTCCAACGTCGAAGTCTTGCCGAGCGGGAAGTTCATCATATCGCAGACGACCTTTAGCGGCTACTTCAGCAAGGCA
>JAFWWC010000004.1 GCA_017518105.1 Selenomonadaceae bacterium
CTGGTTATGAAGTTTCGAGCGATAGCAAGTCTATTACTTACACTGCGGCAGTTGAAGCAACGGATTTATTCACCTTGAGCGGCGTAAAGTCGACTGACGGCATAAAAGTAGAAAATAATGTTGTAATTTTGACTGAATCGAATTTGAACGGCGAAAATATTACTTTGACGGGCGAAAATTATACATTAGCCCTCGACAAAGACTATTCCTCGACGACAACGCCCGCAGGTTTCGACGGTTTAACTTATAAATCGGCAAGCAATACGTCTGGTTATGCAGTTTCAAGCGATAGCAAGTCTATTACTTACACGTCGGCAGTTGACGCTACGAATTTATTCACATTGAGTGGCGTAAAGACGACTGACGGTATAGAAGTAGAAAATAATGTCGTAACGTTGACCAAATCGAATCTTAACGGCGCGAACGTCACTTTGACTGGCGATGGTTATACATTAGCGTTGGCAAGTGACGTAGACACGACCAAAGAGACTATTTCGGAATGGGTAACGCTAAGCGGCGGCAATGTGGCATATCTGGCTGGCGGTTCAGGCGAATATTATTCCTTGGACAGCGCGAATACGACCGTAACTTACAATGCGTCGGTGGCAGGAACAAATAATGTTGAGTTTAGCGGCGTCAAAGGCACTCCAACCTTAAATAACAGTGTCGTAAGCTTTACGGCGGACAATTTCAACGGAAATGTTAGCGTTATGAGCAATGCTGGCGGCTATTCCTTTGAATTAAGCGGCGATTTTGGAAATAAAACCCTCACTGGCACGGCTAATGCCGACGAGATTACAAACAACGGCTCCCATTTGGTGATAATGGGCGGCGACGGAAATGATTCAATCGTCGGCGGGAATAGTGCTGATATGTTTTTTGGTGACGCTGGAGATGATAAACTCCTCGGCGGCGCAGGAAATGACAGTTTAAGAGGCGGCGACGGAAATGATACTCTTTCTGGCGGTTCGGGTAATGATAAATTATTCAGCGGGGCTGGAAACGACAGTTTAAGCGGTGGCGACGGAAATGATACGTTTTCTGCTTACACTGGAACCGATAAATTGCTCGGCGGCGCAGGAAATGATAGTTTAAATGGCGGTGACGGCGATGATACTATCTCCGGCGACACTGGAAACGATAAATTGCTTGGCTACATAGGAAATGACAGCTTAAATGGTGGTTCGGGCGATGATACTCTTTCTGGTTTCAGTGGAAACGATAAATTGCTCGGTGGCGAAGGAAATGACAGTTTAAGCGGCGGCTCTGGCGATGATACTCTCTCTGGCGGTGACGGCAATGATAAATTACTAGGCAACGCAGGAAATGACAGCTTAAGCGGCGGCTCTGGCGATGATACGCTCTCTGGTTACACTGGAAACGATAAATTGCTCGGTGGCGAAGGAAATGACAGTTTAAGCGGCGGTTCGGGCGATGATACTATCTCCGGCGACACTGGAAACGATAAATTGCTAGGTGGCGCAGGAAATGACAGCTTAAGCGGCGGCGACGGAGCGGATACACTTTCCGGCGACACTGGAAACGATAAATTGCTTGGCTACATAGGAAATGATAGCTTAAATGGTGGTTCGGGCGATGATACGCTCTCTGGCGGCGCGGACGATGATAAATTGCTCGGCGGTTCAGGAAATGACTGCATAAAAGGCGGCACGGGCAATGATTCGCTTTGGGGCGGCACCGGAAACGATTCACTCTGGGGCGACGCTGGCAACGATACGTTCTACTATGCAAAAGGCGACGGCAAAGACGTTATCTTCGGCTTTGAAGACGGAGATACGCTCACGCTTGACGGATTGAACTTCACCTCGTCTTATAGCGCGTCTAATGGCACGATTACGCTTACATTCGACAGCGGCTCGATAACGTTTAAAGAATTTACCGCTACGACCTTCCACATTGACAACGACACGTACCAAATCAGCGGCTCTAAGCTAAATAAGCAATAAAACTTCGCGAAAACTCTTTAATCCCGTCAAAGCGGCGGGATTTTTTTATAAGCGGCTTGAGGCTAGGAAATGGAAAAATTTTTAGAAAACAACTTGCATATCGCGCTTGAAATGGTATAATGCGGCATAGTTAGTTTTTAATTTGGTTTTAATGATAAGGGGGATTATGTAATGGCAAAAATCGAGAAGATTATCGGTCGTGAAATCGTAGACTCTCGCGGCAATCCGACGGTTGAAGCAGATGTTATCCTTGAAAACGGCGTGTGCGGTCGTGCAGCAGTTCCTTCCGGCGCATCCACGGGCGTAAATGAAGCTCTCGAACTCCGCGACGGCGACAAGGGTCGTTATATGGGCAAAGGCGTCCTCACAGCAGTCAAAAACCTCAACGAAATCATTGCTCCGGCTCTGAAAGGCGATTGCGTCCTCAATCAGCGTGCACTCGATTACAAAATGATTGAACTCGACGGCACGCCCACCAAGAGCAAACTCGGCGCAAATGCAATTCTGGCTGTTTCGCTCGCCGCTGCCAAAGCTGGTGCTCAAGCTGTCGGTCTGCCCCTTTATCGCTATATCGGCGGTTGCAATACCTACAAAATGCCCGTCCCGATGATGAACATCATTAACGGCGGCGCACACTCCGACGCCCCGATTGCTTTCCAAGAATTCATGATTCGTCCCGTTGGTGCTCCCACAGTTCGCGAAGCCATTCGCATGGGCGCAGAAGTCTTCCACAACCTCGCTAAAATTCTTAAAGGTCGCGGACTTTCCACGGCTGTCGGCGATGAAGGCGGCTTTGCTCCCAATCTCAAAGGCACTGAAGACGCGCTCGAAACTATCATCAAGGCTATCGAGGCGGCAGGCTACAAGCCCGGCGAACAAGTCAAAATCGCTATGGACTGCGCGGCGTCCGAATTCGCTGTTAAAGAAGGCGACCAATACTTCTACGACTACAAGCAACTCAACGGCAAGCACCCGATTTTGAAAGACCCCAACGGCAAGAAACTCGACGTTCAACAGCAAATCGACTTCCTCGAAAAACTCGTCGACACCTATTACATTGATTCTATCGAAGACGGTTTGGCAGAAGAGGACTGGGAAGGCTGGGTTAAGCTCACGAAGCAAATCGGTCACAAGTGCCAGCTCGTCGGCGACGACCTCTTTGTTACCAATACCAAATTCCTCGAAAAAGGCATCAAGATGGGCGCGGCGAACTCGATTCTTATCAAAGTCAATCAGATTGGCTCGCTCACCGAAACTCTCGAAGCAATCGAAATGGCTCACCGCCACAACTACACGACTGTTACTTCTCATCGCTCCGGCGAGACCGAAGACGCAACTATCGCTGACATCGCAGTCGCCACCAATAGCGGTCAGATTAAGACTGGTTCGCTCAGCCGTACCGACCGCATGGCGAAATACAATCAGCTTATCCGCATCGAAGAAGAACTCGGCAAATGCGCTGTTTATGAACGCGCACCGCTCCTCAATCGTTCGGTTGGCAGATAAATCGTCAGCAACTTAACAATCGACTAACAAAAGGCACCTCCTCGAACGCGGGGAGGTGTCTTTTTCAATTATGGAGGCGAGGCTTTGCTCAACGAAAAAAATTTTGCCGCCGCACTCGTTGCAATGAACTTCACGCGGCTCAAGGGCAATCGTTACGAAAAATTTTTCGCCGAAAATATCATCATGCGAGCCGACCTTGACAATAAAAAACTTTCATATCCGGTGCAAGTCAAAGGGCGCGAACATAACACTAAATGCGACGCGGAACACAAAGAAAATCTCGTTGTCTTTGAATGCGTCAATCGCTTGCTCGATAAAGGCTATCGCCCCGAAGATATTTGGCTGGAAAAAGCTTGGACGCTCGGTCATTCCCCTAAGGGCGGGCGTGCCGATATTTGCGTTTCATTAAACAGGCGGACGTTGTTTATCATCGAATGCAAAACTGCTGGCGCGGAATTCAAGCACGAACGCGCCAACATGCTCGCGGACGGCGGACAATTATTTTCCTATTGGCAACAGGAGCAAAGTTGTCAATGGCTCGTGCTCTACTCTTCCGACTTTGACGACGGCAAACTGACTTTTGAGGCGGCAAGCGTTCCTTGCGGCGAAAAATTTTATCGCGGCGCGTCGACCGTTCCCGAACGTTTCAGGATTTGGAGCGAGCGTTACGAAAAAAATTTTTTGGACGACGTTATCTTTCACGACGAAACCGTTGCCTATCAAATCGGCGCGAAGCCCTTACGTAAACGCGACCTTAAAAATTTCGACGATACGAGCCTTGTAAATACGTTCGAGGAAATTTTGCGTCATAATCAAGTTTCCGATAAGGAGAACGCTTTTAACCGTTTAATCGCGCTGTTTATCGCAAAACTCGTTGACGAAAGCTTAACGCCCGATAGCGGCGAGGTTCAATTCCAATTCAAAGGCGGCTCTGATACCCACGAAATTTTTCAAGACCGATTGCAACGCCTCTATTCCGACGGCATGAAAAAATTCATGGGCGAAGATATTTTTTATCTGCCTGAAAATTATCCTGACAAGTTGTTTGCGAACTTCGGCGACGCGGAGAATCACGGAAATCAAATTCGCGACCTTAAAGAGAATTTCCGCAAGCTCAAGTTTTACACGAACAACGCTTTTGCTTTCGTCGACGTGAACAACGATAAACTTTTCTACCTCAACGCCAAAATTCTCAAGGAAGTCGTCGACATATTCCGCAACTATCGGATTATCGGCTCGACTGATTTGCAGACGCTCGGCGATTTGTTTGAACAGTTGCTTGATAAGGGATTTAAGCAGAACGAAGGACAATTTTTTACGCCATTGCCGATAACGCGATTTATTTGGGATAGTCTGCCGCTCGAACGAATTATTTCCGATGAGCCGCCGAAAATTATCGATTATGCGTGCGGCGCGGGGCATTTCCTCACAGAAGGTTTTCAAGCCGTCAATGATTGCTATCTGCGCCAAAATCGGACGCCGCCTGTTATGTGGGAGCGTGATAAACTTTTTGGCGTGGAAAAGGATTATAGACTTGCTCGCGTCTCAAAAATTTCGCTCTTCATGCATGGTGCCGACGAGGGCAAAATCAAATTCGGCGACGGGCTGGAAAATTATCCCGATGAAAAAATTTCGCCCGCGACTTTCGATATTCTGGTTGCCAATCCGCCCTATTCCGTCAAAGGTTTCAAACTCCACCTGAAGCTTGCCAACGAAGATTTAAAGGTTCTCGATAAAATTTCCGGCAACGGCTCCGAAATTGAAACGCTCTTTGCTGAAAGAATCGGGCAGCTCGTCAAGGCGCAAGGTGTAGCCGCTGTGATTCTGCCGAGTTCAATCCTAAACAAGGACGGCAAAAGTTTTATCGCCGCCCGCGAATCGTTGCTGACGAAATTTTTTATTCGCGCCATAGTTCAGCTCGGCAGTAAGACTTTCGGCGCGACTGGTACCAATACCGCGATAATCTTCCTTGAACGATTTGATGAGCCGCCGAGCTTTATTGCCGACTTCGCGGACGTTGCGGACACTATCATTGACGGCAAGATGCCTGGCAGACAGTTCAGCCGCGATATTTTCGATGCCTACTTGCGCAAAATCGGCAAGACCGCCGACGATTACCGCCAATTTATCGCCGCCGCCAACGATAAGACGCGCAAGATTGAGTACGAGAAAATTTTTTACTTCGGGCTGACTTATCGACAGACGACGCTGATTATTTCCGCGCCCGCCGATAATGCCGCTCAAGAAATTTTCCTGGGCTACGGCTGGAGCAATGCTAAAGGTCGCGAAGGCATCGTTCATAAAAAAATCGGCGGAATGCTCTTCGATAACAACAATCGCGCCGCTGACAATACCCTTGCCGCCGTAATTCGTGCCGCTTTTGACGGCAAGCAACTCAATCTACCAGGGCTAGAAAAATATTATCGCTATGTCACGCTGTCCGACTTGCTAGACTTCGACGCCGCCAACTTTACCAAAAAAATCACGCTGTCCGAGATATCTAATGAAACATTGACAACGGGCAGAAACTTTCCGACGATAAAACTCGGCAACATTGTCGAAATTAATGTAAAAGCTTTTGACCCATCGAAGACGCCCGAAAAAATTTTTCATTACGTCGACATTGGTTCGGTTGATTCAGCGACAAATAAGATTGATTTTTCGACCACGGTAACAGGTGCGGCGGCTCCTTCGAGGGCAAGGCGATTGGCTGACAATGGCGATATTTTAATTTCAACTGTTCGACCGTATCTTAAAAGTTTCGCACGAATCAAAAATGCGCCGTCTGATACTTTGTACTCGACAGGATTCGCCGTGTTGTCAACAAAAAATCCCGCCGTCGTTACAAATGAATTTATTTACTGCCTGTTTATGGACGACCCGTTATTGATGGCTCAAATGAAGGCTAAGATGTCTAAAGGCTCATACCCCAGCATCAATCAAGGCGACTTGCAAAATTTTTATCTGATATTGCCGCCGCTTGATATGCAACGTCAAATCGTCGCCGAATTCAATTCCGTTGACGCTCAAATTGCCGCGCAGGACGACACGATTAAAAAGCTCAACGCCGACATTCAAGCAAAGTTCAACGCATTGTTCGAGAGAAAAATTTTTGAGACGCGCACCATTAATGAACTGTTCGACTTGCAAATTGGCAAAACTCCTGCGCGAGATAATCTTGCTTATTGGAACAACGGCATTCACAAATGGATTTCGGTCGGCGACATGGGCAAGTATGACAGATTGACAGAGGGCACATCGGAAAAAATTTCTCAAGCCGCAGTCGACGCAACGGGTATTAAGCTCGTGCCCGCGCAAACCGTCATCATGAGTTTCAAATTAACAATCGGCAGAACGGCGATAACGTCCGAAGAAATTTATACGAACGAGGCTATCGTCGCCTTTCTAAGTAAAACTAAATATCTTATCAATGAGGATTATCTGCGGATTTATTTGCAAAAGCATGATTGGAGTCGCGGACAAATGCAGGCAGTCAAAGGGCTAACTCTAAACAAACAAAGTATCGGACGCGCTACAATCCCGTTGCCGCCGATTGAATTGCAGGAAAAATTTGCGGCGTATGTGAGGAATTGCGAGGCAATGAAAGAATCAGCGCGGCGACGGCGGAAGGAATTGATTTCAGAGCGAGCGGCATTGGTTACGAAATATTTCCGATAAATCTTGCAAAAATTTGGGCGTCATGATATATTTCGGGCGTCTCAAGTAAGAGAACACAAGCGTTATCATGGAATAGTGGCAAAAAGAACCCCGAGCTGCGAACTCGGGGTTCAAACGTTTCAAGTAAGATTCTTCGTTTTAAGGATTAGCGATAACCACGGGCTGTCTGTTATCTAAAATGCCTGTCCAGCCACTTGCAAATGAAGTACAAGCTTACACCTGCTACGACATCCGCTGCGACGGTCGCTAGGAAAAGCGTTACCATGGAATAAACCCGCGCCCCATTGCGAGACACGGGTTTTATTTTGTGCAAAATTTTAAAGTGCCAATTCGTCGGCGCGTTCAGTCATGCCTTTAATACAAAGCTCCATTAAAACGCCCAAATCCATTCCCAAATCGTCCGCGCCGCGTTGAATGACTTCGCGATTGCACTTCGCCGCAAATCTTTTGTCCTTGAACTTCTTTTTGAGGCTTTTAACCGCCATGCCTGCCATCCGCTCTGGACGCATTAACGCATAAGCATGAACAATGCCCGTAAGCTCGTCGACGGCGAACAGAGACTTTTGGCAATCGGTCGTAGGTTTAATCGTCGCGCCTGTCAAGCCGTAGCCGTGGGAAATTATCGTTTTAATGTCGTCTTCGCTGATTCCTTCCGGCTCCAAAAGCTCGCGAACGTGTTGGCAGTGCTCTTCGGGGAATTTTTCAAAGTCAACGTCGTGAAGGTAGCCGATTGCTGACCAATGCTCCTTGTCGCCGCCGAAGTGTTCAGCCAACGCTCCCATAGCTCCTGAAACCGCCGCCGCGTGTACGAATAAATGCGGTTCGGTCGTGTGCTTACGTAAAATTTCCTTCGCTCGTTCTAAGGTCAACAAGTCAAATCCTCTCCTTAAACAGTTTTATCAAGTTCATGTGCAGTTCAAAGCTCTTGCGGTTGTTTTTGGCTATCGTGTCGAGAATCAGCCCGCACGCGAACGACAGCATTGCCGACAACATTAAGAAGCCGCTGACGATTAACGTTGGGAAGCGCGGCACCAATGACGTTTGCAAGTAGTCGTAGAAGACGGGCACGAACAGTATCAGCGCAAGCAACGCCAGAATCAAGCCGACGACGCCGAAGAACTGCAATGGCTTGTAGTCGCGGTACAGATTAAAAATCGTCATGATGACTTTCGCGCCGTCAACGTAAGTATTCAGCTTGCTCTCGGAGCCGGTGGGGCGGTCGCGATAATTAACCGTCACAGTCTTAAGCAAAAGGTTCTTGTCCAAGGCGTGAATCGTCATTTCGGTTTCAATCTCGAAGCCCTTGCTCAGCACGGGAAAACTTTTCACGAACAGCGGACTGAACGCACGGTAGCCAGTCATCACGTCGAGTATCGGAGCCTTCGGACGCCAGAACATGTTTATAAACCGACGAACCATGACATTGCCGACGTTGTGGAAGGGTCGCTTATTCTCCGTGAAGTACGTAGAGGACAGCCGGTCACCGATAACCATATCCGCGCCGCCCGTCAAGACAGCCTCGCACATTTCGCGGGCGTTCTCGGCAGGATAGGTATCGTCGCCGTCAATTATCAGGTAGCAGTCGGCGTCAATCTCTCGGAACATCGTGCGAATCACATTGCCTTTGCCCTGCCGCCTCTCATAGCGAACGACCGCGCCCGCCGCCCGTGCAATTTCGTCGGTGCCGTCGGAGGAGTTGTTATCGTAGACATAAATCGTCGCCTCTGGCAACGCCTGCCGATAATCGCGCACGACCTTGGCAATCGTTTGGCTCTCGTTGTAGCAGGGAATCAGTACGGCTATCTTCGGCATGAAATCTTCTCCAATCTCTTTAAAATTATTTTCTCCGCCTCGTCGACGGTTAAGGCTTGCTCGTCTAGGTTTAACGTTCGCAGGAGTTTTGTTATCGGCGGCGGCTCTAGACCTGCGCGGCTTAAAATTTCTTCCTCGGCGAACAGGTCACGCGGCTTGCCTATGAACAGAACTTTTCCTTGCGCCAAGACGACAACGCGGCTAGCAAGGCGGGCAATGTCTTCCATTGAGTGCGAGACTAAAATTATCGTGACGCCCGAACGCCTTACGACGCCGAACAGCTCCTGTAGGAGATTTTTTTTTGCAAGCGGGTCAAGTCCTACGGTCGGCTCGTCTAGAATTAAATACTTTGGCTTGAGGGCGAGAATCCCCGCGATAGCCACGCGCCGCCGTTGCCCGCCCGATAACTCGAACGGCGAAACCTTTTTTAACGCCGCGTCCAAGCCGACTTGCCGCATTGCCTCTTCCACACGCGCAGAAGTCTCCGAATCGCTTAAGCCAAAATTTTTCGGTCCGAAGGCAATATCCCGTTCAACCGTCTCCTCGAAAAGCTGATGTTCAGGATATTGGAAGACAATTCCCACGAGCCGACGAATCTTTTTATCCGCGACGGGCAAGTCGTCAATCGCAATCGTGCCGCTCGTCAGCTTAATCAGCCCCGCGACCAGTTGAATCAGCGTTGACTTGCCGGAGCCAGTGTGCCCCGCGATAGCCAATACCTCGCCTTCCGCCACGTCGAACGAAATATTTTCCAGAGCCGTCTTCTCAAAAGGCGTGCCCGTCATGTATGTATAGCTCACATCTTTAACGCTAATCATTTTAATTTCCTCAATGCGGCGGCGAGTTCGTCAGCGGTTAAAATCTTTGGTGGGAGCTTGAATCCTTTTCGGCGGAGGCGTTCGGCAATCTCGACGGCGACGGGTACATCAAAGCCTAGGCGTTTCATCTCCTTAGCGTCGGTGAAAATTTCTCGCGGCGTGTCGATTCGTATGATTCGCCCGCCCTCCATTAGGAAGACCCGCTGAGCCTGCGCCGCCTCCTCCATAAAGTGCGTTATGTAAATTATCGTCTTGCCTTGCGCGTGCAGTCGCTTAACCATGTCGAGAACTTCGCGGCGTCCTTGCGGGTCGAGCATTGCTGTTGGCTCGTCGAGGACGATAACTGGCGTTTGCATAGCGATGACTCCCGCGATTGCAATCCGTTGCTTTTGCCCGCCGCTTAGCTTGCTCGGCGCGAACTTTTTATAATCGGTCATGTTCACAGCGTCTAGGGCAAGGTCGACACGCTCGCGGATTTTATCGGGCGCAATGCCTAAGTTCTCCAAGCCAAAGGCAACGTCATCTTCGACAATCGCCGCGACAATCTCGCTGTCAGGATTCTGGAAGACCATTCCGACCTGTTCGCGGACGTGCCAAATATTTTCTTCCTGCGAAGTGTCGAGACCGTTGACGAAGATTTTTCCGGCAGTCGGCAGGAGCAATGCGTTAAAGTGTTTGGCTAGCGTCGACTTGCCCGAACCGTTCGTACCGATTATCGCGATGAATTCTCCCGCGTCAATGGTAAAGCTCACGTCGTCGAGTGCAACCTTATCGCCCGATGAACTTTTATAAACATGTCGCAAACCTTCCGCCCGAATCATTTGGCGGCGATAAGTTCAATCTCGCACAGTGCGCCCGCTGGCAAGTCCTTGACTGCCACGCAACTCCGCGCAGGCTTGCTGATAAAATATTTCTCGTAAACCTCATTGAAGGCTTTAAAGTCCGCAATATCAGCAAGATAACACGTCGTCTTGAAAACTTCGCTGAAGTCGTAGCCCGCCTCGTCGAGTATCGCCGCTAAGTTCTTACAACATTGCGCCGCTTGCCCCTCTATGTTCGTCGCGACGATTTTGCCGACAACCGGGTCGATTGCGATTTGCCCCGACGTATAAAGCAAGCCATTGACCTTGATTGCTTGACTGTATGGGCCGACCGCCGCCGGTGCTTTGTCCGTGTGAATAATCCTCATGTCCGTTGCCTCCTAAATGTTTTTGCCGCATATTATCAAATTCGCGCCGCAATGTGAAGAGCTTCAACACTTTTTCAGATTGAACTGCTATATTGGCGGCGAACAGTTTTAGGAAAGGAAGATGTGCAATGCGAATTCTTTACAGCGTCATGGCAATTATTTTTATCTTAAGTTCATTCGCCACGAGTGCACAGGCGGCGCAGAAAAAGATTTATATCAACGTGGCAAGCCGGCTGATGACCTTCTACGACGGCAATATCAAAGTTGCGGTCTATCATCTGGGCTTGGGCAAGGTGAGCACGCCCACGCCGACGGGTTATTATCAGATTCGCGCTAAAGAGATTAATCCGCCGTGGATTGACCCTTCCGACCCCGAATACGAAGTCCCTTCTGGTCCAGATAATCCGTTGGGCTATCGTTGGATGGAAATTCAGGGCAATTACGGCATTCACGGCACCAATCGCCCCGACAGTATCGGCGGCTACGTCTCCAACGGTTGCATACGCATGAGGGAACAGGACGTTGAGGCACTCTTTGATGCCGTGGAAGTCGGCACGCCCGTCGAGATAACTTATAATCGCGTCGTCGTCGAAAAGAACGCCGATGATGAGGTCGTCTATTACATTTACCCCGACGGCTATGGCATGCAGGATATAACCGTTGCGGACGTGACTAAATGGATTGAACCGTTTGGGGTGCTTGCCTTCGAGAGCGATTACGACATTTCCCAGAAGATTGAAGCCTCCGACGGGGAGCCGACTTTCATTGGCAAGCCGTACAACGTGGAAATCAATGGGCAACTCACTCAGCCGACCGACGCCAATAATATCCGCTTTTTTGCTAAGGCAGTTATCCGCGACGGGATTTCTTATATGCCGGTCGTGCCAATCGCTAAAATTCTGCGGCTCAAGCTTGAGTGGCATAAGGGCGAGGCGACACTTAAAAGCAAGTTCGGCAAGGTAATTTGCTACGAGCGGAAAGGGCAACTGTATTGCAACGCCGATGACGCGCCGATACTCTTCAACATGGAAGGCGGCTTGCAGACGGACAAAAACGGCGTAAAACTCTTCCGCTTTAAGTCACTGCCGACGGTCGAGAAACCTATTGTTGAACCGCCTAAGCCTGACATCAAGGACAAGGAACCTAAGACGCCAGAGCCTACGCCCGAAGAAAAATCCGCACCCGCCGATAAAGTCGAGGAGCCTAAGGAAGAGTCGCAACCCGCCGATAAAGTCGAGGAGCCTAAGGAAGAGTCGCAACCGACTGACGAGATTAAAGACGAGGTAGCGGACGCATGAAAAAATTTTTGATTGTCGACGGCAGTAGCATTTTCTATCGTGCCTTCTACGCCATGCCGAGCTTGACTGCTCCGAGCGGTGAGCCGACGGGCGCGCTTGCCGGCTTCGCGAACATCATTTTAAAGATTATGCGTGAACGGTCGCCCGAATTGGGAGCAGTAGCCTTTGATACGTCGAAGAAAACTTTCCGCAATGAAATCTTCCACGACTACAAGGCGAACCGTCAAGCAATGCCCGATGAACTTGCCGCACAACTGCCGCTGATAAGGGAATTCGTCGACGTTCTGGGCTTGAAGATTTGCGCGGCGGAAGGCTACGAGGCTGATGACATTATCGGGACGCTGGCGGCTCAGGCTTGCAAAGAATTCCGCGTTGAAATCCTCACTGGCGACCGCGACGCACTTCAGCTGATAAACCACTCGACGCACGTCCTGTTGAATAAAAATTCCAACGTGGAGACCTACGACGAGAAAAAATTTATCGCGGAATACGGATTTGCTCCCGCCTTGCTCGTCGATTTCAAAAGTCTGCGCGGCGACCCGTCCGATAATATTCCTGGCGTCAAGGGCATTGGTCAGAAGACCGCGACGACTTTAATTAAGCAATTCGGCTCGTTGGAAAGCATTTTGAATGCCCGCGATAAGTTGACGGCTAAGAAGGTTCGCGCCGCCTTGGAGAACTTCGCCGACGATGCAATCATGAGCAAGCGTTTGGCGCAGATTGTGTGCGACGTTCCCGACGTTCAATTTAAGCCCGACGACTTCGCGATTGACCCTGACCTCTTCCGCGTCGATGAATTCTGCAATCGCTACGCCCTCAATCAAATCCAGAAAAAAATTCATGAACTCTTCGGCGGCGAAAATCTCTTCAGCGGTGCGGCGGAAAATACTTTATCGGGCGGAGAAGGCTTGCCGATTGATTGGGATAAAATTTCTGCGGCGGAAGCTTTGACGATTGCTCAAGCCGACTTTGAACAGTTCGCGATAAAAATCCTAGGCGGCGAAACCTTCAAGACTTCGGAGCGTGTGGACGTGCAAAAAATCTTCGACGACTTCGCGGGCAAGATTATCCTAAGCGGAGTCAAGAATTATCTTCACGTCTTCAACGTCAGCAAGCTTGCAAAAGTTTTCGACGTGGAGTTGATAGTTTATCTGCTTTACCCCGAACGCAACGATTATTCCTGCGCAAGTCTCCTGCCTTTGGAGTTCGACGGCTTGAAGGTTGCGAATTCCCTTACAGCGAACGCTCTGGCTTTGGAGATGCTCGCCGACCTCTACGAAAAAAAATTAGCCGCCGCCAACTTGACGAGGCTTTATCTTGAAATGGAACTGCCGCTTACTAAAATCTTAGCGGACATGGAAAAGCGCGGGGTCTTCGTCGATAGGGCAAGCCTCAAGGACAAGAACGCCGAAATGACTAAGCGAATCGCCGCCGTCCAAGAAAATATTTATACTCTGGCGGGCGAAGTCTTCAACATAAATTCTTCTAAGCAGCTGTCCGACGTGCTCTTTGTCAAACTCAAGCTCCCGCCGGGCAAGAAGACTAAGGCGGGCTACTCAACCGACGCTGAGACTTTGGAGGATTTGCAAGGACACCCAATCGCCGCCGCAATCTTGAAGTATCGTCTGCTGTCTAAGCTCAAGTCGACTTACCTCGACGGGCTAGGCAATCTCATCGGCAATGATGGACGCGTTCACACGAATTTTAATCAGACAGTCACGGCGACGGGTAGGCTTTCAAGCTCCGACCCGAACTTGCAAAACATTCCTATCCGCACCGACGAAGGCAGGAGTATTCGCGCCCTGTTCAAACCCGGCGAAGGCTACGATTGCATTCTGTCCGCCGATTACTCACAGATTGAACTGCGACTGCTGGCACACATGTCCGGCGATGCCAATTTGATTGACGCCTTCAATCGCGGGCAAGACATTCACGCACGGACGGCGGCGGAGGTCTTCGGCGTGCCTATCGACGACGTGACGCCCGACCTTAGACGCAAAGCCAAGGCAGTCAATTTCGGTATCGTCTACGGCATCAGCGACTACGGACTTTCGCGGGACTTGCATATCAGCCGCAAGGAGGCGGGCGAATACATTGACCGTTACTTCAAGCGTTATCCCGGCGTCAAAGATTTTTTGGATACGACCGTTGCCCAGGCTCACCTTAGCGGCTACGTCACGACGATGTTTGGGCGGCGCAGGTATCTGCCTGACATTAACAGCAAGAACTTTAACAAGCGGTCGCTTGCCGAGCGTATGGCGATGAATACTCCCATTCAAGGTTCGGCGGCGGATATTATCAAGCTTGCGATGATTCGGGCGGAAGAAGGTTTGCGCCCCTTCGACAGCCGGATAATTATCCAAGTGCACGATGAACTTGTCCTTGAGGCTAAAAGCTCCGAACTCGACGCCGTAGAAAAAATCTTGCGCGGGGCTATGGAAGACGTTGCTAAGCTCAAGGTGCCGTTGGTCGTCGACATTAGCCACGGGCTTAATTGGTTGCAGGCGAAATGATTTCCACGCCAAACCACTGCGCCGCCTCGTCCCACTTGTAGCGGAGCTGGCAATAGTTTTCTTTCTGCCACTCCTTGTACAGGAAAGTTATCGTGTCGCCGTCAGCGGAGAAGTCTTCCAAGTAAAAATCGTAGGGAATCTGTTTGCGCATGTCCAAAGTATCGAAGTATTTAACCCACGAGCCGCCACGGTCGCCGATAACTTTAAGGGAACTGCCGCCGCCCGTCTCCGTTGCTAGCAAATAAAAGTTTCGTCCGTCGCCGCCGCTTATCGGATAAATCTGCGTCCTGCCCTCGAACACGTAGACTGGCACGGCGTTTGAACTGTCACTGCTACCAAAGAAGCTTGCCGCGTCAAAAGTCTCCTCTGCTAGCTTGCGGCAGTCGAAGTGGAAATACAAATCCTCGCTGAAGACCGCCACGCCTTGTGAAAAGTCGCCGTCAAGCCTCGTGTAGCCTTCAATCTTTAGCGTGAACGGCTCACTGCCTAAAGTAATCGTGCCAATCGGCTCATGAAGCGTCAAGTTCATTGCCGACGCTGGCGCGGAAAGGATTAAGAGTAAACAAACTGCCGCCAAAAAATTTTTCATCGTTCAATCGCCTCCGGATAAAATTTCTGATTGACTGCGTGCCAATGGCATTCCACGTCGATAACGTGATTTTGCAACGTGTAGCGGAAAATAATCTTGTTGTCCTCGGTGAAGACCTGCGACATATGGAAATTCCAGCCGATGTCGTATTGCTCGCGAAGTTCTAAAGCGTCGAGGTACACAAGCCACTTACCGTCATGCACGCCGAGAATTTTAACGCCGTCGCCCGTGCCAATGCTGTCGTTCTTAATCAGATAAAACGCCGCGCCCGCCGTGTTATCAATCTGATAAATCGTCGTCTCGCCCCTCATGTCGACTGCGACGGTATTTTTTTTGTGCTTATCGCCGAGCCGAGCAACTTTATCGAAGTGCAAATAAAAATCTTCTCCGAACTGCGCCATACGCTTTGAAATTTTGCTCGCGCCTTCGACTTGATAAGCCTCGTCGTAGTGTGTGACCTTGCCGATGGGTTGCGGGACGAGTTCCAAACGCATCGCCGACGCTTGAGCGGCAATCATCATAAGCAACGCCGTCAATGCCACAAGTCTTTTCATGTCGAACACCTCCGCCGCGATTGTAGCACAAAAAAAAGACAGCCTCCAAACTTTGGAGACCGTCCTGAAATTTTTTATCTGATGAATCCGAGCTTGCGTTCCTTGCCGATAGCCTTATCAACGTTTACGTCGAAGTCCTCAACCTTAAAGTTCGTCAATTCCTCTTTGGTGACGGTGCCGCCATCTGCCTCTTTGATGATTCGTTGCGCCTGCTTAAGCCACGCTTGCTCAAGAAGAGTCCTGACGAATCGACCGTTGCCGAAGTTCTTTTTCTTGGCGACGCGCTTAAAAATCTTTTTGCAGTGTTCAGCGACCTCAGCGGAGATTTCAAAGCCGCGACGTTTCGCCATGAGCTTAAAAATATCCGTCAGCTCTTCGGGCGTGTAATCGGGGAAATTGATATGGAAGGCAATTCGGCTACGCAAGCCCTCGTTGCGGTCGAGGAATTCCTTCATCTTGTCAGGATAGCCCGCGAAGATAACAATCACGGTGTCGCGGTTGTTCTCCATCTCCTGGACGATAGTATTAATTGCCTCGTCGCCAAAGGTCGCGTGTTCGCCGTCGCTCAAGCTGTAAGCCTCGTCGATGAACAGGACGCCGCCGCGAGCCTCCTTGAATTTGTCGCGAACCGCCTTAGCCGTCCAGCCGACGTACTTAGCAACCAAATCCGCCCGCCCGCATTCGACAAAACGTCCCGTCTTCAAGACGCCGTCACGAGCAAGGATTTGCGCGATGAGCCGTGCGACTGTCGTCTTAGCAGTGCCGGGCGTCCCCGTGAAGCACATATGCAACGCCGCCTTCTGTTTATCAAGGTTCATGTCAAGGCGCATTTTCTGCACGCGATGCGCCGCGATAATCTGTTCAATCAAAGCCTTTTGCTCGACCAGACCAATCATTTCTTGGAAGTCGGCATAAGCGTCGTTATTCTTGTCCTCCGCCTTAATGCTCAAGCGGTCGACTTCACGATAGGCGGGATAAGTTTTGTTTTTCAAGGAGCTGTTGTAGAGTTTCTCGCGGATATTGTAGATGTCGGACGCACTGAAGGTCAGCTTATCGCCCATAGCCTCCAAAAGTTCCGCGTCGGTGTAAAGGGTCGTAGAGTCCGAACGGTTCATTAGGTTTTTAAGGTAGCTCAACGCCGTCTCGCGATTGCCCGCGCCCTCGTGCAGTTCGATTATATGCAAGTCGTCTTGAAGTCTGGCAGTAAGTTGCGGGGCGAAACCAGGCTTGTCGACCAGCTCCACGAAGATAAACAGCGTATTACGTTGAAAGTGTTTGACCGTCTCGGAAATGAATTCGACGACCTGTTCATAAGCATGCGCGAATTGCCCCGTATTGACGCGTTCGCCGCTAAGCTCGATAACGACCGTGCCGCCCGCCGCATTGTCTAGGATTCGTTCAAAGTCCACCTCGTCATAGCAGTTATCAGTTACGTTGGTTATGATGTTGACTCGGCGGCTGACAAGGCGTTTATTGGTGTAAAGCGTGCCCACGAGCAAATTAGACAGGGAGAGAGCCGCGTTGGTATTGCCCGCGATGATTTTGTAGTGGACGGGCTGCCCGTAGAAGTGGTGCACGTTCTCTTTGGCGTAAATGCGAGCGAACTCCTCTTTGAAGGTCTCGTCGGCAAGGAGAACCTCGGCTTCCTTCTTTGCCGCCTCGAAGCTAAGACGTTTCGCCGGGCAGATAATATCCGTCAACTTGAACGTCCGATTCGTCAGCGCGTCAAGCCCCAAGTCTTGATTAATCTGGTAGTAGTCGAAGTTGAAGTTATCGGAGCGGTTCGCCCTGTCGAAAATCTTGGAGAACTTCGACGCGGTAATTTCTTCGAGGTCTTTAACCTTAATGCCCTTAATGGGGAACTCGTCATGGTCTTCAAAGAAATTTTCAAAGAGCCGAGTCAGCTTGGCGGTTGTCAGCTCCTTAAAGCCTTCGACAGCCACGAGCATTTGGAAGATATTCTGTCTTGCGCGGTGAATCAGCACGCGGATTTTATCGCCGTCAATGCCTTCTGAAAGTGCCGCGCTCAAGTCGTTGAGTTGGAACTTGAACGCCCGCCGCGCCTCCGTGGAATTGCCGCCGACTCTGTCGCCTTTTAGTTCGCAGGTTACCTGAAATTTGTAGAAAAGCATTCGCTTATCCTCCGTGTTAGCAGATATTCAATTTTCAAAGATAACGGTGACTGGATTGCCACGCCGCCTCGACTAAAAATTTCCTCCTTTCTGCTTTTCAGTCGGTAGAAGTTTATCGTAAGAAATCATCCTTTCCTTAAACAGGCTTATTTTTCGTCGGGAATGGGAACTTGTTTAAGGCGCGTAATTCGTCCCACGGCGTAATCTTTCATGCCGACCTGGTTTAGGTAATCGGCGAAGACTTCATCGAACGTGCCCAGCTCGCCAACAATCTTTGCGCCTTTAAGCATGGTGTAATCGTCGCCGCCATAAGTCTGGAAGTCGGCAAGGGCAATCGTATAATTCTTGTTCTCGTCGAGGGGGTGACCGCCGATTGAAATTTCTTTGACGCGGTGCCCGCCGGGTTGCGTGGGGTCGTAGCTAAAAGTTAAGCCGCTGACATCTAGGAAGCCGCCAAAAGACGCTGGATAATATTCGACGGAGTGTTCAAGCATTGCACGAATCACTGAACCTTTGACCTCGGCTACGCGCAACGTATTGCCGAAGGGGAAGATAGCCATAATGTCACGTTTGCGAACGTCGCCTTTGGGCAAATCAGCACGCAAGCCGCCGCCGTTGATTATAGCAATGTCAGACTTCGCCGCCCAACGGAACGCGTCCGCCGTGAGATTGCCGAGTTCAGATTCATTGCGGCGGACAAGCAGGCGTTCGCTTGAAAGTTCTTTATCGCTGTGAGCAACGACTTCATTAAGGAGAACCTCCGCCTTAGCGTTTACGTCTTTGAGCACCGCGAGGATTTGTTTATCGGGCACGGGGTTGATAGCTCTGATTTCGTCCGCGTCGAGGAGTTCGGACTTCTTAGAAATAATCTTGTGGTCTTCAACTGCAATCGTCGCCTTGCCGAGGAAATGTTCATAACAACCGGTTTGGACAATCAACGTATCCTTAACTCTGATTCCCTCGGTAAGAACTGTGTGGCTGTGCCCGTCAACGATTAAATCAATGCCGTCCGTCTCGCGGGCAATGCGTTCGCTGGTGAATTCGGAGCTTGCGTCAACGCCCATGTGCATTAGGGCAATCAACACATCGCACTTGGGGCGCAGGACTTTAATCATCTCTTTGGAGACTTCAACGGGATTCAGGAACTCGACCTCGGTTACGTTCTTAGGATTGGTCTTGAAGGCGGTTTCAGGCGTCGACAGCCCGAAGACACCTACCTTGATTCCGTTTAACTTGAAGATTTTATACGGCTTGAAAAGTCTTTTGCCATTGCTCCGCCGCACGACGTTAGCATCGAGGATTGGGAACTTGAGTTGCTTAGCGAGCCGTTCGAGTTGCTTTGAGCCGTAGTTGAAGTCGTGATTGCCAGCAGTCATTGCATCGTAGCCCGCCGCGTTCATGAGTGGCACCATACTTTCACCGCGGCTGATTGTGATAATCGGCATACCGTGGAACGTGTCGCCGGCGTCAAGCCAAAGCGTCGCGGGGTTCTTTGCCTTGACGGTCTTAACCGCCGCCGCAAGCTCCGCCAGTCCTATGCTGTGCTTATTGTCGTCCGTGTCTTGAATGCGGGAGTGCATGTCGTTGGTATGGAAGATGATAAGCTCCGCCGCCGCGCAAATCGACACGTTGAACATCAGCAGGGCAATCAGCACGCCGATAAATTTCTTAACCATTAAAACACCTCCAAAAATATTTTGCGGCAAGTTTATAACCAATCGCCGCTAAAGGCAAGCCGTTGACACTGCAAGGCGGCAAATTTATAATCGAACGCCAAAGGAGGATTTCAATGTTTATAGCCGACAAATACGACGTGATAGTAATCGGGGCGGGGCACGCGGGAATTGAGGCGGCGTTGGCTTCTGCGCGGCTCGGTTGCAAAACACTGCTGACGACCCTATCGCTTGAGAACTTAGCGATGATGCCTTGCAACCCGTCAATCGGAGGACCCGCCAAAGGTCATCTCGTCCGCGAAATCGACGCACTCGGAGGACAGATGGGTATCGCCGCCGACGCAACTTGTATTCAGTTCCGCACGCTAAACACCGGAAAAGGTCCCGCCGTCCGTGCCCTGCGTGCTCAAGCCGACAAAAAGATTTATCAAGCCGTCATGAAGAGGACTTGCGAGAACGTCGACGGCTTGGACTTGAAGCAACTGCTCATTGAAAATATTTTGGTCGAGGGCGGCAAGGTCGTCGGCGTCGAGGCGGAGACAGGGGAAACTTTCTTAGCGTCGGCAGTCGTCTTGGCGAGCGGCACTTACCTTAGCGGGCGAATAATCATCGGCGAGAGTATCTTTGACGGCGGGCCGAACGGTCAACGCGCCGCGCTCAAGCTATCTGATTCGCTTAAAGGTCTGGGCGTCAAGCTCATGCGTTTCAAGACGGGAACGCCCGCCCGTGTCGACGCGAGGACTTTGGACTTTAGCAAAATGGAAATTCAACGCGGAGACGAGCCGCCACAAAATTTTTCCTTCATGACACGCGAGCCGCCGATTAATCGCGTCAACTGCTACCTGACTTACACCAACGAACGAACGCACGAAATCCTACGCCGCAACCTGCACCGCGCACCCATGGCGAACGGAATCATTGAGGGAATCGGTCCGCGCTATTGTCCGTCGATTGAGTCGAAAATTATCCGCTTCCCCGACAAGGAACGCCATCAACTTTTTCTGGAGCCTGAAGGACTGGACACGACCGAATACTACGTTCAAGGCATGTCGACTTCAATGCCAATGGACGTTCAAATTGAGTTCCTGCACACGATACCGGGGCTTGAACGGGCAAAAATTATGCGGGCGGGCTACGCGATTGAATATGACTGCTTAGACCCTCTGCAACTCAAGCCGACTTTGGAATTTAAAACAATCGCAGGTTTCTTCTCGGCGGGGCAATCAAACGGCACGAGCGGTTATGAGGAGGCGGCGGCGCAAGGACTAATCGCGGGCATAAACGCGGCGGCATTCGTCAAGCAATCGGAGCCGCTGATACTCAAGCGTTCGGAAGGTTATATCGGCGTGCTGATTGATGACCTAGTCACGAAGGGCACCAACGAACCCTACCGCATGATGACTTCGCGGGCGGAATATCGGCTACTGCTTAGGCAAGACAATGCCGACCTGCGCTTGACGCCGCACGCAATCCGAATGGGACTCGCCACGCCCGAACGTCAAAGGCTCTTCGAGACCAAACGCAACCAAATTTTATCGGCAACTCGACGCCTCAACGAAATCAAGCTGACGCCGAGCACGGAGATTAATCAGAGACTTTGCGCTTTGGGCTTAGGGGAAATTCATAACGCCATGCCGCTTGCCGAACTGCTTCGCCGCCCGCTCGTCACCTATGAAAAGATTCGCGACGCCTTCGACCTGCCGACAATTTCCACAGACGCCGCCGCGCAAGTCGAGATTGGCATTTTCTACGAAGGCTACATAAAAAAACAAGCCGAGCAAGCCGCAAAGCTCGACCGACTAGAAAACAAGATTATCCCCGAAGACATTGACTACAACGCCTTAAAGAATCTGCGCGTGGAGGCACGGGAAAAACTTTCGCAGATACGTCCGCGTTCAATCGGGCAGGCGTCTAGGATTTCGGGCGTGTCTCCCGCTGATGTCTCCGTGCTCTTGGTTTGGATTGAGACGCTTTAAAGCTTTTTGTGGAAGTCAATCATTAATTCAATCAGCACGAGCGATAAGGTTTCGTGTTTGACTTCACGTGGCGGCAATGTTTGTTCTAGGAAAGCTTTGGCGTTCTCCCCCGTGAAAAGTTGTCGTACGAGTGCAAAGAAACCGAACGTCAGCGCGTAGAGGGCAGAGATTATCCAGGGCACAGCGGTTTTAATCAACAGAAACACCAACACGATGATATAGAAAAAAATTTTTGCGAAATACGGTAGCAATCTGATTGTGACGACGAGGATTAGTAAAGTAAGAAGTGCGTTTATCATGACCATGAGCCTCCTTTTTGTTTTAATTGCCAGAACAATATCGCCGCAAAGATGACGACGCCCGCAATATCAGTTACGAGACCGGGCTTAATCATCATCAAGCCGCCCGCGCCCAAGATTACGCGTTCCAAAGTCTTGAGCGGCGCGGCGAGGTATCCGATAAGCGACGAACTCAACGCGACCATTCCGATTAACGCCGTGAACAACGACAACCCTAAGCCGACCGTCACGCCGTCAAGCAGTAAAAGTTCGGGGCTGAGAACGAACATATACGGGATAATGAACGCGGCGATTGCGAGTTTAGATGCGTTGATACCTGTCCTTAGTGCGTTGCCGCCTGATATGCCCGACCCCGCATAAGCCGCAAGCGCGACCGGCGGTGTGACGTCCGCGATTATCCCGAAGTAGAAAACGAACATGTGAGCCGCTAAGACGGGTACGCCCATTTGAATCAGAGCGGGCGCGGCTATCGTCGAGGTTATGACGTAGTTAGCCGTCGTCGGGACGCCCATGCCCAAGAGTATCGCGGTTATCATCGTCAGGAACATGCTCGGCAAGATTAATCCGCCCGATAAGTCCAAAAGAGCCGACGCTAACTTCAAGCCGACGCCAGTTTTAGTCACGACGCCGATTATGATTCCCGCCGCCGCACACGCGACTAACACGCCCAAGACATTGCGGGCACCGGTCTCCAAACCTTTTAAGATTTCCTTCGGCGTCATGCGCGTCGATTTTTTTATTGACGACACCACGATTGATAAAATTATCGCAACCAAAGCCGCCCGCATAGGAGTGTAGCCGCTAACGAGTAGATAGACGATTATTATCAGCGGGATTGCCAGATGTCCACGCGTCTTTAAAAGTTCGCTGAGCTTTGGCAGTTCGGAACGGGGCAAGCCTTGCAAATTGTTCCTTTTAGCCTCGAAGTGAACGCCGAGCCACACGCCGATAAAGTACAACGCCGCCGGGATAACCGCCGCTTTGACGATTTCGACGTAAGGGACGCCGACGAACTCCGCCATTAAAAACGCCGCCGCGCCCATGACTGGTGGCATAAGTTGTCCGCCCGTGGACGCCGCCGCCTCGACTGCCCCCGCGAAGTCTTTATGATAGCCCAGCTTCTTCATCATAGGTATCGTAAGCGAACCCGTGCCCACGACGTTAGCGACCGATGAACCGCTGACAGTCCCCATTAGCCCGCTTGACAGGACAGCGACTTTAGCGGGACCGCCGCTCGCCCAACCAGCTATCGAGTTCGCCACGTCGATAAAGAACTTGCCAAGCCCCGTGCCCTCAAGATACGCGCCGAACAGGATAAACAGAAAAATAAACGTCGACGACACGCCTAAGGGGATTCCGAAGATGCCTTCCGTCGTGAAGTAGACGTGGCTGACAAAATAATCAATCGACAAGCCGCGATGAGCCAACAGCCCTGGCATATACGGTCCGGCAAAAGCATACGTAATAAAGAACAAGACGACGCAGACCATAGGAATTCCGACGACACGCCGCGCCGCCTCTATGACTAGAAGAATTCCCAGTGCACCGATTGCAACGTCCGTTGGCGTCGGGAGTGCCGCACGCAAGATAAGTTCTTTGTAATTAATGACGATATAAGCTGGAGCCGCCGCGCCCATGATTGCAAGGATTAAGTCGAGCGGGTGAAGTTTATCGCGCCGCCAAGATTTTTTCGCGGGGTAAAGCAGGAACGATAAGCACAGCCCAAAGCCCAGATGAATTGCCCGCTGTATCTGCGCGTCAAGTAGCCCGAAACTCGCCGTATAAATCTGGAAGACGGAAAAGCTTATCGCCAACGCGGAGATGACCCGCGCCATTGCTCCGGTATATTCCATCGTGTTTGATTCGGTGTCGTACTTCTTTAAAACTTCAGCGGTTGTCATCTCTTTTCTTTCAGTCAAAGTTAATCTCCTCCTATCGAAGCGTAACGAGCGTCGCGCCCGTGCCGCCTTCGTCTTGGTCGGCGAACTGATAGCTTGCCACGGAATTATTCGTTCGTAGGAAGTCATGAACGCCCTTCCTTAATGCGCCCGTGCCTTTGCCGTGAATAATCAGCACTTGCTTAAGCCCAGATAGTTGCGCGTCGTCGATGAACTTGCCGCAAACTTGTTCCGCCTCGTCGACCATCATGCCGCGAATATCAATCGTGCGTGTGACGGTCGCCATTTTCTGCATTAGTCCGAGTGAGCCGCGATTGGAACTAGTTGACGGCGGCTGAAAACTTTCCTGCTGATTGTGGCTGACGAATCGACAAGCCGAGACTTTAACCGTCGTCCGCAATGCCCCGACTTGCACGCTTAAGGCGTCGTCCTCTATGGCAAGCACCGTTCCCTTCTGGTCGAGCGGCTTGATATAAACCGTGTCGCCGACGATAAGTTTTTTCTTGTTAATGCGGGTGCCAACGAACTTATCAGCGATTATTCCCGTCGCCGAATCAATTTCAGCCTCGCGGAGCTTGTCGCGTGCCTGCTGAATCACTTGTTGCCGACGCTTAACGCCCGCATCGTCGAATTGCTCTTTGAGGGCGGCGATAATCTCTTCAGCCTCGCGCTTAGTCTCGCGAATCATGGCGGCGGACTTGTCCTTTGCCTTGCGGATGATGTCGCCCTTAGTCTTAGCAATCTCGTCGCGCATTTCGACAATCTGCTTTTCGTGCTTGATGACTTGCTGTTGACGTTCCAAAATTTCGGCGTTGCGTTGTTCAAAGATAATGCGTTGGGTCTCAAGCTCGCTGACGACTTGTTCAAAGCTGGCGTGGTCGGCGGTGATGAGTTGCTTAGCACGCAGAATCAGACTTTGCGGTAAGCCTAAGCGTTGACTGATTGCAAAGGCATTGCTCGCGCCTGGAATGCCGATTAGCAATCGATAAGTCGGGCGCAAGGTCTCGGCGTCGAATTCAACGCTGGCGTTCTCAATGCCGTCCGTCGAGTAAGCAAAGGTCTTTAGCTCTGAATAATGGGTCGTGGCAATGGTCGCCGCTCCGATTTGCAAAAGCCGTTCGAGGATTGACATAGCCAACGCCGCGCCCTCGTCGGGGTCGGTGCCAGCTCCTATCTCGTCGAGTAAAACCAAGTCGGTCGGGGTCACGTCGTCTAGGATAGCCACGATTTTTTTCATGTGCGCCGAGAAGGTTGATAGGCTCTGTTCAATCGATTGCTCGTCGCCGATGTCCGCAAAGATATTCGTGAAGACGCTGATACGTGAGCCGCTCGCCGCTGGAATGTACAAGCCCGTCTGCGTCATCAGGGCAAGCAAGCCTAATGTCTTCATGGAAACGGTTTTGCCGCCGGTATTCGGTCCAGTAACCAACAGCATGGAAAAGTTTTCGCCGAGCTGAATATCAATCGGAACGACGCTTGCCGAGTCAATCAACGGGTGCCGCGCCGCCTTCAAGTCGGTAAAGTCTTCAAGCTGTGGTTCAGTGGCGTTTAGGTCGCGGGCAAGGCGGGCTTTGGCGAAGAGCAAATCGACCTCGGCTAAGATTTTTATGTTGCCCGTGAGCGTGTCTAGGTTCTTTCGGACGGCGTCGCTTAGGTTGCGTAGAATCCTCATGACTTCGTGGCGTTCGGCGGCTTCGAGTTCCTTAACGCTGTTATTGAGATTGACGACGGCAAGTGGCTCGATAAAGACAGTGGCACCCGTGGCGGATTGGTCGTGGACGATGCCGGCGACTTGAGACTTGTACTCTAGCTTGACGGGCAGAACGTATCTATCGCCGCGCATGGTTACGATTGCGTCTTGGAAGAACTTCTGCTTGCTGGTGTCGTGGAGGATATTAAAGATTTCGTTCTTGATTCGGCTTTGGGCAGTGCGCAGGTCTCGACGAATCTTTTGCAGTTCAACGCTTGCGGTATCGCGAACGGCTCCATGCTCATCAATGGCGTTGTCGAGTTGCCGTTCAAGGTTGCCGAGTATCTCAAGTTCGGTGGCGCGTGCTTTTAGTTTTGGGGCGTCGGCGTCGGTTTCTTTGAAAAAGGCTTTTACTTGCCGCATGGTGTACATCGTCGATAGCACGTCTAGGAGGTTTTCAGCGTCGGCGGCACTGCCCAGCTTAATCTTCTGGAAGGTCTCCCGAACGTCGCGGAATCCTCCGAGCGGCGGCGAACTCGTCGCGAATATCTTTACAGCCTCCGTCGTCAGCGAAAGTCTTTCCCTAACCGTGTCGAAGTCGTCAGCGGGTTCCAACTTCAACGCCAGTTCCTTGCCGTAATTGCTCGTCGCGCAATCCCTTAGCCTCGACAGAATCTTATCAAGCTCCAGCGTCTTAAATGAATCCTTCAGCATTGAATCAACCTTCCAAAATTTTTTCTCTGATTGTAAATGACTTCGCTTTAGGCGTCAAATTTACCTTGCAAATTACTTTAAGTAGTGATACACTGCGGGCACGCGGTTGTAGCTCAGCAGGATAGAGCAACTGCCTCCTAAGCAGTAGGTCGGGCGTTCGAATCGCCCCAATCGCACCAATAATCGCGAATCATAAGGAGCAGAGAATATAGATTAGATGATGTAGCTCTTCAAAGGTTGGAAGGGCTTTTATTTTTTAATGGGGGCGGTCTTTATGTCTAGGGGGAAAATTTTTATGAGCATTCTGGCTTGTGTGGCGGCGTTGACTATGGGGGCATGTATGCCTTCGACGCAAGGAAATGTTTCAGCGTCGCAAAAGTCAAACGTGTCATTGCCAGAAGAAATCGTTCAGCAAAATCAAAAGACGGAAGGGCTAGCGGAGATTTACTTGGCGGGCGGCTGTTTTTGGGGTACAGAATTTTTGATGATGAACGTGCCCGGCGTCGAAAGCGTGGAGGTGGGCTACGCTAACGGACCGACGCGCAATCCAACTTATAAGGACGTTTGCAACGATTCGGGGCACGCGGAGTCGGCGCACATCATCTACAATCCGGACGTCGTTCCGCTTCAAAAGCTTTTGGAAGTTTACTACATGTCCATTGACCCGACGCTACTCAATCAGCAGGGCAAGGATAAGGGCGTTCAGTATCGCACGGGCGTTTATTACAGCGACCCCGCTGACGAGCCGACGATTAAAAAATCTTTGGACGATTTGCAGACGGGTTTGATTGATGAAGTCGTAGTCGAGTGTATGCCGATTAAAAATTTCTATCGCGCCGAGGAGGAGCACCAGCAGTATCTGATTAAGAACCCGAACGGCTATTGCCATATCTCGCGCTCGTTTATCAATGAGCAGGCCAAAGCTAAGGCGGCGGAGCAATTCGACGACAAGGACTTTTCACGCGGCAGGGTTTACGGCAGACCTAGCAAGGAAGTCCTCGACAACCTCAGCGACCTTCAGCGGGACGTGACGCAAAAGGCAGAGACCGAGCCAGCGTATAAAAACGAATACAACGACGAATTCCGCGCCGGCATCTATGTAGACGTGACCAACGGGCAACCGCTCTTTGCCTCGACGGATAAATTTGATTCGGCGTGCGGTTGGCCTGCCTTCACTAAGCCGATTGATAAAAGTACCCTCGTCGAACGCAAGGACTATACCTTTGGCATGGAGCGGATGGAAGTCCGAGCTAAGGCAAGCCATGCGCACTTGGGGCACGTCTTCGAAGACGGACCAAAAGAAAAAGGCGGGCTTCGCTACTGCATTAACAGCGCGTCGCTCCGCTTTATTCCCCGCGAACAAATGCAGGCAGAAGGTTACGGCGATTGGCTTGACTTATTCAAGTAAGAAGATTTTACTGCTGATACTTTAGCTTGAGCGCGGCATTGACGAATTCGCGGAAGAGTGGGTGCGGGTGATTCGGTCGCGACTTCAATTCGGGGTGGAACTGGCAACCCACGAACCACGGATGAATTTCCTTATCAAGCTCGATAATCTCAACCAAGCTGTCATCGGGGAGCACGCCCGCAATTATCATGCCGTGAGCCTTGAAGACTTCGCGGAACTTATTATTGAACTCGAAGCGGTGCCGATGACGTTCGCTGATTAGGTCTGAGCCGTAAGCCGCCGCCGTGTGCGTGTCAGGCATGACTTTGCAAGGATAAGCACCAAGACGCATCGTCCCGCCCTTTTCCGTCACGTTTAGTTGAGAGTCCATAAGGGCAATAACAGCGTGCTCGGTGTCGGGATTGAATTCGGTTGAGTTGGCGTCGACATAACCGCAGACGTTGCGGGCGAACTCTATCGCGGCGCACTGCATACCCAAGCACAGTCCAAGGAACGGAATTTTATTTTCGCGAGCAAAGGTTATCGCTTTAATCTTGCCCTCAATGCCACGGTTGCCGAAGCCGCCTGGTACCAAAATTCCGCGGCAACCCGTGAAGACCTCCTCCAAGTCGACTTTGGGGCATTCAATCTTCTCGGCGTTCACGAAATTAATCTTGACCTTCGTCGCGTGTTCAATGCCAGCGTGGTGCAGAGCCTCGACAACGGAAATATAAGCGTCGGGCAACTCAACATACTTTCCAACCAGAGCAATTTTCACCGAGCGTTCTGGATTTTTAATCTTGTGAACCATGCGCCGCCACTCGTCGAGCTTGGGCGGGGCTTGCGGCAGGTTCAATTTCTCTAGAACGATTTTATCAAGTCCTTCGTTCTCCATGATGAGCGGCACTTCGTAAATCGTCGCCGCCGTCCGATTTTCGATAACGGCATTTTCGTCCACGTCGCAGAAAAGGGCTATCTTCCTCTTAAGCTCGCGGGTTATCGGATAGTCCGTGCGGCAAACCAAAATATCTGGTTGAATTCCAATCGCCCTAAGCTCTTTGACGCTGTGTTGAGTCGGTTTAGTCTTGAGCTCGCCCGCCGCCCCGATATACGGCAACAAGGTCACGTGGATATAAAGCGCGTCGTTCTTGCCGACTTCCTTTTTGACTTGCCGAATTGCCTCAAGGAACGGCAAACTTTCAATGTCGCCGACGGTACCGCCGACCTCGGTTATCACAACGTCAGCTTTATCCGCCTCCGCCACGGCATAGACGCGGGCTTTAATCTCGTTGGTAACGTGCGGAATAACTTGCACCGTAGAGCCTAGGTAATCGCCTTTGCGCTCTTTGGACAAAACAGACCAATAAACTTTGCCCGTAGTGGTGTTCGAGTGCTTGCTTAGATTGATGTCAATGAATCGTTCGTAGTGTCCAAGGTCAAGGTCGGTCTCCGCGCCGTCGTCGGTCACGAAAACTTCGCCGTGCTGATAGGGGCTCATTGTGCCGGGGTCGATGTTTATATAGGGGTCGAACTTTTGAATCGTAACTTTCAAGCCGCGACTTTTAAGAAGTCTGCCGAGCGATGCTGCCGTGATTCCTTTGCCGAGCGATGAAACTACTCCGCCAGTCACAAAAATATATTTAGCCATTTTGTCCTCCGGTGCAACTCATTGCGAGTGCTTAAAAAATTTTTTTATGTCCTCAAGAAAGGTCTTCGGGTTCTTCTTCTGATTTCAAACGGCTAGACGCGGAAGATTTTTTCTCTGCCGTCTTGCTCGCGCCGCGTGGACGTTTGGTTTCAGGCGGATACCATTCAGCCAACCCCCAAAGCCCGTCTTTTACGTGTTGGAAGCGGCTGTCCATGTTAATCATCGTGTAAATCTCCGAGATAGCCGCCGCCTCATCTTGAACGACTTTATTTTGTCTGGCGATGACCTCGCGAATCAACTTCTTAAAGTAAATCGGATTATCCTTGTCCGTCTCGCTTAAGATTTGATAGGCAATGTCTACCTCGCTCATTTCCGTAAAGTTTTCTTCCATTAAAGCTTTCCTCCTAAATTTTGTAATGAATCGATGACGCAGGCGCAACCGGGGCGAACGTGTTGCATGACGAAGAGCATTTTGGCTTCGGGCAAGCCCACGCAACCGCCCGTCCACGGCTTAAAAGGTCCAAAGCAATGCATGAACAATGCCGAGCCTTTACCGGGCGTGCACTCGGCATTATACCCCATGTTCAAGCCGTAAACGTAATGCGGGTCATAGTCAATCAAGTGTTCGCTGTTGCCCTTGTCGAAGTTGGCGGGAGCTTGGCGGGCGTCGACGAACTGATTGTACTTGTAATTCCAATCGCATGACCAGTAGTGATGCTCATTGACTTGCGTGTAGGGAATCGCGCAACCGGGGTCGGGCGCAATGCCGAACGCGTAATCAAAGCGGAAGGTGCCGACGGGAGTTTTGTTATCGCCCTCTTTGACCTTGCCGAGTCCGTTTTTGCCGATAAAGCCCGGCGTCGTCATGATTTGTTCCCAATCACCGTTAATCTTCTCGTGCATTGAAATCCAAGCCGTAGTTCCTTGAATACCGGCGACTACAACCATTTGCTCCGAATCACGAGCGGCGGGCAAGTCTTTAACCCACTGCGGCGAAGGCGTCGCCTGAGCGGACTGACAAAGCATAATCATCACCACCACCAATCCTAAGAATATTTTCCGCATCAAAAGTTGCCTCCTAAATTTTCTAAGCTGTCGATAATGCAGACACAACCGGGGCGAACGTGTTGCATGACGAAAAGCATTTTATCTTCGGGAATTGCAATTCCTCCGCCCGTCCACGGCTTGGCTGAAGATAAGCATTGCATGAAGAAGGCGTAACCTTTACCGTGCGTGCATTCGCTGTTGTAATCGAAGCTCAAAGCGTAAGTGTAGTTCGGGGCGTAATCAATCAAACGCTCGCTCCTGTCCTTATTGAAATTGGCGGGAGCATGGCGCACGTCCATGAACTGATTGTACTTGTAGTTGAAATCGCCTGACCAGTAGTGATTCTCGTTGACTTGCACGTAAGGAATCGCGCAACCGGGGTCGGGCGCAATGCCGAACGCGTAATCAAAATGGAACGTGCCGATTGGAGTTTTCTCGTCGTCTTCTTTGACTTTGCCCAGTCCCTTCTTGCCGATAAAGCCTGGCGTCGTCATAATCTGTTCCCATTTGCCCGAAGAATTTTTCTCGTGCATGGAAATCCAAGCCGTCGAATCTTGAATGCCCGCAACGACAATCATTTGCTCGGCGTTCTTTGCGTCGGGAAGTTTTCTAACCCACTGCGGCGAAGGTGTTGCCGCCATTGCCGTTTGACAAAGCATAATCATCACCGCTACCAATCCCAGAAATATTTTCCGCATAAAAATCATCACCTTTCATTACGCCAAAATTTTTCTAAGCCCGCTGACGTAATCTTCCGTGGTTGGCAGGTATACTTTCGGGCGACGCCTCACGACTGGTACGACGCATTCTTCTATTAAAGCTTTTGCAAAATCGCGGCGGCTAGCAGAAGAGTACATGTCCTTCAAAGTCGAGCCGTCAAGTTTATCCCTTAAGGCAGAGGCGACCTTTTCGGCTTCGTTCTTATTTAGCAGATAATCGAACGAAACTGTTGTGAATTCCTTTTCCAGAATCCTAACCATTTCCTTGCTGTCGTCTTCGATAAACTCATCAGTCACGGCTTGAGAAACTTTGCTTGCGGCAGTGCCACCCGCGAACGAACCGATAAGCCCGCCGACAAAACCGCCAACCGCCGTACCGACACCAGGAATAATCGAACCGATAGCCGCGCCCGCAGATGCTCCGCCCATCCAGCCGCCAACGCCACCTGCTACGCCAGCCGAAGTGTTCACCACGTTTTTAAAGAGTTGCGCTCCAGAAATTCTCCCGCGAAAAATATTTACGACATCGCCGACCGACATGACCGCAACTGTAGCTATTCCCGTGACGACATTGCCGCGCAGAAGTTTAGCGGCACTCTTCATCGCCGCCGCGCCGTAAATCTCCGTTCCACTCCTGAAGGCGTTGACTAAATGAGCGGACGCCTTAGAGCCGAGCATACTTACCAAAGCTTCTGACGGGGCAACAAGTGCGCTGTTAATGCCCGCCTTAGTCATTTGCCCGACGAGGATTGAACTCACCCACGCCGCACCGCCGACTTGCAGACCAACTTTAACGGAGTCTTCCAGAGCCGCGCTGAAATTTTTTCCATTCCACGAAGAGACCGCAAAGGTTATCGCCGCCGAAATGCCGCCGCTGTATGCTCCGATTTGAACGCCGTGTACCACGTCATACGTCAAAGATTCAATCGTTCCAGCCTTAGCAATATTTTTCGCCTGTTCGTAAGTTATGTTGCCCTTGCGGATTATATCCTCTGCCTTTTTGACGCCGCGAACCTCGCCGCGATTAATGCGTTCTTGCATGGCTTTTAGGGCGTCATCGTATTTATCGGAGGGAACTTCGATTTGCATAGGCGAGCCGTCGGGATTGTGGTAGCGAAATTTCCCGTCGCGGAAACATTCGCGAATACACTTGCTACCGCTGGAGCAGTACTTGCTTTGAATGTTCGTCCCGTTGACAATTCTGTCCGCGCCGTCCTTAGCATTGTCGCCGCCGACGATTTGGGCGTTCTTACCAGTGAACCTGTCGTAGAGGTCGTTAGCACTTTCGGCAGCAAAGCCGTGACCGCGTGCGCCGTGAAATTTTTCTTCGCTGTAAGCTTTGGCGGTGTTGAGTACGACGCCTTGAACCGTGCCGACAATCGCCGCGCCGCAATGCGGGCAAATTTTCTTATGACCGTAAACTTTTCCATTGCATTTCGGACAATTTCTCATATCGTTATTTCCTTACATGTGGTCGGGAGCCGAGACGCCTAACAAGCTCAATGCGTGCTGAATCGTATGCTGCGTGACCTTTAACAGTGCAAGCCGAGCCTTAGCCAAATCCTCTTCGACGCCCAATATCCTGCAGTCACGATAAAACGCGCTGAACGTCGATGCCAAATCATAAACGTAGCGGGCAATGCGTTGGGGTGCGTATTCAGCCGCCGCCTTGTCAATCTCGTCAGGGTACTCGAAGATTTTGTTAATCAAGTCGACCTCCGCCGCCGAGTTCATAAGCGATAATTTCGGCTCCGCGTCGAGGGATAAGCCCGCCTCCTTTGCTTGCCGGAAGATTGAACAAATCCTAGCGTGCGCGTATTGAATGTAATAAACGGGATTGTCCGCGCTCTGCGACTTCGCCAAATCCAAATCGAAATCAAGCTGGCTGTCCGTCGAACGCATTAGGAAAAAATACCTCGCCGCGTCGGTGCCGACCTCGTCCATTAGCTCGCGTAGCGGAATCGCCGTGCCCATACGCTTAGACATCTTGACTGCCTCGCCGCTCCTGAACAACGAGACCATTTGCAGGAAGATAATCTTCAGCTTGTCGGCGTCGTAGCCCAGCATAGTCATCGCCGCCTTGACGCGGGCAACGTAGCCATGATGATCCGCCCCCCAAAGATTTATCAGCTCGCCAAAGCCGCGGTCGAATTTGTTCTTGTGATAGGCAATGTCCGCCGCAAGATAAGTTGCCTCGCCGTTCGCCCGAACTACTACGCGGTCTTTGTCGTCGCCGTACTTAGTCGAAGCCAACCATAAAGCCCCGTCCTGTTCGTAAATGCCGCCGCGTTCCTTGAGGACTTCAATCGCCGCGTTAATCTTGTCGGGGTGAAGCGTCCGCTCACTGAACCAAACGTCGAAATGCACGCCGAACCTTTCCAAGTCGTCCTTAAGCTCAAGCATCTTATCAGCGTAGGCAAGCTCGCCAAGAACTTTTAAGCGTTCGTCATCGGGCAAGGCAAGGTACTTGTCGCCGTCGCGGGCAATGATTCGTTTGGTCGTGTCGAGAATGTCCGCGCCTTGATAGCCGTCTTCGGGGAAGGGAATATCCTGCCCGTGCAACTGCAGATAGCGTGCGTTGACGCTCAAGGCTAGCTTGTCCATCTGATTGCCGGCGTCATTTATGTAATACTCGCTCTCGACGTTGTAGCCCGCCGCCCGCATGATGTTGACGATAGCCGAACCTGCCGCCGCGCCTCGTCCGTGCCCAACGTGCAAAAGCCCCGTAGGATTCGCGCTGACGTACTCAATCTGAATCGTTACGTTGTTCTTGCAGGGCATGTTCCCGAAGTCTTCCCCCGCGTCGTAAATTTCTTTCAGCTCGCGGTAAATCACATCGCCCTTAAGATAAAAGTTCATGAAGCCCGCGCCCGCAATCTCAATGCGCTCGAACAGGTCAGAATTGATTCGGGCTTTAATCTCCCCGGCTATCTTGCGTGGACTCGTGCGGAAGATTTTTGCGGTCTGCATGGCGAAGTTCGTTGCGAAGTCCCCGAATTCTTTCTTAGGCGGAACTTCTAACGCGACTTCCGGCAACGTCTCAGAAAACTTCAACGCGCCGTCATTCATTGCCGCCTTAACCGCCGCTTTAACCGCCGCTGCGATTTTTTCTTTAGCTTGCAAGTCTTTCCCTCCTTTGAAGTTTGAAAATATATTCGGCGAAGTAAGCTTTATTCCTGCGCGGTTATTGACAGTGAAAAATAAATGTGATTTAATCGGCGTCAAGCGGATGTGGCGGAATTGGCAGACGCGCCGGACTTAGGATCCGTTGCCCTAGGGCGTGAGGGTTCGACTCCCTCCATCCGCACCAATTTTTTTTTATGGGGGGATTTTTATGGATTGGGTTTTACTGGTGCTTACGGCTTATCTTATCGGCTCGTTGCCGCTCGGATTGATTCTTACTCAAATCATCTGGAAGAAAGATATTCGCCGGTTTGGTTCGCACAACGTCGGCGCAACTAATGCCTGGCGTGTCATCGGCAGGGGAGCTGGGCTGTTGGTTTTCCTTATCGACTTCATCAAAGGGCAACTCGGCGTCTTAATCGGCGCGTATTATTTTGCCTCGCCCGGCGCGATGGCTCTCGGCGGACTCTTCGCGATACTCGGTGCTATCTTCCCGTTTACTCTCGGCTTCAAGGGCGGCAAGGGCGTTTCGACTTCGCTGGGTGTCCTCGTCGCGCTCATGCCAAAGATTACGATTATCGTCCTGGTCGTGTGGCTCGTCGTGTTCTTGTTTAGTCGTTATGTCTCGCTTGCCTCAATCGTCGCGGCGACATTAACGCCAATCCTCGCGGCACTCTTCAAGGAGCCGATAATCTTTTTCCTCTTCTCACTGATTATGGCGGGCGTCGTTGTCTTCCGTCATAGGGAAAATATCGAACGTCTCAAGGCTGGTAGGGAAAATCGAATGTAAGGGGCACTCGTCATGGCAAACTTAAAGGCAACGAACACGGCTGGCGGTCGGCGCAAGGGAATGTTCGCGCTTAGGCTCAAAGATAATCTCGAAGTGCGCACGCTTGAAGAACTCCGCGATAATTTCGACTTGGAAAAAGCTGTTGAGTACTTTCACAGCGGCGAATTGCTCCAATGGCTCGAAGACCGTTTCTATGACGACGAGGCGGACGCTATCCGCGAACTCGACGGCGACGACCCCAATTTAGCGGCGAAACTCTGCGCGGTTCTCAATGTGGAGTGCGATGTTAATCTTGAGTTCGTGCGCCGCCTCCGCGAGAAGAAAGCTTACCTTGTCGAACACACCGACGACCAAACGATTATCGACAACGCCGCCGCCACTGCCCTAGACCAAGGCGACCTCGGAGAACTGATTCAGCTGGGCTACACGACGATTTATCTTTGCGGCGAACAGTTCAACGTGCCAATTCGGGTTGCGGGCGTCAAATACGTCGGGATTCTCGGTGCGCCAAAGATTAAAATCCGTGCGAAGTCTCAAGACGACCTCGACGCGCAAAATATTTCCTTCGAGAACGTTCAGTTGCCGTGGCAAAAAGTCATCAGCGTTGAGCCCGTGCAAATCACCGAGGAAAATATAGAACAGATTTTGGACGTACCTCTTAAAGTAACAGTTGAACTCGGACAAACGAAAAAAACAATTAAAGAAATTTTCGACTTGGCAACGGGTTCTATCATTGAGCTTGATAGATTGGCGGGCGAACCTGTCGAAATACAAGTGAACGGACATTTGCTAGGAAAGGGCGAAGTCGTCGTTATTGATGAAAATTTCGGCGTAAGGGTAACGGAGATTGCCACGCCTGCCGAGCGAGCCATGAATCTCAGATAAATTTTTATTGTAAAGACCGTCCCCGATTGAGCGTCGGGGATTTTTTGTGTAAAGAAGTGCACGCCTGAAATTTTTATGGTACAATGGCAGAAATTTTTTTAGTGGCAGGGAGTGAGGACATTGGACGAGGCATTGAACTATCTGGTAGTTATATTGATGACGGCGGGAGTAATCTTCGGCGGGAAGGCGTTTTGGGATTGGAAAAAGAATCGGACGCCGCAACTTGACTTGACGGAGCTGGAAGAGGAACGCGCACAATATTTGCAGGAGAACTTCGACAAGGCGACCGCCGATTATAATTACTTGGAGGAGGCGCAAGGGAAAATTTCCGACCGCGAGCTTGTCAATCAGTTGCGAAGACTTCAGCGCACGGCTAAGGATTTACTCAATCACCTGGAAAAGAATCCTTCGCGGATAGCTCTGGCGTACAAGTTCATTGATTACTATCAAGACCGCGCAGTAAAAATCGTCAAGCAGTATCAGGAGCTGGAGGAGACGCATTTAACGACGGACAAGGTACAAGATCTAAAGCAGCGCATGAAGCAGACGCTTGCCGCCCTGGACGAGGCGTATCGCGACCAATTCGAGCACATACTAAACGACCAGATAATTTCCGCCGACGCCGAGTTAAAGGTCATGGAGCAACAGCTAAACGCCGAGGGCATTGACACCAAGACGATTGACGTTGGGGCGGTCGATGAGTATGGCAACGTTCGGATTGATACGGATTTGCAAGGTCAGCCCATGACAATGGAGCCGCAGAGAAAATTTTTCCCGCAAGGTATGCAAAAGCGGCGGCGGCGTGGCGAAGTCGATGCACACGTTGAAGATTTGCCCTTCCCCGAAGAAGACCGCCCGCAAATCGTCCAGACTAAGTTAATTCAGTCGGCGTTAGCAATCTTCCTAGGCTCGTTCGGAGCGCATAAGTTCTATCAAGGCAAGACGATTCAGGGCGTGATATACTTCCTGCTATCGTGGACAACGCTCCCGATGTGGATTAGTCTCGTTGAGGGGATTCGCTACCTGTTCATGCCCGTTGAAGACTTTTACAGCCAATACATCAAGGACACCAAGAAGGATAAGCGCAATCGGCGCAGATAAAATTTTTTAGACAAGAGGAGAGATAATCAATGGCAGAGATAAACCTTAACGACCTTATGGCAAAGAAGAAGACTTCCGCGACGGAGGAGCAAGCAGTCACCCCCGTGGAGCCGTCAAAAGAAATCGCGAAGGTCACACAGCAAATCGAGACGCTTTCGCCCGAAGAGATTGCCAAAGTCCAATCAATCAAGGACGGCATAGACTTAACCGACTCAAGCACGCCGCTTAGTTTCGGTGCACCCGCCCAAAAGGAAATAGCGCAGTTCTCGGACAGTATCTTAGCTAAGGTTCGTTCAAAGGACGCGGGCGAAGTCGGCACACTTCTAAATGACCTAGTCGGCAAGGTTAAGGGCTTCGACGTGACTAAGAAAAATGACAGCTTCCTTAGCAACTTGCCGATAATCGGTTCGCTCATGAATAAGGCTGATGACATGATGCAGGGCTACGAGAAACTTTCCGTGCAGGTCGAAAAGATTCAGGCGGGATTGGAGAGTTCCAAAACTAAGATGATGGAAGATGTCGTTATGTTCGACACGCTCTATCAAAAGAACCTCGACTACTTCAAGGACTTGCAACTTTATATCCGCGCTGGCGAAGAGAAACTAGACGAAATGCGCACAGTGACTTTGCCAAAGCTCCGCGAACAAGCCGCCGCTAGTGGCGACCCGATGGCAGTGCAAGTCGTCAATGACTTTGAACAGGGCGTCGACCGCTTCGAGAAAAAAGTTCATGACCTCAAGCTGAGCAAAACGCTAGCCATTCAGACCGCGCCGCAAATTAGACTGATTCAGAACAACGACAAAGTTTTAATCGACCGCGTGCAGTCCGCGATTTATCACACGATACCGCTTTGGAAAAATCAGATGGTCATCGCGCTCGGACTCACACGGCAAAAAGAAGTTATCGAACTTCAACGGGCAGTCAGCGACGCAACCAACGACCTTATCCGCCGCAACGCCGAAATGCTCAAGCAGAATTCAATCGACACGGCTAAAGCCAACGAACGCGGAATAGTCGACATTGAGACGGTAAAAAAAGCCAACGAAGATTTAATCTCGACGCTTGAAGAGACGTTGCGTATCCAAAGCGAAGGACGCCAGAAACGTCAGGCGGCGGAGAAAGAACTAATCGCGATTGAAGGACGCTTGAAAGATGCTCTGCTCAAGAATGCAAATCGTTCATGACTTAGGAGAATCATTCATGCGGGAATCAGTCGGCATACCGGCGGGGGTGCTCGTTTACTTCGTGTCGGTAATCCTTTGTTTAATCTTCGTGCAAGTCGGTTTCGCAGACCCCGGCAACTGGCCGACGCTCATCACGACATTAACGGCGGTAGTTTCGTTCAAAGTCACATGCGCGGCGGTAGAAAACTTTTCCAACAGCGACGGCGTCAAAGTCGTGGGGATAATCATTGCGATGTTCTGGCTACTGTCATTGGGCGTCGATATGTTCAGTGGATTGGAAGAGTTGCTTAAATTTCTAAGCGGCGGAACGGAATCAACAGGATTGAAAGACTTTAGGGCTTTGGTAGATAACGTATGGAATTCAAAACTTTGTGCGATAATCTCAGTGTTGCTTGCGATGTGGACGCTGAATAAATGAATAAGGATAGGGAATTCGTCCAGAAGAGAATCACGCGGCTTGTTCTCGTCTTGCTTGGGTTAATGGGCGTCGTCGTCTTCCGTTATGCGTGGTTGCAACTCGTTCAGGGCTCGGAGCTTGCCGAGCAAATGCGCTATCAAGTCGGGCATGATTATTCGGTTCAGTCGCCACGAGGAGCAATCGTCGACCGCAACGGACGAGAACTAGCCGTGAGCACGATGACTAAATCATTGTTCGTCGACCCCAATCACGTCGAGGACGCCGCGCAACTTGCTAAAGACCTATCTCCGCTTATCGGCAAATCGGAAGAGGATATCTTAGCGGATATAGCGGTTGGCGGCGGGTTCTCGTGGGTTAAGCGGCGGCTTGAGCAATCGGAGTATGAAGCAGTCCGCGCTTTGATTCGTGAGAAAGGTTACGCGGTTTGCTTAGGCTTCCGCGACGAGGCTAAGCGATATTATCCCAATGACATGCTCGCGGCGAACGTTCTAGGCTTCGTGGGCACGGACGACAAAGGGCTTGACGGCATTGAGCAGGCGTTGGACAAGTACATCAAAGGCGAGGTTACGGAGTCATTCATCTACGCCGATACGCAGGAGCGTCCGATACTCGAATCAATCTTCACGCCGCACGGCTATCAGGGCGACCGTTGCAAGACGATTCAGCTGACGATTGATAGCGCGATACAATTCATCGTCGAACAGGAGCTTGATAGGGCGATGGCGGAGAACGAGCCTGTAGCGATAACGTGCATTGTCATGGACCCGCGAACAGGCGAAGTCTTAGCAATGGCAAATCGCCCGACTTACAACCCGAACCGTTTCTGGGATTACGACCAAGAGATTTGGAAAAATAAATCCGTCTCCTACATCTACGAGCCGGGCTCGACGTTCAAAGCGGTGGTGGCGGCGGCTCTTCTTCAGGAAGGTATCGTTGCGCCCAATCAAGTCTTCGTCGACCCAGGCTACGTGACATTCTCCGGCAAGAAGATTCAAAACTGGAATGGCGCGAGCTTCGGCACGGTGACTTTTGCTGACGTGGTTAAGCAGTCGCTCAATACGGGCTTTGCGATTTTCGGCTACGACCTCGGCGCGTATAAGCTGATTGACTACGCGAGACTGTTTGGGTTCGGTGAGCCGACGGGGATTGAACTGCCCGGCGAGGAGGCTGGCATTTTATATCAGCCCGAAGAAATGGTTGACTCGGATATTGCTACGATGGCTATTGGGCAAAGTATCGCAGTCACGCCGCTACAGCTCATAACCGCCTTTTGCGCTATTGCTAACGACGGAATCTTGCTTAAGCCGCACATCGTCAAATCGATTAAAAACGCGAACGGCTCGACTTACTCCGAAACGCACGTTGAAGAAGTTCGGCGGACGATTGATTCTGCGACGGATAAAACTTTGGTCGGTTTGCTTGAACAGGTCGTTGCGGCGGGCGGCGGACGTAAGGCGACAGTGCGTGGCTATCGAGTGGCTGGCAAGACCGGTACCGCCCAAAAAGTCAGCGAATACGGCTGGGGCTACGACGAAGGAAAATATATTGCGTCGTTCTGTGGCTTCGCGCCCGTCGAGAGTCCTCAAGTGGCGTTGCTCGTGATAATTGATGAGCCTTACGGCGTTTTTTACGGCGGACAGATTGCCGCGCCCGTCGCAAGCCGAATTTTTTCGCAAATCTTCCGCTACATGAGGATTGAACCGAGCGACGCGCCACTTGGCATTGATTCTGACGAATTGGGAGCCGAAGTCGGCGAGGGCGATGCTTTAATCGAAAATCTTCCACGTAGAGAGACTCCTAGGGAGCCTGAACCGCAAATTGAAACGCCAAAAGAAGAAATCGCCCCCGAAGCCGCTCGCGTCCCGAATTTTTACGGAAAAAGTATTCGTGAGGCGGCTAGAATCGCTAACGAGGCTGGAATTTCCTTCGCGGCGGAAGGTTCTGGCTTTGCAGTCAGTCAAAGTATCGGCGCGGGCGAAATTGTCGATAAAGGCACGACGGTTAAGGTTCAATTCAGCCCATGAGGTGTGATTCATGAAAAAATTTCTGTTAATCGCGTTGATGTTGTTGATTTTGACTTCTACGGGCAAGGCGGCGACTATTCACGCTATCGGACGCGGAAATACTGAGCGAATGGCTATTCATAACGCGTTGCGGGCGGCTATCGAACAAAAATATGGCGCGGTCGTCAATTCAAAGACTAAAACCGCTAATCACATGCTCGTTGCCGATGAAATCGCCGTCGATAGCTCCGGATTCGTTTCAAGTTGGGAAATTCTTTCCAGTCGCGTCGAAAACGGGATTTTTATCGTCGAAGTAAGCGCGCAACTCGATGATAAGAAAATTTCCGCCGTAAATAAAAAAGCTCTCGTCGATTTCAACGCCGATAATCCTAGAATTGCGGTTGTCGCGATTGATTCAAACGGAAATCACTACGCCGAGATTGAAAATGAAATTATCGCCGCCCTTAAGCGTCAAGGATTCACTCGCACGATTGATTTAGCACAAGTTAGCCGCTCCGTTCAACTCAGAATGGCTTCCACCGACGATGACGAACTTTATCAGACGCTCGCGAACGATTTTCACGCCGATTTTCTGGTTATCGCCAATGTCAATGACAATTTCAGCGTTGCGAGCCGATTGATTGCCCTAAATACCGGCGAAATTCTCTTTGCGGGCACCTCGTCGGGTTCGAGAGACTTTTTAAGCCCTTCCGATGCTTTGAAACTGGTTGGCAGGCGGGCGGGCAATGAAATTTCTACAGCCGCCCTAAAATACGCCGCGCAGGTCGAAAATCATATTACTTTGCTGATAACAAAAAACACGTTCGAGCAACTCGGCGGCACTTTAACCGCTGTGCAGGAACGCATTAAGAATATTTCGGGCGTCAATGACGCTTTCGCCCGCAAATTGACTACCAGCCTTGAACTCGACGTGGACTTTGACGGCACCGCCGCCGATTTTGCCAAAATGCTTGAGGTCTTCGCGATTAAAATCCTAGAAGTCAGTTCTGGTTACGTTAAGATTTAAAATCACGCCTTCGGGCGTTTTTTTATTGCAATTTGGAGTATTGCTCGTCGTCGACCGGCTCTAACCACTCGTTTGAAGAATTTTCAGCGGGAATTTCAACCGCCAAATGCGAAAACCAACTGTCAGCCGCCGCCCCGTGCCAATGTTTGACTTCCGGCGCAATATTTACCACGTTGCCGGGCTTTAACGCTTGCGGAGCCTTGCCCCACTCTTGATACCAGCCGCGTCCGCCCGTCACCAGCAAAATTTGCCCGCCTTTGTGGTGCACGTGCCAATTATTTCTGCAGCCAGGCGAAAAAGTCACGTTCGCAATCGCCCCGCCCGTCTTCGTTAGCGGATTCAAATACGCCTGCCCGATGAAATACTTGCTGAACTGCTCCGGCAACGGCTTGCCTACCTCAAACACGCTCGGATTTTTAATTTCCACTGCCTAACCTCTCCTTTGCTTTGTTGTGCTCGGATTTTATCACATTCGCGACCGAAAATAAACCGCCCAATCTCAATGCATAGGGAAGAGAAAGTAAAAGCCCTCCGACTGTCCGCCGAAGGGCTTTTGTTTGTTGAATGGTGGTTACCGTATGCTTCGTTTAAATCTTGAACGGGGTGGTGTCGATATCATGATAACCAAGATTATTCACCAAAGTATCGATTGCCTGGTTGCGAGAAATCCACTGACCGTTGACGTAATAGTTGCTCGCTCCGCTGTCGTTGTACTTCACTTGGATGCCCGCTTGACTCCACAACGCAGAAACTCTTCCCGCAATTCCGTTGACGTTCGTGTTGGTGATGTCGTACTTATCATACGCCGGCATTCTATTGCCAAGTGTGTTGAACAGTTGCGTGTCGAGTGCCAGTTCGTCGCGATTGCCGCCTGCGACCTGCTCGAGTTCCTCGTCCTTCAAGATTTCGTCCTTCAAGATTTCCTTTGCCATTGTTATCAGTCTCCTTTGATTTAGTTAGAATTTTATTCGGCTGTGCTGTCGATTCAGCTTGTCCCTTGCGGCTCTGTTTTTCTTTCTGTTCCTTATACGTTGGAGTCCCTACTTCGTTACAAACTTTAGCAAAAAAATTTTCTGCTGTCAAATTTCTATATCGGAAAAGTAAACGCTTGCATACATGACGGGCAAGACAAGTAGCGTTAAGACCGTGGCGATGAGCAACCCGCCCGCGATTACAACTGCCATTGGCCCCCAGAAGACACTAACCATTAGCGGGAGCATTCCGAGTATCGCCGCCGCCGCCGTCAGCATTATCGGACGGAAACGCAATATCGCTGAATCAATTATCGCGTCGAAGGGAGCCTCGCCCGCCCGCAAGTGCTGTTGTATCTGGTCGATTAGTATTACGGAGTTGCGGATTATCATGCCCGACAAGGCTATTACTCCCAGCTCCGCCACGAACCCCAGCGGCTTAGCTAGGATTATCAGCGCGAAGACGACTCCGATTAAACCGAGCGGCGCAGTCAAAAGCGTCAAGACCATCGCCTTTGCGTCATTGAGTTGGAACATTAGCAAAGTCATGATGACGAAGACGACTAGCGGCAACATTGAAAGCAACTGCCCCGTCGATTCATCGGACTTTTCGAGGTCTCCGCCCGGTTTGATTGAATAGCCTAGCGGTAAATCTTTCCTTAAGTCCGCCGTCGCCGCCAATGCTTTAGTTGCCGCGTCGTTAGCCGTGCCCGATAAAATGTTTGCTTGCACCGTGACAGTCGGCTTGAGGTCGCGTCGCTTAATCAATCCGTATTCCGCATCGTAGGAGAGCTTAGCTATCTGCTCAAGGGGAACGTAGCCCGCCGCGCCGAGGTAGATAGGCAACGACTTCAACGCCGCAAGATTATTCCTGTCCGCCGCCGCCAGCCGCAAATCAATGTCAATCGTTCTGTCGCCCGTGTAGAACTCCGAAGCCTTTGCGCCAGTTATCTCAGTGTAAAGCATAGACTTAACCGCCTGACTAGTGACACCCAACGCCCGCAACTTATCTTGGTCGAGGTCAATGCGCACAACCTTAGATTTCTCTTGCCAGTCAAGGTGAATGTTCGTAGCGTTCGGGTCTTGAGCAACACGGTCGGCGACTTTCTCGGCGAGGGATTGGACTTTATCAATATCGGTGCCGGAGACGCGTAGCATAATCGGATAGTCGGCGGGCGGTCCCGTCTGAATCAGTTGGATATTCGCACGCACCAAAGGAAAGTTGTCCTCAAGCTCCGCGTCAATCATCGCAATCAACTCGTCGCGGGTGTCCTCGTTAGCCGTGACGACGAACTTAGCCATATTATCAGCGTCATCACCTGGGGAAATGGTCAGCACGAAACGCGGCGTATCCTGCCCGACGTAGTAAGCGTAATTCTTCAGCGCGTCCCGTTTGGTCTCTAGGAACTTTGCAAAGCGTTCAGCCTCCTTTTGAGTCGCCGCCATTGATGAGCCTTCGGGCAAGTGGAGTTCGATTAAAATTTCTGGACGAATCGACGGAGGGAAGAAATCCTGTTGCACCAAGTCCGCTACAAAGATTGTCGCCGCGAACGCTCCGATTGTCCCGCTAAGCACTAAAATTTTATTCCGTAAAAAAGTTTCAAGCACACGGCGGAAGACTTTATAAAAGCGGCTGTTGTAAAGTTCCGCGTCCGATTTCTTTTCCGTCTTGATGATGTGATAGCCGAACAGCGGCGCGACCATGACTGACACTATCCACGACAGCATAAGCGCGATACTCACGACCCAGAACATATCGCGGCAGAATTCGCTTGCAATGCCCTTAGCAAACGCAACTGGGATAAAACCCGCGCAAGTTATCAGCGTGCCCGTCAGCATTGGTTTAGCTGTCACGTTGAAGGCATGACACGCTGCATCGAATCGACTAAGCCCGCGTTCAAGTTGGACGCTCATCATCTCAACCGCAATAATAGCATCGTCGACGAGGAGTCCCAGCGCGATTATCAACGAGCCGAGCGAAACTTTATGCAGGTCAATGCCCAGCGCGTACATAACACAGAACGTCCCCGCCAAGACAAGCGGTATACAACCAGCAACGACTAGTCCCGTCCGCAATCCTAAACTTGCAAAGCTCACGGCAAGGACAATCACGATTGCAAGTATCAAAGTCTCGACGAATTCGCCGATGGATTTTTCCACAACTTGCGGTTGGTCGCTCACCTGATGAAGTTCCATGCCTAAAGGTAGTTCCGATTGTATCCGCTCTTCCATTATGTCGAGGTCTTCGCCAAGCCTTAAGATATTCCCGCCGTCATTCATGGCAACTGCAATTCCAATCGCTGCCTTGCCGTCAAAGAACATTTTCGGTTCGGGCGGGTCAATGAATCGCCGCTCAATCGTTGCAATGTCCCCTAGCCGAATGATTCTGCCCTCCGCGTTGAGTGGCAGATTTTTTATCGCCTCCACGTCGTCGAAGATTCCACTTACACGCAGATAAACGTTGTCGCTTGAAGTCTCGACCATGCCGGCGGGTGTCATAACATTTTGCGCGGCTAGCGTGTCCGATATGACTTGCGGGCTTATGCCGAGTTCCGCAAGCTTGGTTTGCTCAATCTCGACGTAAACAATCTCCGACTGTTCGCCGACAAGTTCAATCTTCTTAACGTCGTCGACACTTAATAGCAGACGGCGAATCTCCTCAGCGTATCGTCTAAGCTCTTCATAGCTGAAGCCGTCGCCCGTCAAAGCGTAGACCGAGCCGAAGACTTCATCATAAGTATCATTAAAGAAAGGTCCCATGACACCTTCGGGCAAGTCGCCTTTGATGTCCGCGCAGTAGTTTCGCACGTCGCGCCACATAGGACGGATTTGATTAGTGGCAAGCTCGTCATCAAGCTTAATGTAAATCACCGTCGCCTCCGGTCGCGTCTCGCTCCTTAGGTTGTCTAGGTTCGGAATGTCCTGCAATTTCTTCTCTAGCTTATCAGTGACTTGCTCCTGCATTTCATTAGCCGTCGCCCCAGGCCAATACGCCGCGACAATCATTTCACGGATAACGAACTTTGGGTCTTCCATGCGTCCTAGGCTGAAGTAAGAAAAAATCCCGCCGACGAACGCAACGATTATGAAGTACCAGACGAGCGGGCGATTGTTTAAGGAAAGCTCCGTTAAGTTTCTCATTGCGCACCAGTCCTGACTTCCTGTCCGTCGCGGAGTTTATTGACGCCCGCCACAACGACAACATCGCCAGCCTTTAGCCCGCGCACTTGAACGGAATTATCGTCAAAGGCAGTGACTTCGACCGCCTTAAGCATGACTTTGCCTCCCTCGACAATCCAAACTTGCGCCGCGTCGCCCGTCTGATAAATCGCAGTCATCGGAAGGACAATCGCGCTTGCTGAAGTCTCCCGCGTGATAACATTAGCCGTCATGCCGAGCTGAATATTGCTTGTGTCGGGAATCGAAATCTTAACGGTGAACGTCCGCGCCGCCGAATCAGCCATAGGAGCAATCTCGCGGACAGTGCCCGTTATCTCATTGCCCGTAGCCCAGAACGTTATCGACACGCGCTGACCAATCTGAACGGCGGAGATTTTGTTTTCGGGAATGCTGGCTACGACTTCAAGCTCACCAGCCTGGACGAGCGTCAAGACACTTTGCCCCGCCGCGACGACTTGCCCGACTTCCGCTTGAATATCCGAGATGACACCGTCGGCATTGGCAGTTAGCGTCGTGTAGTCCAAAGCGTTGCGGGTTTGCTGAGCCTGAGCAACGGCGGCATCGTAAGCGGCTTGTGCGGCGTCGTATTGGGTTTGGTATTGGTCTAGGACGGCGGCGGCAATCGCTTCTGATTTGAACAGTTCGGCGTAGCGGTCGAGGTTAGCCTTTGCCAGTTGTAGTTGCGCACGCGTGGAGGCAACTTGGGCTTCCGCGCTCCTTGCCTGTTCGACAATATCTTTAGGGTCAAGCGTCATGAGGACATCGCCCGCCCGAACTCGTGAGCCGGTCTGCACGTCGCGAGAAATAATCTTGCCGCCGACTTGAAATGATAAGTTCGTCTCGTATCGACCACGCACCACGCCTGAATAATTTTCTTCCTGTGCGGCGTTGGCGGCTTCGACTTGCTGAACTTTGACGAGCGGCGGCTTAGGGGCTTGAGTATCCTCTTTACTGCAACCAATAAGCAAAAGACTTGCGACAATCACTCCCGATAAAAAATTTTTCTTCAACACATCACCGCCTAAAAGTTTTCCGCCATTATAGATTTAAACGGCGAGGCGCGTCAACGTCATGAAGTCTAGGAAGTCGAAACGCCTTCGGACGGCGGCAACCTTCTTAGCGGCGTATGAATCGTCTGCACGAAAAAAAATCCCCGCGACGGTTCCGGAGTGCGCGACATTGACTGCAACGGCTCCCAAGTCCCTTGCAAAGGTCATTAGGTCTTCGAGTCCACGTTTAGGCAAAATGCTTTGGTTGGCAAGGGCGGAGCGTTCAGTCAGCGTGAAGTCAATCTCGTCGGCTAGCGTGGGGAATTCAAAATCACTGCGGCGATTAAGCTTGAGGGTGTCGACTTCGCCGCCGTAATCGAAGACCGCCACTTGAAATAGTTCCTGCGCCCGAATGCTTTTTATCAGCCGACCAGTCAGAGGATTCATCGCGACGACGCCCGGATAAAAAATGCCGTCGGTCGGTTCGATTGACGCGCAGAGCTTGCCGAGTTCGTTGGGCGAAAGTCTCCTGCCCAATGACAACGCGACGGCTTGAGCGACTGCCGCCATATCAGCAGACGACGACGCCATACCTTTGCCGCGTGGAAGTTCCGAGGTCAGCCGCAAGCCGAATTTGAATTCACGCCCGCCGCAAACCTTATCGAGGATTGCCTGCGACTTTGAACCGAGATCAAAGACGCCCGCGAACTCATCAGACACGATAGCGGTTGAAAATTTTTCAATCGGGCAAGTAATCAGCACGGGTTCGCCGCGATAAAATCCTTGAGCCAACTCGCCGCACGTACCCCGCATTTTAACGGTAATCTTCATCGCAGAGCCGCCGCCATAAGCAAGAAAGTTATCAGCGCGGACAATTCAGCTAGCGTCGTGACTGCGCCGTAGATGTCTCCTGTGACGCCGCCGATTTTTTCCACAGCGAACGAGGCGAACCTCCACGCCACGATTAACGCAAGAACACCCGCCGCCACCGCACTTAGGAAAAACATTTCGCTGACGACGACGAGCGGTAGCAATAGTAATAACGTCTCGCCCGCCGCAAAAAGTATCGTCCGCCGCGTCGTGAACTTTGCGAAGGCTTTGCCCATGCCGTCGGGTCTAGCGTAGGGGAATGCGCCAATCGTCACGACCATCATCAGCCGGGCGATTATCGGGGCGGAGTAAATCGCCGTGCACAGCCACCACGTCGACAGCCGCGCAAGTTCAGTTAGCGTCGAGACCTCCAACGCCGCAACCAAAATCATTGCGACCACTCCGAATGACCCTGCCCGACTGTCCTTCATGATAAGCAAAATTTTTTCCCGCTCGCGACCCGAAAACAATCCGTCCACCGAATCCATTAGCCCATCGCAATGAATGCCGCCCGTCAAGACTATCAAAGCCGCAAAGCCAACCGCCCCCGACAACGTCGGCAAGCACAGTTGATTCACTGCCCCGACGACGCCCGAACATATTAAGCCGAGCACCGCCCCGACCGCCGGAAAATATTTCACCGACTCGCCGAAGCTCTCTTCCGTCCATACAGTCTGCTTGACGACAAATATCCGCGTCAAGAACTGCAACCCAATCAAAAAGGAATTCATCAATCAATCACCGCGTGCATAATAACTAATCGCGGGCGGCTTGTACAGCGGATAAAATCTTTTGCGCTAGTGGGCAATACCTGCTATAATCGGCGCGGCATAAAAAAATTTACTTGAGGAGGCATTTTAGCTAATGGAAAGTTCTGCGTTGTCAATGCTGCCGCCGATTATCACGATAATCCTCGCGCTTGCTACGAAGGAAGTTTACACGTCGCTGATAGTCGGTATCTTCTTGGGCGCAATGCTCTTCACGGGCGGCAACTTCCTAGAATCAATCGTGACGTTCTTTGAGATTATGGAAGGCAAGGTCGGCGGCAACGTCAACATTCTAGTTTTCCTCGTCATCTTGGGTATCTTGGTTGCGATAATCAGCAAATCGGGCGCGACGAAGGCTTACGGGGAATGGGCGCGTTCAGTCATCTCCGGCAAGCGTTCTGCCCTCGGCTTAACGGCGTTCCTCGGCATGTTGATATTCATCGACGACTACTTCAACTGCCTGACTGTCGGAACGATTATGCGACCCGTCACTGACAAGTTTAAAATTTGCCGCGCAAAGCTCGCTTACGTCATCGACTCGACGGCGGCTCCTGTCTGTATAATTGCTCCCGTGTCGAGTTGGGCGGCGGCTGTCGGCTCGTCCCTGCCTGAAGGCTCTCTCGTCGACGGCTTCTTACTTTTCCTGCAGACGATTCCTTTTAACCTCTACGCTATCCTGACGATGATTTTTATGGTGTTCATCATCACGACTGGCAGAGACTTCGCGACAATGGGCGCGGAGGTTCGCAAGAACAATGAGCATTTTGAAATCCCCGACGAATACAAAGACGCCGTCTCAGAAGAACAATCTACCGGCGGGCAAGGAAAGATTATCGACCTGATTTTGCCGCTTATCGTCCTTATTAGTGTCTGTATCTATGGCATGCTTTACACGGGCGGCATTCACGAGGGCAAGACGATTTCGGACGCCTTCGCCGACTGCGACGCCTCCAAGGCTTTGGCTCTCGGTTCGTTTATCGCGTTGATTTTTATCTCGGCTCTTTATCTGCCGCGCAAGGTCATCAACTTCAGCGAATACTGCGAATGCTATTCCCAAGGCTTTAAAGCAATGGTGCCCGCGATTTTTATCCTGTGCTTAGCGTGGACGTTGTCCGGCATTTGTTCTGATAGCTATTTGAATTTGGGCGGCTACGTCGGCGGCATTGTCCAAGAGAATGCCTCGCTTGCAATGTTCCTGCCGGTGATTTTCTTCGTCGTGTCAATGGCGTTGGCTTTCGCGACTGGTACGAGCTGGGGGACGTTCGGCATTTTGATTCCGATTGCAATTTCCGTTCTGGTCAATCTCCCGGCTGATGTGGCGTCTAACTTGTTGGTTATCTGCGTGGCGGCGATATTGGCGGGTTCAGTCGGCGGCGACCATGCCTCGCCCATTTCCGATACTACTATCCTTGCCTCGGCGGGTGCCCAATGCCACCACATAGACCACGTA
>JAFWWC010000022.1 GCA_017518105.1 Selenomonadaceae bacterium
CACCGCATTGACCAATTCGCGCTTTTCCCATTTGCGTTTTCGCATGTTGACGAACAAAGGCGCAATCACTTCCCATTGTTCATCCGTTAAATCTGTTTCGTATTTTTTCTCATAATACACTTACTATATCACTTTTTACCCTTTATGAACACCTGTTCTTAGACTTTACCTTTAAGCCAGCGTTCGACTTGCACGGCTTCTTGAGTCGCCTCTGCGCCATGAATCGCAAGTCCGTCCATAACTTCAGCCTTCGGGCAATTTTTTTATGTATTTGACACTTGAACCCAAGCCGCTACCTTCATGCGTCGCGAACGTGGAAACTTTGCCCCGCCCGCAATTTTTCAAATACGTTCATTTGTCCAGACCTTTCGATTTCAACCAGGCGAGTGCCAGCTTCATAATCTCTTCGTTGTTCTGTTCTTGCATAAGAAAATGCGAATTTCCTTTGATTCCGATTTTCGGCAAGTGTACAAGTGTTGCGTCGCCGCCATGTCGGTTGATTGCCGCGACAAATTGCTCAGCCATAGCGAATTCGGTGCCCCATACCTTATTCGTGCGGATAGCTGTGCGCCAGCCGATAGTACCGCCCATGCTGTGTGTAATTAAAATCGCGCCGTCTTTTTGCTGATTGACCAACTCGGCAAGAACTTCGGCGTTCAAATCATTATCCAAAGGATCGGAGCAAATCGTCCAACTCTGCTGAAATGCTTGATAATTTTTTTCGCCTTCAGGGAACTGCGCATTGGGAACGGGATTGCCCGTCGCGTCGTAATGACCTATACGAGACAGCACATAAAGAGTCTTATCGCCGTACATTGGATTGCTTGCCCAAGGTGTATCGGGTGTTACTGCTTCTGTGGAGAGATTAGCCTCGCCGCTTCTGGGCTGGTCAATCAAATAAACCGAATAGCCGGCACGCACGAACATGGTATTAAAGCCTTCTCGACCATCGGGTCCGGATTCCCAAGTGCGTTTCGACTGTGCGCCGCCGTGCTGAAAAATCAGCGGCAACTTTTTAGCTTTGACGGGAATTTGATATTCTACATAAGCAAAATCACCGTAAGCTCGTTGCCCGTCCTCCGCCACGAAGTTTTCTTGCGAAAATTTTCCGGGACGTTCTTTATATGTGCCGCCCACAGTGAAGGAGCCTTGCTCTTGAATCACAATAGGCTTTGCCGCGTCAACTATGCTGAACGAACCGAGCGCAATCAATCCTGCCGCTAGTCCTGCCAATAACTTTTTCTTCATCTATGTCGCTCCAATCAATAGCCCAAACCTTTCAACCAAGCGTCAACGTCTTTTTGGACGGTCGGAAAATCATTTTGCGCGTCCTTCCCGACGACTGCTAAGCCCGACAAAATTTTTGCGTTCGGGCAAACGTCAGCAATCTCTCGTTCAGTTCCGGCAAGCCCACTACCGCCATGCGTACAAAACGGGATAATCGTCTTGTCGCTCAAGTCGTTGGTTTCAAGGAATGTCATCACCACTCGCGGCAACGCCGACCACCAAATCGGATAACCAAGAATAATCGTATCGTACTGCGCAAGGTTATCGATATTTTTCGCAAGCGCAGGTCGTGCGTTTGATTCAAGTTCACGCTTGGCAAGTTCCGTGCAAGCTTCGTACTCATCGGGATAAGGCGTCGCGGGTTTAATCTCGAACATATCCGCGACAGTTTTTTGCGCAATGTACTCAGCGACAATGGCGGTGTTGCCCTTCGTGATTTTGCCAACGTTATATTCCTCACCCGTGCGCGAAAAGTACACGACCAAAATTTTTTTGTCGGACGTTTGAACTTTAGCAACTTTGGCAGGTTCAGCGGAACTTTTTTCTTCAGACCCGCCGCAACCGCTTACCGTCAGAATCATCATCAGGAGTAAAAAAATTTTCTTCATCAGAATGCTCCCGTTTTGATGTGCGGCACGTACGGTGCCTCAAGCCGCGTAATCGTTCCAACGTCAAGCTTGATGTCGAGCGCGGAGACTGCCTCTTCGATATGCTTAACCGAAGTCGTCCCGACAATCGGCGCGGTGATGAACGGTTTGCTAAACATCCACGCCAACGACGTTTGCGCCATTGAGTAACCAATTTCCTTTGCGACCTGCTCCAGGTTATCGACAACGACTTTATCAACGTCATCAGTTTTGCTCCAAACCATCGGCGACACTTCGTCAATCGCATTGCGAGCGGTATTAGTGCCCCAAGGGTGCGCACAACGTCCGCCCGCCAACGGACTCCACGGTACTACCGCCATTTTCCTATCCATACACAGCGGCATTATTTCGCGTTCTTCTTCACGATAAATCAAATTATACTGCGGTTGAAGCGACACGAACTTTGTCCAGCCGTGACGCTCTGCGATGTTCTGCAGTCGTTCCAGTTGCCAAGCGAAAATTGTCGACGCGCCGATATAACGCGCCTTGCCGGACTTAACCACGTCGTGCAAGGCTTCGAACGGGTCGAGGCGGTGAATCTGATACACGTCGACATAATCAAGTTGCAGACACTTCAAGCTGTGGTCAATCTACGCTATGACGTTCTTACGGGACGTGCCGCCGCCGTTCGATCGTTCTGGATGCATTTCAAAATTCACCTTTGTAGACACGACAATTTCATCACGGTCAAGCCCGAAGTCTTTGATGTAGCGACCGGTGATTTCTTAGCTCGTGCCCATTTGGTAAACGCTCGCCGTGTCAAAACAAGATAGTCACAAAGCGGACTCAGAAAAGAATCAGGTACGCCAACATAAAACTCTGAATGAATCACATTTATAAAGTCCTCAACATTCATTTAGAGCCTCCGCGCAATTTGTTTTTAAGTTCTGATGAAGAAATTCCCTGAGTGTATTCTGGCTCTACAATCTTGCCGCCCCACTCTGCCAAAATCGCAATAGCTTTTTCACGGACAATTGCTAGAGGTCCTTTGCGCCAATCTGTGCCGTGTACCATATAATCTGGTTTTAGTCGGCGCAAATTTTCTTCGTAATCTTTAGTGTATTGAGGAATGACGTTATCAACGCCCTTAATATTTTCTACGACAATTTTCCGCATATCGTAATTCATATAAGGTGGCGATTTATAACTGCAAATTGCCTCGTCGGTAAAAAGCCCGACTGTGACTTTGCCAAGTGAAGCGGCTATTTTTATTATGTTGATGTGTCCTGGATGAATTAAATCTGCCGCCATTGGCACATATACCTTTTTATTTTCCGTGTCAGACATTTTCATACCACACTCCAAATTCTTTTAATAAATCTTCGTGTTGTTTAATTCTACGGCGAACTTTTTCATCAGAAAAAATATCTGTGTTTTCAGTGGCATATTGCGGCATAATCGGTCGAGCGGGAAGTTTTTTATGATGAACGCAACCATCGCAAATGGTGCCGTCCAATTTGTCGTCGATAAATTTTTGACGAAGCTCTTTCATCTTTGAACCATACCAAGCGTCTTTGAGAGATATTTCATTCAGATTGCCGACAATCAGCATATTCTCAAAATCGGCATTCTCAACCGAAAGATAACCCTCGTATGTCACGGAGATTGCGTCGAAGGGCAAATTACAACGCCGACGAGTTTCATTGTCAGTGAAACATTTGAGTAAATCTTCAATTTCCGGCATGTATCCGCCTTGATTGTAGACGTATTTAAAAACGATTTCATCCGCCAAATTACCAAAGGTTTCAAAATACTTGTCTTTCATGGACTCGGTGAAACGTGTCAGTATTCCTGTGATGAAAATTTTGTACTTTTTGCCAGTAGTATTTTTGTACTCGTTTAAGTAACGCAGATGTTCAAAAACCTTATCAAAATCATCTTTGCCATGAATAAACTCGTACATTCTGCGTTCGGGAGCATTGATAGAAAATTTAATGCTATCCAAACCTGCGTCGATAACGGAGCGAATACGTTCAGGAGTAGCCAAAGAGCCGTTTGAGGTTAAATAGACATAGTCGTAACCAATTTCTTTGGCGCGGCGAATGTAATCCGGCAATTCTTTGACAAGAAACGGCTCGCCGGTAGCGTAAAAACCGACCTCACGTGTTCCCAAATCGTACGCTTGCTGAAGTATATCGTATAAAAAATTTGTATCGATTTTGCCGACTTTGCGTTTCATTTTTTGATGGGCACAAAAAATACAGCTGTGATTACAAGCATTAGAAGTTTCGATTAAAAAATTTGTATACGGAAAGGGGGGCTCTAAGCAATAAAGGTCGGCTCGATTTGCTTTTTTCAAAGCTACTCGTTCTTGTAAATTCATGCTACCATCTCCTAAAATTCATCAATGAGAGTAAGAACTTCTTTTATCGGCATGAGTTCGCTGTCAATTTCTTTGGCACGATGACTCATCAAAATGTTTTCAACCACGTGTTGCATTGCTGGAAAAGCAATTCTTGTCAGCTGATTGGCATAGATAACAATATTGACTCCGTGCGCCGCGAGTTCGTCTTCTGTAACTTCATTAAAAGTAGTTGGAACTGCAACTAGCGGCGTAATCTTATTTTGTAATCTGAAGGCATCGCAAAAAGCAAAAATCTCATCGGGCACTTTTTTACGAGAATGAATCATAATGGCGTCCGCGCCTGCCTCTACATAAGCAAAAGCCCTAATTAATGCATCGTTCAATCCTTTTTCAAGAATCAAGCTTTCAATACGGGCAATAATCATAAAATCATCAGTGAGTAAAACATTTTTAGCGGCGTTTATTTTTTTGCAAAAATCTTGAATGGGAGCTTGGGTCTGTTCAACTTCGTTGCCGAGCAGAGAATTTCTTTTCAGCCCCATTTTGTCTTCAACGATAACGGCAGAAATTCCTAGCCTCTCCATCGTCCGAACGTTATACACAAAATGCTCTATTAAGCCACCAGTGTCGCCGTCCATGATTATTGGTTTCGTTGTAACTTCCATTATGTCTTCAATTGTACGAAAACGTGAAGTCATATCTACCAATTCAATATCCGGCTTACCCTTGTTGAGAGAATCGCAAAGACTGGAAATCCACATTGCATCGAACTGATAAAAGCGATTGTCTTTTTCAACGATGGTCTTTTCAACAATTAATCCGGTGAGTCCGCTATGAACCTCCATTGCTTTTATCACTGGCAGGAACGGGGTGGAGGATACTGGCATGACCAAATTTAGTAATTGTCTAAGTCTCTTACGTCTAAACTCTGGCATCATCAATTTTGCAATAATTCTACGATCGCTTTTTATGGCTTCTTGACTAATGGTATAAGGAACTTCAACTAGTTTCCCGCCGTAAGTCTCAAGCAAGTCAATTAATTCTTTTCGAATGTTGTACCAAGGACCCGTATTCCACCGGTCGCCATGAATTACAAAATCCGGGCGAATTTTTTCAATAACTTTAGAATAAGAGACCTCTTCCTGAACGACAGTTTCGGAAACGCCTTCTATTGTAGCAATCATTTCGCGACGTTCCGAAAAAGTTTTCGTTGGAAAGCGATAATAGCTTATCATAGCGGCATCGCTCATTACGCCAGCAATCACGCGTCCTAACTTTTTTGCCTCACGGATAATATTTAAGTGCCCTTCGTGAATTATATCCGTACTAAAACATGCGTAAACAATTTTTTCCATGGCAAGCCTCCTTTTTTATGACGACTGTTTCAAGTGCCGCCCGTTTTCAATTAGATATTTGGCAATGACTTCGCCAGAACGCTTGTAATTGTAAACATTGTTGTCACGAAAAGCAATAATTTCTTCCGAAGCTTTTGTTATCAGGGTTTCATGTACAATTTTCGGAAGCTCTTCAATGTTATCTTTTCCCAGCGTATGTCCCAACTGTCTCAGTTTTTGATTAGTCCATGATTCTCCTAAGTCTGTCAGTTCAAAGTCCGTCATGTTTTCTGAGGGTATTTCGAGTGTGATTATTGGCTTTTGGTAAAGTAAGATAAAATCTATGCGAATCCCAGACGTGTCCGAAATTAAAATGTTTGCTCGTTGCATTGATTCTGAAGCGTCTATTTCAAAATCCCATTCAACATTTTTAAAAGAATCCAACTCGCTTTTTATCTTCTCAAGCAAATCAGGTTCTACCTTGAGCGACTGAGGATGAGGACGAATTATGATATGAAATCTCTCTTTTGCCAGCAATGAAATAAACCGACTGCCGTATTGATATAAGCAACTCTTCTTGCCCCAAGACGGTGCAATCAAAATCGTTTTGACATCAGAAGATACTTCGACTCGTTCCGGCGCACAGTTCTTTTTTTCTTCCAACACGTCAAGATAAGGCAATCCCGCTTCATACAGTTCCTTTGGAGGTAAACCGCGTAGATTCTCCAGCTTACGAATGATTGGTTTTTCAAATTCCCCCACGAGCATAACTGCATCATAATTATCAAGAGAGCCGCGATGATAAGTAGACAAGTCTCCAAAGATATGGAAGACATGCACGAGTTTTTTTATAGACTTCGAGCGTGCGATAGGATAGCCTTCAGTGCCAATGTTCGGCGTCGTCGAAATAACGACATCTGCTTTTAGATTGCTGATTTTTGCAAAGGCTCGCGTGCCGTTGCCGATATAGCAATTATTCATATTCGGTTCGTCCATCCTCAAGCAAGGGTCGTGAATATCCATGGTGTAATAGGAAAAAATCGCCTTCTTCTTGAGCAGAGCTTCCACAATCGGGCGGAAGGTGTTCCAATACATTTTTCCCTCGTTGAAAATTACTATGTTGTTTTGATTCGCCTTCAAAGCCTGTTCGTTTTCGAGTAAATCTTTTTTGCCGATGAGCCTGTAAAAAAGACTCTTCAGCGAGAAAACAACTGCGCCGAAAAAACTCAACACCATGTAAATTAACGCGTTGCCCGAACCAGGGTCAAGATATGCGCACGCAATCGAGGGCATGAAGAACCACCAAATGAAAATTAAATAAATGAACTCCTTCAAGGCGACAGCCTCCTTATTTGTCATAATCTATAACAAGTCCAAAAAAGCATATTGTATCGTAAATATAATGTCCTCGGCTAAACCATATTTTCGGGTCGTCAATCCTAAAACTCAATTTTAATTTACTGTCGTCAAGCAAATCGCGAAGAATTATCGCTGAATATATTTTCTTAATTTTATCTATTTCCCACGTTGTGACAAAGATGTCATTAACGTAAAGATCCACTTGTTTAAAATCTGTTTCGAGCAAATGATTCTGACAAGCAGAGAATGTTAATCGCAAATTCTCGTCATGCTTAAGATTTCTTATGTTAAACATCAGTTCAGATTTCACACCGTTTGTAAGGAAACAGCGATTATCTGGCCAATGTCGCCAGCCGTTTGTCATGTATGGTATCACATTTTTGTTTGTTAACACCGTTCCCAATTTATAAACTTCGTCGCCGGTATTTTCACGAGATAAAATTCTCGCTTCATGCCAAGAAGAATTGTCCTGTGCTTGCGGCGCGACAACATATTCTTTCATTGTGTGATCGGATGTATAACTCACCAATCTAAAAAATCTGCTTTGTGTTAAACGCTCAGAAACGTCTTCTCCGAATTCTGTTCCTTCGGGAAATCTTTTCAAAATTGTCGCTTGCAGTTGAGAGTACGAGATTGGATTTTCGGAAACTTTCAACGCGCCGTGTTCATTCGGTTGTTTGACCAAAACTAAGGGCAATGGCTTGATTTCATCAAATATCAAATCATGAGCCCCATGGTCGGACAAGATTAAAATTGTAGCGTTGTCGTAAATGTTCAGCTGTTTCATCTGCTGCAAATAAGTCAAAGCGATTTTTAACGCCCCGACAGATTGTTCGTATCGCGTAGTTTCTTCGCCATCAGGAATCGGCTTAATATCGCGCGTCATGTTAAACGGAAAATGTGCTCCATCAATATGATACCATCGAAAAGAATTTTTATTGTCGAGAAGAGCCAATCCCTTTTGCAGTTGAGAATAAAAAGTAAAGTTACTAAGGGAATAAGGTTGAATTTTCCCCGCGATTTCTTCTTGCCGCCAAAGCTCGGCACTTTCAATGGCAAAATTTTGTTTAAGATAATTCGGCAAACAGCGGAACAGAGTCAGCTTAGCAAGCGCAATTAATGTGTAGCGATTTACGCTCAAAGATTTTTCTTGGTTAAGTAAGTTATCCACTGGTGCATTTTTGGCAACATAATGAAATCCTGTGTAAACGGAAACGTCGTAATTGTGCTCGCGTAAAATGTCATAAAATCGTTTGGAAGAATCCCACGCCTCTTGAACGTAATCAGAATAAGCTTGAGAATTGTCCCACGCTTTACCCGTTAACATCTGCGGCATTGACCAATCTGTTGCACCGAAAATTGACAGCGCATCGGGATAAAATGTGAAACCGTCGAGCTGAGAAACAAGCTCTGGCTCCTTTTGATTGATTTCCGCAAAAACGCGCTCGTCGAACGCATCCAAAATCAGCACGATAATATTTTCCTTGGAGGATACGTTTAGAAGATTTGCCGTCGTTAAAACATTATAGTCGCGTTTGTTGGAAGAGTGATTCGCCTCGACATAGCATAACGAAAAAATTTGAACCGCAACGAGTATCAAGCAGATAGTTTTTCCTGCGCTTAGGATTTTTTCAGCCGAATGTTTTTTCAAGAAATAAATCAGCACCAACAAGAAATACGCCCATATAACAAGATTCAACAAGTTTTCTGTCGCATAATTTTCCCAATTGGTTTGAACCAAATCTACAAGTCTGTAATTCGGGTTGAGAAGATAACTTTGCATGAAAAATCCAAGCGTCAGCCCGAAAAGCGTTGCTTGAAAATGTTTCCGAACTTTTGAGGACAAAAACTTCTCAACGATACAAATCAAAATAAAGCTCAAAGCCGCGCCAAGAATTGTGTATGGCAAAATGTCTTTGGCGGAAAACCAAATTTCTTCGGAGTTCGTCAGATAAATATCGAGCGGAATGAGAATACAAAGCGTCAGCGAAAAGCCCAAAGGAATAAGCTCAGACGATAAAAATTTCTTGAGTCGCGCTTGAGCTGATAAAAAACTTTTCGGAACGAAGGAGCCAAACAAAATTGCAAGGGTCGTCCATAAATTGTTGCACGTCCAATAAATCAAAAGTGCCGACGGAGCATCGTAAAGCAGTATCAAAAACAAAATTGCAACGACCGCCGCTTGAACTTTGTCTCTCCGTGAAAAATCTTTAACAGAAAATGCTCCGACTAAATTTATTGCCGTCATTAAAATCGGTAGGAGATTCACGCCGCCCAAAAGTTCATCTGGCTCAGACAAATCGGGAATTATCCACCAAGATTCTCCGATGATGTTCGTCAGGCTGTCCAGCATGAAATATGCCGCCATTAAAAACGGCAACTGTAAAATTATTCCTGCCGCCGAACGAATTGCCAATACTGGGTGATAAGCATATCGTTTGTAAAGCCTTTGGATTTTTTTATGCTGTTCCGCGCCGCTGAAATTCTCTTTTATCTCAGCCAGTTGCGGAGCCAGCACAGATTGAATATTTTTTTCGTCGGCTTGAAATTTTTCTGCCCAACTCATTAGCGGACGCATTAAAATGTGAGTGACGACGGACAAAAAAACTAGAGCAAGCCCGTAGCTATCGAGGGCTTCACTCAAGGCAAGATATAAAACTTTATAGACGCATTCAATCGGATAAATCGTGAATTGGTAAATCATTTCGGAACCCCCATCTGTAATGCTTTCGTAAAGTTAAGTTTGTTTTCTACAGGACTTGTATTAGGTCGACCGAGATTTTTTTCGGAGCCGAGCGCACATTTTATTTCCAGTAAGCTCAAGCAATTCTTTTCCTTAAGCTCAGATAATTTTTCCTCAAGCTCCTGCGGATATTCGACGCTTGCTGCAAATTCGTAGCCACATGCCGAGGCAATCGCTGACAAATTTATTTTATCTGCCACTGTAGGGAGACCGCCAACCGATTCATGCGCCGCATTATTCAAGACGATGTGAATTAAATTTTTGGGTTTGGTAGCTCCAATCGTCGCCATTGCTCCCATATGCATCAAAACTGCGCCGTCCCCGTCAAGGCACCAAAATTTTTTCTTCGGCTGTTGAAGAGCCGCGCCCAGAACTATCGAAGAACAATGCCCCATTGAGCCTACGGTCAAAAAATCTTTGTCGTGAGTTTCACCGCGAGACTTGCGGAGCTCAAAAAGTTCACGGCTGATTTTGCCCGTCGTTGACAAGATAAAATCACCCTTTGCCACTTGAAGGATTTTTTCAATCGCATCTTTACGGCGCAAGAGAAAATCATTTTTATAAACTATTTCTCGCTCGAATGTGAGTGCGCCCTTGTGAATGACAAATGCCGAGCTCTTTCCACTTTTTGCACGTTCACGGAAAGATTTCATTGCGTAAGAAATTTCTTCAAGCGTTGATTCCTTCCCTACGACAAAATAGGAAACGTTCAGCAGTTCCAAAAGCGGCAAAGTGATTTCTCCTTGCCTAAAGTGTTGGGGTTCATCGTGAACGCCAGGAGCACCTCGCCAGCCAATCACAAAAATTATCGGGATAGAATATATTTTCTCATCAATGAGCGACGCTACAGGATTTAAAATATTTCCTTCGCCGCTGTTTTGCAGATAGACGACAGGGACTTTTCCCGTCGCCAAATGGTAGCCCGCCGCGATTGCAACGCAGTTGCCTTCATTCGCGCCGATAATATGATGCCGAGCATTGATTCCGTAGCGTCGCATTATGAAATTACAAAAAGGTTTAAGCAGAGAATCTGGAACGCCGCTGTAAAAATCCGCACCGAGAATATCGCAAAAATTTTCAGCTTCTATCATAAGAAATCTTTCCTTTCAGAATATCAAAATGCAATCGAGCCAGATAGTAACAAACGCCTTGAAATTTTTCAACAACTTTTAGCTAGAGGGTGCTGAATAAATCAAAGCAACATGTCGCTCCTTATCCATTGACCGTAACGAGAAGGTAAATCACGCCACGACGCTCCACTTCTCAATATCTAGTTTTGGCGGATATATTTTTATGTAAATCTCGGCGAGTGCCAATTCTATTTGCTCGTCGTCTACGATAGCGATGTTCATAAAAAAACTCCCGCGAACAAAACCACAAATCGCAGGAGGTTCCAAAATCTATCTTTCATTTCATGAGGGCAAGCTCTTCGCTGATAGGTCGATGCAAATTTTTCAGGCGATGACGTTCCTTTTCCTCGTCGAGTAGCGAAACCACTTCCGCGAAATTCTTTTGCAACGACTCAATGCACAGTGCAATTTCTTCCTTGGGCGTATTGACGTTTGGAGACTTCTTATAAAGCCCGGCGACCTCCTCGCGATAACTTTGCAAGTGGTTGAGTGCAATCTCCGCCGCCGTCAAAGTCTCGTTGACCTTCTTTTGCAAATGCCCCGCCTTGACGTATCGAATCAGATTGGCAAGGACTTTCTGCGCGGCGCGGTCGATGATATGGAACTGCCGCAAGTACTCCGAACGGAATTCAAACTTCTGATTGAGAGCCGCACACGCTGACCGCACGAACTCTGGCTGAAGCTCGAAGAATTCCACCTTCAACAGCACCTGCCGAACCTTTTCCGTTAAAAGCTCCGTCACCGTTTCAAAGGGCGGGCGCGTCTCGGCTACAAGTTCCGTCAGTCTCATCAAGCCGCTTGTCTTCAGCAGGGTTGCCGTTAAGTCTAAGGCGTCGTCGTGGAAGCTCACCAAATCTGCGCGAACGCTTTTGACGTTGGGGACGAGTTCATTGGGCGGCGAAAGTTTTATCAGCTCGTCGAGTGCCGCGGATTTCTCTGCCGTGTAGTCGTCGAACTTCTCCAGCAAGTGTTCCGTCAAATTCTTCAGCGACTCGGCGTAGCGCACGGGCGAGGCATTTGCTCCCATGTCGAATTTCGTTTTCAGCGCGAGCCAATCCAATTTCGGCGAGATTAACTCGACTTCGTTGAGGCGTTCGATTTGCTGTTGGATTTCCGTAAGTTGCCGTTGCACTTCGGGCTTGACGATATAAATCTGCCTGAACAGCTCGGTTATCGCCGCGTCGTTGAATATCGGCTCCAGTCCGTTCGTCACGAAGACATTCAGCGTCATCAAAAGTTTTTCTTTCTCGCTGTAGACTTTATTGGCTGGCGAAATGTTTTCTTCGTAATCCTTTGGCACGACTGCATGACTGCAAGGAATGATTCCACCGTCATTATAACCTAAATCCGTAAGCGCACCGCTGTCATCCAAATCTTTGAACTTGATGTTGCCGTTATAGAATACACACCACGGATACAAGCCTTTTATCTGCCAATTGCTTCCTTCTTTAAACGGAAAAGTTCTATCTTCAATCATTTTCCAGAGCTCAAAAGGCGTCGGAATTCTCCAATCGTTATAGCCGTCAATGCCATTTGAATTCGTCGAGTTTATAAAGTTTGGAACTTCACTGGCGGAATAAGTATTCTGGTTGTTGTTCTTGCCGTAGGGAAAATACTGCAGGCTTGCCCAAAGGAGCGCGGTGTCTCTATCCATTAAAACTTTTGGCTTGTTCTTGAAGAAGAACCACCGCTGATTTTTGATAGCGTTCAAAATCCTATCGACGCCCGAACCCGACAGCTCATTGATTTTGCGGCTGAGGTCGAGCAACTGCTTTTCAAGCCCGGCGACCTTCCCTTGAAGCTCGTTCTTGGTTGCAGTCAGCTTGAGTTGCTCTTCGTTGAGCAAGGCGACCTGCGCGGCGTTTGATTCGTTCTCCAGCCCCTCGCAAGTCTCAGCGATGCGGCGCAACTGTTCAGCTAGCGTCTCTTTTTGGCTAAGCAGTGCTTGAAGTTCACCCATAAAATCCCCTCCTTAAAAGTCATCGCGCCCATTTTAATAAGCCGCCCGCCACGCGTCAAGCCGATTGAAAACTAAAGCCCGACCAAATATAATGCGTGCAAAAACTTTTGGAGGAATTCCTATGGCGAAAAATATTCTGCTCCTGTTCCTCAGTCCGTTGAAGCCTAACGAGGCACATTACGAGAAAATCGGCGGCGAGGCAATCAAGATGACCAATGAATCAGCCGTCCTCTACCTGCTGAAGAAGAATATCAGCCTAGACAAAGTTTTTATCATCGCGTCGAAGAGGGTACGCAGTCCGATTGCCGCCGATAACCCGCAAACGCATCTGGACTTCTTCCTTGAGCGGCTTGGAACATTTGCGCCGAACGTCGAGACCTCAACTTACGAATTCGACGAGGATAAGACCGGCGACGAGAATATCAAGAGCGTCACGGAAATGGCGCGGCTCATTCAAGACTTTGCTAAGGGCGAGGAAGTTGCCTTGCACGTCGACTTAACTGGCGGAATGCGGCACGTGAATTTGATTATGCTGGAGCTCACGCGCCTTTTGGAGTACAGTAGCTTGACCGTCGGCAGTGTCCTTTACTCGAATTACGACTTTGAAACTAAGATTGTAAACGTCGAGGAGCTTAAGAACATTTACGACATTTTCCAGCTTATGGCGGGCGTCGAAGAGTTCGTGAACTTTGGCAGCGTGAATGCTTTGGAAAAATATTATCAGGGCAAGGAGCGTTCGGAGTCGCTGAAAAATCTTTTGGCGGCGATGAAGAACTTTGCGGGCGCGATAAAGCTTTGCCACTACGGACAGTTCAGCGAGGCAATTATAAATCTTCATGACGCAGTAAGGGATTTCAAGCCCGCTGCCGATGATGTTGAGGATATGTTGATGGCTCGGCTGATTGAACGGATTCGCAAAGACTATCACGGGCTGATTGTCAATCGCGACCTCGACGACTTGGCGGTTATCCGCTGGTGTCTGGAGAAGGATTATCTTCAGCAGGCGTTGACGCTTTACACTGAACGCATTCCCGAATACCTCGGCGAGAAAAGATTGATTACTCAGCGGACGGACGAGTATAGGAAGTTAGAAATCGCCATGGGTGATGATGTGCGTAGCCCAAATTTTTATCTGCTGAACGTCTACAAGAGCGAGGACAAGGACTTTCAACCGCTCGTCAAATTGGTAAGCAGTTCGGTATCGAGAATGGAAAAGCCGTACTTCACGCTGATAAAAAATATTCCCGACGCGCTGAAGAACGGATTGGACTACGACGAGTGGCACAGGCAGCTTGATACGCTCGCCGAGAAGATTTGCACGAACATTAAACTTGTCAGCAATGCGCCGATTGATAAGGAGCACATTGTCTGCGCGAATGAAAGAAGACTTCGGAGGCAGTATGAACTTCTGCAACGCATTAACGCTAATGAGTTTGAAACTTTATCGGAGGCGGAGCTTGAGCCGCTGAAAGATTTCTTCGACACGCTCAAGCCAAAGCTCGAAGGTGCGCCGCCGTCAAAGAAACGGAAAATCATTTTGAACGAGCTAAGACAGCTGAAAGTCGACGACGCCAAAAAATATTTCCCGCCGCTGGTCTGTCGCCGCAACGCTCCGATTTGTCGCTTGAAGATGATGCTTGACGCTCAAATTTTCGACCTGCACTTTGACGAGGAAACTTTCTTCAACGTCATGGAAAAATACTTCCGCATAAAGAACGAGCGCAATCACAGCAATCACGCCCGCGAAGATGATAGCGAGTTCGAGACGGCAACCGAGCTACATGACTTCATACTTGCCGCCCTAAAGGAGATTGAACAGCTCCGCTAAGATTTTCCCAACAACAAAAAAACCCGTCGAGCGTTCGGCGGGATTTTTTTTTTGCCACAAACCGCAAGCAGTAATGGCTTCTGCGCAATCGGCGGCGAAGTGATTCAATATACGGTGTCAACTATGGGCAAGTTTCAATACCGCAAGCAGTCAATAATCTCTGAACTGAACGAATCTGAACGTTGAAGTATTTTTAGAGGAGCCGTCGGGCAAAAGCTCTGTGGTGACGATGCGTTCAGTGGTTGCCGCCAAAACTTTTATCCCCGAAGCTTTGAGCCGCTCGACCATTGCAAAGGTATAGTTGAATTCCCCTTGGCACAAGACGACGCACGCCCCCAGCTCCAAAATCTTTTCTGCGTTGGCTTTGACGAGGGCGGCAATTTCTTCTGAAGTCGCCCGCGGATTTATGGCGGGAAAAGGAACGTCCACAATCTCGCCGTAGCTTTGAGCCGCAGAAGTCTGTTCGATACTCCACTTAGCCGCCGGATGATTCGTGTGATTGATGAACTTTTGCATTATTCCGCCCCTGAAACTTGTTCCGCTGTGGTGACTGGCTCGTTTCTCATGGTGTCGTAAGGCGTGGTTACTCGTCGTTGCGTGCCGGCGTAAAGCATTTCCGTCAACTGCGCGGCGGCTTCGGGCTCCATTTTCGCCAAAATCTGTGCTACCGAGTCTTCGCTCATGCGTTGGAAGATTAAAACGGTCGTATCCCAATCGACGTTGATAAGGGCGTTGGCTGCCTCCTGCGGTCTCATGCTCTCGTAGATTCTTGCCAATCGTGCAAGTCGTTTCTTTTCTTCCGCCTCACGTTGAGCGCGTTGCTCGTCGATTGCCTTCTTGTCGATTTTGACTTCCTTGGGCTTGTCATTTTTCTTCGGTTTAGGCTCTTCCTTAGGCGGCTCGACGACTTCGGGCTTTGGTTCTTCGGACTTAGTCTCTGGTTCGGGTTCAGGCTCTGGTTCTGGTTCCGGCGGCGGCGGCCATTCTACACCTTCGGGCACTTCAAAATATCTACCATTGCCGACGAAGGGCAACCGATACAAGCCCAGCTCCTCATTTAGCATGGCAACATCTTCCGTGCTTAGGAGGTCGAACTTCACCGCCGCCACGAATCCTCCGACGATTAGAATCATCAGCACGATTAGCCCGATTAAAATATTTCTTATCTTACGCAAGACTGCTTTTACCTTGTTCAAAATGCTCACCTGTCCCAAAAATTTTCTGCTGATTGATTCTGTCGCCGCCTAAATTTTCCTGCCGCGGCTTAAAATATAATCAGCGTCAACGCAATCACTGCAAGGACGCCCGCCTCAACGAAACCTAGGAGTTGTCCAATATTCTTTCTGCTTAAGATAAGCCGTCTTACACGCCCCGCGAACATTGCCACGCCCGAAAAAATTATCAGAGCCTGCACAGCGAACACCACGCCCAAAAATAAAATCCTCAAGCTCGCGCCGTCCCTAGACAGGTCAACGAACTGCGGCAGGAACGCTAGGAAGAACAGCAGGACTTTAGGATTGAGGACGTTCATCAAGACGCCGCGTTTATACAAAACTTTAGCCGCGACCTTTGAACCCGACCGCGCTAGGGAAATTTTTTTGCCCGACCTCGCCGCTTTGAACGCTCCAAACGCTAAGAACAAGAGATACGCCGCGCCGAAAATCTTCAGCAGGAGCATCGCCGTCGCCGAAGATTTTATGAAAGCCGCCACCCCGACCATTACAAGAGTCGTGTGGAAGACGATACCGCTAACCAGCCCGCAAGCCAAAATGATTCCCGCCTTTGCCCCGTCGGATAAACTCTTCGTCAGCAAATATAAAATGTCCGGCCCCGGTGCGAGCGTCAACAGAACCGACGCCGTCAAAAAATATATGAACGTTGAACTTTCCAACCCATACACCTCCAAAAAGATTTTAAAGCACGAGCGCGGCGATCTAATCCGAGGCGATTATATCATGGCTTGACAAGCTCGCCGCCGCCAATTAGTATGGAAAAAATTTTTTGGAAGACAGGTCAAGGCATGTTCAATTATCCGCTCGATGTAATCATGGTTCCGATTCAAGCTGTGCTGTTCGTGTTCACGTTCTATCTTTGCGTCATAGGCTTCTGCGGTATGTGGCGACGACGAGAAGTCAAGGTTAAGACGCCGCAAAAAAAATTCGCCGTGATTGTCGCCGCTCACAACGAAAGCGCAGTTATCGCCCCGCTCATTGAAAATTTAAAATCACTCGACTACCCAGACGAGCTCTACGACATTTACGTTATCGCGGACAACTGCTCCGATAACACCGCCGAGATTGCCTCACAAGCTGGAGCGATTGTCTGCCGCCGCGTCGACGAGTCTAAGAAGTCCAAAGGCTTTGCTCTGGAGTGGATGTTTGAAAGGCTCTTTGAAATGGAAACTCGCGGGCAAGTCTATGATGCCGTAGCTATCTTCGACGCCGATAACCTCGTTCACCCGAATTTCTTAATGGAGATGAACAACCGCCTTTGCAAGGGCGACAAAATTATTCAAGGCTTCCTCGACGCTAAGAACCCTTACGACACTTGGGTCAGCGGCACGTTCGCGATTGCCTTTTGGGTTATCGATTACGTCAGCCACCTTGCAAAAACTAATATCGGCTTGTCAGCGGTCTTGGGAGGCACGGGCATGTGTATTACTCTTGACGTGCTTAAGAAATATGGTTGGCGGGCGACGTGCTTAACCGAAGACATGGAATTTACCATGAAGTCACTTGCCGAAGGTCTCAAGACGACGTGGGCGCATGATGCCATTGTCTACGACGAAAAGCCGCTGACATTTGCGCAATCGTGGACGCAACGTAAACGCTGGGCGCAAGGTCAATTCGACGTGGCGCATCGCTTTATCCCCAAAATGCTCCGTGAGGGCTGGCGGCGCAAGGATATTCGCCTGTGGGACGGGTGCCTTTACTTACTGCAACCGCATTTCCTAATGTTGTCGTCGTTCTTCTTCCTGATGAGTTATATTCAACTGTTCGTCGGCACGCTTTACACGAATATTTATTCCGTCCTGCCGAATCAAATCCTAATGGTCATCATGGTCGCCCAATACGTCTTGCCGATGATTATTCTCGTCAAAGTCCGTGCTAAGCTCAAGTCGTGGTGGTATCTGCTGTTCTATCCGCTGTTCGTTTACTCGTGGATTCCGATAATCTTCCTCGGCTTCATTCACCGCAACGAACACGAATGGGCGCATACAAGGCATACCAGGTCGATGAGCTACGATGATTTCGTCAAGAAGCGCACTTACTGAACTAAAACCTTCCGATAAAACTATTGAGCTATTCGTCAAACTTTATCGCATCGTAAAGGTTCATGTGTTTGTAATTATAAAAATCCTCACATGTGTAATTTCTTAAATTTCAATAAGACTTATCAATCTCTTGGATGAAGTCGTTAAAGTGTGTGCTAAACTTCGCCGAGCCGTAAACGTTCAGATGTGCATGATCATAAAAATCGGCATATGCGAAGTCTTGTAATTTCCAACCATCAAAAAAACGTGCGTCGGGGTGTTGGCTTAAAGCTTGCGCAACTAGGTCATCAAACTCTTCAAGCAGTTGCTTGTTGAAATTCGCCATATATTTTTCCGATGTAATCACACGAAACATTATCGGACGAATGTTATTTTCTTCGCACAATGTCAGATAGTCGTCTAATATTTTTACATTCTCGTCGCGGGTTTCGGGATAATATTTTCCATGCCAGTAGTTTGGGTGGGTGTTTTTTATTTCTTTTTGATCCATAATCTTCTTTTGAGCACCAAAATAGCTTCCGTTTACTCTAAAACTATTCAGTGGCAATTTCTGATTCAACCAATCCTCGCGGAGAAATTTTTTATAAATATCAGCGGGCATGGAAAAATTATGCAGATCATTAAAAGCAATGGAATACGTTAATAATATGCTAATAGAAAAAAATGTTTGAGAAAGATCATAATGAAAAGAATAAGGCGCAAGTCCAATAAGGGCGTAATGTGTCTTACCCCCACACACACACACGATATGGCGGATTTTGCAAAGCTATAGTCGTAGTACAGATCTTGGCTGGGTTTTGCAAATTTAAATAGCTTGCGTTTGAATTTGGTACAATTTATTCCTTCATAAGCAGTGCTTATACCCGTAGCGAACATCTCAAAATCTTGACAATGCTCACGGTAATATCTTAACAGGTGTTCTCTTTCAAAATTTGCGGTGAGTGTCAATCCAGCGAAGCAGGCAATTTTTTCCGTTGGTACATTATACTGTCGAAGTATATCATTTTTGCAGTCATAAAATGAACCCTGCACGCAGAGTACATAATCGTAATTGAGACTTTCGACACACTCACGGAGGTTGCTCATGGGGTAAAGCAAATCCTTAGATAAGCCGACTTGTCCTAAAATTTCTTTCGCGGATTCAACTTCGTCAACGACAACGGCGCAGTATTCGAGTTCGGGGTTTAAGACATTCAGCTTTTCTGAAAGTTTATTTTCTGTTGTCACAAGTAAAACACGCATTAAAAATACCTCCTTAAATTCACGTACTGATAATGCCGCGCTTAACAAGGTAAGTATAAATGCCGCTATCCTCGTTAGAGTCTGTGACGTGGGCGGCTAATTTTTTTACGGCGTCGGGGGCGTTCGCCATTGCCACGCTTTGAGGAACGTAGCTTAGCATTTCCGTATCGTTGTAGTTGTCGCCGAAAGCAATCGCCTCGTCGACCGTGTAGCCGTAGTGCTTTAGCATGACTTCAATCCCCGTAGCCTTCGATATGCTCTTGTCCATGACTTCCAAAAGATACGGGGCACTTCGGACGACGTTAAGCGCGGGGAACTCTTTGCTAAGCTCGCGTTCCATGTCCTCGCATGTGGGCGGCTCGCAGATGACCATAAGCTTGTTCGGGAAAATCTTTTCGTCTAATAGCTCGTCGAAGGCGGCAACTTCAACTGGCGCGGACGTGATGTCGGCTTCGCGTTGAGCCCGCCAATCAATCGCCTCGACGAACCAGCGACGCCCCGCGTAGTAATTAATCGTGATGTCTTGCCAATGCCTCATCTCCGCTAAGATTGACTTCGCGTCGACGGCGGAAATTTTTTTGTCGAAGATAACTTCTTCCGCCTCAGTTAGGACAAAGCCGCCGCCGTAGCTGATAACTGGCGTGTGCGCCATGCCTAGGGCGTCGGTTATCGGGTAAATGGCTTCGGGCATTCGGGCGGAGACGAAGACGAACTTTAAGCCCTTAGCGAAGACAGATTTAATCGCCGCCGCGTGAAGGTCAGTAGCCGTCTTGTCGTCCTTAAGAAACGTGCCGTCGATGTCAGAGAAAATAATTTTAGTCATGTCAATCACTCCTCGTAGCCGTTAGGGTGCAGGGTGTGCCACTGCCAAGCCGTCGCGATGATTTTTTCCACGTCATCAAAACGCGGCGTCCATTGCAAAACTTTTCTAGCCTTCGCGCCTGAGGCAATCAATCGGGCGGGGTCTCCGGGGCGGCGTGCTCCAAATTCCTTCTTTATCTTGCGACCGATAACTTTTTCCGCCGCGTCGATAATTTCTTTGACGGAAAAGCCATGCCCTGTGCCCAGGTTGAAAGCGTCTGACTCGCCGCCGCCACGAAGATAATTCAACGCGCAAATGTGAGCGTCCGCCAAATCGATGACGTGAATATAATCGCGTATGCAAGTACCGTCGGGCGTCGGATAGTCTGTGCCGTAAATCGTGATGTGGTCGCGCTTGCCTCGCGGAACTTGCAAGATAAGCGGAATCAAATGGGTTTCGGGGTGATGGTCTTCGCCAATGGAGCCGTCCTCGCTCGCGCCGCTTGCGTTAAAGTATCTCAAACTGACGTAGCGAACGCCCTGCGCCGCCCCGACCCAACGAATCATCTTTTCCATTATCAGCTTGGACTCGCCATAAGGATTGGTTGGCTCCGTCTTGTCGAGTTCGTCAATCGGAACGCGTTCGGGTTCGCCATAGACCGCCGCACTTGAGCTGAAGATAATTTTATCGACGCCGCACTCGGTCATTGCCTCAAGCAAAACTTGCATACCGTAAACGTTGTTGTTGAAGTACTTCAGCGGCAAACGAACACTCTCGCCCGCCTCAATATACGCCGCGAAGTGGAAGACCGCTTCAATCTGATTCTCGGCAAAAATTTTCTTTAAGGCGGCTTTGTCTCTGATGTCGCACTCGTAAAGCTTCACGGCAGGATTAATCGCGGCTCTGTGTCCCGTGCTGAAGTTGTCGGCGATGATGACTTCCTCGCCCGCCGCAATGAGTTGCCTTACCGTGTGCGAACCGATGTAGCCCGCGCCTCCACAAATTAAGATTGCCATAAAAATTCCCCTTTCTAAAATTTTGCCGACAGTTTATCACGTCGAAACTTTTTTCTCAATCGTTGCGTGCGGTTAATGAATCATGTAGAATTCTTCGCAAGGAGGGATTGACTATGGGAAGAATCATTCGGAAGACGTTGACGGCTCTGCTAATCGTTGCGAGCGTGACGACGGCGGCGGTTGTCTGCGCGGCGGTTCAAGTCTTCGACGGCACGGGACAATGGCACACCAACGACGACGACAATCAAACAATCGCTATGGCACGAGCTAAGCAACGGGCACAAGTCGACGCACAGAAGAAAGCCGGCGTTTACCTCAAAACTTTTTCGCGGACGATTAACTTCGAGCTAGCAGACGATGAAATTTCTGCCGTCACAAACAACATCATTGAACTCGTAGGCGACGTTCACTACGACAAGAAAATTATTCCCCTTAGCGAACAGCAGACGACACTTCTTTACACCGCCACGCTTAAGGCTAAGATTGACCCCGACGGCATACGCGATTGGCTCTCCCGCGACGCAAAGGACAAAGTGACAATCGTCCAGCAGAACAACACCCTGCAAGACGCCGCGTCCGAAAACGATAAACTTGCCGCCGACTTAACCGAGCAATATCAACGCGCTAAGACGAAGGCGGAAAAGGATAAACTTCGTCAGCAAATGGAACAAGCCGACCGCGACTTCCTAGCCAATCAGAAGCTTGAGGAGGGCTTGAAGCTCTATTACGCCAAGGATTACAGTGGGGCGATTCGACTTTATAACGAGGCTATCGAACTCAATCCGAACTTGGCGATGGCATATAACAATCGCGGCGAGGTCTTCAGGAACTTAGGCGAGTTCAACAGGGCTTTGCAAGATTTCAATCGAGCGTTGCAAATCAATCCGCAACTAGACCTAGCGTATAACAATCGCGGCAATGTCTATCAAGCCATTGGGAATCATGAGCAAGCCTTCAACGATTACAACCAAGCTATCGAACTCAATCCAAACTTAGCAATGGCGTATAACAATCGCGGCGAACTCCTCAGGAACCTAGGACAATACGATAAAGCGTTGCAAGATTTCAATCAGGCTATCAAGCTCAATCCCAAGGAGGCATTAACGTATAACAATCGCGGAAATGTCTATCATGCCTTAGGACAATACGAGCAAGCCTTCAACGATTATAACCGAGCTATTGAACTCAATCCGAACCTTGCGATGGCTTATAACAATCGCGGCGAGGTCTTCAGAGCCTTAGCCCAATACGATAAGGCGATTCAAGAATACAATCGGGCAATCGAACTGGTTCCAGACTTTGCGATAGCCTATAACAATCGCGGATTGGCTTACACGTTGTCGGGTAATTTCAATCAAGGCGTGTCCGACTCGACGAAAGCTCTGCAGCTGGAGCCGAACTATCCGGAAGCTTATACGAGTCGTGCCTTGGCTTATGCAATGTCAGGAAACTTCCAACAAGCAATCGACGACAACAACCGAGCTATCGAACTCAATCCGAACTTAGCCGTTGCATATTATCTGCGTGGCGTGTGCTATCAAGAACTCGGCGAGGAGGCAAAAGCTCAAGCGGACTTGACGCGGGCTAAGGAGCTCGGCTACGACGGCTGACGCTAACGACACGAATTAAAAGCTGTGGACGGTTTTGAAGGCGTCCGCGGCTTTTTTGCTTGCCCTGAAAATAAATATTGCAAAGTGTAAAAAGTATGATAGAATAATCCAGCTTAGCGCAGGCAAAAATTTCTAAGAGAAGAAGGGAGCAATCCGGCAGATGTGGGGATTTTTTGGAGGGTTGTCGCACGACATGGGAATTGACCTAGGGACGGCAAATACTCTGGTGCACGTCAAAGGTCGTGGGATTGTCCTGCGTGAACCTTCGGTCGTAGCGATAAAAAGTGATACAGGCGAAGTGCTTGCAGTTGGCGAAGAGGCAAAACAGATGATTGGACGCACGCCCGGCAATATCATCGCGATTCGCCCGCTAAAAGACGGAGTCATTGCTGATTTCGACGTGACGCAAGCAATGCTAAGATATTTTATTCGTAAGGCAATGAACTCAAAGTCATTTGTCCGCCCGCGAGTCGTCGTCGGTGTCCCTAGTGGCGTAACCGAAGTCGAGAAACGCGCCGTAATTGATGCGGCAACTCAGGCGGGAGCTCGTGAGGCTTACCTTATCGAAGAGCCCATGGCGGCGGCAATCGGTGCAGGGCTTCCGGTCGAAGAGGCAACGGGCAATATGGTCGTCGACATTGGCGGCGGCACAACGGAAATTGCGGTTATCTCGTTAGGCGGTATCGTCGTTAGCAAATCGATTCGCGTTGGCGGCGACGAAATGGATTCATCGATTATCCAATACATTCGACGCATTTATAACTTGATGATTGGCGAGCGAACCGCCGAGGAGATTAAAATCAAAATCGGCACGGCGATAATCACGCCCAAGGACGATAAATCAATGCAGATTCGCGGACGTGACTTGCTAAGCGGCTTGCCAAAGACGGTCGAGGTTAAGTCCAGTGAGATACGCGAGGCATTGGGCGACCCGATATTTAAAATCGTCGACTCGGTCAAAGGCACGCTCGAAAGGACGCCGCCTGAATTGGCAGCCGACATCATGGATCACGGAATAATGATGACGGGCGGCGGGGCACTGCTTGCTAATCTCGATAAACTGATTTCAAAGGAAACGGGAATGCCGGTTATCATCGCCGACGACGCATTGAGTTGCGTGGGCGAGGGCACGGGCAAATCTCTTGAGAATATGAATTTGCTTAAGCGGGTCGTCATGACTTCCAAAAAGCTGAGACAATGAGCAACAAAGTTCACAAAGAAAAGAAGACCGGAAAGAAAATTATCGCGCTGATTGTTGTGTTTATCAGCGTGTTTTGTTGTGTATTCTTCGCGGCGCGTGGCAAGTTTATGACGCCGCTGGTTGACGGGGCGGCAATGGCAATCGTCGCGCCCTTCCAGCGAGCATTCTCTTGGGTTGGCAGTCAGCTTGCGTTCATAAAAGACAGCGTCAAAGAGATTTCTACGCTCCACGAACAAAATAAACAGCTCCGAGAGGAAGTCGAATTGCTAAGGGCGCAAAACTTAACGGCGTCGGAATATGCTTCGGAGAATCAGCGACTTAGAAACTTGCTTGGCTATAAGCAGGCGGTAACTCAATTCGATTTGGTTGCGGCAAGCGTCATCGGGCGGGAGTCGGCGTCGTGGTCAAGCGTGATTGTCATTAATCGCGGCACCCTAGACGGCGTGGCAAATAATATGGCGGTCGTCACGGAACTCGGCTTAGTCGGGCACGTCAAAGAGGCGGGCTTGAGCAGTTCAAAAGTTCAGCTACTGATTGACCCGCGTTCGTCAGTCGGGACTTTGATTCAGCGTCCGGAATCACGGGTTGCGGGTATCGTCGAAGGCGACATTAAAAATCCTAGCCACCCGCGCATGGTCAATATCCCTAAGGATTCAGACGTTCAAGTTGATGATATGGTCGTTACGTCGGGTTTCGGCGGCGTCTATCCAAAGGGGCTTGTCGTTGGCAAGATTGTCGATATTCACAACGAGGAAGGCGGCTTGCTCAAATATGGCGTGATTGATACTTCCGTTGACTTCCAAAAGCTTGAGGACGTGGCGATAATCGTTGCCTCGCGTGAAGCCCCGCCCGAACCTTTGCAACCCCCGACGCAGACACCTGGCACTGAAACTGACCCTTACGAGACGGCGGAAAGACTTCAACAGGCACAACAGCAAATCCAAGACGCTCAACAGCAGATTCAAGACGCTCAGCAACAACAACTACAGGAGGCGGGCTACGTTGCCGATGATACGCAACAACCAGAAGACGTTGCCGAGGAGGCGGCGCAATGAAAATCATCGGGCTTTGGGCAATGGTGCTTATCCTGCTTTACGCCCTGCAGACATCGCTATTGCCTTTTGTGAACTTCGACGGGTTCAGCGCGAACTTGATGCTACTGCTGACGGTCTCGGTTGCCTTCCTGCGTGGACACGAGAAAGGAGCCTTCTTTGGATTTATGGCGGGGCTTCTGCAGGACGCGACGACGGGCAGTTACTTCGGCTTAGCGACGTTCAGCTACATGACGATTGGGCTTATTTTCGGCAAATGCTCCGTCAATCTCTTCCGCGAGCAGTCTCTTTTACCAGTAGTAAGCGCAATCCCCGCCTTGGCTTTTCACTTCGCGATAATGATAGCTTTTTTGTTTATGTTAGGGCGGCAAATCGACTTGGTACGATTTATGAAGTTCGACTTCTGGCCGACGGCTATAATGCAAGTCGTCCTTGCCTACCCCGTGCACAGATTGGTTTTGGCGTTGAATAATTTTTCCAAGCAAAGACGTTAGGAGGCAGATTTATGAAGATAAGCGAGCAGGATATTAAAACGGTGGCGAGTTTGTCGCGGCTGAGGATTCGTGAGGCAGAGGCGCAAGACGTTCTCTTTCAGCTCAACAAGATTTTAAACTACGTCGAGAACCTGCAGGCGATTGACACGACTGACATTGAGCCGACGACTTATGCCTTGCCAATGCAAAACGTCTTCCGGGCTGATGTGGTTAAGCCGTCGTTGGATAGGGAGCTTGCCCTGTCGACGGCTCCGCTTCAAGAGGACGGCTACTTCAAAGTTCCTAGAGTTTTGGAGCAAGCGTGACGCTTAACCCAGCGGTCGCGATTGAATCATTAATGTTTTATGGAGGTTTTTATCATGAAAAAATTTTTAGGCGCAACTCTTTTGGCAGGAATGATGCTTTTCAACACGGCGGCGGCGGCTCCCGCGCACACCACGCATAACGCGCACAACAAAAACCGCGAGACGATTTATCAAATCGCCCTGCTTCAGTCGTTGGCTATGGGCTACTTCGACGGCTCAATCAGCGTTAAGAACTTGAAGAGGCATGGTGACACGGGCATTGGTACCTTTGAAGGTCTCGATGGCGAGATGATTGTTCTTGACGGCGTTGTTTATCGGGCGAATCGCGACTGCAAGATTAACGTCGTCGATGATAAAGTCCGCGTGCCCTTCTCCAACGTCACGTTCTTTGATAAGGACTTCTCCGTTAAGCTCCTCGACGTTCACAACAAAGACGCCCTCGAAAAGATTCTTAATGGGCTAGTCGACCAGAACGGACGCAATAGCTTTTACATGGTGAAGATTCCTGCCCAGTTCAATTCAATTCTTGTCCGTAGCGAGAGCGGGGCGAAGGAACCTTATCCGACTTTGGTCGAGGCTTTGAAGACGCAGAACGAAATCACGCCCAAGAACATTAGCGGCACGATGGTCGGCTTGTATTGCCCCGACTTTATGAGCTCGCTTAACTCGACGGGCTGGCACTTCCACTTCATCAGCGACGATAAAAAAATTGGCGGGCACGTTTTGGAATTGGATTTGAAGAGCGGCGAGGCTCTCTTTGATAAAACTGACGCTTTCAAAATGGACTTGCCGAAGAAGGAAAATTTCCACGCGCTGAACTTCAAACAAGACATGAAAGAAGATATTCGCAAGGCTGAACAGGACGTTCAAGGGGGCAAATGATTTGGCTTTATACGATAAGACTGCACACGAACTGCACGAACTCTTGACGGCAAAGAAAATATCTGCGGCGGAACTGACTGCCGACGTTCTTAAGCGCGTCGATGAGGTTGAGGATAAAATCGGCGCGTACATAACAATCACCCGCGACAAGGCGGCGGCGGACGCTAAAGCCGTTGACGATAAGATTGCACGCGGCGAAATGATTACTCCGCTTGAAGGCATTCCCTGCGCGGTCAAGGACAACATCTGCACCAAAGGAATTCGGACAACTTGCGCGTCGAAGATTCTCGAAAACTTTATCCCGCCCTACAACGCGACCGTTTATGACAAGCTAGCCAGTTCGATTGTGATTGGCAAGGCTAACCTAGACGAATTCGCAATGGGTAGTTCAACGGAGAATTCCGCTTATCACACGACGCACAACCCCCACGACTTTGAACGAGTGCCAGGCGGCTCCTCTGGCGGTTCGACGGCGGCGGTTGCGGGCGGAGAGGCTATCTTCTCTTTAGGCTCTGATACGGGCGGTTCAATTCGTCAACCTGCTAGCTTTTGTGGCGTCGTAGGATTCAAGCCGACCTATGGCAGGGTTTCACGCTATGGACTGGTCGCCTTTGCCTCGTCGCTCGACCAAATAGGCCCGATAACCCGTGACGTGACTGACTGCGCCCTTGTCCTAAATGCCATTTGCGGGCATGATGATATGGATTCGACTTCGACAGCCGCGCCCGTCCCCGACTTCACGAAGAGCTTGCTTGCCGACGTTAAGGGCTTGCGGATTGGCTTGCCTAAGGAATATTTCGTTAAGGGCATTGACCCGGAGATTGAAACCGCCGTCCGCAACGTCGCTAAGAAGTTTGAACAGCTCGGCGCAGAAATTATCGAACTTAGCTTGCCGCATACCGAATACGCCATCTCGACCTATTATCTTATCGCGCCCGCCGAGGCCGCCACGAATCTTGAACGCTATGACGGGGTGAGCTATGGCGCACGTGTCGACGGTGCGGACGTTGTGGAAATGATGACGAATACTAGGACGGAGAAATTTGGCGCGGAGGTCAAGCGGCGCATAATGATTGGCAACTACGCCTTGAGCGCGGGCTACTACGACGCCTATTATCTTAAAGCCCTCAAGGTTCGGACGCTGATTCAAAATGACTTCTTCGACGCCTTCAAAACTGTTGACTTGTGCTTGACGCCGACGACGCCTAATGCCGCGTTCAAAATCGGGGAAATGACTTCCGACCCGCTCAAGATGTATCTGCAGGATATTTGCACAGTGCCGGTTAATCTGGCGGGCTTGCCAGCAATCTCCGTTCCCTGTGGCGTTAATCGTCAAGGACTGCCGCTTGCCTTCCAATTAATCGGTAAAGCCCTCGACGAGGCAACGATACTTCGGGCGGCGTTCGCCTATGAAAGCTTGTAATTTTTCCGACGCTGTGATAACATACGCGCTGTTGTATAAAGAAATGGGAGGTTAAAAATTTGAAACTCACTCAGAAGAAGATAGACGATTACCAGCTTGAGATGACAGTTGAGGTCGAGGCGGCGGAGTTCTCCAAGACGATTAAGCAGGCGACAAAAAAGCTCGGCGAGCGAATAGTCGTTCCAGGTTTCCGCAAAGGCAAAATTCCAGCGAAGGTCATTGAAGCGCACATCGGCAAGGAAGCGATTATCAACGAGGCAAGCAATACGCTCATTCAGAATTCGACGCACGAGGCTCTCGGCAGACTGAACTTAAGACCCGTCACAGACCCAAAAGCAGACATCATCACGAACGAAGAGGGCAAGGATTTTGTCTTCACGCTGACCTTTACGCCGTATCCTCAAGTCAAGCTCGGCGAATATAAAAATCTTGAGGTGGAAAAGGTCGTTGAACCCGTCACTGATGAGGACGTTGATAAACAAATCGAAGCCATGCGCAATCATCACGCAAATCTAATCGATGCGGCGGAGGGCGACGCGATTGTTGACGGCGACTTCATAACGCTTGACTACACGGGCACGATTGACGGCGAGAAGTTCGCGGGCGGCGAGGCTAAGGACGCTCCGCTTGACATTGGGTCGCATAAATTTATCGGCGACTTCGAGGAACAACTAATCGGCGCGAAGGTCGGCGAAGAACGCACAGTTAAAGTTACGTTCCCTGACGATTATCACGCCAAAAACCTTGCGGGCAAAGAGGCGGAGTTCGCTTGCAAGATTAACAGCATCAAGCACAAGGAACTTCCCGAACTCAACGACGAGTTTGTTAAGAAGATTACCACGTTCCAGACGGTTGACGAGTACAAGGCGAGCATTCGCAAGAGCATGGAGGCAAACGCCGAACGCCGCGCCGTCGAAGCTCAGCAGCAGGCGGTTATCGATAAAGCCGTTGCCAATATGGAAGTCGACTTGCCGCCCGTCATGATTGAAAATCGTATCGCGCAGATAATCAACGAACTCGACGCACAGCTCAAGACGCAGGGCATGGACATTCAAAAGTACATGGCGTTTTCGGGCATGGATATGGACAAGCTACGCGAGAATTATGGCGAGCAGGCAAAAAAGGATGTCTTAACGGAAATCATGCTTGAGCGGGTGGCGGCTACAGAGAAAATCAGCGTGTCCGAGGACGATATAAACATGGAAGTCGGAATGCTTTCGCAGATGTATAAGACGCCAGCCAAACAGCTCGTTAAGTACTTAAGAGACAACGGACAATTTGAAGCGTTGCTTGCTAACATTCTCCGCCGCAAGACCATGAGATTTATAATCGCGAACATGGCGGGCGCAAAGCTCAATGACCTAGCGGAGGACTTCAAAGGGCTTGAGGCTACTGTAGAAAAGGACGACGCGGAAGAAGAATTAGCAAAGAAAGATTCGGTTCAAGAGACCACCGAGACTAAAGAGAACTAAAAAATTTTAAAGGGCGTAGCAAAGGAGACGCCCTTTTTTAAAAATCATTTGGAGTTGAAGAATATGTCTTACTATGTGCCGATGGTTATCGAGAAGACGAGCTACGGCGAGCGAGCCTACGATATTTATTCCCGACTGTTAAAGGATAGGATAGTTTTCCTCGGCGGCCCGATAACGGATGACGTTGCCAATTCAGTCGTCGCGCAGTTGCTCTTCCTTGAGAGCGAAGACCCCGATAAAGATATTCACCTTTACATAAACAGCCCCGGCGGCGTCGTCACGGCAGGTCTTGCGATTTACGATACAATGCAGTATATTAAGCCCGACGTATCAACGATTTGTATCGGGCAGGCGTCGAGCATGGGCAGTTTACTTTTGACGGCGGGCGAAAAGGGAAAACGTTTTGCACTGCCGCTAGCGAGGATTATGATTCATCAGCCGCTGGGCGGAGCAAGCGGTCAGTCAACAGATATTCAGATTCACGCCAAGGAAATTCTGAGGTTGCGAGAGGTTGGAAATGATATTCTCTGTCGTCATACGGGGCAGCCTAGGGAAAAAGTCATGGCGGATACTGAACGAGATAACTTCATGACTGCTGAGGAGGCTAAAGCTTATGGCTTGATTGATGAGGTTATCAGCCGCCCGCCGAAGGATAATGCGGAGTAAATCGGATTGAAGGTGAGAGCGTGTTGAAATTCGGAAAGGATCGCGACGAGCTGAAGTGTTCCTTCTGCGGCAAATCCGAACACCTCGTGAGGAAATTAATCGCGGGCAAGGGCGTCTACATTTGCGATAGTTGCATTGAACTTTGCAACGAGATTTTACGAAATGACATGGACGACGAGGACGAATACATTGTCGGAACGGACAAGTTACCCAAGCCCAAAGAGATTTGCGCACAGCTCGACGAATACGTTATCGGGCAAGCGGAGGCGAAGAAGACACTTTCCGTCGCCGTGTACAATCACTATAAACGAATCGGGCAAGTCAAAGGCGGCAAAGAAGATGTCGAGTTGCAGAAGTCAAATATCCTGATGATTGGTCCGACGGGTTGCGGCAAAACTCTTTTGGCTCAGACAATGGCAAAAATACTGAACGTGCCGATTGCCCTTGTCGATGCAAATTCATTGACAGAGGCGGGCTACGTCGGCGAGGATACCGAAGACGTTTTGTTAGCTCTGATTCAAGCGGCGAACGGCGACATAGTAAAGGCGGAGCGCGGCATAATTTACATAGATGAGGTTGATAAAATAGCCCGCAAGCCCGGCATGTATCGCGACATATCGGGCGAAGGTGTTCAACAGGCTCTTTTGAAAATTTTGGAGGGGACTCGCGTCAACGTTCCAATCCAAGGCAACAAGCGCAATACTCAAGCTCCGCCGGAAATGGTCGCCTTCAACACGAAAAATATTTTGTTTATCTGCGGCGGCGCGTTCAATGACCTAGACCAAATCATCGAGAAACGCACGCGGGGCAGTCAAGTCGGTTTCGGGGCGGCGGTCGAGTCAAAGGACGAAAAAGATATTGGCAAGACGTTAAAGGACGTTCAGCCCGATGACTTGATTAACGGCGGACTGATTCCAGAATTCGTAGGACGCCTGCCGATAATCGTCACACTCGACGCACTGAACGAGGACGCATTAGTTGACATAATGACGAAGCCTAAAAACGCCTTGATTAAGCAGTATCAAAAACTGATGCAAATGGACGGCGCAAAGCTCACCTTCGAGGACGAGGCATTAAGGCTTATTGCTAAGGAGGCAATCCAACGCAAGACGGGCGCAAGGGGTCTTCGGTCAATCCTAGAACGGATAATGCGCAACGTGATGTTCGAGGTGCCAAGCGTCGGAGCCAGTACAATTTGCACAGTCACTAAGGAGGATGTCTTATTCAATCAAGAGCCAAAGCTAAGGGCGAACACCAAGAGGATAAGGAAAACGGCTAACGGATGAATTTAGGGAGCGGGGCGAACGAGCTTAAAAATCTTGCCCCGTTTTTTTTACCAAAGGAGGGGAAATCGCATGGCTGAAAAAGTTACTTTACCTCTCGTGCCGCTGAGGGGTATCGTCGTCTTTCCGAATATGATAATGCATTTGGACGTTGGGCGCGAAAGTTCGGTCAATGCACTTGAGGCGGCAATGGTTACTAATCGGCGAGTTTTCTTGACGGCGCAAATCGACACGGACACCGAAGACCCCGAAGAGGAAGACCTTTACGAGGTGGGAACAATTTCGGAGATTCGCCAGATAGTCAAGCTACCCGACGGCAATGTCCGTGTGCTAGTCGAGGGCGTCAATCGCGGCGTCATGCTGAAGTATCGTAACTCGGATAAGGGTAGCTATGATGAAGTTGAAGTCGAAGTTCACGAGGACGAGTGGAAGGAAGACTTAGAGACGGAAGCCCTTGTCCGGGGCGTCGTGCATCAGTTCGAGGAGTGGGTTAAGCTAAGCAAGCGCATTCCGTCAGAAACGTTCGTAGCCGTGACGATTCTTGAGGACTTCGGGCGGCTGGCTGATTTAATCGCAAGCCATCTAAACTTGAAGCTTGACACTAAGCAAGAGATTCTAGGGGCTTTGGACGTGACGAAACGCCTTGAAAAGCTTTACACAATCCTGGCGCATGAGCTTGAGGTTTTGCAAATGGAGTCGCAGATAAGCAAACGCGTCCGCAACCAGATGGAAAAGATTCAGAAGGATCATTACCTGCGCGAACAAATCAAAGCGATTCACAAGGAGCTTGGCGAGGAAGAAGACACTGCCGAGGAGGCGTCAGAATATCGCAAGAAACTTTCGGAGGGCGATTATCCCGATGAGGTTAAATCGATTGTCGAGAAGGAACTCAAGCGGCTGGAAAAGATTCCGTCGATGTCGTCGGAGGGCAACGTTATCCGAACGTATATCGAGTGGCTGTTGGATTTGCCGTGGCGAGTTTCGACCGAAGACGCAATGGACATAACCGAGGCGGCAAAAGTCCTCGACGCAGACCATTACGGGCTTGAGAAGGTCAAGGAGCGTATCTTAGACTTCTTAGCGGTTAAGGCGTTGACCAAAGACAAGCCCGCGCCGATTCTGTGCTTAGTGGGGCCTCCTGGCGTGGGCAAAACTTCTTTAGCGTCGTCAGTGGCAAAAGCAATGGGCAGAAAGTTTATCCGTGCTAGTTTGGGCGGCATACGTGACGAGGCGGAAATTCGCGGGCATAGGCGGACTTACGTCGGGGCATTGCCGGGAAGAATCATTCAGGGCTTAAAAAAGGCTGGCGCAAATAATCCAGTATTCCTGCTCGATGAGATTGACAAGCTCGGCAAGGACGGTTACGCGGGCGACCCTTCGGCGGCATTGCTTGAGGTACTCGACCCTGCGCAAAATAATTCGTTTTCAGACCACTACATTGACACGCCGTTTGACCTGTCGAAAGTTCTTTGGATAGTCACGGCGAACAACCTAAGCACGATACCCAAGCCCCTACGCGACCGCATGGAAGTTATCACGTTGTCGAGTTATACGGAACAAGAGAAGTTAGAAATTGCCCGCCGCTATCTAACCAAACGCCAGAAGGAAGAGAACGGGCTTAAGGGCGGCGATGTCGTCTTTGCTAAGGGCGTCTTGCAGGAGATTATCGCCGAGTATACGCGGGAATCGGGCGTTCGTGAGCTTGAACGGATTATCGGGCGTGCGTGTCGTAAGGCGGCAAGAAAAATCGTTGAAGGTCATGAGGGCGTTGTCTACATCACGAAAAAGAATTTGCGCGACTTCCTTGGGCGTCCGAAATTCTTGCAGACGCGAGCCGAGAAGCAACCGCAAATCGGAGTATCAACGGGCATGGCGTGGACGGAGGTTGGCGGCGACATTCTCCCGACTGAAGCAATCGTCCTCAAAGGCAACGGCAAACTTCTGTTGACGGGCAAACTCGGCGAAGTGATGCAGGAGTCCGCGCAAGCAGGATTAACTTACATTCGCAGCCGTAGCGACATGATGAAACTTGCGGACGACTTCTACGAGAAAAATGATATTCATGTCCACGTTCCCGAAGGCTCAGTTCCAAAGGACGGACCGAGCGCGGGCATCACGATGGCGACGGCGATGATTTCTGCCTTGACCAAAAAGAAAGTCCGTAGCGATGTTGCGATGACTGGTGAGATTACTCTCCGCGGAAATGTCTTGCCGATAGGCGGGCTTAAGGAAAAAGTTCTGGCGGCGTATCGAGAGGGAATGCATACGATAATCCTGCCGAAGGAGAACGCCCCCGACATTGAAGACATACCCGAAAGCGTCCGCGATAAGTTGGAGTTCGTGCCCGTCGAGAACATGGACGAAGTTTTAAAGACGGCGTTGATTCAATGAAACTTTCTTGAGCTTCCTGCGGGAGGCTCATTTTTTTTGGAGGCGATAACATGGAAGAGATTACGATTGTCAAAAGCGAATACGTGACCTCGGCGGTGAGTCGTGCGACTTGCCCCGAAGAACTTTTGCCAGAGATTGTCTTTGTCGGTCGGTCGAACGTCGGCAAGTCATCGCTGATTAATTCTTTGACGAACAGGAAAGCATTGGCTCGCACGTCGGGGACGCCCGGCAAGACGCAGACGATAAATTTTTTCCGCGTGGAGCTTAAAGCAGACGACACCCGCCGCGCATTTTATCTGGTCGACTTGCCCGGCTACGGCTACGCGAAGACTTCAAAGACCAATCGTAAGCTTTGGGCGAAGTTCATTGACGAATACCTTTCGAGCCGCCGCGATATAAAATTTGTCTGCCAACTGGTCGACATGCGTCACCCGCCTATGGAGTCCGACTTGAAGTCTTTCGCAAACCTCGTTGAAAAAAATTTGCCCGTGCTAATCGTCGCCACCAAGTCAGATAAGCTCGGCAAGACGCAGCGTCAAAAACATCTCGACGCAATCCAAAAAGCCTTTGACATAGACGCGGAATCAATCTTGCCTTACTCTTCCGTTAAAAATGAAGGGCGTTCAGCATTGCTTGACGTTATCGCAAAGTCTTTGATAGAATAGCTCAAACAAAATGCGCCGTTGAGCGTGTGAACGGTGCAAGGGAGAGATTGATATGACGAGGCTTTCAACATTCGATAAGGCTCTGTTGAATCTCTTGCAGGGCGACATCCCGATTTGTTCTCACCCGTTCGCGGAAATGGCAAGCCGCCTCGGCACGGACGAAGACACGGTTCTTAATCGGCTCCGTGAGCTGAAAGCGGCGGGGTTTCTAAGACGTATAGGGACGTTCTTTGATTCAAATCGTCTGGGGTATCATGGAACACTTGTTGCCCTGAAGGTCAAGCCGTCGGCAATCTGCGAGGTGGCGGAGGCAGTTAATCGTTATCCGGGGGCGACGCACAATTACGAACGCGAAGGGGCTTATAATCTGTGGTTCACCCTGCTGACGCCGAATGCCGAATATGAATCAAACGTGCTGGCGGAGATACGGTCGCTTAACGGCGTGGAGGATATGCTTCGGCTCAAGGCTAACAAGAGATATAAAATCAATGTGCAGTTCAAACTTCAATGACGCGGAGGGAAGGTGTTGGATAGTTTAAGTCAGCTAGACAAGGAGATTATCAAGGCGTTGCAGGAGGATTTTCCGCTGTGCGAGGAGCCGTATAAAATTTTGGCACAGCGCGTCGGCATAAGTGAGGAAGATTTTTTGAAACGTGTAAGGGCACTGGTCGAAGAAAAAAAAATTCGCAAGATGGGAGCAGTGCTCCGACATCGCGAAGTTGGTTTCAATGCAAATGCTCTGTGTGCGTGGCAGGTGCCGCCCGATAAGCTAGACGACATTGCACAGGTCATGAGCTCACATGCGGCGGTTTCTCATTGCTACGACAGGACGCCCGCGCCGAATTGGAATTATAATCTTTATACGATGATTCATGCGAAGACCCGCGACGAGTGCGAGCAAATTATAAATGAACTCTCGACTATGACGGGCGTCACCGATTACAAAATCCTTTACACTAAGCGGGAGTGGAAAAAGACCGGCATGAAATATTTTTGCGAATGACGAGCTGTCAATGTGGCGGCTCGTTTTTTTATATGTCGCTTTGATGGGGTTGCCACTCGATTTGTATCTTAAATTCCTCACTAGCTTTTACGTCTATATCATGTCGGTAAGGTTTAGATTGCCAAGCGGGCGTAAGTTTATCCAATATAGTACTTCCATTTACAATTAAAGTTGTGTAGTCTATTTTGTAAGGAATAGGTTTAGAGCGTTCTTTTGAAGTGTCAATATATGGTCCTCCAAGACATAATCTAATTTTTCCGTCCACATTAACTTTAATAACAATTTCTATTTTGCCCGTATAAGAAGTTACCATATAACAATTTCCAAATCCCTGCCACCATTCGGGTTTAGATACTTTGGCTTGTGAATCGGAAACATAATCTATTTGATAGCTTCCTTCATCTTTGTTTTTAACCATAAAAATAAAGATTACAGCATTAAAGTAACGATTGAATTTACTGAGTATCTGACTATCGTTGTGGATTATTGCTGAATCTTGTTCAATGAAACGTTGGATGTCGCTATATGGGGAACGATTACATTGACTTATCTCCACATCTTCCAAAACTCGCGTAATACCTACGACAGAATACACGTAATTAAGATATCCAAAAAGGCGGTTTTCGCAATAAGTCGCCGCATAATGATAAAGTTCGTCATCAAAATACGCGCTGAACAACCCGTAAGTTCTACTCGAATCAAAGACAGCTTTTAAACAAATTCGAAATATTTCGTATGAATTAGCTTTATTGTTCTTACCTTTAGCGAGAATTTGTTCCGTTTTTTTATCACGCGGCTGCAAATGAAATTGCCCCCCCCCTGTTGCTATAGCAACATCTTTGCATGGGAAGCGTTCGTTAATCTTCTTTGCGTATTCAATAGTTTCGGGCGCAATAGCCCTGTTACCTTGAAAAGGAAACGTCAATAAATCGGGCGCAAAGCGGCTAAAGATAAGTGCTGACAACAAATTCGGGTCGGAACAGTCTTTTGTTTCGAGTTGCAACGTCCTAATTTCAGGATCAAGCAACGGCGAAAGCAATATTTCATTTGAAAAATACTTGTCAAGTGCAAATTTCCCAAAATGATGTCTGCACCTTGTCTCTTGATAATAAAATTGTGGAATATATGGAGATTCAGCATCTTTGATTTTATATTTATCGCGAACCTCATTAAAAGCTCGCTCAATTATATTTTTTGAAGAATTGTAAAGTATCGGAGATAAAAGACGACTATATTTATTTAATTTATACTGTGTCCATTCTATAAATTTTGTCGGCAGATCATACCAATAATGACGAATGGTCTCGCCACCATATCCGTTGAGAGAATAGACTTTGTCAACGCCCTTTCTTGGCATACAAAGAACTTTGTGTATAGTTTGGCGTTGATAGAGATTTGAATTCCAAATATCCGTTAAGCTATAATTTAAAAATTCATTTTTAGGGACAGGCGTGTTCAATTCAAATCCGTAATGGGTTGCAATTTGAGTTGCTATCTCATAATCCTCTTTGTAGGCAGGAGCATTTATAGAAGAAATACTAGCTTTATGATAATCTATTCCAGAATTTATAAGGTTGACAAAAGCGAGGCGACTATCGAAACCGCCCGATAAATCTGTTTTGATAAATTTCGTATGTTGAGCTATACCATTCAGGATTCCCACCCAGAACTCAAGCCAACGATTTAGAGTATCCATTGCCTCTTGTGAGTCAAGTGCAATTTTTTGTTCTTTATAATCAATCAACTCAATCTGCAGATTTTTCTTTGCAACGTCAATGTAAATAACTGCATTTCTTTCGATAAGCTGAATTTCATTTACGGCAGTTTCTAAATAAGCCTGATTACACAAACCACATGTTAGCAAATAATGGCAATAGTCGCGGTTGAGAGTCAGCGGATATTTAAACTTCACATGGTCGACAAGGCGGAAGAAAGAATTACTCAGCGCAAAATAATCGTCATGACGGAAAAGATAAATGCCCCACGAGCCATTCAAGTCCTGCTTAATGGTTATCTTGTCGTCCTTGACTTCGACGTAGACATAACAGCCGCGTCCATCCAAACCTGCGATTGCTTCCGTCGTCAAGTTATCTTCCTCGTAAATGCCCGTGCGTTGAATTGAATAGCCGTAAAGACGCGAGCGTATTTGCGGTTGATTATTTTAGTCAATATTTATAGTACGAAGATCTTGTCTAGATATGGAATTGTTCAGCTGAGGACGCACTTGCGGCAAGTTATTCGAGTCGATAAGGAAGAATTCTTTTTCTACGTCGAAATAATTGACGCTATTCTTCTCAAGCTCGGTGATTTGCTCCAAAATTTTTTTGTGATCGTCAGCGTTTATCATGTGCACCATCCTTTTTATTGATTATAGATTCGTTAATCGCGAATAATTGATTCGTTAATCGCGAATAAATTCCTGCAATGTTTGCACAAAAAAGCTTTCTGCGCGGGAGCTGATTTTTTATTCCTTGATGAGTTCCTGCAATGTCTTGTAAAGGTGTTCGGGGTCGGCGGGCTTGGTTAGGTGCGCATTCATGCCGGCTTTGAGTGAGCGTTGCACGTCCTCATCGAAGGCATTAGCAGTCATTGCGATAATCGGCACGGTTTTTGCGTCGGGGTGGTCGAGGGCGCGAATCGCTTCCGTAGCCTTTAGCCCGTCCATTACCGGCATACGAATATCCATCAAGATTGCGTCATAGAATCCGGGCGGCGACTCGGCGAATTTCTCTACGGCAATCTTCCCGTTCTCGGCGTGGTCTGAAATCATGCCGCGCATTTCCAGAATCATCATCATAATTTCGGCGTTGACTGGCATATCCTCCACGACAAGAATTTTGCGCCCCTCAAGCTCGACAACTTTTTTCTCTGGTACGGTCTGGCGTTTGCGATTGAAAGCTTGTTGGAATTCGTAAAGGACATTAGTTGAGGCGAGCGGCTTGCTCATGAACGTATCGACGCCGGCTTTTAGTGCCTCTTCCTCAATCTCGTACCAGTCGTAAGCCGTAAGGACGATAACCGTTGTATCGAGTCCGAGAATTTTTCTAATGTCGCGGGTCAGGGCAATGCCGTCCTTTTCTGGCATGAGCCAATCGACAAGAATCAAGTTGTAATCCTCGCGGCGGGCGTGACGCATCTCTATCAGCTCCAAAGCCTCCTTGCCTCCCGCGCAAGTGTCAGCCGCAATGCCGACCTCGCTTAGCACTGACTTAGCATGTTCGCGGGCAAGCAATTCATCGTCGACAATCAGCACGGAGAAATCTTGCGGGCGCATTTCGTGCGACTCTTCGCCCTCGCCGCGTGCCGAATCTTTCAGCGGAACATTGATAACAAACTCGGTGCCAACGCCCTTAGTTGATTCAACGGTTATCGAGCCGTTCATCATCTGCACGATATTTTTTGTAATGGCAAGCCCCAAGCCCGACCCGCCGTAGCGTGAAGTGGTCGTGTCGTCCTCCTGGCTGAACGGTTCAAAAATCCGCGGCAGGTAGTCTTTGCTCATGCCAATGCCCGTGTCCTTTATCGTGAATCGGAAGTTCGATTGCCCGTCGAACTGTGCAGTACATTCGATAATCAAAGTGACAGTGCCGCCCGCGTCTGTGAACTTGACCGCATTGCCTAGGATATTAATCAGCACTTGCTCAAGTTTGGTGTCGTCGCCGATGTAGTACTTGCCGATTTCGCCTTTGAGTTGGCAATCGTAGTTCAAGCCCTTGTCCTTGCATTGTCCGTCGATTAGGCTGTTGATTTGATAAACAAAGGACGTAAAGGAAAATTCTTCGTTGCGGAAGGACATGCGCCCCGACTCTATGCGGCTCATGTCTAGTATATCGTTGATGATTGACAGCAGGTAACGTGCGCTTGAGCCGATTTTCTCCAGGTAGCCTTTAAGCGTCGGCGTCAAGTCCGGATCGTGCAGTGCTATGTTATCAAGCCCGATAATCGCGTTCATTGGAGTTCTAATCTCGTGGCTCATTCGGGAGAGGAAAGCTGTTTTGGCTACGTTGGCTTGCTTTGCCTCGTTGAGGGCGGCTTTTAGGCGGGAGTTCTGCTGAATTTGTTTCTGCTGAATTTCGGTCGTGTCGCTCTTGAGGAGGATAAAGAAATCTGCGCGGGGGTCAATGGCGTAGAAGTCGAGCCGCTTATAAAAAGTTTCGCCGCCGATATTGCAAGCAATGTTTACGACGTAGGGTTCAGCGGTTTTGAGCTTATCTTTAATCGTGGAAATTCGGAGAGCGTCGCCGAGGTTCTTTTTAGTCGAGTCGTCGCCTTCAAGGACGGGAATGACTTGTTCCTTAAGGTAAGTGTCGTAGCGTCCTTCGCGGGTCTTCGGGAAGATTGAACCCTTAGCGATAAGTGACGCATCGCCGACGACCACGCTATACTTATCGTTGACGAGGTAAGCAACCATATCGAATTGCCGCGCCAAAATTTTATCAAGCAACGCGCCTTGGACTTTTTCCTTGCCAGCCTCTTGCTCAGAGATAAACGCGATAATCTCGTTGGATATGGGGTGGCGCGTGAAGACTGCACGATAGCTCACGTAACAATAGTGACCGTCCTTGCGCCTAGAGAACAAATACATATCAAGCTTAGTCTCGCCCCGCTCGAACCGCAATTTGATATTCTCCACGCTGAAGGTTATAAGGAAGGTCTCGCGCTCCTCGTCAATCGGATAGTTCACCGCACGCAGATTAATCAGCTCGGAATACGGGCGAATCACAGAATCAGTTCCGAACAAGTCCCGCCCTTGAATATCCTCTACCTTGTTGCGGGTGATGTTTGCCCTGAACATGGAAAGCGTCCGCTCGTTCATGCGGTAGAAGTTGTCGCCGATTGTCATATACGTCGTCTGCAGTCTCTGCGCGTAGACCTTAAGCGACGTGACATCAAAAAACGTGCAATAAATGTAATGCTCCTCGAAGTCATCAACAAAGGTATAAGTCACGTTGCACCAGACGACCTCGCCTTTGGTGGTTATCTGCCTAATCGTCAAATCTTTCGTGCTGTCTTCGGAGACCCGGCGGCGGAGCATTCTCTTTACTGCTAATCGGTCGTCGGGGTGCGTGAAGGCAATTACTCCACGTTCCTCAAAAAGTTTCATCGCCTCCTCGACGTTGCTTTGCACGAGCTTAGCAAAACCTTTTGACACGAAGACGACTTCAAACCGCCCGTCGTTTTTTTCTCGCAGGAGGAGTATCGCACCCTCCATTTGACGAACCAACTTAAAAAAATAACTCCGCGCAGATTGTCTGTCGTGTTCCGATACTTTATCGGGCGGCATTGGGTTATTCATTGATGCTTCCTCTCTCTCAAAAATTTTGGCGGTTGAGACTCGTCTTGAATCTCGCCGCCCATTATAGCAGGTCTTTGCCGTTTGTGCGAACGTTTTTTTGCCCTGATAAAGTCGCCGTGATATAATCCTGCCAATGCCGACCCTCTTAAGGCGGTAACGCTTGAGAAGGGAGGTGATAGCCCATGAAGGAGCTAGTCTCGTTCGCCGTGGGTCTGATTTCCAGCATTCTCGGAAGCATTGTTGGTAATCTTATCTGCGAGTACGTTCTCAAGTAGCAGGCGCGTTATTCTAGGTGCCCTTGAAATCGGACTGGTCATCTGATTAGGCAAAACGAAGCCCCCGTCGGTTAGTCACTCCGGCGGAGGTTCTTCGTCTGTGATAGCTATGAAGTGCATCATCTCGTTCGCTTTTGATGCGTGGACAATTTATCATACCCGTTTTAACTTGTCAATTACCAGACTCGGCGGCGTTGTTCGACGTAGAGAGCCTGAACGCTTATATCCACGGCGTGTACAATCATCCCCGTTGTAAATTCGACGGCGTCGCGGATATGACCTTGCATTTGACGAATCAGCGTCGGGATATGACTGCCGTAGCTCAAGACGACTTCGCAAGAGATAGTCAAGCCCCTGTCCTCGTCGTCCTTGAAAATGTGCTTAACCGTGATATTCTTCAAGCTCTTGACGAACTCACGAGCCCTAACGATTCTTTCCACGATGACTTGAATAACTTTATCGTCGATGATTAATTTGCCGTAGTAGCTGAAGACTGGACGCACGATTGACTTTTCGCCGAGCTTGCGACGCTTAACGGACGATTGCTTGAAGATTGATTGCAGAGGATTGACTAGGAAGCCTGAGAAGTGCGGCTTGAGTTCAATCGTCGGCACGGGGATAATATGCTTGCCTTCCTTTAGGCGGTGGAATTGAGCCGCGGCGATTTCCGAACGCGATGCAATGTCTTCTATGCGGACGATTAATTGGATTGGCGGGAGGTCGAGGGTCTTGGCGATTTTCTGAACCATGTTCTCCGATGTGCCGATAACTAAAATCCTGTGCGGCTGCATTTCCTTGATAGCCTCGCGAACGTCGTCGGCATGACCAGGCAAGACGAATATCGCCCGCCTAACTGCCATAATTTTGCTTTTCTCCGTCTTAGCACTTTCGCCCGCGACAATGTGCCCGTCCTTAATCAAAATGCCGTCATCAATGATGGCGTCTGCTCCGTGTTCGCGGGCAACTTGCAAGGCTCGATGACTCTTGCCCGTGCCGCTCGGTCCAACTAATGCAATCACGTCCATTTGAAATCCTCCTAAATATCAATCGCCGCCATTATAGCACATGAACGTTGACAGCGGCGAACAAAGGTTATAAAATTTTTTCAAGAAAGGAGCGATTGACATGGAAGGTTTTCGGAAGTTTATCAAGCTCGGCGACGAACGCATCAACGTGGAAGAGATTGTCAGCTACGGCATTGCCACGGACGAGGACGAAGACAGATACCTTTACGTTATGACGAAGACTTGCGAGGACACATTCAGCTATTACGAGGACGACGTTGACTTTGACTTAGAGGACAAGCTCAGCGAGATGGACAGGTTGCTTTTAATCTAAACGGTCGGTCGCGTTGACTTTAGGCGGAGGGCATTATAGAATAGCCGCGATAAAATTTAGGGAGGTAATTGAATGTCAGTAATTGATGAAATGCTTCAGACGAATGAAAAGTTCTGCGCGAATCTGCCGGACGAGTACAAAGCCTACGAGCACGAAGACCACCACGATAGCAAGTTGCCGAAGAAACATTTGGCAATCGTCACGTGCATGGACACCCGCCTTGTTAATTTCCTTGAGCCGTGCCTCGGAATCAAACGCGGCGACGCAAAGATTATCAAGACCGTCGGCAACTGCTTAAACGGCGTCTTCGATACCACGGTTCGCAGCCTGCTGGTTTGCATTTATGAACTCGGCGTGCAGGAAATCGCGATTATCGGGCATCATGAATGCGGCATGGCGAAGACCACTTCAAAGAGCTTGACGGGCGGCATGTTGGAACGCGGCATTTCCCCCGACGCAATTAAGATGGTCGAGAAAGAGCTTGTTGAGTGGACTGACAGCTTCCAAAAGCCCGAAGAAAACGTTATGAAGGTCGTTAAGCAACTGCGCGAAAATCCGCTTATCCCCAAGGACGTTAAAATCCACGGGCTGATGTTCCACCCCAGAAGCGGCAAGCTCGAACTCCTCGACAAACAAGACTAATCACGAACGAGAAAATTTCCTAAGCGTCGTCCAAAGCGGCGGCGTTTTTTTTATTGACGGGAAAACTTTTTTTGATACAATAGCTTTAAGAAGTTCGCGAATAATCAAGGAAGGTTTCAAGGAGGAATTAAAGATGGTAATAAAGACCAACATGGACGCGATGCGGACGCTCAATCTAATGACGGCGAATCAATCTGCGGCGCAGAAATATCTGGAAAAGGTTTCTACTGGCATGAAGATTCGCAACGCACAGGACGACGCCTCGGCTTATGCAATCTCGGAGCACATGCGCGTTAGGATTCGTGCCCTAGACCAGGCGCACTCGAACACGCAGAACGGTTCCAACATGTTGAAGACCGCTGAAACTGCCGTGGCTAATATCGTTGACGCAATCAAAACGCTAAAAGAAAAGGCAATCAACTCCGCCAACGACAGCAATACCGACGAAGACCGCCTCTTGATTCAAAAGGAGTTCAATCAGTTTGTGGACGCGATTGACGATAACGCCTTAATCACCTTCAACAACAAGTATCTGATTGACGGCACGAAGAACAACGCTTTCGTTCCCGCCAAAACAATTCTCCTCAATCAAAGGTTGTCGGCGGCTACCACGGTTAACGACGCCTTGACGAGCTTAAAAAATCGTGCGGACGAGGGGCTTGGCATTCGCGAGACGGATTATTATCAAGTGTCGTGGGTCATGGACGGCAAACTTTCAGAGGCAAGCGGTCGGGTCGGCAACAAGACTTTAACTGACATTCTGCAGATAAGCAACGTCTCTGACCTTCAGGCGACGACCGACGGACTAATCACGGGCATTACGGATAAATTCGGCAAGGACGTTTACACGCCGGATAAAGCTCAAGGGTTGGTTATCTCGTCTTTGGGCACGGGCGACGATGCCATAAAGAATCAAATCACCGGCTTTACAATCAGCATAACCGATGCGGATGGCAACGTTAAAAAAAGCGTCAATTCCGTCTTAGACCAGTTCAATCAATATCAGCGAGCTGAAACTCAGACGGGCGACCAAGCTTTATCCTTCCACGTCGGCGCGGATTCAAACTTCGCAACCAAGTTCGCGCTCATGGACATGCGAGCGGTGGCTCTGGGCTTGAAGGGCTCGGACGGAAATATTTTAAGCATCTCAACCAAAAACGACGCCAACGCCGCAATCAACGTTTTAGATAACGTCTTGCAGAAAGTCCTTGACCAGCAGTCGATAATCGGCGCGGCACTCTCAAGGCTTGAACGAACTTCCACGAACTTAACGACGATGATAACCGACGACCAGTCCTCCGAGTCGACGATTCGCGATGCAGACATGGCTAAGGAAATGACCAACTACACCAAATATAACCTCTTAACGCAGACATCGCAGGCAATGCTAGCCCAGGCAAATCAAAATCCCAATAACGTGCTCTTCCTTTTGGGCGGCGAAGAAACGGAATGATTTAGCTTGAATATCTTTTTGCTGTTGACGCTGGCACTTCTGATAATAATCGTGCTGTTGCGGTTCAAAATACAAATCGGCTTGTGCATGTTGGCTAGCGGACTTTTTATCTGGGCTTTGCGTTCGGCAAGCCCAATTTCTTTGCTTCAAGCCTTCTACGAAACTTTCACGCTGTCGAGGACGTATGACATAATTTTTGCGCTGTATTTCGTGATGTGCTTGGAAATCGAGTTGCGATTGAGCGGCGCGCTAACGGATATGGTAAAAGCATTGCGTAGAATGTGTTCGGACGTGAAAATTTTGTTGGCGGCGATGCCTGCGTTCCTAGGACTGCTTCCGAGCGTGGGCGGGGCAAGATTCTCCGCGCCAATTGTCCAAGAGCTTAGCGAACGATTGACTTTGACGCCTGAACACAAATCCGCGATAAATTTTTGGTTCCGGCACCTGTTTGAGTTCTCTAGCCCGATTATTCCAGGCATGATTATGGCTTGTTCAATCGCTGAAGTGACTTTTGGCGAATTTATTAGCCATCTTTGTTGGGTGACGGTCGCGGCAATCGCAATCGGCTGGATAATTCTGATTCGACCGATAAAAATTCCTCACGAGACAAAAAAAGTCGAGTCGGCGGCTGAAATTCGTCACGAACGCAACGGATTATTGCTTGCATTGCTCCCCGTGGCGTCTGTGTTTATGATTGTCGTATTTTTCGGGCTGAATGCGTCAATCGCAACGGGAGCAGTCGTGGCGGCGTGGATTATCGTCTTAGCGGCGGTTAAACGCCCCGTCGGCGTCAAAGAAATCTTTTTCGGCGCGTTCGATTGGAAAATGACGCTTAACATCTGCTGTATCCTCTACTTTATCCAAATTTTAAGCGTGACAGAAGTCCTCGGCGAAATCGTCGCGGCTTTTCAAGCCTCTCCGTTGCCAGTTCCCGTGATTATCGCTTGCGTTTCGTTCATAATCGGAATTTTGACGGGCATGAGTCAAGGTCATGTGGCAATCGTTATGCCAATCGTCGCGGCTCTGGGCACGGGCAACCTAAATCTCGCGGGCGTGGCAATGGCTTTCGGCGTGGCGGGGCAAATGCTCACTCCAACGCACGTTTGCTTAATCGTAACGATTGATTATTTCAAAGCAGACTTGTTCGGGACGTTAAAGCCCGTTTTGCTCGGCGAAATCCTCCTGCTAACAGTTTTTAGCCTCTACACTTGGCTAACGTGGTGATGGTGACATGTTTTACAAAATTTTTAAGGTCTTATGCCGCATATGGTTTGGATTGATTCTTCGGACGCGAGTTATCGGCGTTGAAAACATTCCGAAGGACGGCGCGTTCATTTTGGCGGCTAATCACGTGAGCAACTGGGATCCTCCGTTCCTAGGAACCTTCATGAGCCGCGAAGTTTGCTATATGGGCAAGGAAGAACTTTTCAGCAATCCGGTTATGGCGTGGGTCTGCCGAAATCTGCACGTTTTCCCCGTCAAACGCGGCGCGGCTGATAAATCGGCGATTAAAACTGCGATTAAGCTCCTCAAGGACGGCAAATGCTTTGGAATCTTCCCTGAGGGCACGCGTTCGAAGACTGGCAAGCTCGGAAAGGCTGAACCCGGCGTAAGTTTGATTGCCGCCATGACGAAAGCTCCGATTATCCCCGCCGCCATAGTCAATACGGAAAAAATTTTCTCTCGCGAAAACTTTCTGCCACGGCTCGCAGTCATTTACGGCACGCCGATTAAATTCACTGGCTCGACCAAAGATAAACAAGCCCTTGCTGACTTCGCGCAGGAAATCATGAACGAAATCGCTAAGCTCAAGTCCAGTAGCTCATAAAAACTTTTTCCCGTCGATGAGGCGGGATTTTTTTTTGCCAAAATATAAAATTATCATTTATGAGAATTTCTCAATCTGACCTCTAAATCACACCAAAAATCGGAGCTTTTTTTGGAGGTAGTGAAAATCCCGCATTACAACGCCATTTTTTCAACCCAAAAATTATCATTTATGATAATTTCCAAATCGCTCCTAAAAATCGCCTCTCAAAACCATTTTCAGACCTCCAAAATTGTTTTCAAGCCTCCGAAATAATTTTTCAAAGCTCCAAAAACAGTTTCAAATCTTAAAAATCATTTTCAAGCCTTCAAAAGCAGTTTCAAGCCACCAAAACCGTTTTCAAAACTTCAAAATCATTTTCAAGCAGTAAAATTCAGTTCAAATAAAAATTTTTACTAAAAAGCTTGACACAGTGGCGGCAAATGATTTAATATTGGCGGCGTCACGGGGGCGTAGCTCAGTTGGGAGAGCGCTTGAATGGCATTCAAGAGGTCAGGGGTTCGACCCCCCTCGTCTCCACCAAAATTTGAAAATTTCCCGGCAAAGCCGGTTATTTTTATTTATGGAGGTGTTTTTCATTGGCGAAGAAGACATTTACCCTTTTTTGCGGCGGCGATGTCAATCTGGGCAGGAGAATGAATTATTTGTCCAAAAAAATGGAGCCGTTCGTCGGGATAAAGGAAATGGAGCAGGCAGATTGTCGGCTGGTGAATCTTGAATGCGTAATCGGCACTCATGGCGAACAAATTTCAACAAAACATTACTTTTATCTGCGCGCCCGCCCCGAACAGACGAATATCCTTACAAAATACAACATTGACATCGTAACGACGGCAAATAATCACGCGGGCGACTACGGCACGGACTCTTTGCTTGAGGAATTGGGATATTTGGACGCGGCAGGGATTTTACATGCTGGTTCGGGCAAAAACTTCAAGGAGGCATTCGCGCCCGTCTATAAAACCGTCAACGGAATAACTTTTGCGATAATTTCTTTTGATTCTAGGAAACGTTCTTCAGCCGCGACCAATAACAGCCCTGGCACCGCGTATTTGCCACTCAAAAAGCCTGAACTCTGGGAAAAATTTTTAAAAGACAGAATCAGCGAGGCTCACGATAAAGCTAACGTGGTAATTGTATGCCCGCATTGGGGAATTAATCTAACTTACGAGCCGACGGAGGAGCAAAAGCAAATTGGACGCCTTCTAATCGACATTGGCGCGGACGCAGTCTTTGGAACGCACGCACATTACTTTCAAGGCGTGGAAATTTATAAAAACCGCCCGATTATTTATGATGCGGGCGATTTTCTTTTTGATTCGGCTTTGAAACGAGCCGCCGCAGGCTTTACGTTGGAAATATCTTCGGACGGCGTGGAAAAAGTCAGCTTTATCCCATTATGGAAGACCGCCGCGCAGACTTTGCGAACCAGAGGTATCAGAGCGACTACTATATTAAAGCAATTTATCGGGCTGTGCAAAGAATTCGGGACGATACCAAAAACTTCAGCGGAAGAGACAGCCGAGATAACGTTAAACCCGCCGCCGCGTGAAAATAAAATCCCTGCAGACGTTTTAGAGGACGTTAGCAGGGAAAAACGACTAATTGAACCCTTGAGCGAGCCGCGACCCGCCTGGACAGTCGATAAAGTTCCAGACGAGGCGATTATCCCGCCGCAAAAGTTCGGTGCGCTAAAATTGGTCGGATATTACGTGCCGCCCGAATGTCGAACGCTGACTGAACGGCGAATGCTTTACGTTGAAACTTATTGGACGATTGATGAGCCGCTAGACAAGGAATGTTTGCTGGAAATAACCGGCGTGCCCGTCCGCGAATGCGATATGCCGCCTTACGGTTCAGAATATCGCCGGCATGAGTTTTGCGATAACATGTGGCCGGTCAATCGCTGGAAAGTCGGCATTATTTATCGTGACAGGTACGGTTTGCTCCCGCCGCGTGATGATAGCCGCCTTGCCAATGTGGATTTGCAGATTGAAGTAAAGGTTACGGCAGAAGGAATGTTGCTTGGCGAATTTAAAGACCCGAACTTAATTAAAATGCGGATTTCTGGTTTGCCGTACTACAAAACGGATTTTGACGACATAATTTATCAATCGGAGGTGGGAAAGTGTTGGACGCCGGAGCAAATCGCTAAAATCACGGGCGGCAAGTGGCTTGTTCCTCCGCCGGCGGGCTGGCACGTCGAATCGTTCCGCTTAGACAATTATCTTGGCTTAAAACTGGGTTTGCGTCCGACTTTGCTTTTGGCGCAGACGAAAAAAGCTCCGGTGGACGTAAGCGACCTTGACGGAGCCATTGTTAGTCAAAAATTGGAAGGTTTGCCGGCGAATTTTCCTCAACTTAAAGTCGATAACGTGGAGCGAGCGATATTTGAACTGGGAATTGCGGCTAGGAAACGTTTTCAAGGCAAAGTAATCGCGGTTACGGGTTCCAATGGCAAAACGACAACTTGCAACATGCTAAATCACGTGCTGAGCAAGGCTCATAGGGTCGTAGCGACGCCCAAAAACGCTAATCTTTATAAGCAGGTGCCGTGGATTATGTCTCACGTCAAGCAAGATGATGATTTTGCGGTTATCGAGATAGCTTTATCGGCGTTCAGGGAGTTGCAAGGCTCGATTACCTACGAAATTCCGCCCGATATAGCTGTTGTGACCTCCATTGCCCCTGCTCACATTGGTTATAAGGTCGTCGGCGGTTCGTTGGATAACGTAGCGAAGTATAAAAGCCGAATTCTCTGCGGAATGCCCGCGGGCGGCTATGCAATACTCAATCGGGACATGCACGGCTACAAAATTTTTGAGCGGAAGGCTAAAAGTTATAAACTCAATGTCATAACGTTCGGGACGCACCCCGAAGCCGCGATTAGGATGCCTGAACTTAGAAACGGCGGAGAATTTTTCGCGGCGGGCAAGATTTATAAGCTTTTTTGTCCAGTTCCCGCCGAACAACTCTACGATGCACTTGCTACAGTTGCCGTATCGACTGCCGTAAGGGTTCCCGTCGACAAAACGCTTGAGGCATTGAAGAATTTTACGCCGATTAGGGGTCGCGGCAATATTTTAAGGTTAAAACTCGGAGAAAAGAACTTAACTATCATTGACAGCACGAAAAACGCTAATCCCGTTTCCATGACATACGCCTTGCAACATTTGAAGACCTCCGAGCCGAATCCGAAAGCCCGCGTGGCGATTTTGGGAGATATTGCCGAGTTGGGAGCTAAAAGCGTTGCTTATCACAGGGAACTTGCCGAGGCGATGCTTGCCGCCGAGCCAGACAGGATTTTACTTTGCGGAAGTCTCATGAGTTATCCGTACAAGGTTATCAAAGACAAAATCAACGTCACGTGGTTTGAAACGCTGGAGGATTTGCTTAAAAGCTTCGGGGAGCACCTGCAAGACGGCGACACGGTTCTTATCAAGTCATCGGCGGCTACGGGGCTATCGCAAGTCGTGAAATTTTTAATCAAGGCTCAGCAGTATTGATGGTCTAGGTGAATGATTGCCCGGTCGTCGGCGTGCAAGGCAATTAAACGTCGTTGAAATTCGCGCCTAAGTTCTCGGTCGCTCATCAAGAAATTCCACGGGACTACCACGTCGAAGATTAACTTTCTGCCCGTCTTATATGGCACGACGCGAAAATCATGCAACGAAAGCCGCGTATCTATCGCCGCCAGAATTTTTATCGCAAGTTCCCTGTGCTCGTCGAAAGCCTCATCGCCCTGTACGACGGGGTCAACGTGAAGCGTCGCGGAGACTTGGAATGTCGATTGCAATTTGCGTTCCAGCTTATCAATAATCTCGTGCGCCTCCAAAAGTTTCAACGTCGCGGGCATTTCAACATGCATTGAGATAAAAATCCTCTTCGCGCCGTAGCTGTGAATAATCAGGTCGTGGACGCCCAAAACGTTGGGTGAGTCCATGACCGTTTTTGTTATGTCGTCGATTAGCTGTTGATTGGGTCGGTCGCCGAGCAAGGGATTTAGAATTTCCTTTAGCGACTGGAAGCCGCCACGCAAGATGAATGCCGATACGAATACGCCCGCGCCGCCGTCAATGTTCATGTCGAAATAAATCCAAAGGTAAATGGAGACGATTACGACGGAGGTCGCTAGGCAATCGGTGAAGCTGTCGAGAGCCGCCGCGCTCAATGCCTCCGAATTAATTTTTTTTGCCGCGTATCGATAAAACAGCCCAAGAAAAAATTTCGCCGCAACCGACAAGCTCAACACGAACATGGTTATTAAGCCGGCTTCCATTTCCTCTGGGTTGATGATTTTTTCGACGGACGAGAAGAGGAGCTTGCCGCCAACGAGAATCATGCCCGCCGCCACGAACAGCCCCGCCAGATACTCTGCGCGCCCGTGACCAAAGGGGTGTTCCTCGTCAGCAGGTTTGGCGGCGATGCGAAAACCCGCCAGCATTATCGCGGAGGTGGCAACGTCAGACAGGTTGTTTAGGGCGTCGGCGATGATTGAAATCGAACCGCTTATCATGCCGATAAAAAATTTGACGCCGCTCAGCAAAAGATTGACGCAAATCCCCGCGACGCTGACTAATTGCCCGAAACCTTCACGCGTCTTAAATAATTTTTTCCAGCTCATTGAACAGCTTAAGATTCTCCTCTCGTGAACGGATTGCCGACCTAAGATAGGAGCCGTCAAGCCCCGCGAGGTTCGCACAGCTCCTCAGCAAGATTTTTTTCCGCCGCAACTCCTTTAAGATTCTCTCGGCTTGCTCGTGCTTGAACAGAACGAAATTCACTGACGGAGGAAAGACTTTCATTCCGCGTAAATTGCTTAGCCGTTCGACGAAAAAATTTTTCTCCGCCGCCAGCCAAGTTCGCGTCCTCCGCAAATAATCTTCATCAGCCAACGCCGCGACGCCTGCTTTTTGTGCTAAGAAGTTCACGTTCCACACGTCCTTTGACAGGTTTAATCGCCGCGCTAAATTCTCTTCGACGACCGCAAAGCCCAATCGCAAGCCCGGTATCGCGAAAATTTTTGTAAGCGACTGCACGACCGAAATTCTCTCCGAGACAAGCCGCCTGACTGATTCCACGTCGAGGAAGTCAATAAACGACTCGTCGACGAGGACGCTTGAGACTTCAGCGAGCCGCAAAATTTCTTCCGCGTCGATTAAGTTGCCCGTCGGGTTGTTTGGTCGACCGATTATCACGCAATCGCCGCGGAGCCTGCTAACGTCTAGGGCAAAACCTTTCGCCGCGTTCGTGATGACAAGTTCCACGTCGCAACCCGCCGCACGAGCCGCCCGCTCATATTCGGAAAAGCTCGGCACGGGGATTATCACACGCCTTGGACGGGTCGCATTGAGGTAGAGATAAAAAAACTCCGCCGCGCCATTCAAGACGACCAAAATTTTTTCAGGCACATCGTAGCGTTCGGATATGGCGCGTTTGAGTTCGGCGGCTTGCGGGTCGGGATAATTCACCACACCGCGCAGATTCTCTTCGAGCGTCCGCAAAACTTTTTCCGATAAGCCGAGCGGATTGATATTCGCGCTGAAGTCGAGCCAATCGCCCGCCCTGCCCGCCGCGTCATAGACCTGCCCGCCGTGTTCGTAGCGTTCCAAATTCTTCCCTCCAAAAAATTTTTCGCCATTATAGCACGGCGGCTAAACCGCGCAAAAAACTTTTTGTTATTTCAATCGGCACATGATATAATCGCCGCATTAAATTTTAAAGGCGGTGATTGCAATGGTTGTAGAAATTATAAGCGTCGGCACGGAAATATTGATGGGCAACATCGTCAACACGAACGCGCAATACTTAGCAAAGCGGCTAGCGCACCTCGGCTTAGACTGCCACTATCAAACGGTCGTCGGCGATAATCCAGAGCGGATAAAGTCGGCTCTCGACGTAGCGTATTCGCGGGCGGACGCCGTGATTATGACTGGCGGGCTTGGTCCCACGAAAGACGACTTAACTAAGGAAATGCTCATGGAATATTTTGGCAAGCGTCCCGTCGTCGATACGCAGGTTTTGAACTTCCTTGAGGAACGGGCGAAGGCTCGCGGCTTCGGAAAACTTTCTGACGGCATGAAAAAGCAAGCGATTGTCCCGGACGAGTCGTTGATACTTTACAATCATCACGGCACCGCGCCCGGTTGCGTCATGGAACGCGGCGGCAAAGTTTGTATCCTATTGCCGGGGCCGCCGCACGAAATGCAACCCATGTTTGAGGAGTGTTGCGAGCTTTACCTGAACGCCAAAAGCGATAAAGTTCTGGTGTCGATGATTATCAAATGCGTTAGCAAGTTCGACGCGCCGATTGCTATCGTCGGTGAATCACCTGTGGCTGATAGGCTTGCCGAGCTACTCGACGGCACCAATCCGACAGTCGCGACCTATGCTAAGGAGGACGGCTGTATTGTTCGAGTGACGGCGGCGGCTAAAACTCATGACGAGGCGTTGACGCTTTTAAATCCCGTCGTCAAGGCTTGCCGCGAGCGTATCGGCGCAGATTACATTCAATACATCAAAGAGGACACGGACTAAGGAGTTGAGACTATGATTATCGTGACGGGCGGCGCGGGCTTTATCGGTAGCAATATCGTCCGAGCTTTGAACGAACGCGGGCGCACTGATATTTTAATCGTTGATGACTTGGGCGGCGGCGACAAGTTCAAGAACCTAATCGGTCTTCGCTTTATCGACTATCAGCACAAGGACGACTTTCTTAACAAACTCGATGCCTTCGGACAGAATATCGAAGCAATCTTCCACGAGGGCGCGTGCTCCGATACCATGCAATACGACGTAAACTTCATGATGCGGACAAACTACGATTACTCCAAAGAGCTTTTGAAGTTCTGCATTAGGAAACAACTGCCCTTGATATATGCGTCGAGTGCGTCGGTCTACGGCATGGGCAAACGTGGCTTTCGTGAGGAGGAGGCTTGCGAGGCTCCGCTCAACCCCTACGCCTTTTCAAAGCTCATGTTCGATAGATACGTCCGCCAGTTCGCCGACAAGGTCAAAAGCAAAATCATCGGCTTGAGATACTTTAACGTCTACGGTCAGCAGGAGAATCACAAAGGCAAGATGGCGTCCATTTTCTACCAGATTTATAAGCGCATGAAGTTAGGCGGCGGACCTCGGCTCTTCAAAGGCACGGACGGTTATGGCGACGGCGAGCAGAAGCGCGACTTTATCTACGTTAAGGACGTGGCGAAGATTAACCTTTGGTGCCTGGACAATCCGATTGCCAACGGGATTTACAACTGCGGCACGGGTCACGCCCACACTTTTAACGCCGTGGCTAAAGCTATGATTGAGTCCATGAACTCGAAAATGCGGACGACTTATTGCGACTTCCCCGACGAGTTGCGCGGCAAGTATCAGAGCTTCACCGAAGCCGACATGAAGAAATTGACTACGGCGGGCTACAAGGACGGCTTTACAAACTTTGTCGTTGCTGTCGGGGAATATTGCAAGTTCCTAGAAGCGGGCGGCTATTACGTGCTTGGGAGGTAGTGACCATGAAAAAATTTCTAATGGCATTGGCGGCGGCGTTGCTGGTCTCGACGCCTTCATACGCCGCGCAGGGTGATATAGATTTTCCGTCAGCTCCGGCGGCTGAAGAAAAACTCACCGTCATTGATGCGTTGGCTCATCGGCAGTCAAGCAGAAATTTCGTTGACAAGGACTTGACGACTGTACAACTAAGCAAAATCCTTTGGGCAGCTAACGGAATCAATCGCACCGACGGCAAGCGCGTCAATCCTGCGGCTATGGGCGTTTACTCCGTCGAAGTCTACGCCGTGACCAAAGAGGGCGTTTACCTTTACGAGCCCGAAAACCGCAAGCTCAAACTCATTGCTAAGGGTGATTACCGTTCCACGACGACGACGGGGCAAGGTTTCGCGAGTAAGGCGGCATTGAATTTGGTTTACGTCGAGACGCCGGACGCTTGGAAGAGTGCAAGACATACTCCGCCGCCGCGTGAAAGGCAAATCGACTCGGCTAACATAGCGGTCGGGGCAATGGTTCAAAGCGTGGCACTTGCCGCACAGACCGAAGGCTTAGGGAATTGCGTACGCGGCTCAATCAATCGCGACGAGTTCAAAAAGATAGCTAAGCTCTCTGACGACAAGACAATTCTCTTAGCGCAGAGCGTCGGCTACACAGAATAAAGGAGGTGTTATCGTGTTAAAAAAAGTTTTCAGCGTGATTCTCTTGCTGGCGATGATGAGCTTGCCGCAAATCGTCTCCGCAGAAAAAACTGACTGGTTCGACCGAAACTTCTACTTCCGCAATATCCGGTCGGTTATCGTCTTCGACGTGACGAGCAATCAGGGCATGGGCGGCGACTCAATCACCAGACGCAACTTGCAGGACGTTTATATCCAGAACGCCCAAAAGAATCTCCGTTGCAATATCATCACGGAGGCTCAGGCGCAGCGTATGCTAAATGTCGAGTCGCTTGCTTATTCCAATCCCATGCAAGCCCGCCATGTCATCATGCAAAACGCCTATCAAATTGCGGACGCTTGGGTTGTTGCCAATGTGGACACGTGGGACGACAATTCTTACGTCAAGCCCGGCTACACCGTTTGGGAGCAACGCAGGGAAAGTCGCACCTATTATGACCACTACGGCAACCGCCGCGAGGAGACGTATTACATTCAAGTTCCCGTGACTTATCCGCCGAGGCGCGTGGACGTGTCGACGCTTCAAATGACTTTGCAGGTCTATGAGGCTCGCCGCGGGGAAATGATTTTTGCTCGTAAGGACGTGCGCGACCGCGAAGACTATCAGGCGCAAAAGGGCATGTTCGGCAGAATTTGCAATTCGTTCTTTGAGGACTTCGGCAAGAAGATTCGCTGATATTTAAGGAGGGTTTTTAATGAAAAAATTGTTTGGCTTATGCGCGGCACTGCTTCTGATGTGCGCGATGATTTTCCCTGCGAAAACATTCGCGGCGGACGACCCGAACTCGGAAGGCATTAAAGCCTATCGCGAGGCTTTGTCGTCCTATTCGGCAGACGCGGAGAAATTTTTCCGTCAAGACATTCTGTTTACGTCTCCATACATTCAGGCTGAACTCGACATACTCGGCTCCGTCGAAGGCAACGTTTTCAGGTCAAAGGGCGATTTGACCTTCTGGATTGAAAAGGACGACGGCACCAGCACTGAAACGATGATCCCCTTTTACATGACGCAGGAAGGCAAGGACATGACGATTTACTTTAAGGCGGACAAGGAGTGGGAAAAATTCACTGCGCCGACCTTAGCCGCTGGCATCATGGACATGCTTGCCACGCCGACCCCCGAAGAGGTCGAAGAGTTTGTCAACGACGCTAAGGAAGTTACAATCCTTCAGGAGAACGAAAACCGCCGCATTATGTTAATCACGCTCGACGGCAACAGCATGGCTAATTCCTTTAGGACAAGGTCTGAGGCAAATCCCAACTCGACGGCTGACCCGATTCAAGAGGCTGTCGTAAATTACTTCGATACCGCGTTCCGCAACGCAAACCTTTGGTACATGTGGACGATTGATAAACGCGATTGGCATACGGTCGCAATGCAATATCAATTCTCCGGTCTCGTTCAAGAGTTGGCACGCGCCGCCCTCAATGACCCGAATCAGACTTGGCCCGACGAGATAAATCAACTCCTCGAAACCATTGCTTACTACAGCGAGATTCGCGCTTACACGACCTATCCTTCCGACGCTGCAGGGGTTAAGAAAAACCTTGAAATCCCCAAAAAAGTCCTCAAGGCTAAGAGCGTCGACAGCTTAACGAATAGAGCAACCAAATAAAGATTGGCGAACACAAAAAAAGTCGGAGGCTTTGGATTGTCTCCGACTTAAATTTTTTGGAAAGGACTTGATTAAATGGAGATGTTAGAAGTCATGCGTTCGCGTAGGAGCGTGCGCCGCTACACCGAGGAAAAACTTTCCGACGAACAGTTAAAGCAGATTGTAAGCGCGGCACTCTTAGCTCCGAGCGGGCATTCAAAGTATCCGTGTGAATTTATCGTCGTCAAGAACCGCGAGCTACTCGAAAAGATGTCGCACTGCCGCAAGGGCGTCGCAAAAATGTTGGAAGGGGCAGCGGCGGCGGTAGTTGTCATTGCCGATAAGGATAAGTCTGATACGTTTGTTGAGGATTCGTGCGTGGCGATGATGAGCATGGAATTGTTAGCGACTTCCCTAGGCATTGGCAACTGTTGGATTCAAGTTCGCAACCGCGACGCCGAAGACGATTCGACGAGCGAAGACTATCTGCGCGAACTGCTCAATTTCCCCGATAACTTTGCTTGCCAAGCGATTTTGTCCTTAGGCTATCCCGCCAGACCTCCGAAGGCTCGCGACCTCGATAAGCTCAGCTTCGATAAAGTATCCTACAGGGAATAAATTTTATTATCGAGTGAATCGAAGTAAAAGACCGGCGGTTAAAACATGAATGTTTCATAGCCGGTCTATGCCTCCGCGAGGCGTCCTTTTCTTTTGAACGTTTGAACATTATTCTGCTTGGCTACACAATGGCGTTCGGCTCAGATGTTGAAGGGTTTAGAGGAACCCTATTTTTAATTTCTAGATTGGTGGCAAGATATTAAGGTTATTTAAAACGTTAATTAGTGGCGGGAGCAGAATGATTATAAAAATCGTTGGGAAGATGAATAGCACCAACGGGAACAAAATCTTTATTGGAGCTTTCAGAGCCTTTGCCTTGATTCGTTGCTGATGAAGTTCGCGCATGTTATTTGCCTGCTCGATTAAAGTTTTGCTCATGCTGGTGCCGAGCCGTTCAGCTTGAATAACCGAGGTCGTGAAGAGGTAAACTTCTTCTATATCGCAACGCTTTGCCATTTCGTGGAGAGCTTCTTTCTTAGATAGACCCAACCGCATGTCCTTTTGCACCTGCCGGAATTCGTCCATCAATTCATTGGAAGAACGCCGCAGGATTCTATCGACTGAACCATAGAAGGATAAACCCGCTTGAACACTTACACTCAACAAATCTAGGAAGGACGGCAGTTGATTCACGATTTTTTCTTGCCGCTTTTGGATTATCGATTTTATGTACGACAGCGGAAAAAGTACGCCCATTGCCGTCAGTATAAGCAATATGACTATCCGCTGAATCAATAGCAATTCCGCCGTCGTAACAAAGACTATTCCCGCCAGAAAGAAAGCTAAGATTACCATGCCCCACGAGAGAATTACCTTGTTGATAGTCCAAACCTCTTGCTTGCCGGCGAGAATGATATAGCGTTCGATTGTCTGGAACACTGTCCGCAGTGCGAGCTTTAGGAAAAAGTCTTGTATGAAAGTCACTATTGGGGTTATAACTCGCTCCGTGAATGTCATCGACGACCAATCAAGCTTTGACATGACGGAGATTTTTCTTTCCTCTGGCGTGGCGATTCGCAGACTAAGCGGCATAATCGATAAATTTTGCAGGCGGACTTTCGTTTGATACTGTTCTTGGTTCCTGACCTTCCTTGCCATTAAATACAGCAGGACGAAGACAGAAAAGCCCGTGAAGGCTGAGACGAAAATAATCATTAGCGGCGTCCTCCGAAACTGTCAGCTTCAAAAATCGATAACGGCAGGTCGACACCATTTATCTTGAACTTATCTAGGAAAGCGGATTGCAAGCCCAGTGCCTCGAAATGCCCGACGGATTTGCCGCGCTCGTCAATGTAATCTTGCACGTATTGGAAGAGGTCTTGAACAATTATCGTGTCGCCTTCCATGCCTTGCACTTCCGTTATATAGGTTATTTTCCTTGAGCCGTCACGAATTCTGGACTGCTGTAGAATCAAATCGATTGCCGATGAAATTTGCGTGCGGATTGCGCGAACGGGTAATTCCATGCCCGCCATTAAAACCATAGTCTCCAGACGGCTTAGGGCATCGCGGGGCGTATTGGCATGAGCCGTCGTCAAGGAGCCGTCGTGACCTGTATTCATCGCCTGCAACATGTCGAGAGCCTCGCCCGAACGAACCTCACCGACGATAATCCTATCTGGTCTCATGCGCAGGGCATTGCGAACCAAATCGCGGATTGCTATCGCGCCCTCGCCCTCAATGTTCGGCGGGCGTGACTCAAGCCGGACTACGTGGTCTTGTTGCAGTTTCAATTCGGCGGCGTCTTCTATCGTGACAATTCGGTCGTCTGGCGGGATAAATGATGACAGCGTGTTTAGCGTCGTCGTCTTGCCCGAACCCGTGCCGCCGCTTACCAAAATGTTCAGCCGCGCTTTGACACTCGCCTCAAGGAAAGTCGCCATACGATCATCGAGCGTCCCGAAGTTGATTAGGTCTTGCACCGACAACGCCGACTTAGAGAATTTGCGAATCGTGACCATTGAACCATCAAGCGCGAGCGGCGGGATTATGATATTCACGCGGGAGCCGTCCTCTAAGCGGGCGTCGACCATTGGCGCGGATTCGTCGATTCGTCTTCCGAGAGGTGCCAATATCTTCTCGATGATGTTCATCAGGTGCGTTTCGTCATGAAACTTAACGTCCGTCCTGTACAGCTTGCCTTTCTTCTCCACGAAGACTTTCGACGCCCCGTTAATCATGACTTCTGTTATCGACGGGTCTTTCAGTAGCGGCTCAATGGGTCCTAGCCCTAAAATCTCGTCGCAAATGTCCGCGATTATCCTTAGGCGTTCGCCCCGTGAAAAAACGCTTGCTTGCTCGTCAAACGCCCGATGACAATATCCCGCGACTACTTCTTGAATCTCTTCGCGTGTGCGGTTTGATTCCGTTAGCGTCTCTTGTTCGTCCGCTGACATCTCCGTTACTATCTGCCGGTGAATTCTAAGCTTCAACTCCTGATATGAACTCTCTGTGGTGTCCGCCGGTCGATAGCCCGTGAACGTCTCTATTTTTTTTGCTGGCAGGTTTTCCTCGAAAGCCGACGTGACACGCGAGCTTTGCGCCTCGGTCGCCTTCTGCAGGATTTCCGATTGCGGTCTTAAGTCGACGGACTTGCGCCCGCCCAATCTATCAAGCAAACCCATTGCGCCTATCGCCTCCTTAGGGTTGTCCAGGTTGTGGTTCCGCTGATTCTTCTATCTGAACTATCTTTGATACGGTGTAAGCCTCCGGCATGATTCCTGCCAAAATGGTATGTTCCTTTTCTTCCTTCAAGTCCGCTCGTATCATTACGCGAACATAAATGCCATCGGGAACAACTACAAAATCTTTAGTCGTTTCGTCGATATTGCCCTGTGAAATTGTTATACACTCGCTTCTCAGTTCATACCACGTGAGAAATAACTTATTTCCAATGGCTTTGATTCTTGCCGAGTCCGTATTCGTTATATCGTATGGGTCGCCGTTTTTTACCGCGTTCCTTGCCGCCTGAGCCGCCGCATTGTCGAGCGTCACGTAATCCAAGACAAAGAAGCCTATATAAATCGTCGAGAACAGCACTAGGGCGAATATCGGGAGCAACAGCGCGAATTCTACTGCCGCCTGCCCGCGCCGCCGCAAATATTTTTTCATCGTGCTCACCTCGCTTTCTACTTGCAAAAAGAGCTCCCCAACGTGAATCGAGGAGCTCAATTTCGACCGTGCCGACGAGCCATGCTTTGGAAACTTAGTGGACGCTCATTATCTTATCTTGCCCCGCCGTCATGCCAAAAGGGTGCCGCTTAATCTAAAATCATTGATTAACTTTACCAGCTTTAGCAGCGGTATATTGTGCATTTATATCCGTAGCAGCGGCATCAGCATTGTTGACGTTTACCTGTACGTCTTTTCTCAAGCCACTGCCACTAAGCATATACACAGCGATAATCGCAACGAAGCCGAGAATCAGCGCGTATTCGACGGTGCCCTGACCTTTCTCCTTAACGAACTTCTCAAAAGCCTTTTGAATCTTTTGGAACATAATGGTTTCCTCTTTCCCTGAAAAATGTCTATCCTTAGCCCCGCAGTCGTTGCTTAATCCACGCTCACAACTGACATTCGGGCGGGTCAGCTTAATCATTTAATCTGGAAGAGTCGATTTGCCCCTTAACGTCGTCGATAGCTCCTTTGACCGAGCCTATCAAGTTGGAGCCACCAATCAGATAGTCGGCGATAATCGCCACGAATCCGAGCATTAATGCATATTCGACGACGCCTTGACCTTTCTGCAAGCCCTTCTTGATAAGCTCACGAATCTTTTTCAACATGATTGGGTGTCTCCTTTCCTTGAAAGCTGTTTGAGATTGTATTGAAGATTAGTCCGCAAGCTCATCATCATCTCCTCCGGAAACAATACCTCCAGAAGGCGGCTCATTGTATTTGGTAAAGTTATCCATGATTCCGCTAAGGGTGTTGCGGAAGGTGGAAGTTAAGCTGTTGTCGCCGAACAAGCCGACAGTCACGACCGCCACAAAGCCGAGAATCAGCGCGTACTCGACTATGCCTTGCCCCTTTTGCGAGAAAAGCTTACGGATTCTTTGTAACACGATTCTCGACTCCTTTCTTTAATCGACTTTGATATTAACAATCTTCTGGATGACGATGAACCCGACGATTTCCAAACAGACCGCCGCGCCGAGAATCATCATGCCGAATTTACTTTTAAGCAACTCGTCAAAGTGCGTTGAGTCCACGAGGAGCATACCAGCGGCGATGAAAATCGGGAGGAACGAGACAATCCACGCGGACGCCCTGCCCTGAGCCGTCAGAGTAATGATTTCGCGGCGTTGGCGGATTCGCTCGGTGATTGTGTTCCTTATGTTGTCTAGGACTTGGGCGAGGTTGCCGCCGATTTCTCGTTGAATCAAAACGGCGGTGATTACGAGGTGCAAGCCTTCAACGCCAACGCGTTTATCCATGTCTTCGAGAGCCTCCGGTAAAAGCATTCCATAGGAGACATCGCGCATAACGTGAGCAAACTCATCACTTATGGGCGGCTCCATTTCCCTTGAGACCAAATCCATTGCCTGCACGAAACTGAAACCGGCTCGCAAGGCATTGGCAACAGTAGTTAAGCAGTCGCTGAGCTGATTTATTAGCCGATTGCGTCTACTTTGAATCAGTCTTTGAAGCAGAAGGGCTGATACCAGGATTGTTAAGAGGAAGACGCCGACCGCCCATGAAAGCTTGAGCGTAAGAGTTAAGGCTACAAGGGCGAGTATCGCGGCGACCAAAGTCGTTGCTACGATGTATTCCGTGCCGAGTAATGGAAGCCCAGCGCGCCGCAGTTTTAAATCTAGCTTTGAACTGAACGACGTTTGCGGAAGGAGGGCGGCGAGCCTCTTAACGAAGGCTACCGTAACCTTCACGGCTTTATAATCCATTAGGGTTTGCGGCGGCGGCACCTTGTCCATATAGTGGCGCAGTGCGTGGAACAGGTTGTAAGAAAAGGTATTCATAAACGATTAAGCAAAGTATGAATATGAGAAATTTTGATTTAACGTTTCAGCCGAAGCCGCGGTTAGCTCACAATCCTTACTGAGTCGGCTAGAGTGATTGAGCCAAGCAAAATTTCCCTCAACATTCCAACGTTTGAGTAAGACTTGCCAACCGTGCGGTTTGATTTTTTTTGGATGTTTCTACTTGCAAGCCTAAATTTTTGGAGTGGCAGTTCCCACCGCTACGCTCTTCAAGAAATTGACCAAAAAATTTTTTCATGTCGTATACTTTTTTACGTTAAACGATTAAAATGCATTCAAAAAGATTTTTGGAAAGGAGAAAAAACTTGAAGAGGATAACATTAGCTGGAACCTTCGACTCCAAAGGCATGGATAAACCTTGTGAGGCGTCTTTCTTATATTGCACTTATTCCCTGAGGAGACAATTACATGGATAAGAAAGATATTATGTCTTATGAAACCGTGGAGCTGGATGAGCAAGAAAACGCCGTTATAATTTTGGATCAAACGAAACTGCCCAATGAGATTAAGTTCCTTCATCTGAAGAACCAAGAGGATATGTGGCAGGCAATCTATCTTCTGCAGGTGCGTGGTGCCCCGGCTATCGGTGTATTCGCGGCTTTTGCCTTGTATCTGATTGCAAAGGATATTCACGCGGACACTTGGGAGACCTTCTATGATTCTTTCCATAAAGCCAAAGAGTATCTGAACTCTTCCCGCCCAACGGCAGTGAATCTTTCCTGGGCACTGAATCGAATGGAGAAAGTAGCTATTGAAAACAAAAACAAACCTATTCCAGAGATGAAGGCGTTACTACTGGCAGAAAGCAAAAAAATAAAAGCAGAAGATATTTCGATGTGCCGTCGGATTGGTGAGAACGGACTGACCCTTATCAAAGACGGAGACGGGATTTTGACTCACTGCAACGCTGGTCAACTGGCAACGTCGAAGTATGGCACTGCGTTGGCTCCGATACACCTTGGAATAGAACGTGGAATGAACTTTCGCGTTTTCTGCGATGAAACTCGCCCTCTTTTGCAAGGGGCTAGGCTGTCTGCTTTTGAACTGATGATGGACGGCGTCGACACTACCGTTATATGCGACAATATGGCTTCGCAGGTAATGAAAAACGGCTGGGTGAACGTCGTGTTCGTCGGTTGCGATCGGGTGGCGGCTAACGGCGATGTCTGTAATAAGATAGGTACTTCTGGCGTAGCGATTTTAGCAAAACATTACGGCATTCCCTTCTATGTATTAGGTTCGACCTCAACAATCGACATGAGTATTAAAAGCGGGGAAGAGATCATAATCGAACAGCGACCGCCAGAGGAAGTTACAGATATGTGGTACAAACAGCGCATGGTGCCTCAAGGCGTTAAGGTCTATAATCCTGCTTTTGACGTTGTAGACCACGAGTTGATTACTGGAATTGTGACGGAGTATGGAATTGCTAGACCGCCCTACACAGAAAGTCTAAAGGCTATCTTCCTTAAACACTATCTGTAAGATTACTGGGTTTGAGAATACCAGACGGCACACCGCCAGAAGAGATACCCATTTTTTTTCTTATTTGAATTAGCTCGTTTATCTGGTCGCAGGAAAGCACATTTGCCTTTCCAAGAAGGTTGATGCTGTACATGATGACCGCTGCATAATGCTCCGTGGATTCCAGCCGATACCAAGCTTCCATTAGAGAAGTCCCCCAAGTAACCGCGCCATGATTCGCTAGCAATAAAGCATTGTAATCCCGAACGTACGGTGCAATGGCATCTGGAAGTTGTTCGGAGCCGGGCTTTTCATAATGAACGCAAGGGACAATTCCCAAGTTCACTATTGCTTCCGGATAAATTGCCTGATTCAGAGCCAGCCCAGCGATAGCAAAAGAAGTGGCAATCGGGGGATGTGCATGACAAACCGCCATAACGTCATTGCGCTCATTGTAAATCCGCAGGTGCATTTTTACTTCACTGGAAGGAGCGCGTTTCCCTTGATAAATAATTGTGCCGTCCAGACGCATTTTGACCAGCTCATCTTCAGACATAAAACCTTTGGAAACTCCAGTAGGTGTCGTCCAGATTGCTTCGTCATCAACCTTGCAGGAAATGTTTCCGTCATTAGCGGCTACGAAATTTTTCATATACATGCGCCGCCCGATTTCTACGATCATCTCTTTAGCCTCTGCATCGGTAGGATACCGATTTATTTTGTCCATAAGCCATAATCCACCTTTCCTTTTGAGCTACATAACGAATCCGCTTGTATTCTAAACAAAGTTAATTCTAAGGTAAAGAACTTATTGGACATTAGAATCTATGAAAAATCTTTTGATAGGAGGGCAATGATGAAAATCTTAGTTTGCATTAAACAAGTTCCCAGCTCCAACAAAGTAGAAGTTGATCCCGTAACTGGAGTTTTGAAGCGTAATAGCGCGGAAGCAAAGATGAATCCGTACGATCTGTTTGCATTGGAGGCGGGACTCAGGCTCCGTGAAAAATATGGCGGAAGTCTCAGCGTTCTTACTATGGGACCGCCTCAAGCGGCAACTATACTCTACGAAGCTTTTGCAATGGGCGCGGATAAGGGCGGACTAATCACCGATAGGAAATTTGGCGGCTCGGACGTTCTTGCCACAAGCTATACTATTTCCCAAGGCATTCGCAAGTTCGGCAAGTTCGACATCATAATTTGCGGTCTGCAGACGACCGACGGCGATACTGCTCAAGTGGGTCCAGAAGTTTCGGAAATGCTCGGTATTCCTTGCGTGTGCAATGTCCGCGCTATCGACAAGGTAGAGGGCGGGCACATAATTGTTGATATGGAAATGAGCGAAGACATCGAGCAGTTGAAAGTTCCTTTCCCATGCCTCATCACGGTGCAGAAAGATATTTACGAGCCGCGGTTGCCGTCATACAAAAAGCAAAAGGCGACGGCAAACAGAGAAATCAGCCGCTACTCACTAAACGACATGGAAGACAAAAACGAAAAGCATTACGGGCTTGACGGCTCGCCAACATGCGTTCAGAGAATCTTCCCGCCGATTTCTGATAAAGTTCAAGAGACGTGGACGGGTTCCGGCGAAGATTTATCTGGTCGTATCTATGACGTGTTAAAGAAGATGAAATTTACTACATGACGGGAGGGCATCATGGGAAAATTAATCGTGCATCAAGAGAAGGTGCAAGACATCGCCGCGCTTATCAAAATTTGTCCCTTCGGAGCGATGGAAGAGAAAGCCGGCAAAATCGAAATCAATGCAGCTTGTCGCCTGTGCAAACTCTGTGTTAAAAGAGGTAAGGGCGTTTTTGAATTCGTCGAGGATACGATAGCCGAAATTGATAAGTCGGCTTGGCGGGGTATTGCGGTTTATGTTGACCACGTGGCAGGCAAAATTCATCCCGTCACTTACGAGCTTATAGGTAAGGCAAGGGAACTCGCCGCCAAAATCAATCAGCCCGTGTACGCTGTTTTTCTCGGAGAAAATATTAATCAGAAGGCGCAGGAGATTCTTCATTACGGCGTTGACAAAGTTTACGTCTGCGACAAAAAGGAACTTCGCGGCTTTAACATCGAGAACTACGCCGTAGCATTTGAGGCTTTTGTAGATAAGGTAAAACCGGCAGTGGTTTTGGTTGGAGCAACGCCCGTTGGTCGCCAGCTTGCGCCGAGGGTGGCGGCTCATTTCCACACGGGACTAACAGCAGATTGCACAATCCTCGACATTCATGAAAATACAGACCTCGTGCAAATCCGTCCGGCGTTCGGCGGCAATATCATGGCGGAGATTCTCACACCCAACCACCGCCCGCAAATGGCGACTGTGCGCTATAAAGTTATGGACGCGCCAAAGCGTAGCGAAGAAATTTCCGGCAGTATTGAGCCGCTTGAATTGGACGCCGCTAAGTTCACGAGCAAGGTTGAAGTTTTAAGCATAACCAAGAAGCCGCGGGAAATCGGAATCGAAAATGCTGACGTGTTAATTGTGGCGGGTCGCGGCGTGAAGAAAAAGGAAGACTTGAAACTTATTCGCGACCTTGCCGAGGTGTTGAACGGCGATTACGCTTGCACGCGACCTTTAGTTGAGTGTGGCTGGCTGGAACCAAAACGGCAAATCGGACTTTCGGGGCGCACAGTCCGTCCGAAGCTCATCATAACTTGCGGCGTCTCTGGTTCGGTTCAATTCGTGGCGGGCATGGAGCATTCCGAAAAAATTTTTGCGATAAACAGCGACCCTAAGGCGTCCATCTTCAAAGTAGCCAATTATGCCGTCGTGGGCGACCTTTACGAAATAATTCCGCAACTGATTGACAAGATTAAGCAAGGGAGGGAAATCGCATGAGCAATTACAAGAAGATGGACGAGCAAGACTTAGCGATTATTGCCACGTTTCTTGACCGCGAGCGAATTCTTTGGCGCGACGAGATTAACGAGGAATACAGCCACGACGAATTGACGGTTGAGCGTTCCTACCCCGACTTAGTGGCGCGTGTCATCTCGGCGCAGGAGGTTTCAAAGATTTTGGCTTATGCTAACGAAAAGCGAATCCCCGTGACGCCGCGGGGAGCAGGTACTGGTCTTGTCGGAGCCTCCGTCGCTATCGAAAAGGGCATTATGATTGATACCACACTGATGAATCACATTTTGGAGCTTGACGAGGAAAACTTGACGCTGACTGTTGAACCGGGCGTGCTTATCATGACGCTTCGCGCTTACGTGGAGGAGAACGGTTTTTTCTATCCACCCGACCCCGGCGAGAAATCTGCGACTATCGGCGGCAACATCAGCACCAACGCTGGAGGCATGACGGCTGTAAAATATGGCGTTACGCGTGATTTTGTCCGTGGGCTTGAAGTCGTTTTGGCGGACGGAACGATACTTGAACTCGGCGGCAAAGTCGTCAAAAACAGTTCGGGCTACGACTTGAAAAATATGATTATCGGCTCGGAAGGGACGCTGGCTTTTATCACAAAGGCGATACTTCGTTTGGTGCCGTTGCCCAAGTGCAATATCAGCCTGCTGATTCCTTTCCCGACTTTGGCGCAAGCAATCCGAACTGTGCCGCTTATCATCAAGTCAAAGGCTGTACCCACGGCGATTGAATTTATGGAGCGGGAAGTCATTTTGGACGCGGAAGAATATTTAGGCAAGAAGTTCCCCGACAATCAGGCGGACGCTTATTTGCTGTTGAAGTTCGACGGCAACAGCAAAGAGGAAATCACCAAATACTATGATGACGTTGCTAAGATTTGTTTGGCGCAAGGAGCGATTGACCTTCTGATAGCCGACACGGAGGAGCGTAGCAATCCTGTTTGGAAGACTCGCGGCGCATTTCTGGAGGCAATCAAGGGCAATACGACGATGATGGATGAAGTTGATGTAGTAGTTCCGCGCAATCGCGTCAATGATTTTGTGGAGTTCGTCCACGCCCTGCGTGCGGAAATTGGCATTCGGATAAAGTCTTTCGGGCATGCTGGCGACGGAAATTTGCACGTATACATTTTAAGGGACGATTTGCCAGAGGATAAATGGCACGAGCTAATGAACAGGGCAATGAATCGCATGTACGAGAAAGCCCGCGAACTCAAAGGGCAAGTCTCTGGCGAGCATGGAATTGGCTTAGTCAAGCAACCGTATCTGAAAGAATCCTTGCCCGCGACGAGCTTGGCTATAATGCGCGGCGTGAAGAAAGTTTTTGACCCGAACAACATTTTGAATCCGGGCAAGATTTGCTACGTGCCTTGATGAGGTTAGGAAAATGAAGACGAAAATCCCCTATCACAAAACCCACATCCCGATTGAGATACCGGACAAAAACTTTGTCTGCAGTCTCGTAGCCCATTCGGAAAATTTTAAGGCGGATGGCTCCGAGCAAGAAATTATCGAACGGGCAATAGATAATCCAATCGGCTCCAAATCGCTTGAAGAACTTGTGCAGGGCAAGCGGCGTATGGTCATTATCTCCAGCGACCATACTCGCCCCGTCCCAAGCCGAGTAACTATGCCAATTATCCTTCGACGCATTCGCGAAGCCAATCCCGATATAAAAATCACAATTCTAATCGCAACGGGATTTCACCGCCCGACGACTAAGCAAGAACTGATTGACCGTTACGGCGCGGAAATAGTTGCAAAGGAAAATATCGTAGTGCATCGCTCGCGTGATGATGAGATGGCAGATTTGGGAACGTTGCCTTCGGGCGGCAAGCTCCTTCTGAATAAGATAGCAATCGACACCGACCTTTTGATTGCGGAAGGATTTATCGAGGCGCATTTCTTTGCGGGGTTCTCCGGCGGCAGAAAGGCGATCTTGCCCGGCATAGCCTCTGCAACTACGGTTATGGCAAATCATTGTAGCGAATTCATCGCCAGCCCCTACGCTCGCACCGGAATGCTTGAAAACAATCCGATTCATAGGGATATGCTTTACGCCGCCTCGAAGGCTAAGTTGGCTTTTATACTCAACGTGGTCATAGACGCAAAAAAAGAAGTCATTGCCGCCTTTGCGGGTGATTCCCAAAAAGCTCATGCTAAAGGTTGCCAATTCGTACTGAACATGTCGCAGGTTAAAAAGAATCCGACTGACATTGTGATTACGACCAACGGCGGCTATCCCTTAGACCAGAATATTTATCAAGCGGTAAAGGGCATGACGGCGGCGGAGGCTAATTGCAAGGCGGGCGGCGTCATCATAATGGTTGCGGGCTTGAGTGACGGGCACGGCGGCGAATCCTTCTGCAAAATGATGACAGAGGCTAAAAGCCCTCAACAGCTCTTGGAAGAAATTTCCAGTATTCCTCGCAATGAGACTAAACCCGACCAATGGGAAGCTCAAATCCTTTGCCGCATTTTAAGTAAGCACAAAGTCATTATTGTAACTGATATGTGCGACGAGCGGTTGATACTGGGAATGCACATGGAACACACTAAAATTTTTGACGAGGCACTTAAGCGCGCTTTTGCGCTAAAAGGGGAAAATGCTACCGTCTCTCTTATTCCAGATGGCGTTTCTGTCATTGTGCGTTGAACTCGCTATGTCATAACTGACGCTTTTCGCAAGAAGATTCTTGTTGATAAAGACTATGTACAAAACATATTCGTTATCACTTTCAAGAGGATGGAGCTGTTGCTTATATTCCTGACAAAAACAATGGATTACATCCTAAAAAGAGTGCAAGTGAAAACACAAAATTTTTTGTGTGATATAATGCGTGGAAAAATTTTTTCGGAGAGATGAAATGATTGAGTGTTTATCTGTCTTATCAGTAGCGATTCTGCTTTCTGATTTCTGCTTGATGTATTTTGCCTTCAGTAATGGCATAAACCGCGCCGAAAATAAAAATTTGGCGGGCGGTTTTCTTGTTTGGAGTATTTTTTGTAGTGTCGGCAATGTTTTTATCTTCTCGCGGTATGGAATTCATGCGCCGGTTTATAAATTCGTTTTGATTATGGGTTTGATTCCGTGCTTTGCCGTTTTTGTGGCGGCGATTCGCAGAAATTTTATTCAACATGTCTTTGTTTTCGGTATGTCGAGAGTTTGGACGCTTATTTTGCATAATTTCGCCGCGATAATCGTCATACAACTGTTTGAAAGCGAACAAGAGATAATTTTTGCTCATGCAATAGTGTATTTGATGATTTTCGTTGTCAGTCTCCCGCTTGCAAGGCGTTTCTTCGTAAATTTACTGCCGCCACAGAAATTTTTCGAGGATTATGGTAAGTTCGTAGCCTTTTTCCCGTTTGCAATGATTATTCCGGTGTTGCTCCTCTGGTCGCAGGAACCGTTGATTCATTCTTGGCAGGAAAGATTATCCAGATTCTATTTGCCGATTGTATTTTTCTTTTTTTATCGCCATATTCTGTTGACGACCGAGCAATTACAAGAACAAAAGCGTACGGAACTAAATTTTAAGCGAATGCAGGAGCAATTAACGGTTTTGAAAGAGTATAACCGCCTAATGCAGGAAGGTCGCGAGAAAGTAGCAATAATGCGCCACGATTTAAGGCACTCTTACCGCTTAATCGCCGTTATGCTTCTGAAAAATGAATTTGACGCGGCTAGAGACTACGTAGACAAGCAGGAAACTTTGCTGGGCAGGACTAAGGTTAAAAATTTTTGTCAAACGCCGCTTTTGAACGCTGCCTTATCGTTTTACGTAAGCCGCGCAGAGAATTTGGGCATAAAAGTCAGCACGAAGATAAATTTGCCCGAAAAACTTTCGACAGATGAAAGCGATTTGGCTTTGCTCCTCTCCAATCTCTTGGAAAATGCTATCAATGCTTGCTCAAAGCAAAAATCCGGCGAAAAAATTATCTCGGTGACGATTCAAAGTATCGAAAGACAATGCGTCCTTGAAATTATCAACTCTTGCGATTCGGCAGTTCGTTTCGATGAAAAAAATTACCCGCAAACTTCTGCAGAAGGTCACGGGTTCGGTATTGCGTCGCTTAAACTATTCAGCGAGAAATACGACGCTTACACTGATTTTAAATTGGAGGGGAGGTTATTCAAGGTCGTCATGTATTGGAGGATCTAAAAATCCCGTATTTGGGATTTCGTAATTTGCGCTTTCAAACGGACAAAATTTTTGTGTTTGAGCCTTCAAAATCAGTTCAAAACGATTTCGGAGGCTTTTTTCTTTGCTCAAAGGCAACTGTTAAGCAAATGACGCATGTATTTGCTTTTGGAGTCTTTACTTTTGCGCTGACTAATCGGAATCAGGGTTTTATCATTCAAAATGAAGTCTTCGCCCTCCATGTACTTGATAAAATCCATGTTGACAATAATTCTGTGGTAACATTCGATAAATCGCCCGTCGTTTTGCAGTTCAGACCAAATTTTTTCGTATGAAACGCTCGGATAAAGTTTTTCTTCGGCTAAATGAATGCAAATGCGATGTTGCCAGTCAATATCGATGAATTTTATGCTTTTGTACGGGATTGAAACTTCCAAGCCGCTATTTTTTATCGTAACGGTAAGATTTTTTTGATTCGCAAGCAGTTTTCGGAAGATAAACGAAAAAGTTTCGTTAAATTGGTCGGCGTTGTCTGCAAATGGCTTTAGGAAGTATCCAACCGCAAAAACTTTGTATCCTTCGAGGATAAAATCTTCGCTTGAAGTCAAAAAAATGATTGCGGCGTCCTTATCGCGCTTGCGAATGATTTGAGCGACTTGAATTCCGTTTAAAGGCTTCATAAAAATATCGAGAATGAATAAATCGAATTTTTTCGGCTCGAAAGAGTTCAAAAGGTCTTGAGGATTCAAAAAAGTATCAAGTTCGATTGAGTCAGCGACTTCAGCAAAATTTTCAGCTAAATATTTCTTCAAAAAGGCTTCGGATTGATGTAAATCGTCAAATTGGTCGTCGACGAGTGCAATTTTCATTTTGAACGCTCCTTCATACTTATATTTGTTGCTCATTATCTGTAAGACGCTTTATCAGCTAAAAAAAAGTTTCGTTGTCGGCGTAAAGACTGCCAAAATCTTCGTCAGCAAAAATTTTATCTGAATCAGTTGCCGAATCCTTTTTTTCAGCTTCTGCATTTGAATTTTTCTCTTCGTCCGCCTTAAAATTCTTTTCCACTTCTGAAACTCAACTTTCAAGGAAAATTTTCCTAAAACTGTAACGGATTATATGCTCTTTTAAGTTTGCGTCAATCAGTCAACCAAAAAGTGCAGGGATTTGGCGAAAAGTGCATGATTAAAACAAGTCGCGGCAAGGTATAATGTAGAAAACGACTTTGGAAGTGTGATGCAAATGGATTTAAGAGGCTGGCAGATATTAAAACAGGGCAGAAAGTCGGATTTCATGATAATAACGGCAATCACGGCAATATTTTTGCTGGTGATAGCTATGAATATGCGCTTGATATTCCAAATGACATCGAATCAAGCCGAAGAAATAGGACAATCGCAGTTGGAAACGATACGCTCGGACTTTCAAGGGAGTTTGCAGACGGCGGAAGGTACGACAATGAAATTGGCAATGGAAACAGAGCAATTATTGAGAGCGGACACGTCATTTGAAGAAGTGGAGAACTTTTTTTATAAAAGCAAGCGTGAGCAACTGCGTTTAACGGACGGAGTATGCTTTAATGTGTACATGGCGAACGAAAACTGGACGATAATTCCGGATTTTGACAGACCGAAGGAATATCACGCAACGGAGCGGCTCTGGTACAAGGGCGCGGCGGAAAATCCCGGCGAAATTTACATAACGGAGCCATATATCGACGCGATGACGGGCAAAATGTGTTATACGATGTCAAAAGTGCTGTCGGACAATAAAACGGTGGTGGCGATAGACTTTAACCTTTCGGAAATACAGCAGTTGATACAAAAAATGGGCACGACGAAAGGGCGCAAGGCGTTAATCGTGACGAAAAGCGGAATGATAATCGGCTATACGAATATGAGCTTAGTTGGCGAAAAAATTTCGGAGAAATTGCCCGACTACGAGTTAATATTGAATCGGATATTGGAAACCAACAGCGATGAAAGTTTTGTAGCGCAAATTGAAGGCGATGAGCATACGATATTCAGTTCAGCGACCGGAAACGGCTGGTATATGATTTTGAGCGTGGATAATTGGGAATTTTATAAAGAAAGTTATCTGCAAATGATATTTACGGCGATTTTAAGCTTGCTGATGATGCTGGCGATAATTTTTTTCTATCTGAACGCGATGAGAAACGGATTGAGAGCAGAAAAGGCGTTGCGAGTGAAGGAAGAATTTTTATCGCGCCTTTCGCACGACTTAAAAGTTCCGTTACGAAATATTTTAGACTTATCAAGCACGAAAACGGTAGAAAGTGACGCCGACCCGGCAGAATGTGCCGCACAAGTACGAGAATCGGCGTTGAAGTTGTCGGACATGCTTGAAAATTTGTTTTCGTTCTCAAATATCGTGACGAAAGATAAAAACACGGCTGAAGATAAAAATTTTCAAGATATGGAGCTGTCGAAGGTCAGTCGGTACGCACGGCTAGGAATAATAGCGGTTTTGATAGTTGCAATGATGTTTGCGTTCGGAATATGTTTGACGGCGATAACAAATTGGGGCGATACGAAGCTGAATCGCGAGGCGGACAATTATGAGCATCAACTTTCAAACTGGTTAAGCAATCAGCGTTCAATTTTAAGTATGTTCGTGGATCTTTTGGCAGAACACCCCGAATTGATGAACGATTATCCCAGCGCGGTAAAATTTCTGGACGATTTGGCGAAACATCACCCTGAAATATCGGTTTGTTATCTTGCGAATCCGTACAAAGAGCATAATGTCATCATGAACAACGGTTGGCAACCGTCGGAGAATTTTAAACCCGAAACTCGCCCGTGGTATGTCGAAACGGAAAATTCTGTGGCAGGCTTCAGCGTCTCGGCACCATATATTGACGCGCAGACGGGATTTTACTGTATAACGATGTCGCAAATAGTTTTTAGCGATAAGAATGAATTTATCGGGATTTTCGCGATAGATTTTTACATAGACAGCTTAATTCACGTTTTGGGAGCGAGTTACAGCAAAAACGGCTATGCCTTTCTGGTAGACCGCAACGGAACGATAATAAATCACCCGAACGCGGATTATCAGCTGTCGCAGAGCCGCATGACAGATATTTTCGGCACGGAATACGCGAGAGTTTACGAAAATAATGACATAGAGACTTTCCGCGATTACACGGGCAATTATGTAGCGTGCTTGACGAAAAAAAATGCCGTATCGGGCTTTACGGTCGTCGTAGTAAATGATTGGTGGGATATTTACGGAAATGTAGTGCTGTTGGGAGTTTTATTCGTGGTATTGCTCGGAATATGCGTGGTAATCGTTCACGCGCTGATAAATCGGCTTTTACGTTGGCAAGAAAAGGTAAATTTGCGACTAAAGTTGGCGTCGGAAACGGCAATGGCGGCAAGTAAGGCGAAATCGCAATTTTTGGCGCAAATGTCGCACGAGATAAGGACGCCGATAAATGCGGTGCTGGGCATGAACGAAATGATTCTGCGCGAGAGCAAAACGGAAGAAATATTGAATTATGCAGGGAATATCCAAAGCGCGGGACGTACGTTGCTGACGTTAATCAATTCGATACTGGATTTTTCAAAAATCGAAGACGGGAAAATGGAAATCGTGCCAGTGCGCTATGAAATTCGGAGCTTGATAAATGATTTAGTAAATATGACGGTCGAGCGAGCCAATAAAAAGGGTTTGGAGTTCAAAACGGAGATAGATTCGAGCTTGCCAAAGAGTTTATACGGCGATGATGTTCGATTGCGGCAAATAATCACGAATATTTTAACGAACGCGGTAAAATACACACCTGAAGGCTCGGTTACGCTCAAGATGACGTCACGCGAGCTTGATTTGGATACCTGCGAACTACAAATCAAAGTCAGCGACACGGGAATAGGCATACGAGCAGAGGATATGGATAAATTATTCCAATCATTTCAGAGATTGGACGACGAAAAGACGCGCAACATAGAGGGAACGGGTTTAGGCATAGCGATAGTCCAAAAATTACTGGGCATGATGAAAAGTAAACTGGAAGTTGTGAGCGAATACGGACACGGCTCGGAATTTTCGTTCAAACTGGTTCAAAAGATAATCGACAGGACACCGATAGGGGATTATGCCGCGCAAGAAGCAATATTGAGCGATAACGGGGTTGAAAAGAGATATTTAACAGCGGAAGGAGCGAAAATTTTAGCGGTCGACGATAACGACATGAATTTGAAGGTAATAAGCGGTCTACTCAAGCGAAATAAAATTTATCCGGACTTGGCGGAGAGCGGAGAGCTAGGAATAGAGCTGGCGAAGAAAAATTTTTATGACATAATCTTTTTGGATAACATGATGCCGGGCTTGAGCGGCGTCGAGACATTAAAAATCATGAAACGAGACAAAATATTGAGTGAAAAAACTTCGGTAATCATGTTGACGGCGAGTGCAATGGCAGGAATGCGGGAAATATATCTGCGCGAAGGATTTGACGACTATTTGAGCAAGCCTATAGAAGTTTCTGAGCTTGAATCGGTATTGGAAAGACATTTGCCGCCGGAAATGGTTTCATTTGAGGTTGAAGGGCAAGAAAAACCTGCCGAACCAGTCGAAATTCCCGAATTGGAGGAAGAAGTCGGCGAAGATGAATTCAGCAAGCGCGAAAAAAAGAAATTTGCAGAGATATGCCCCAACATTAACCTTGAAACGGGCTTGAAATACTGCATGGACAGCAAAAGCTTTTTGAATCAGATGCTGACGACTTTCACGGACGACAAACGCGCCGAAAAAATCCAAGAGGCGTACGATTTGGGCGATTGGAAGAATTATCAAATCTTGGTTCACGCGCTGAAATCAACGTCGCTTTCAATCGGCGCGGAAACTTTAAGCGAACAGGCGAAAGAATTGGAACTTGCGGCTTCGGACAATAACCTTGATGAAATTCGCGCAAGACATGGTGATTTAATGGTGGCTTATCAAGAAGTTCGCTCAGAAATAAAAAAATGGCTGGAGGCAAGCAAATGAGAAAGATTTTTTTACTGCTCTTACTGCTGATTTTTATCGTGGCGGGTTGTGGCGGTGAAGGTGACGACAAAAAAATAATAACGGCATGGAACACGGCACTAAATTTATAATCGGGAGAAATCGTTAGTTTTGACATTGACCTTGCTAAAGAAGTTGGCAAACGAATAAACGTCGAATTTGAGTTTAAGCCAATCGACTGGGAAAACAAGCAGTTGATATGACTGTTGCCGCTTGGATTGATGAGTGGATGGAAAACTACGTTAATCCTCGAATCAGACCGCGAACTTTCGAGAAATACTGAAGCAGTTTGAAAAATTACATCGTGCCAAAGTTCAGGAAGCTTAAACTAGCGGCGTTGGAGGCGTAGAGCCTGCAGAAGTATTTCAATTTTTTGCTGGTAAACGGACAAGCCGACGGCAATGCTTTGTTTCCTTCCACAATATGAGCGGCAAGACAAATCAAGAATGAATTTATGAGAAACATGATGTTGTAAATTCTATCGTTCACGGTTAAAACAGGTCTGAGTGTAAGGTATTTATGAGGCGTTCGCTTGACCCTGTTGTAGGACGCGGCGCAGTTTTTCAGGAACCGAAAACCAAAAACAGCCGACAATGTGTATTGCTCATGCCAGAAGATGTTCTATCTCTGAAAAAGTATCGCGAATGGTAAAAAATTACGCCGATGAATTAGGCGATAATCACGGCATGCGACACACTCACGAGACGTTACTTTTCCAACAAGGTGTCAATCCAAAAATCGTTCAGGAGCATCTTAGTTACAGTTCAATTAAAGTTACTATGGACACTTACAGCCACGTCCTGCCCGACATGCAAAGGCAAGCAGTGGAGGCTCTGCGCGAACTCTTCAAATCTACAGACACTCACCAAACATCACAATCAAAAACTGAAAGCGAGAAGTCTCAATCAAGTATGTTACAGACTATTGTAGCTCGTGAAAAATTATCGCGTGGAAATCGAATTTATAAACGACCTGCACACGACGCACACGCAGGAAGTCAAAAATTTTTACGGAAACGAACTGCCGGCGATTATAAAAAAATTGAAGGCGGAGCCGATAGCCGACGACGTGCGCCGCGAATGGCTCAAACATATCGAACAGCTAAATGAGCAAAAGTTTTGATATGAGCGGGAATTTTATCGATATCCTCACTCCCGTCATGCTCGTAGCACATCTGTACACAGTTCATGAATAAACTGTTCGCGACATCTGCCTTTCCGCTGACGGTAACATCATCATGAGTCCGCAAGGCATTGGCGGTGATGATCGCTGTTGTGTCTAAGAACAGGTGTTCATAAAGGGTAAAAAGTGATATAGTAAGTGTATTATGAGAAAAAAATACGAAACAGATTTAACGGATGAGCAATGGGAAGTGATTGCGCCCTTGTTCGTCAACATGCGAAAACGCAAATGGGAAAAGCGCGAATTGGTCAATGCGGTGTTGTATCTGGTGAAAACGGGCTGTCAGTGGCGTAATTTACCGCACGATTTCCCACCAGTCTTTACCGTGCACAGCTTTTATCGA
>JAFWWC010000005.1 GCA_017518105.1 Selenomonadaceae bacterium
AGGCGGCAATGCTGAACTCGCAAACGATCAAATTGTCCGCATGGCAAGCGAAGATCACACTAAAATAATAAGATAATCGCACTTTAACCACGCGGCTCAATGAAAAAACCCTTCGGCACACGGTCGGAGGGTTTTTCGTTGCTGATTTTGGATTTTTCAGTTCGCGAAGGCGTTTCAGTAGCGATTTAATGACTTTGAAGCCTCGGATAATGTCTTGAGGCTAATTTTTTATGATATGAGCATTCAAAAATCTTCCGCGAGGAAAAATTTTGCGTTTGAGAGCTTGAAAATGGTTTTTAGGGCATTGAAAACTATTTTGAGCCTGTGAAAATGATTTTGGAGCTTTGAAAGTGGTTTTGGAGGTCTGAAAACAGTTTTTGAGCTTCAAAAACGGTTTCGGAGGTGATTTTGAGGGTCAAAACGGAAAATCCAAAATATCGGATTTTTCAAAAGGCTAAATGGCGTCAGGACGTGAAATAGCTAAAAAAGCCCCTGCTTAGGGCTTGAGATAGGCTGAAAAATCCAGCATACAGGATTTTTATCCGAAATACCGGATTTTTCGTGTGGGTAGGTTAAGTTGCTCCATGACTTGAAATTATTTTGATAGTGTGCTAGATTATGCGCGTTTAAAAATTTCTTGGGAGGTTTTATTCCAATGGCAATCAGTTTGAAAAAAGGACAGAAGGTTGACCTCACGAAGACGAATCCCGGCTTGAAGAACATATTAATCGGCTTGGGCTGGGACACCAACAAATATGACGGCGGCAAAGACTTCGACCTTGATTCATCGGTTTTCCTGCTCACGGGCGAAGGCAAAGTACGCAACGACGATGATTTTGTTTTCTATGGCAATCTCAAGCACGTAAGCGGCGCGGTTGAACATCTCGGCGACAATTTGACGGGCGCGGGCGAAGGCGATGACGAACAAATTAAAATCGATCTCTCGAAAGTGCCTGAAGGCATTGAGAAAATTGATTTCACCGTTACGATTTACGAGGCGGAGGAACGCAAACAGAACTTTGGACAAGTTGAAAATGCATTTATCCGCGTAGTGAACGAGGCGACTGGCGAAGAACTTATCCGCTATGACCTCGGCGAAGATTTTTCAATCGAAACGGCGGTAGTTATCGGCGAATTGTACCGCAACAAGGGCGAATGGAAATTTAACGCGATTGGTTCTGGCTTCAGCGGCGGATTAGCCTCGCTCGGCAAGAATTACGGCGTAAACGTGTGATTAGTGATTAAAATTGTGGGAGTGGGGATAGTTTCGCTAATCCCTGCTCTTTTTTGCTAAAGGAAGGAGAAATTACAATGGCAATCAGTCTTCAAAAGGGGCAAAAGGTATCGCTCAAGAAATCCGACGGCAAAAAGCTTTCAAAACTCATGGTCGGGCTTGGTTGGGACGCGGCACAGCAAAAAGGCGGCTTCTTCGGCAAACTTTTCGGTAGCACGCCCAATATCGATTGCGATGCGTCGGTTTTCGTGTGTCAGGGCGGAAAATTCGTTGATAATGATGATTTAGTGTACTTCCGCAACCTCAAACACCGTAGCGGGGCGATAAAACACATGGGCGACAACTTAACGGGCGATGGCGAGGGCGATGACGAGCAAATCTTTGTTGACCTCGACGAAATCCCGAATCGCTACGATAAATTGATTTTCGTCGTGAATATTTATGACGCGGTGAGCCGCAAGCAACATTTTGGCATGATTCGCAACGCTTACATCAGAATTATCGACAATGACACCCGCGAAGAGCTTTGCCGGTTCAATTTGAGCGATGATTATACTGATATGCTGTCGATGATTGCTGGAGAGGTCTACCGCTATAAAGACGAGTGGAAATTTAACGCAATCGGCTCCGGAACGAAAGATACGGGCTTAAAAGAGTTAGCGCAAAGGTTTAAATAAGATGAGAAGACTTTTTGCGCTGATAATCGCGATTTTATTCTTAGTAACGGCTCCGGCGCAGGCAAATGACACTGGAATCGAACTTGAAGACATTTCAGCGGAAAAATTTAACGTAACCATAGAAAAATTCTACGCGACGTTGCCGAAAGCTAAAGGCGAGTATAAAAGCCGCGTGCGTCCGATTTTGATTGAAGGCGCGATGAATACTGAGACTGAAATTTTGATTCGTGCGCTGAAAAATCCTGTGGCTTATCGCGAGCTGAATTATCTGTTCGTGGCGGGCACGTACAAAGATTATCCGGTCGTGGTTGTGCGGACGGAAATTGGCGTTGCGAACGCGGCTGCGTCTACGGCTTTGGCTATTAGGAAGTTCAATCCCATAGCCGTCATCAATCAGGGCACGGCGGGCGGTCATGACTCCGCGTTGAAAATCGGCGACATAGTCATTGGCGAGCGCACTTTCGACCACACCGCGTTTAGGAGTGCTTATTCGGCGGCGGGCACGGGCATTGACTTAACCAAGCAAGAAAATCTCGGCACTTACGCCTACGACAAGGCAAGCGGCACTTTTCAAGCCTACACAGAATATTTCCCTGACCCGACATTGCTTAATATCGCGTTCAAGGTTGCCAATGCTCACGAAGAATTTAACGCGGTGTCGGGCGTCATTGGTACGGGAAATACTTGGCTTGAATGCGTTGACTATGTGAACTTCCTGCACGAGACTTACGGCTCAAGTTGTGAGGAAATGGAGACGACCGCCGCCGCGTCGATTTGTCAAAGTGTGGGCGTGCCGTTTATAGGGATTCGCGTCCTTTCCGATAACGTCACCAACAGCCGCGAATACGTTCCCGAAACGGCGACAATCTGTCAGGACTTTGTTTTGCTAGTTGTTGAAGATTATATCCGCGACGTGCTAAAGAAATAATTGGAGATAGCAGAACATGAAAATTCGTAATGCCTCCCACCAGTCAACTTCCGCAATTTCCGTAGTTATTCCAATGTATAACGCGGAAAAATATATCGGCGAATGCTTGACGAGCTTGGCGAATCAGACCTTTCAAGATTTCGATGTTATCGTTGTTGATGATTGCTCAACGGATAATTCACGCGCCATCGTCAATAATTTTTTTGATACGTTCGGCGGCAGGTTGAAGTTGAAGAAGTTGTCTAAGAATAGCGGTTATCCAGGACTGCCGAGAAATTCTGCTTTGGATATGGTTCGCGGCAAATACGTCTACTTCCTCGACAGCGACGACCTTTTGAGCGAGACGGCTTTTGAAGAGCTTTATACGGTTGCGGAAAAGTTTAATGCTGATGTCGTTCACTCGGATAAATATTTTACTTTTGATGACGAAAAAGGCTTGAGCAGTGCCGAGTCCGAGACCTTTCAGAGGAGCGAATTTGTTACTGAACCGACGCTTATAACTGATGACATTGGCGAACGAGTAGCGGGCTTTGTTCAAAGAAAATATTTGTGGTGGGCTTGCAATAAGCTTTTCCGGCGGCAATTTCTCCGCGATAACAAGATAAAATTTCCAGCAACTAAATCGTGGGAGGATTTTATCTTTATCTTCTCCTGTCTGGTCTCCGCAAAAAATTATGTCCGCGTGCCGTTCGTTAGCTATTACTACCGTTTTAGGGAAGATTCTATGTCTCGCAACGCTGGCAATATCATAGAAATTTCTAAGCGAGCGTTTGTTGTCTGCTCTGCACTAGATAAGGTAATGGAAAGCAAAACTTTCTTCCGTGACAATCCGCAGTATCGTTACGCTGTCTTGGATTTCTTCATTAAGGATAGATTGTCCGTTACTTCAAAATATCTTTTTGCGGATAATGCGTCCCCCGCCGCAGTATTCGATTTCTTTTACAAGAACATTTTCTCCTTTAATCCTCAAGATAATGTCGCGCTAACAGCTTATCTTTTTGTCATGGTCAACGCTTTGACTTTGTATAGTAAGCAACAGGCGACAGAGATTAAATCACTAAAAAAGAAACTGGAGGTATCAAGTTGAAAATCACAGGTTTAACCGATGCGCAAGTTCAAAAGGCAAAAGCGAAATTCGGAGACAACTCAATCACCGAACAGGCTCGCGAAGGTTTCTGGGACAAGCTCAAGGGAAATTTCGACGACCCGATAATAAAAATTTTAATCTTCGCGTTGGTGCTCAATGTCTTTTTTGCGTTCATGGGCAAGGCGGAATGGTACGAATCAGTCGGCATAGCGATGGCTGTCCTGCTGGCTACGCTGGTATCAACCTTTTCCGAGTACAAGAACGAGAGCGCGTTTCAAAAGTTGCAGGGCGAAGCGTCTTTGATAAAGTGCAAGGTCTATCGCAATGGCGTCGTTACAGAGATTCCGATTAACGAAATAACGATGGGCGATTGCGTTCTACTTCAGACGGGCGATAAGATTCCGGCTGACGGCGTGATAATCGACGGCTCAATACAAGTCGACCAATCCATACTAAACGGCGAGGCTAAGGAAGAGACAAAAACTCCTGCGCCCGACGAGGCAACTGATTCCGCCGCCGCAGAGAGTACAGACTTCCTAAACCCGCACAAAGTCTTTAGGGCGGCAGTCGTGGCGGGCGGCTCAGCGACTATGCGGACAGTCACGTTAGGCGATAACACCGTTTACGGCAAGATTGCGGGCGAACTTCAAATCGACGAAGACCGCGACACCCCGCTCAAGATAAAGCTAACAGACCTTGCCGGGCAAATCTCCAAATTCGGTTATATCGGCGGCGTGGCGATTGCCGTTGCGTTCATGTTCGAGCGTATCGTTATCCAAAACAATTTCGACGGCGCATTAATGGCGGCGTTCTGCTCCGACTGGATGAACCTTCTTAATAGCCTCGTCGAAGCGGTTATGCTCGCCGTGATAATTATCGTCATGGCTGTTCCCGAAGGCTTGCCGCTGATGATTGCTATCGTCTCGGCGCAGAATATGGGCAAGATGTTAAAAGACAACGTCCTTGTCCGTAAAATCTCTGGCATCGAGACGGCGGGCAGTCTTAACCTCCTCTTCAGCGACAAGACTGGCACGATAACCAAAGGCTTGCTGGAGGTCGTCACGTTCCTTGACGGCACCGCGACTTTTACTGACACCTTCGACAAGCTAAGCGGCAAGATTCAATCGCTCGTGTCTTTGAGTGTTCGATTCAACAACGGAGCTGTCATCACTGGCGATAAGATTGTTGGCGGCAACATGACTGACAGGGCGTTGCTCGGCTTTTTAATCGGCAAGGACACTCCGCCCAATGTCAAAGTTGATGATACCGTTCCTTTCGACAGCGCGAAGAAATATTCTATGGCACGCGTCAGCGGCGATTATAACTTGTGGCTGATAAAGGGTGCTCCCGAACGTCTCCTTGACAAATGCTCCTACTACTACGACGCCGACGGCAATAAGCAAAAGCTCGCCTCGACCACCGCGATTAATGATAAGATTGATGAGCTTGCTAATCGTGCGATAAGGACGCTTGCGCTTGTCACGTATGAAGGCAACGTTGTGGACGGCAACATACCCGATAGCGGCTTAACGTTCGTGGGCGTGACTGGCATTCGCGACGACGTGAGACCCGACGCTATCAAGGCTATCGAACAGGTTCACTCGGCTGGCGTGCAAGTCGTCATGATTACCGGCGACCGCAAAGAGACCGCTCAGGCGATTGCTAAGGAAGCGGGCTTGATTGAGATTGACGACGCCATTGTTATAACCAGTGCCGAACTCAACGCAATGAGCGACGACGAAGTTAAGCAGAAGCTCCCGAAGTTCAGAGTTATTGCTCGTGCCCTGCCCACGGATAAAAGTCGGCTCGTTCGCTTAGCGCAGGAATTAAACTTAGTCGTCGGAATGACGGGCGACGGCGTCAACGATTCGCCCGCGCTGAAGAAGGCTGACGTTGGTTTTGCTATGGGCGGCGGCACCGAGGTCGCCAAAGAGGCTAGCGAAATTGTTATCCTCGACGACAACTTTAAATCAATCGGCAAGGCAATCCTCTACGGGCGCACAATCTTTAACTCAATCCGCAAGTTTATAATCTTCCAGCTGACAATCAACGTCGGCGCGGTTTTAATCTCGTTCGTGTGTCCTTTGCTCGGCTTAGAAAATCCGTTGTCAATAACGCAAATCCTCTGGGTCAATCTGGTCATGGATACTTTAGCGGCTCTGGCGTTCGGCGGCGAACCTGCCCTTGATAGATATATGGACGAGGCTCCCAAACGTCGCGACGAGAAAATCATCAACCGCTACATGTTCTCGGCGATTGGCACCGGCTCTTTATGGGGCTTCGCTATGGGCTTGGTTTTCCTGCTTACGGACTTCAGCCGCGACCACTTCCGAGACATCAACCCCGAAGGCGTCACGTTCACTTTCGGCGGCGATAGCGTCTACGTCCTCACGGGCTACTTTGCGTTCTTTATCTTTATGGCGGTGTTTAATGCCTTCAACGCCCGCACCGACCGAGTAAATCTCCTCGACAACATCGGCGGCAACCCCGGCTTCCTAAAGGTCATGGCTATGATTGTCGTCGTGCAAATCGGTATGACTTACCTAGGCGGCGCAATCCTGCGTTGCTACGGCTTGACGATGACGGAATGGGCTTTCGTCTTGGCTATGGCGTTCACGATTATCCCCGTTGACATCGTCCGCAAGCTGATTGTCGGTGGTTCCACTTGATTAAAGCCTCGGTGATTGTCCCGTTGTTCAATGCAGAGGAATTTATCGGCGAATGCTTGGATAGTCTCCTAGCTCAGACGCTTAAGGATTTTGAAGTTATCATCGTTGACGACTGCTCGACCGACTCCAGCCTTGACATTGCTGATAGTTACCTTGCTAAGTTCGGCGGACGCTTGAAGATTATTTCTCTGCCAATGAATACGGGCAATGCTTCCGTACCGCGCAACGAGGGCTTGAGGTTTTCTCGCGGCGAATACGTTTTCTTCATGGACGACGACGACTTGCTCCTTGATAATGCTTTGGAAACTCTCTACGCTTACGCGGCGGATTGTCAAGCGGACGTGGTTTGCATGGAGCAAGGCTTTCTTTTGACTGGCGATAAAGTTCAGTCGGCGGCGTGGAATAAAAACGTTCAGCCCGATAAGCCGACGCTTGAACCAGAGGACACTTCTAAGCGCGTGGAAAGTTTCTTGCAGACAAGTTACAGCTGGGCACCGTGGACAAAGTTTTTGCGGCGGGATTTCCTCATTGCTAACAAGATTGACTTCCCGCTGATTAAAATTTCCGAGGACGTGCTTTGGACGTTCAAAGTTGTTTGTCTGGCGAAAAATTTCCTGCGCGTGCCCAATCGCCTTTATGTCTATCGCTCGGTTGAGGATTCTTGGTCGCGTGCGGAACGTTCGCCGCAGGACAAAATAAAGTTCTGGCTCGCCCCGCTGATTGACGGCTTGGATTATCTGGAAGAATTCATGGACGCGGAGGAGTTCTTTGAACGAAATCCGAATTCCCGCTTTGACGTTACGAACTTTTTTGTTAAAATGCAACTTGCTGGAATGCTCGACGCGGCGGAGAATCTAAATAGCTACGAACTCTACGAAATTATTCACGAGACGTTCAAGGGCAGGCACGCCGCGTTGATTGCAAATCTGTTAATCGTGATGAATTTCTATCGTGATAAATGTTTGGAGGTGAGATGATGCAGCTCAGCAAGGGGCAGAAGATTCCGCTCAACGAAAATTTCTTGACGATAAAGTTTCAACGCCCCGACAGCGCACTTGAGATTGACACGGCGGCTTTCCTGACGGACGGGGGCGGCAAGGTTGCGGGCGACGAGGATTTTGTTTTCTACGGCAACGCTCGCCACAATTCCGGAGCCGTCACGCACAAGGACGACGACGCGATTGAGATTGACCTTTCACGGATTCCCCGCCACGTCGAAAAAATTTCTCTGACGGCGACAATCTACGACGCCGATAAACGCAGGCAAAACTTCAGCATGATTCGCGGCGCGGCTTTGAAAATCTTGGGGGCTAGTGGAGAGGTTGCTTCGTTCCCGCTAGAAAATTTCACGGTCGAGACGGCGATTGTCCTCGGCGAAGTCTATCGCTATAAGGGCGCGTGGAAATTCAATGCGACGGGCGCGGGCTTCAGCGGGGGACTTGCCGCGTTGTGTAATAATTTCGGTATCGAAGTCAAGGACGCTCAACCGCCGCCACCTGAACCAGAACGCCCGAAGATTAACACGAGCCGCGAACGTTCAAAGAGTACGCGTCGGGAAAAAATTGTAATCCCGCCGCCGCCCACACGCGAAGAACCACCGCCACCTAAAAAGGTCGAACTTCGCAAGGGTCAGAAGGTCAGCCTCGTCAAGAAGGGTAGCACGCTCGGAGAAATCGTCATCAATCTTAACTGGAGACAGCCTCAACAAAAATCGGGCTTCAAGGGCATTGATTTAGACCTGGCGTGCCTGTTTGAACTAAAGGATGGCACTATCGGAGCCGTTCAAGCTTTGGGCAATCACTTCGGTAGCTTGGATTATCCGCCGTACATTGTCCTTGATGGCGACGACAGAACGGGAGAGGTTGCATCGGGCGAAACGATTCGCGTAAATGGTCGCTTTGCGGATAAGATTCGACGTATCCTGATTTACACGTTCATCTATAGAGGCGCGGCGAACTGGGAAGAGGCTAAAGGCGTGGTCACGGTGAATTGCCCCGGCAGTCCTGAACTTATCGTGCGCATGGACGAATACGGTTCGCGAAAACACACTTGCGCCATTGCCTTGCTTGAAAATGTCGGCGGAACTTTCAGCGTTGAAAAGGTCGTGGAGTTCTTCGACGACTCGGAGAAAATGGATAAAGCTTTCGATTGGGGCTTGCGTTGGACTGTCGGCAGAAAGGATTAAGCTATGGACGTTGATTACTTGTCGAATCATGAGCTTGTCGGCAGGGCAATGAATGTGACTTTGCGAGAGATACTGGCACCGCAGATCGCGCAGGAACTTTTCTCCAACTACGGTAAGGACAGCTGGTGGAGTGAAGGCGTATTGAATGTTCTTCGTGAATATCAGAAGACCGATTTGCCGCCAGATGGAAACTACGCGGAGCTTGTCGAAGCACTTGACATACAACTTTGCTTGCGCTTGATTGAAATTCATTGGCGAAAAATCTTCAGCAAGAAACATCCAATGAGCTATCTGAATTGGGTCAGGGAATTGAAGAACGTTCGTAACGAATGGGCGCACACTCATTGGAAAAAGTTTGACGATTTTTATACAACGCGGGCACTTGATACGATGTTGCGGCTTTGCGAACAAATCGACGATGAAAACGTTGCCAAGTTGCGAGCCATGTTGCACAAAAGCTTTTCCGGAAATATAAGTTTTGTAAACGCTAAGAGGAACGGAAATTTTCCTGCAGGCAGTTCGCGGAAAAAACTTCCGACAAATACTAGCAGTAAGAAAAGGAGAGGGTCATCAATGGCAATCAGTTTGCAGAAGGGGCAAAAGGTCGACCTCACGAAGGGCAACCCTAGCTTGAAGAAACTTTTAATCGGTCTCGGCTGGGATACGAACAAATACGACGGCGGCTCTGATTTCGACCTCGACGCGGCGGCTTTCCTGCTCGGCGATAATGGCAAAGTTACTTCGGACGAGGATTTTGTCTTCTACAACAACCTCAAGCATAAGAGCGGCGCAGTTGAGCACATGGGCGACAACTTGACCGGCGAGGGCGAAGGTGACGACGAGGAAATTAAAGTTGACCTCAGCAAAGTTCCTCCCCAAATCACGAAGATTGATTTCACCGTCACCATTTACGATGCGGAGGCACGCCGTCAGACCTTCGGGCAAGTCAGCAACGCTTATATCCGCGTCGTCGACGACACGACGGGCAAGGAACTTATCCGTTACGACCTCGGCGAAGATTTTTCCGTGGAAACAGCTGTCGTTGTCGGCGAAATCTACCGCAATAAGGGCGAGTGGAAGTTCAACGCGATTGGCTCCGGCTGGAAGGGCGGGCTTGCCGCTCTCGGCAGGGATTACGGCGTAAACGTCTGATTCATCGTTCAAAACTTAAAATTTTTCCCTCTGACAGTCTCGGAGGGATTTTTTTTGCCCAAATGTCAAAATCCCGTATTTAGGATTTCGTAAATCAAACTCCAAAATCACCCTTGATTTTTGTAATCGCCGAAAAAACCGCATTACAATGCGATACAAATTCCGCCATGGCGGAAAACGTAATTTGAACCTCAAAATCGACCTCAAAACCCGTTTCACAGCTCCAAAACCCGTTTCGATGCTCTGAAATTACAAAATCCAATATATTAGATTCCGTAAATCAAACTCCAAAATCTCCCATGATTTTTGTATGTGCTGAAAAAACCGCATTACAACGCGATACAAATTCCGCCATGGTGGAAAACGTAATTTGAACCTCTAAATCGACCTTAAAATCCGTTTCAAAGCTCCAAAATCGTCTCCAAACCAGTTTTGACCAAAAATATCCGTTCCGTATTGAAATTTTCCTCTCGCAACAATATAATTGCTTTCAAAGGAGGTTTTTTAGCTTTGAAACTGTTTTTTTCTGCTGGTGAAGCCTCTGGCGACGTTCACGGAGCGTCTTTGGCTCGTCAAATAAAAAATATCGCCCCGTCAACTGAAATTATCGGCTTCGGAGGAATTCTTATGGCTGAGGCTGGCGTTAAACTCGTTCGTAACTTCAAAAATTATAATTTTATGGGCGTCGTCGAGGTTTTGAAGAATTTACGCAAGATTTTTAAACTCCTTGATGATTTAACTGAAATTATTCGTGATGAACGTCCTGATTTGCTAATTATTATTGATTATCCAGATTTTAATTGGCGTTTGGCTCGTCGCGTTAAAAAATTCGGCGTAAAAATCCTGTCATATATCCCGCCGTCGGCTTGGGCATGGCGAAAAGGTCGCGCAAAGGACTGCGCCGCAATCGCTGACGTTTTTATCGCAATTTTCCCGTTTGAACTTCCAGTTTATCAAGCTGCAGGAGCAAAAATTTATTTTTTAGGCAATCCGCTAGTAGATACCGTCAAGCCGTCAATGTCAAAGGTCAATGCGCGGAAATTTTTCGGCGTAAACGATTCAGAACAAATTATTTTATTAATGCCTGGCTCGCGTCGACAAGAAATCAATTTTTTGTTGCCGCCAATGCTTGAAGCCGTTAAATTTATGCCGAATAAACGATTTTTTTTGCCAGTAGCAGACGGAATTAAAGATTTAATCGACGTAAAAGGCTTAAATATTCAGCTTGTTGAATCATCTCGGCGATATGACTTAATGCAAATCGCTGAAGCGGCAATCGCAACATCCGGAACTGTAATTTTAGAGGCTGCATTATTAAATTTACCGTGCGTAGTGCTTTATAAAATGAATTCGTTAAATTTTTTTATCGGAAAACTTTTAGTAGATATAAAATTTTTCAGCTTGCCGAATATCCTAGCTGACGAAGAAATTTTGCCCGAACTCCTGCAAAATGACGTTACACCAGAAAAAATTTCCTACGAGTTGCAGAGAGTATTGGATAATCGGTCTGAAATCGTATGGAAATTGCAATCTGCCTGTAAAAAACTCGGCGAACATGGCGCGGCGGCTCGCGTAGCAAAAAAAATTTTAGAAACGGCAGGTGACAAATCTTGAAATTTGATTTACAATCATTTGCGGAGAAAGCTATTGAAAATCAAACGTCTAATCAACTCAGAAAAGGAATTCGTTCTTTGAATAGGGATTTAGAACTTCATTTGAAGAAAATCGAGAATCCTGAAGATTATTGTTATGATTGGCATTTAAAGGACGAACGCGAAAAAGCAGGATTGATAAAACATTGGTTACACGAAATCAAAAATTTTTCTGAATCAATAAGAAATCGCATTAATGAACTTGAAAAAAGGGGAGAAAAATTATGAAAGATACAATGAATATTGACGATGTTAAGTATATAATCGCAAGCGTAATGGAGTATGCTTACGAAGCGCGTGAAGAGGCGATAAAAAATCCAAATTCTTTTGATAACGGACGTAGTTTGGCTTATTACGAAGTTTTGAATACAATTTATAATCGTTTGGATATTTGCGACCAAGATCCAAGGGAATTTGGATATTCTGAGAACTGGGAACGCGAATTTTTATCACATGAAAAATTATAAGAGACTTTTAGCATATATTAAGCCGTATTTAGGGCGATTTGGGCTTGCAATCATCTGTATAATCTGCGCGTCGGGAGCGAATTTATATTTGCCGTGGATAATTAAAGATATGATTGACAAAGTGCTAGCCGAACGCGATATGGCAATGTTAAATTTTATTTCGGTGAGTATCGTGGTCGTATTTGCGATTCGCGGCGTATTTTATTACGGACAATCGTATTTAGTGTCGTATATTGGTCAAAGAGTGGTCGTAGACGTGCGTGAGGTGATGTTTAGGAAATTTCAGCGAATGCCAATGGAATATTTCGACAAACACCAGACCGGCGAGACAATGAGTTATTTAACAAACGATGTCGGGGCAATTCAATCGGCATTAGTCGATAATTTGATAGAAATGTTCACGGAAGGCGCGATTTTAATTGGTTCAATCGCAATGATGTTCTATTTGGACTGGAAATTGACGCTTTTAACGCTGGTAACAGTGCCATTAGTCGGAGTTTCAATGCGAATCTTTGGTAAGAAAATAAAATCGACGAGCCGAATAATTCAAGAGAAATTAGCAGATATAACGTCACTTTTGCAGGAAAGTATCTCGTCAATTCGCGTTGTAAAGTCATTTGTCCGCGAAAAATACGAGATTGACCGCTTTAAAGTAGAAAATGAGCTAAATTTCAAGGCGACGATAGATAATGTAAAAATAACGAGCCTTTTAACGCCGACAGTAGAATTTTTAGCGGCAGTCGCAGTAACTTTTATCGTATGGTTCGGAGGATATGAAGTCGTAAACGGGATAATTTCGGCGGGAGCGTTGGTTGCGTTCCTAACATATGCCGTAAACCTTGCAAATCCGGTAAAAAGACTGTCGAGGATATACGGACGACTTCAAAAGGCAATGGCGGCAATCGACAGGATATTTGGAGTGCTAGATTTGCCAGAAACAGTCAATGATAAGCCTAATTCGATAGAATTACCGCCGATAAAAGGCAATGTGACCGTCGAAAACGTGACTTTCAGCTATGATGGCGTGCATAATGCGTTGGAAAATGTGAGTTTTGAAGTAAAACCGGGGCAAATGATAGCTTTTGTAGGTTCAAGTGGCGCAGGAAAGTCGACGATAGCAAATTTAATTCCGAGATTTTACGATGTAACGTCTGGCGATATAAAAATTGACGGCATTGACATTCGCGACGTAAAAATTAATTCGTTACGCGAGCAAATCGGTATCGTGCCGCAAGAAACGCTTTTATTTTCTACAACGGTAATGGAAAATATTCGATATGGGCGACTTGACGCGACTGATGAGGAAGTAATAGCGGCGGCAAAGGCTGCGAACGCAGATAAATTCATTTGCGAATTGCCGGAAGGTTATCAAACGAAAATTGGCGAACGAGGCTTGAATTTAAGCGGTGGACAGCGTCAACGCATGGCGATAGCGCGAGCAATGCTTAAAAATCCGCAAATTTTAATTCTCGACGAAGCAACTTCCGCTTTGGACACAGAAAGCGAAAAAATTGTTCAAGCGGCACTAGATGATTTAATGATTGGGCGGACGAGTTTTGTAATCGCGCATAGATTGAGTACGATTTTTGGCGCGGATAAAATTTTCGTCATTGATAAGGGCAGAATTTGCGAATCAGGGACGCACAAGGAGCTTTTGGAACTCGGCGGCGTCTACAGCAACCTTTATAATATTCAGTTCAGCAATCTTTAATCAATTTCAAATGACAAAATGATTTTGCGTGATATAATCGGAAAAAATTTTAGGAAATGAGCTTATGAAGAAGATTTTAAGCAGTTTATTAATCGGCGCATTTGTTTTTGGAATTGGAGCGGCGAATATTCAGCCCGTGAGCGCGGCATCTCTCGATAAAGTTAAGGAAACTAAGCAGAAATACGACAAGGCTAAAGAAAAGTTCGACGGAACGAACCGACCAGAGCCGCCGAAGGATTCAAACGGCAAACCGATTGCCCCGCCAGATAAAAATTCCGATGATTCAAACCGACCAGAGCCGCCGAAGGATTCAAACGGCAACCCGATGGCTCCGCCAGATAGAAATTCCGATGATTCAAACCGACCAGAACCGCCAAAGGATTCAAACGGCAATCCGATTGCTCCGCCCGATAGAAATTCCGATGATTCAAACCGACCAGAGCCGCCGAAGGATTCAAATGGCAACCCGATGGCTCCGCCCGATAGAAATTCTGATAGATAACTTCTGGAAAGTTCTAATCCCGTCAATGCGGCGGGATTTTTTTTGTGCTATAATCGCGGCGAGGTGAATCAAATGAGACTTTACATAGCGGAAAAGCCTTCGATGGCGCGAGAATTGGCAACGTGCTTAAAAAATCCTCATAACGGCAACGGATATATAAAAACTTCTGGCGGAATCGTTACTTGGTTGGTCGGTCACGTCTTGCAACAGGCGGAGCCAGACGCTTACGACCCAAAATATAAAAAATGGCGACTGGAAGACTTACCAATAGTGCCGAAGCAGTGGAAATTGGAAATAACCCCGTCGACGGTCAAGCAGTTCGGTATCGTAAAGGACTTAATCGCAAAGGCGGACGAAATAATCCATGCTGGCGACCCCGACCGCGAAGGGCAACTGCTTGTCGATGAAGTCTTGGATTTTGTCGGAAATAAAAAGCCCGTCAAGCGAATTTTACTAAACGCACTGGACGAGACGAGTATTTTACGAGCGAACGCCGATTTGCGGGACAACGCGGAGTTTTTCAACTTAAAGCAGTCGGCGTTGGCGAGGAGTCGGGCGGATTGGCTAATCGGCATGAATTTATCGCGGGCATACACATTGGCGGCGCGTCGCTTAGGTCATGACGGATTAGTTTTGCCGATTGGAAGAGTTAAGACACCGACTTTGGCATTAGTTGTGCGTCGTGAACGCGAGATAACGAACTTTAAGCCCGTAGACTTCTTCAATATTCGGGTGATGTTCGCCAATGCCAACGGAGATTTCGTAGCGCAGTTCAAGCCGTCAAAAAAAATGCTGGACTTGCCCGCTTTCGACAGCGAAGGACGTTTGATTGATAAGAAATTCGCCGAGGAGCTGGTTAAAAAGTTTTCGACCGCACCGCTTGACGGAAAGATAGCCTCATACAAGACGACGGAGAAAAAAGAGGGGCAACCGTTGCCGTTTTCGTTGTCGAGTTTGCAAGTAGCGGCGGGAAAAGCCTTCGGATACACGCCGCAACAGGTTTTGGAGGCGGCGCAATCGCTTTACGAGAAAAAGTTTACGACTTACCCGCGTTCGGACTGCGAATATCTTCCGACGAGTCAATTTAGGGACGCGCAGAGGATTTTAAAGAACCTCTCGCGCCTGAACAACGACAGCATGAAGAATTTATTTGCTCATGCCAATCCCCAGATTAAAAGCCGAGCATGGAACGACAAAAAGATTTCCGCGCACCATGCGATTATCCCGACGCAAAAGCCGCTTAACGTGCAACTGCCCGCCGTCGAACTCAACGTTTATAATCTGATTGCAAAGAACTACGCCGTGCAATTTTATCCGTTGCATGTCTACGACGAGACTATAGTTGAGGTCAAGTACAAGGGCGAGAAGTTCACGGCACGCGGAAAAGTCGTTAAGCAAGCTGGTTGGCGAGAATTTTACGTTGCGCCGAAGGTCAAAGCTGATGACGAGACCGAAGCTCTTTTGCCGCAGATGAAGACGGGCGACGACGTTAAGCAAAAGAAATCCGCGCTCAAGAAGAGCACGACGAAACCGCCTGTTAGATTCACGTCGTCAAGTTTGGTGCAGGGCATGAAAGATATTCACAAGTACGTTAAGAACCCCGAATCGAAGAAGCAACTAAAGGACGTTTACGGGATAGGAACGGAAGCGACGCGGGCGGCAATTATCGAGGATTTGATTCAGCGGGAATTTTTACGGGTCGTCAAGAAAACTCTTTACCCGACGGAGAAGGCTTATCTTTTGATAGACGCCCTGCCCGACGAGATGACTTATCCCGACGAGACGGCGATTTGGGAAGACAAGTTGCACTCCATGAGCGAGGGCGATGGCACCTTGGAAGATTTTTTAGCTGGGCAAGTGGCATTTACAAGCAAACTCTGTGCGGAGGCGACGAAAGCAAAATTTGCCGCGGCGGAAGGGGCTTTCCAGTGTCCGAAGTGCGGCTCGGCTCTGGTCAAGCGCAAGGGAAAGAACGGAGACTTCTGGGGTTGCACTTCTTACCCGAAATGCCGGACGACCTTTGACGACAAAGCTGGTAAGCCCGACTTCGACGGCAAGAAAATTTTCCGTGGAAATAGCTTTGACGATAAAGGCGACTTTAATCCCGCAGAATTCGCGCCGATGAGGTCTTCCGCTGATTTTATGTAATTTAGGAGGTTTGGTTATGAAACTACTTCACACCGCCGATTGGCACCTAGGAAAGACTTTAAAGGGTCAAAATCTCCTCGACGACCAAAAATATATCCTCGACGAGATTTTTGAAGTCATTGACGACCAAAAGCCCGATGCGATTCTGATTTGCGGCGATATTTACGATAGAGGGGTTCCGCCAATCGACGCCGTAGACCTGTTCAACGAGACCTTGACTAAGTTGGCTGAAAGAAATCTCCCGACGTTAATTATCGCAGGTAATCACGACTCAGCGACTCGTTTGAACTTCGGAAGCGAACTTTTTGCACGTCAAAACATTTTTATCGCCGCTAAAATCACCGATACGCCCGCTCAAATCGTTTTGAATGATAAATTCGGCGAAATTTATTTCTCAATGATTCCTTTCTTCGAGCCGGGCGAGATTAAATCAAAGTTTTTCTCCGAGGACGCCGAACGACTGACTTATAACGACGCAAATAAGTTTTACGTCGACCTTGCACGGCAGAAAATCTCTGCGAACAAACGTAGCGTCGCTTTGGCTCACGTTTTCTTGACTGGCGGCGTTGAATCCGATTCGGAAAGAAAAATCGTAGGGACTTTATCGAACGTCAACGCAAATATTTTTTCCAGATACAATTACATCGCGCTCGGTCATCTTCATAAACCGCAGAAATTTTATAGTGGTTCGCCGCTTAAATACTCCTTCGATGAGGCTAACCATAAAAAATCCGTTACGATTGTCGATATTGACGGCGTAGGGAACGTTAAAACTGAAAAATTTGAGCTTACACCGCGTCGAGACGTTAAAGTTGTAACTGGGACGTTCAATGAGCTTATAAAACGCAAGCCAATTCAGGATTATGTGCAGATAATTTTAACGGACGATGTTTATATTTACGAAACAGAAAAACTTCGCGACGCTTTCCCAAATTTTTTGGAAGTCAAGCGCGAAAATCATTTAAAGAGTTATGACGACGCGTCGCCGAGTTCTTTTAGCAAGGAAGATTCGATTTCTGAGCAGTTCGCTAACTTTTTTAAAGACGTAATGCAGGAACCAATGACTAATGATGAGCAAGCCGCGTTAGAAGAAATTTTACGCGAAGTCGAACGGGAGGAGAGATAATGAGACCACTTAAATTAAAAATGACGGCGTTTGGAGCTTATATCAAGCCTGTTAATTTGGATTTTGAAGAAAGTTTGCGCGGCGAGAAAATTTTTCTGATTCACGGGGCGACGGGTGCGGGCAAAACGACTATCCTTGACGCGATTTGTTTTGCACTTTACGGCACGGCTTCTGGCGATGAACGCGACGGCGTCATGATGCGCTCGAAGGGCATTTCAAACAATGTTAAAACCGAAGTCGAATTTTCTTTTGCATTGGGAGAAAAAATTTACTACGTGCGCCGAACTTTAACTTATCACCCGAATCGGAAGGGCAATCAGAATCAAATTACTGCAGAGCTCAAACGAGACGGGCAAATTATCGAAACGCAAACCCGAAATGTTACGAATGCGATTACAGAATTGCTCGGCTTTAATGTAAAACAATTTCGGCAAGTCGTGTTGTTGCCGCAGGGTGAATTCAAAAATTTTCTTTCCGCAAATTCCGCCGAACGTCAGCCAATTTTGGATGCGCTGTTCAATGCCGCTCTTTATAATCAAATCGAAACGGAACTTAAGCGCAAAGCTGACGACGCACAAAGCCTTTTTGATGATTTAAATCGAGATAAAAACGCTTTGACGGCACGATTTCAGGGCGTGGAACCAGACGAGACCACTCTTGCAAAATTCCGCGCAGATTATGCCGCCGCGCAAAAAAAATCCGCTGAACTCGATAAAATTTTCAAAGAGGCTCAAGCAGATTACACGTCAGGAAAAATTTTGGATAAAGACTTTGCGGCACTTGAAAAGCTCACTGAATCACTCGAAACGGCGAAAAAAAATCTTGAGCAAGCTAGGAAAAGTTTCGACGATGCTAAAAAAGAATACGACCAGCGCGAGGGCGAACAATCCGAGCGCGAAAAATTAAAATCCGACGCCGATAAGCTTGCTGAAATAAAAAATGCCTTCGTCGATTTGAACGCCAAACGAAAAACTTTTGAAGAAGCCGATAAAGCTTTGCAATCGGCAAATGACGCGGTACAGCAGTGCCAAGAGAACGCAAAAAAATTTGAGGCGCGGCTTTTACAATTAAAAAAGCGTCGTAGTGAGTTATCGGGGGCGGAAAAAGCATTTGCCGAAGCTCAGACCGTTTTGGATAAGGCTCGTGAGCGCGAAAGCATTTTACAGGAGATTAAGCGGCTCGAAAATGATTTAAATCGTGCTCGTCAAAGAGTTTCAATCGCCGAAAAAGATTTTAACGCCGCAAACCTGGAATTGGAACGACTGCAAAAGCTTCAGCGCGATGGCTCTGCGGCATTGCTTGCGAAAAATCTCAAAGACGGTGAACCTTGCCCAGTATGCGGCTCTCGAATTCATTATCCCGTTGACTTCAGCGAAAAAATCATCCCTTCGGACGCAGAAATTGACGCCGCGCAGGCCAAAGCTGATGAACGCAAAGAAAAACTCGACAAGGCGAAAATTTCAGCTGCTCAAATTCAAACGGCAATCGATACCAAACGCGACAACCTCAACAACAAAAAATTTGCTGACGTGCCCGACAAGTTGACGGCTCAAAAAATTTTCGACGAGACAAAGAAAAAAGCTGACGAGCTAACCGATTGTGATAAACGCATTGAACTTGGGGAAAAATATATCGCGGACAATACAATCAAATTGAACGCGGCTAATCAAAGTCAAAACACCGCATTATCTACGAGGGCGCAACGTTTAGGCGAGTGGCAAACGGTTCAAAAGCAAATTTCCGAACAATATTTGGAGAATCCCGCACAACTTGACGCCGACATTGCCGCGGCTGGAAAAAAGTTTCGTGAGCTTGAAACTGCTTGGAAACGTGCGGATAAATCTTTTCGTGAGGCAAGCGATAAAAAATCTTCGTGCGAAGGAGCATTAACCGCGGCGCAGGAGTCGAAGGACAAACTTGCAGACAAACTCAAGGACAAGACACCGCCTGACGTTGACGCGTTGAAAAGTCGGACAGATGAGGCGCAAAAAATTTTCAACGAGGCAATCCGCGAGGAAATGTCGCTGAAAAAAGATTTGGACGAACTCATAAATCTTTCGGCGCAACTTTCCGAGCTAAATAAAAAGATTTCTGCGGCAGAGAAGACTTTGCGAGTATGGAAGAGGCTTTCGGACGCGGCGAACGGAAAAATTAGCGGGAACAAACTTTCTTTTGCACGATATTACCTCAGCGCGATGTTTGAGCAGGTTTTGACAGAAGCAAATTACAGATTAGAAAAAATGAGCGACCGCCGTTACAATTTGAAAAGCAATCCTGCGGGCGAACGCGCTGATTCAAAGTTGGGACTCAATCTGGAAATCCTTGACGACTACACGGGCGAAAGACGACCTGTTGCCACCCTCAGCGGCGGAGAAAGTTTTTTGGCGTCGTTATCTTTGGCATTGGGTTTGGCGGCGGTTGTCAGAAATAATTTGGGCGGCATTAAGCTGGACACAATCTTTATTGACGAGGGCTTTGGCAGTTTGGATAGCGAAACTCTCGACGGGGCGATTTCTACGATAATCGAACAGAGCGGCGGACGTTTGGTCGGGATAATCTCGCACGTCGAGGAGCTTAAAAATCAAATGCCCGTTCGTCTCGAAGTCATCAAGACTAAAACGGGCTCAACGGCAAAATTTATTTCGTGACTAATTGCTTGGCTAATCGGACAGCCTCCACACCGTCGCGGGCGTAAGCGTCGGCTCCAGCGGAGTCAGCGTACTCTTGAGTTAAAGCCGCGCCCCCGACCATGACTTTAGCCGAACAGCCTGCCGCGTGCAAGTCGGCTATGACTTTATCAATCTGAATCATAGTCGTTGTCATGAGGGCGCACAACCCGACAATATCGGCGTCGTGAGCTAGGGCGGCGCGGACAATTTTTTCCGAGTCAACGTCCTTGCCCAAGTCGACGAGCTTAAAGCCGCTGTTGGCAATCAGTGCCCCGACGATATTTTTTCCTAGGTCGTGCACGTCGCCTTTGACAGTGGCAATAACGAACGTTCCCTGCGTCTTAGTCTCTTGCGCGGGGAAAATTTTTTTGAGTTCGTCGAAGGCAAGCCTCATCGTCTCCGCACTAAGTAGCACTTGCGGCAAGAAGATTTTCCCTGAGCCGAAGTCCTCGCCGAGTTCATTCATTGCGGCGGTTAAGGCGCGTTCTGTTATGTCGTTGGCGGAAAAGTTTTCGTCGACGGCTTTTTTTATCAGTGCGGGGATTTCGTCCTTGTCGCCCTCTTGAATCGCAAGCTTAATCGCGCCGAGCGTATCGCGGATAATTTTTTCCTTAGGCTTATCGGTCGTGACTTGTGCGAGCTTGCTGAAGGCTAAACCGTTCGGGTCGTGGCTAAGAAGGGCGGCGGCACTCTTCAAGACGTTTTGCATTGCCTCATCGTAGGGATTCATAATCGGGGCGTCGAGACCATTCGCTAGGCACATCGCAAAGAACGTCGAGTTAATCAGCGGGCGATTTGGCAAGCCGAACGAGATATTGCTCAAGCCCATAGTCGTCGGCAAGTTCAGTTCGCGATAAAGGCTAAGCGTCTTCAAAACCTCAAGGCAAGCGTTCTTGTCGGCTGAAATCGTCATAACTAGAGCATCAAGCAAAAAGTCGCCGTCGTCTAGTCCTTGAGCCTTAGCCGCCTCGATAATCTTCTTGGCAACGTCGAAGCGTTCTTCAGCCGTGGTCGGGACGCCGTGTTCAGTTAGCGGAAGAATTAGAATCGCCGCGCCGTATCTTTTGGCAAGCGGCAAAAAGTTTTTAATGCGGTCTGGTTCGTAGCTCACGGAATTAATCAGCGCACGCCCCGGAAAGTTCTTTAAGCCCGCTTCCAAAGCCGCCGCGTCGCCCGTATCAATGGCAAGTGGCGCGTCGGTGATTCGGGCAATCTCGCGAACAGCTTTGGACATCATCTCCGCCTGATTAATCCCGCCAACGCCCATGTTGACATCAAGGACTTGCGCGCCCGCCTTGACTTGATTGAGAGCGTCGCGCTTGACGCCGAGCAACGAGCCTTCGCGAATCTCCGCCGCCAACTTTTTCCTGCCCGTCGGGTTAATGCGTTCGCCAATAAGCGTCGTCGACTTCTTGTCTATGGTTACTGTCTTTGAACGGCTTGCTAGTTTTAGGGAATTAGGGAAAGAGGTTATTAGGTTATTAGGATTTTTATCTTTAACGTTCAAAGCAAGCTCGCGGATATGGTCGGGCGTCGTACCACAGCAGCCGCCTAAGTAAGTTGCGCCCGCCTCCACAAGTTTAGCTCCCCACGCGCCGAAAGTCTTTGCGTCCATCGGGAATTTCGTTTTGCCGTCTTCAAGGTAAGGCATGCCGGCATTGGGTTGCACGCTGATTGGCACGCGGCAATTCTCCGCCAAAGTTTTCACGACGGGCACGAGCTGTTCAGGTCCTAGCGAACAGTTCACGCCGATAACACTTGCGCCCATTGCCTCAAGAATCACGGCGGCTGATTGCGGGTCGGTTCCAGTCACGGTGCGCCCGTCCTCCGAATACGACAGCTGACAGATTATCGGCAGGTTGCAAGCGTCCTTCGCCGCCAAAAGTGCCGCCCGCATCTCTTGAATATCAATGCACGTTTCGATTATCAGGAAGTCCGCGCCCGCCGCCGCTAATGCCTCCGATTGTTCGCGGAAGATTTTATAAGCCTCGTCGAAGTCCAAATCTCCCAAAGGCGCGATAAATCTTCCAGTCGGTCCGATTGAGCCAGCGACTTTGACATTGCCTGCAGACTTAGCAATTTTCACGGCGGCGAAGTTCAATTCGCGAACCCTGCCCGCCAAACCGTAATGGGCAAGCTTCACACTCGACGCGCCAAAGGTGTTCGTCTCGATAATCGTCGCGCCCGCCTCAATGTACGCCCGATGAATCCGCTTGACTACTTCGGGTGCCTCGACGTTCATAAGTTCGGGACAAGCACCCGCCTTTAGTCCGCCCGCTTGGAGCATCGTCCCCATCGCCCCATCAAATATTTCTATCATGAGCTTTCCTCCTGTTTGTCAATGTAGTTTAAGTACTTCCGATATTGCGCCGCTATCAGCCGCTTAACGAACGCCGCCATATAATCAAAGTCAGGCTCGCCCGCCGCGTTCACCGGCAACATCAGCTTTTCTTTCCTAATCCTCGTGTCGGTTATCTCGCGATTGAAGTTATATTTCTCTTGTAACCGTTCCAACTGCTTAGACAAAAACAGATAATGATACTTGTTCAAGTTCGGTGCACTCAAAGCCGTGACGTGGTCGCTTGCAATGAATTCGTACGAGTGATAAAAACTTTTGCCGACGCTACCGCTATTGGCGATTGTCAAGCAGTCTTTGAACTTCCTAACGTTCTCGCTGTTGCCAATGAAATCATCGACGCCGTTGCTTTGCGCTGAAGACGAAATATAAGGAACGTCGCCTTGAATGTGGTCAGCTGTCTTGAGCCGCTTGCCTCGCTGAATCACCGTAAAGATTTCTCCGATTAGGAACGGTCGCCACGTCTTAACGCTGAGCGGCTCCACTTGCACGGATTCCACGCTTTGAACGAACTGGCGATAGCTCTGCAAGATTCTTTCCTCGATAGCCTGGATATATGCCGCCATGAACTCATAATCGGGCAAGCCGTCGTCCGTCACTGGCAACTGAATCTTACTGCGCCGAAGTCTCGTAAGCGTCGCACCATTGCCGCCCCAGCTGAAGATAGACAGCGTCTTTTTTAACAACGGCAAAAGAAATTGGGCGACGTAAAAGTTTAAGTTGTCGTTCGTTAAGATTTGAATGTTTTGCCCCGTGTAAAACTCCGTGGGCTGATAAAAAGCCGTCTGCGTATCAAGCCCAACCGTTATGCAGTTGCCGTTGTCGCGAATGTAATTCATTTGCTCGCCGATAAAACTTTGAACACCGTTATTGCGGTCGGTGCGTGTGATGTAAGGGAAAGTTCCTTCGCCTGAAATCAATTTGTTCTTATCAATGCCGCTTGACGTGGCACGAATAGAAAACACAGACGACAAGTTAAACATTTTCCAGCGTTTAGAGCTAAGGGGCGGCGGCGGTTCAGTCAGGTTGCGTTTTTTTTTGAGCGGGAAGAGATATTCGCGCCCGTGAGCAATCATATTGAATTCAAAGGTAAGATAATCGGCGACGGTGTTATTAAAGTCCACGTCGGCGGGCAATTCGTCGTTGTAGTAGTAAAAAGAGTGCAACCACTCGTCTTGCGGCTCAATCGTCGTCTCGACCATGAACTTAGAGGGCGCGTCCTTAATCTTGCCGTGCCAGCAGTCCAGCAGATAAAACTTCTTGTCCTTAGCGCGTTCGGTCTCGACAAGCCCGACATGCTTTTTGACCTCAAAGCCGTCGTCCTCAAAGTTGATGAACTTCACGCGCTTAGACTGTAGATGAGGTTCGCCCGCCGTGAAGACCGCTACGCAAGGCACGGTTCCAATCCGATAAAAAGTGTTCTTGTTTAGGCTGATGACGCCTTCAAGGGTGTGGCGGCGGAGAATATCGCCCTTAACAATTTTATCGTCGCGAGTCTTGCCAATCATCGCCGAGACCGGCACGATAACCGCCACGCGCCCGCCGCTTACGACGGAATTAAGCAGATGATTGATAAAGCGCAGTTCGGACAGGTGAGCAGTCGCGGCGTTCTTAGCTTGGCTGTAAGGCGGATTCATAAAGCCGACAGTCGCGCCGAGCAGTTGCAGGTCGTCAACGTCATTGGCGAAGAAGTCGCCGCAGAGTAAATTACTTTGACCGTCGCCGCGCAGAATCATATTGGTTGTTGCGATAGAGAACATATCCTCCCGCGCCTCGATGCCGTGAATTTGATTCTGCTTGATGAGTTTGCGTTGAGGCTCGTCGGCGGCGTTAAGCATACGGCTCATTGCGGCGATAAGGAAGCTCCCAGTTCCGCAGCAGGGGTCGAAGACAATATCATCGGGCTTGAGGGCGACGAGTTCGCAAAAAAGTTCGGTGATATGTCGCGGGGTGAGCACGACGCCTAAGCTTTGCCCATCGCCGCCGCTGTAGCTGATGAATTCGCCGTAAAACCTGCCGAGGTAGTCTTCCGACGAATTATTTATCACGGCGTCGAAGATATTGCTTGAGATAAATTCCGTGAAGAACCTAAGCGGCGTCTTGTCGAGTGCGGGATTGCGGGTGTTAAGTATCGGGCGGTCTTTAATCAAACGGAACTGACTAAGCACACGTTCCTTTTTGACTTCGGGACGGACTTTGGCGCGTGTCAGATGATTTTTTACGTGGTCAAAGATTTTCGCGCCGTCAGTGTTAATCTTGTCGCCGGTGAGCTGATTGATATTGAAGTTCCGCCCTTCAGCAAGCGCAAGCAGGATAGCCGACACGACCAAGGGCTTTTCGTCCTCTCCGAGCTGTCCATAGTTGCGCAAGTGTTCGTGAAGAGTTTCAGCGCGTCGAAGGATTTGCTTAAGTTCAAGCTCCTCGGCAGACTCCTCGCCCAAAACCATGCGTCGATAGTAAGCGTCAATGTTCTCGGCTGTGAAATTCTTAAACGTATCGACTTCGGGTAGTTCCGTAACTTTTTTGTCGCCGTCGATAAAGATTGGTTTGATGATGTGATGTTTGCGGTCGCCGACGTTGCCGAAGGCGAAAACTTTCTTGTAGGGCGAGCCGTCGATAATTTTCTGCGCGTAGAAGAGTGCGCCGTTGATAGCGTATTCTTGGACAGCTTTTACGGTCTGGGAAATTTCGCCGCCCTCGCGCAAGACGAGCTTTAAACGGTCGGGCTTATCCTCCATGACAAGCACGAAGTCATCAACCAACGCGATATGGTCTGGGTAGCCCGCCTTGCCCGTCTGACTTTTGGAAGCGGTCTTCAATGCGCCGTCAATCTCGACGTTATGACTGCTCTGCGTCTCCGAAAAGATTTCCACAGCCTCCAGGCGGTTCTGAATGTAGTTCGTAAAGTCAGCCTCAAGTCTCATGTCCTAACCTCCTTTGCGGCATTATATCATTACCGCTTGAACTAGTAAAAATCTTTGGGCTCTGATATAATGCGGAAAATTTTTTTGGAGGCAAATTAATGGGAAAGAGTGTCACGCCGACAATCGAAGGCGGCTTGCTGGTCGCGATAACGGTAATCCTTGGGCTAGTCACGGTCTACGTTCCGATTCTCGGCATGTTTGTAGAATTCTTCTGCGCGGTGCCGCTTGCCGTCTTAACGGCGCGTCAAGGGGCTGGCAAAGGCTTAACGGCTTTGGTCGTCGCGTTTATCTTGCTGTCGATGTTAATCAGTCCGCTGTTGGCTACGAGGATTGCGCTAAGCTTCGGAGTGTGCGGCGTGGCTTTGGGCTGGTGCGTGCGGAAGGGCTTCGGCGCAGTAAGAATCTTCGTGACAACATTAATCGTCGCGTCCGCCGCTCAAATAGTCTCGCTTGCCCTGCTACTAATCATCATGGACGTAAACTTCATCGAGACGCAGATTGAGCTGGTGCGCGAGTCCTTCAACGAGTCCTTTGCAATGTACGAGTCAATGGGCGTGGACAAAGCGCAAATCAACGACGCTAAGGGGCAAGTCGAACCCGCCCTGCAGACGCTAGCCTTGCTCATGCCGACGCTAATCATGTTGACGGCGATAATAAATTCCGTGGCGGTGTGGTTTACGTCGAAATGGATTTTCCCCAAGCTACAGATGAAGATTCCGTCGTTGCCGCCGTTCGCAGAATGGAAATTCCCCGCGCCCTTCTTCTATACGGCGATAATCGGCGGGCTTGGCATGTATTGGAGCTTCACACGCGGCTGGACGCAGATACAAGAAGTCTCGTTGAACTTGACGGTAATCTCAATGCTCGTCGGGCTGATTCAAGGGCTGTCGTTGCTATCGTTCATCTTTGACCGCTACAAGCTCTCAAAACTCATGCGGCGAATTTTCTACGTGCTGTTGGTGTTGAATATGTTCTTGCTTCAGCTGGTGGCGGTGACGGGTCTGGTCGACATGCTGTTTGACTATCGCAAAAGATTTTTCAAGGGGGGCGATTGAGTGCCGAGAATTTTATCCGCGTGGCCCGACTCCGTAATCAATCTGGCGGTTATGTTGGTTATGGTCGCGGTCATCTTCCAATACAATAAAATCTTAGGCGTCATGGCTTGCCTAGCGTGGGGGCTGTTATGTTGGTTTGCACACGTGCGGCGCAAGGATAGGGAGAAACGTTTCAAAGAGTACGCCGAGAACGTCATCGGGAACTTTAACGACATGATGTATTACGCAATGACTAAGCTCCCCGAAGGAATCATTGTTGTTGACGAGGAACGGCGGCTTCAATGGTGCAATTCCGTCATGCAGGGATTTGCTGAAGTCATTCCGCAGCAGGGCATGGACATTGACGAGTTCTGGGAAGGGCTGTTGCCAGAGGAAATCTTTTCGACCGCGCCCGACGCCGCCAAAGAGGGCGAGTACCACGTTAAGTCACTTAGGCGCAAGACTTCGGACGGCGAGACTAAGGAATTTTATCGGCACTTCCTGGTTAAGTATCGAACCTTGCAAGCCAACGCTGACTATTCGCGGATGGTCGTTCTGTTTGCACGAGAGACCACGCCTTACGAAGACTTGAAGATTGAGTACGCCCGCAGTCGCACGGCTCTTATCTACGTGCAGATTGATAACTACGACGAGGTCACACAGGGCTTGAACGAGGCGGAGAAAACTTCTCTAATGCTTTCTGCCAGCGAAATTTTGGAAGAGTGGGTTCAGTCGCTATCGGGCTTTATGCGGCGCGTGTCTAGCGATTTGTTCCTTGTCATATTGGAGCACCGAGCCTTGAACATGGCGATTGAGCAAAAGTTCGCCGTACTGGATAAGGTTCGGCAACTCGTCAACAAGCACCAACTGCAGGTTACGCTGTCGATGGGAGCCGCCGTCGCCGAGAAGCCTTCCGACGAACAATCAATGAGCGAACTCGACGTAAAGGCGCAGGCGGGCTTGAATTTGGCACTTGCACGCGGCGGAGACCAGGTAGCAGTAAACATAGGCGACAAGATGCAATTCTTCGGCGGACGCGCTAAAGCGGTCGAACGCAATACCCGCGTCCGTGCTCGCGTCATGAGCCATTCGATACGCGACACGATAGAGGCGGCGGACGAGATTTTTATCATGGGGCACACCCGCGAAGACTACGACGCGTTCGGGGCGGCAGTTGGCGTCATGCTCATGGCTAGGACTTTGAATAAGCCCGTGCATATCGTCCTAAGCAACTGGCTCGACAGCGTCGAAAAGGTTATCGAACTCCTCAAAAAGGACGAGGCTTACAAAGATTTATTCGTCAGCGCAAACGACGTTACAATCTCCACGTCACTTGAGCCGCTACTGGTCGTCGTCGATACGTTCATCCCGCACCTAGTCGCCGCGCCGCAACTCCTTAGCCGGATAGAAAAAGTCATCGTCATTGACCACCACCGCCGAAGCGAGAACACCATTAAAAACCCCGCGATAACTTATCTGGAACCTGGCTCCTCCTCAACGTGCGAAATGGTTACCGAGCTTTTGATGTACTTCGACGAGAAAATTAGAATTGGTAAGCTTGCGGCGACTGCGATTTATTCGGGTATCGTCGTCGACACGAAAAATTTTTCAATTCAAGCGGGCGCAAGGACGTTCGAGGCGGCGGCTTACCTTAGGCGGAGCGGAGCCGACCCCGTCGTCGTGAACTATCTTTTCAAATCCGACTACGAAACGACGGTTTCCCTTGCTAAGACGAAGGCGCAATCCGAGTATTACGAAGGCGGGCTGGTCGTCTCTTACATTGACCACCTTATCCCGAACGTGCAAGCAATCGCTGGTCAGGCGGCGGACGGACTTTTACGCGTCGAAGATGTGCGCATGACGATTATCCTTTTCCAGATGAAGGACGACACCGTAGGAATAAGCGCACGGTCGACGGGCGATTTAAATGTTCAAGTCATTATGGAGAAATTCGGCGGCGGCGGTCATCAGAACGTGGCGGGGGCGCAAGTTAAGAACGTGCCCATTTTGGAGCTTAAAAAATCCGTCGTCGAGGCGGCTCGCAAATACATTGCCGAGACCGATAAGCCCGCGACCAAATGAGGTATCGTCATGAAGAAATTTTTTGTAGCAATCTTTGCGGCGGCTCTTATGCTTATGGGTTGCGGCGAAGAAAATCCAACAACGTCTGCCGAGGTCAAGGAGGCATCGCAAGTGCAAAATCAAATCACAGTTCAAATAGGCGGCAGAACTTTTCCCGCGACGCTTGAAGACAATCTGGCTACCCGCGACTTTATCGAACGCTTGCCGCTTGAAGTCGACATGCAAGAGCTTAACGGCAACGAAAAATATTTTTACCTCAGCGGAGACTTGCCGAGCGATTCCGTCCGCGTCAAGCAGATTCATGCGGGCGACTTGATGTTATTCGGCTCAAACTGCGTCGTACTGTTTTACGAGGATTTCACCACGAGCTACAGCTACACGAGCCTTGGCAAGATTGACGCGCCCGCCGACCTTGAAAAAGTTTTGGGCAAGGGCAATGTCCGCGTGCAGTTCGTTAAGTGAGGCGTCGTCATGAAAAATCTTTCTGCTGAAGTCGTGACGGGCACGCTAGCTTTCTTGGCGATGTTCGTCTTTTTTTCGCAAGTGCACCCGATTGTTTTATTCGACGGCGACGATTGGAACGTTATCAGCGATGCCCGCGTTGGCTTGCCGAAGTGGCACGGCTGGAACCCGATTAAAATTCTGCCCGAAACGTTCTTCCCGATTTGCGGATACTTCGCGGCTTATGTCGTCCGCCCGATTATCGGCGACTACCTAACGGCGTTCACGCTCACCGCCGCCTTGATTGTCAGCTTGTTTATCGCGATGTATATCTCGCTGTTCATCAGGTTTATCAAGGCAATATTCAACTTCGACAAGCTGGCGGCAAGTATCTTCGGCGCGATGTTCCTGCTGTTGCACTTCGCCGTTTTCCTTCAGCACAACACGCAAGACAATCTTTACCTCTTCCACACCACCGACGCCGATTGCTACTTTAATTACGTCCTGCCCAATCTGCTGAACGCGGCTTTAGTCTTGTTCGTAGCTCGCGTCGACTTGACCAGAAAATTTTTCGACCGCCCGACGCCCGCCACCGTAACTTTATTCTTCGTGCTGTATCTGGCAATCTTCTCTAACGTGCTGTCGTCGTGCGTGCTGGCAATTTATGTTTTCGTCGAGTTGATGTCCCGCGTGAAGCCCAAGGAGTTCAACCTAAAAAAGTTCTTCGCCGCGAACCGGACGTTATGCGTCTTCCTAGTTTTTTGGCTGATAAGTTTGCTCTTCGAGGCGAACGGCGGACGAGCAAGGGCAATGACGCACGACGAAAGTTATATCGCACTGGTTCTTTACACGGCGTCAACGCTGATTCCGTCTCTCCTGTTCGACAACCACGGCAACGCGCTAATGATTTTCTCCTTGGTTACGTTGCCTTTCATGTGGCGGGAGAGAAAAGACCTTTGGCTCGTGACGAAGAAATTTCTGCTGTGCTTGCCGCTGTGGACGGTTTATATAATCTTAGTGGCGGCGCGTGCCGAGGCATCATACGCCCTGCGACCCGACGTGCAGTTTGGATTCTTCTTCTTTGTGTTCGTTATCTTCTTGACGACTCTGGGCTTTTGGATAAAAAAATTTCCGCGAGCTGCGCTCATCCTGCCGATACTGTGCTTTGCGTTGTTCACGTGGATTTTCAGCGGCAAACGAACTCTTTGCCCGTCGACGTTCAATCACGTGCCCGAAAGTGTTTGCGTCCAAGTCAGCCAACATTTAATCGACCAAATCATTGCCGCCGACCGCGCTGGGCTTGAGGAAGTGACGATAACCGTCCCGAAAGGCGACGATGTTGATAATTATCCTTTCCCGCTGTACATGGGCAAAAACATTTCGCGGACGCTCCACGCTCACGGAATGATTTCGCGCCGCCTTGAAGTAGAGATTCTCCCCGACGCGACTTTGAACGAACGATTTAACCTGCCATAAAAAAGAAGCCCTCGACATTTAGCCGGGGGCTTTTTGAGTGGGTATTTATGAGTGGGTGGGTTAAGATGATTTCAAATTAGCTGTTCGAGTCGGTCTCGCCGCCGATGATTTTAGAAATTTCGCGGAAGGCCTCGTCATTGCGCTCGCCTTTGATGTTGAGCACCAAACTTTTGCCAGTCACGATGCCAAGGTTGACCAAAGAGAGAATGCTTTTGTTTGTGCCGAGCTTCTTGCCCGATGCGATTGTAATTTCGCAGCCTGTCTCTTCGGCGACCTTGATTAGGTGTGCGCTCTCTCTGAAGGCAAGCACGCCCTTTGCCACCATGATGAAGGAAACTTCTTGTGCACGCGTCGCTTCGGTCTGAACTTCGGCGCACGCTGCTTTTCTATCTATGTTTTTAGTCTTGTATGCGCGTTTCATGTTGATAACCTCCTTGATACTGCTTCCGTTGAACTTCCTGCGCTTCCTTGCGTCGACTGTATTGTAGCAGAGCCGCTACCTTTGGGCAATAGGCATTCATTCGCGTTTCAGGTTTGAATCAGTCGTGTTTGCCGCGAAGTTGCTCCTAATTCAATAAAAAAGCCTCCCAAGTCGAGAGGCGTTTGTTTTCTCAAGAGTTCTTATAGCCGAGTTCGCGAAGTCTTTTTATTGCGGCGGGCAAGTATTCCATTACGTCCGAGGCGATTAATCCTTCCGATTTTAAATTTTCCGCAAAGCCGCCCGCTATGCCTTGGAGCCAAACACCAGTTAGCGGCGCGAACGGCGTTTGCTTCATGAGACCGGCTATCGCGCCCGCAAGCACGTCGCCGCAACCGCCCGATGCCATTGCACTGTTGCCCATAGCCGAGATAAAAATTTCTCCGTTAGGATAGCCGACGACCGTTACTTCACACTTTGCCACGATGATTGCTCTGAATTCCTGCGCGGCTCGTCTGACCTCTGGAATAAGCGCGGGGCGGAGTTTCTCGACGGGAATATTTAAAAGGGTGGAGAGTTCTCCTAAATGCGGCGTGAGGATTGGGATTTGTTTGCAAGCTTTAAGCTCGTCTGCGTTGCCGTTGAACGGATAAATTGCGTCGGCGTCTAGGATTAGTGGCTTATCGACCTCCGCGACGATTTTTTTAACCAGTGCTTGCGTCTCACGTTCGCGACCGAGCCCCGGCCCCATTAAAATTGCGTCGACGTGCTCTGCCAAGTCCAAAATCTTTTCCGACGCCTTGTCGCCGCCGATTATCCCCTGCTTAACCTCGTCAAGTGGAGCCGTCATGACTTCTGTTAGTTTCATCTCGTAAATCGGATTGAGGCTTTCGGGCACGGCTAAGGTTACGAGTCCCGCGCCGACTTTCATTGCGCTCATTGCCGCCAAAGACGCCGCGCCCGTCATGCCACGCGAACCAGCCACGACTAAAATTTTACCACACGTGCCTTTATGCGAGTCCTTCGGGCGTTCGGGCAGGAATGTCAAGGCAAGTTCATTATCGACGAACGTTTGATGAATGTCATCCTTCAACAAGTCGGCGGGCAGTCCAATGTTAGCAACGTAAAGTTTTCCGACGTAAGACGCGCCAGGGCAAATGTAATGACCAATCTTCGGCAGGGCAAGCGCAACGGTGTAATCGGCTTGTATTGCCGCCTCGCCGACTTCGCCCGTATCAGCCGCCACGCCCGACGGTATATCAATCGCCACGGTGACTTTCTTTGCGGCGTTGACCAGACGAATCAGACGCAGGGCAGAAGGTCTAAGCTGTCCATTAAAGCCCGTGCCTAAAATCCCGTCGACGACCGCATCAGAAAATCTCAGCGTGACTTGCAAGCGTTCCCAAGCCCTATCACTTTCGAGTTGCTGAAGTTCGACGCCCATACCGCGTAGAATTTTCATCTGGACGTTAAGCGACGCTGTGCGGTGGTCTTTATCGCCGAGCATGAAAATTTTAACGCGTGCGCCCATGTTCGATAGATACCTTGCCGCCGTCAATGCGTCACCGCCATTGTTGCCGCTACCCGCCAATATGCAAACGCTCTTCTTGTCGACGCTGTCGCCCAAAGCTTTTCTGACGACGCTATAGACACGATGACCAGCACTTTCCATGAGCGACAGTTCCGGCAAGCCGTATTCCTCTATCGCGCTCTTGTCTATCTCGTGCATTTGTTTTGCCAATGCTACCTTCATAACCGTTCCTCCAAAAATTTTTTCGCCATTATAGCAGAGCAAGTCGACTTTTACAAAAAAAATCTCTCAGACGTGTGATTGAGAGTTTCTGCTATTCGATAATACAAACTGCCGTCGCGAAGTCTTTCGAGTGACTTAGGCTAAGCGAAATATTTTTTGATTCGGCCAACGCCGCGACCTTTCCGCGAAGATGAATCTTCGGTGCGCCGCGTTCGTCGTTAGTAATCTCAACGTCCGTGAGCGGCAGGATAATCCCCGTGCCCAATGCCTTGAAAAAAGCCTCCTTAGCGGCAAATCGTGCGGCATAGGAGGCGGCGGAATTCTTCCCGCGTGCGTTGCAATAATTCTGTTCTATCTGCGTGAAGACATTGTCCCGAAAATTTTTCTTTGTGACGGCTCGTCCAATGCGTTCAATCTCTATGATGTCCGTGCCGAGCCCGCTAATCATTTTGCGACTAAATCGGCGTCGGTCTGTGCGCGGAAGCCTTCGTTGGGATTGAACGTCAGACTGCGGGCAATCAGGATTTCAACGCGGCGATTCTTCTGCTTATTGTCGGCGGTATCGTTCATGGCAATCGGGCGATATTCGCCGTAGCCAATGGCAGAGAAGCGGGCGGGGTTGAGATTCTGATTGACCGAGAGCAAATATTTCATGAACGTCATCGCCCGCACCGAGCTAAGCTCCCAGTTCGACGGAAATTGCGCCGTATTAATCGGGTCAGTGTCCGTGTGACCGGAGATTAAGACGCGTTCGGGAACTTGCGCTAAGAGATTGGCGACAATCGGACCGATTCTCTGTGATTCGGGAACCAAATCAGCTGAACCCGACGGGAACAAAGCCCGCTCTTTAATCCGAATCATCAAGCCTTCTTCCTCAAGTTGCGTCGACAGCTCGTCCTGCAAATTGTTTTCGCGGATGTACTCTTCAAGTTGCCGTTGCAGTTCTTGTAGCTGTTGATTCTCTTGCAGGTAGGCGGAATTGCCCTGATCCTCCGAAGAAATAATTTCGCGTGTCATGCTGTTTGAAGGTCCCGCCTTGTCGAAGAACGACGGACCGCCCATGTTGAAAGCCGCCGTGAACGCCTGCGCCATCTGCACGAGCTTGGTTTGGTCGGTCTGCGAGATTGCGAACAGGCAGATAAATAAAGCTAAAAGCAACGTCATCAAGTCGGAATAGGGAAGGAGCCAAGCCTCGCTAGCTTCTTCTTCGTGCTTCTTCGCGTGTTTCTTGCGAGCCAATCAAATCACCCCCTGCTGATACCTTCGCGCTCGCCCTGCGGAATGTAAATCATCAGTTTGGACTCAATCTGCGTCGGGGAATCGCCCGCCTGCAATGAGAGAATGCCTTCCATGATCATGCGCTTGTGGCTAACTTCGTTTTCGGATTTAATCTTGAGCTTGTTAGCAAAGGGGAGCCAAAGAACATAGCCAGTGAAGATACCTAAGATTGTCGCAACGAACGCCGCCGCGATAGAGTGACCGAGCTTTTCGATGTCGTTTAGGTTGCCCAGAGCCGCAATAAGACCGACGACCGCGCCCAGAACGCCGAGCGTCGGGGCATAGGTTCCGGCTTGCGAGAATATCGAACGCATTTCGGCATGACGTTGTTCCATGATTGTAAGTTCTGCGTCCAGCACGTCGCCGACGAATTCGGGATCCATGCCGTCGATTACCATGCTCAGCCCGTTGCGGAAGAACGGATCTTGAATTTCCTCGACGCGGCTTTCAAGTGCAAGGATACCTTCGCGGCGTGCAAGCTGGCTAAGCTCGACAAACGTTTGCACAAGCTCGCCTTTGCTTTGTTCCTGATTGCCCTGAATCAAGAGTTTAAAGAGCGTCGGAACTTTGGAGATTTGTTCCATGGTAAATGCGTTGAAGATACAAGCGATTGTTCCGCCGATGATGATAAGGAACGCCGCAGGGTTGTTTAGGGCTGTGAGCGGTGCGCCCTTTAGAATCATGCCGACGAAGACGGAGATAATTCCGCCGATGAGTCCTATTACTGTAGACTTTTCCAAAATCAGTAGCCTCCTCCTGGCCTTTGAGCTGAAAACTTATTGACACCATATATTTCGTCGTGCCTTAATCGTTAAATTCCTGTTCAATGCCGAAAAAAAAATTCCTGCCGCCGCGAAATTTTTTATTGCAAACGCCGCCGCAAAATAACGCTTGCTATCTTTTGCCGATTCTAATAAAATTTGCGGCATAAAAATTTTGCACGAGGTCGAATCATGAACAATTCAAACGAAGATAAACGGACGCTATCGACGGCGATTGTTGGCGGCGCGATAATCGCTGTGCTTTTAATTTTGTCGACGGTGTGGATAAATCAACGCTCCGAGAGTGACACGAGCGAAACCGTCCATTCCGTGAGCAGGATTTATCTGCGGGAGCTGACTGACCGCCGCGAACAAGTCATACAAGGTCGGCTGAACTTGACAATCGAGAGGATAAGCTCCGCCGCAAAAGTTGTATCCGCTAACGACTTGCAGAACATGACGACCCTAAGCGCGTTCCTAAACCGAATGAAGACCGCCTGCAACGTCGACCGGGTTGGTTTCGTCGATGTAAATGGCAAAGTCTTCACGCCCGAAGGGGTCAGCGATTTAAAGGAATATCTCTTCGCCGCAGAGACCATAACCGAGCCGCGAGTTTTTACGCATGGCAACTCCGCCGTGATTCTCGTTCCCGTCGAGGGCGTGACTTTCCAAGGCGTGACGATTAAAAATTGTCTTGCGCAAGCTACGGTTAAGAATTTGTTCGCGGGGCTTTTGATTGAGACCACGCCCGTCGAGATGACGTTCTTTAATCTTTATCACATTGACGGCGAATCATTCACGGATAATGTCTTAGGCAATGACACGGACAACAAGAATCTTTTTGCCGCGCTTGATGATGTCACGTTCGAGGAAGGCTATTCCAAAAGCCAAGTCGTCGATGACTTTAGGAACTCTCAACGGGGAATAGTTTCGTTCACATTGAACGGCGAGAAGGAATCGTTTTTCTATCAGCCCGTCAAAGGTACGGATTGGATGCTGTCGTATCTGATTCGCGAGGGGAAGATTGAAGAAGAAATCGCCGCTGTGACTGCAGATATTCGCCGCCGCTCGACAGTTCAAACGCTCTTGACCGTCACGGCGATGGTTATTCTGTTCATCTTGATAATTTCGCAAGCCCGCAGTGGTGCAAGGCTCCTCCACCAAAAAAAGCTCGTCGAGACCGAAAACCGAGTTAAGCGGGAGGAAATGGAAGAAAAACTCCGCCTGCAGACGCAACTACTTAACGAGGAACATAAGCGACTAAGGCAAAGCGAAATGATTCAGGCATTGGCGGCGGATTATCGGCTGGTTTATCATTTGAATCTTGATTCGGACGAGGCAGTTTGTTATCGTGTCGACCCGTTGCTAAGTAAGCAACTCAATCGCAAGCAAAATGACGTTGTGCAATTCCAGTCGGTGATGAAAGACTACGCGAAGAATTTTGTTATCCCGACCGACCGCGAGGAGCTTTTGGACTTCATTCAGCCGGAAAATATTCGCGCCCGCCTTGCCAACGAAGAAATCATTTCCCACCGCTACATGTTGATGCGTTATGGCGAGGAACACTTTATGATGATTCGCATTGCCAGAATTGATGACGGACTACGGGCGGTAGGCGTCGGCTTTGCTAATGTCGATGAGGAAACCCGCGAATCCTTAGCACGCAACCAGGCATTATCGGACGCCCTTGCACAAGCTCAACACGCTAACGCCTCGAAAACGACCTTCCTATCGAACATGAGCCACGACATACGCACCCCCATGAACGCGATTATCGGCTTTACGACTATGGCGTTGCGGCACTTCGACAATCGCAATCAAGTTAAGGACTCGTTGGAAAAGGTTCTGTCGTCTAGCAATCACCTGCTCGGCTTGATAAACGATATACTCGACATGAGCCGCATAGAGTCGGGGCGCGTCGAAGTCGCTGAGCAAGAGTGTAACCTCTCCGACCTTATCCATAACTTGATTCACATTATCCAGCCGCAAGTCACCGCTAAGCAACAGAAATTCCAAATCGACGCCTTCAAAGTCAAGAACGAGGACGTTTACGCCGACCAACTCAAGGTTAATCAGGTGCTGATAAATATCCTAAGCAACGCCGTAAAGTACACGCCGTCAACAGGCTCAATCTTCTTCCGCATATCCCAATACGAATCAAAGATACCCGGCTGCGCTAAGTACGAGTTCCGAATCAAGGACAACGGGCTTGGCATGAGCAAAGAGTTCCTTAAGCATGTGTTCGACGCCTTTGAACGCGAGGAGACTTCCACAAAGAGCGGCATTCAAGGCACGGGCTTGGGCATGTCGATTACTAAAAAGATGGTCGAGCTTATGGGCGGCGATATTTCCGTCGAGAGCGAGAAGGATAAGGGCAGTGAGTTCACCGTCACGCTTGACTTGAAACTTCAACAGAACGTCAAGCAAATTCCGATTTACGAGCTAAATAACTTGCGTGCTTTGATTGTCGATGACGACTTCAACACGTGCGAATCCGTGACAACGATGCTTAAGCAAATGGGTATGCGTTCAGAGTGGACGACCTCTCCTAGGGAAGCAGTCTTCCGCGCAGGCAGAGCACTCGACGACGACCCCTTTAACGCTTACATCGTCGATTGGCTTATGCCCGACCAGAACGGCATTGAGACCGTCCGCCAGATTCGCCGCGTCGTCGGCAACACTGCACCTGTTATAATCTTGACGGCTTACGATTACTCCGACATTGAGCTTGAGGCTAAGGCGGCGGGCGTTACGACCTTTTGCACGAAGCCGCTGTTTATGTCCGACTTAAAGAACGCCTTAAGCCGAGCGATTCACGGTCACGACGAAGACACTAAGCCCGATGACTTATCTTCTACGGACTTTAGCGGCAAACGCGTCTTGCTCGTCGAGGACATAGAAGTTAATCGCGAGATTGCCAAGGCGATTCTGCAGGAAATTGGGCTTGAGGTCGAGGACGCGGCTGACGGTTCCGACGCTGTGGAAATGGTTAAGAACTCTTCGCCGAATCACTACGATATAATCTTGATGGATGTGCAAATGCCAGTCATGAACGGCTACGAGGCGACGCGGGCAATCCGTTCCCTTAAACGCAAGGACGCGCAGACCGTGCCGATTGTCGCGATGACTGCCAATGCCTTCGAGGAGGACAAGGAGAACGCTTTAAAATGCGGCATGGACGACCACCTTGCTAAGCCGCTCGACATTCCGAAATTGCTTGAGACCTTGAATAAGTATCTTAAGTAGCCCTTCGACGTTCGGCAAAGAATTTTCGTAGAAGTTCCCGGCTCTCCTCCTCCATGACGCCGGCAGTAACTTCCAACTGATGATTGAGCGCGGGATTGTTCACGACGTTAAAAAGAGACTCCGCCGCCCCGAACTTTGAATCCGTCGCCCCATAGACCAATCGCTTAACTCGGCAGAGGACTAAGGCTCCAGCACACATGGCGCAAGGTTCGACCGTCGAATACAACGTACAGCCCGACAATCGCCGTCGGGTTAATTTTTTGCTTGCCGCCCGCAACGTCAAAAGTTCCGCATGAGCCGTCGCGTCGCTGAGCTGTTCAATCCGATTGTGTTCGCCGCAAATTAAAATGCCGTCCTCGTCGATGAGAACGGCACCGATTGGAACTTCATCTTCCTTGTAAGCCTTGAACGCCTCCGCCAGCGCAAGGCTCATGAATTCTTTATCAGTCATTGTCCAGCCTCCTTTAGGCAAGCAACATATCGAGACTTAAGCCGCTTGAGTAGAACAGGGAATGCGTCCCGCAACTCGTCAGCTCCAAGTCATATGCTTCGGGGATTTCAGTTTTCTTGACGGGTGTCGCCTTTTTATTCATCACGCGCCGCAGTTCTTCGGCGAAAGAATTCTTTTCATCTCGGCGACCGCGTCCGCTATTGAAGCGGTGTCTGTTGTCGTGTGCGACGCCGTTGACGCGAGCAACCCGTGCAACTTTTTCTACTCTTTCCAACATCGCAATCTCCTCCTTGAAAAATCTTGTTCGCGTCCTTCAACCTTAGTATCGTCAAAAATTTTCACCTCCTTAAACCAAAAGGAACCCCGCCAATTACGGCAGAGTTCCTCTTTGATTGTCAATGTTGAGTTTGAATTATTCGAGTGCGCCTGCAATCTTGCTGTTGACTTCGCGAGCCGCCGCAACACTCTCGGCGAACTTAGCTTTTTCAGCGTCGGAGAATTCGACTTCGACGATTTTTTCAATGCCGTTCTTGCCGAGGATAACGGGGACGCCTATGCAAAGGTCTTTCTCGCCGTATTCGCCTTCGAGGTAGACGCAACACGGAATGAGTTTCTTAGCGTCAAGAGCGATTGCCTCGACGAGAGCAGCAGCAGCCGCACCTGGCGCATACCAAGCAGACGTTCCCAAAAGTTTGGTGCAGGTCGCGCCGCCGACTTTGGTAGCCTCAACAGCTTTTTGGATAGCCTCATCGCTAAGCAGTTGCGTTACTGGAATGCCGCGATAAGTTGCAAGGCTGACGAGCGGAACCATCGTCTTATCAGCATGACCGCCGACGACCATACCATCAATATCAGTCGGGGTTGCGGGGTAGCCGGCTTCTTGCAGAGCGATAGCCAAGTAGTAACGGAATCTGGAGCTGTCTAACATGCCGCCTTGACCGATGATACGATTGCGCGGGAGCTTGGTATCCTTAAGCGTCAGGTAAGTCATTGCGTCCATAGGATTGGATACAATGATAAGGATTGCCTCCGGCGAGTGCTCAAGGATTTGGTCGACGACACTCTTGACGATTTTGGCGTTGGTGCCGATGAGTTGTTCGCGGGTCATGCCGGGCTTGCGGGGAATGCCGCTGGTGACAACCACCACTTGCGAACCTGCCGTCGCCGCATAGTTATTGGTTACACCAGTTACCGTCGTATCAAAGTTGAGCATGTGCGCCGTCTGCATGATGTCCATTGCTTTGCCTTCGGACAGACCCTCTTTGATGTCGATGAGGACGACTTCACTTGCAAAACCTTTGGTCGCGAGGACGTTTGCCACGGTCGCCCCGACATTACCTGCTCCAACTACAGTTACCTTCATTTAAAACTGCCTCCTTAAAAGATTGATTGCGCTTATTCTAGCATAGCGATTCAGAATTTGCTACAGGCGCGGAAAAATTTTTTACCGAAATAGCAAGTCCAATCCCGTACTTCGTAACACCAAACGTGCAAAATCATCGCCCGCTGTAAAAAAATTTCCGTGTTCATATCGCTTCAAGAAACAGCAAAATGCCCTATTGCGTTCGTCGTAGTTGGGATAAGGGCATCTGATAATCTTTGCCACGTCGATTAAAAGGTTGTTTCTTTCCACGAGCTCATAAACTTCGCGATAGAAATGATTTCTCCACCTTAAATCGAAGGCTTTCTTGCTGACTCCGCCGAAGGCTTTGATGTTTCCTCTGTAGAGGTTATCGAGCTTGAATTTGAGGGCATCTTTGAGAGAGATAATAGTTTCGTAAAATTCTCTGTCGCATGTGACCCGATATCGTGAGCCCTGTTTGCTGGCTGATTCGTTGTAAAGCAACTTGTGAAGGCGCGGTTCGGTACAATCGTTTCTGAATGGGAGCACCTTGTCAATGCGAAAACAATGCCGTCTATCCTGATGTTGCGCGTGCATTCGAGCTTGATAGAAATATTCGCTCGATAATCGCGCCGCTGTGATTTACCCTTTAATCGGAACATCTTTATGCAAAACCTAATCGCCAGCACGAAAATTCAATAATCGTTGTCCTTTGCTCCAATCCGTTCGTTCGTCTACCGTGCGTTTTTCCTCAGGATTTTTTAGCCGATTTAAATCACAGTTATCAAACCAGTTCCACAGGAAACGCGAAACCTTGTCCTTGACCAGAGAATTGTACACGAATTGCTGATTGCCTTTTGGTTCGCCGTAAGCGTAAATCGCCATGAGATATTACCTTCTAAAGTTTTGTACAGTTACTTTCTTCTAGCATAAAAAAAAATCCCGCCCGCAAGCAGGATAAAAACTTCGTTGACTGAACTTATTCGACCTTGGAGAAGTCATCTTTGCCGACGCCGCACAGCGGGCAGAGAAAATCTTCCGGCAAGTCTTCAAACTTCGTGCCCGGCTCAATCCCGTTATCGGGGTCGCCCGTCTCTTCGTCATATTCGTAGCCGCAGATGTCACAAACCCATTTCATTTCACGTGACCTCCTCTTAAAATTCTTGCGCCGATTATAACACGCGCCGAAAATTTTTCAACAAATATTCGCCAGCGACGAGCTTTGAACTTTAGAAAAAAGTTCTTGACATTTTGTCTAATCGGTGTTAAGGTTTGCACGCAAAAGAGAGGTGAACGACTTGGCAGAAGAAAAAAAAGTGGTCGTCAATAACGAAGACGGCGACAGCGCAGAAATAACTTTACAAAAGAAGCAAGCCGAGCCCGTTGTCGAAGATATTGACACGGCGGCGGAGCTTGAAAAATTAAAAGAGGAGCTCAGCGCGAAAGACGACAGGATTTTGAGGTTGCAAGCGGACTTCGACAACTTCAGGAAACGAACTGCCCGCGAGAAAACCGACCTTGCGGCGGTGATTGAGCAGGCGTTCTTGAAGGACTTGCTCCCCTTGCTTGACAATTTAAGTCGGGCATCGGACGCAATGGAAAATGCTGACGCTGAAGCTCTTCGCAAAGGAATTGAGATGATTAAGCAGGAGACCGTAGCAGTCATGGGTAAGCACGGACTAGAACCGATTGAAGCTTTGAACAAACCGTTCGACCCGAATTATCATCAGGCAGTTGGCACGGTCAAAGACGAGACTAAAGAGGACGGACTTATCGCCGCCGAACTTCAACGAGGATACATCGCACGCGGCAGAGTAATTCGTCCTAGCATGGTTCAAGTAGTCAGCAATTCGTAAGGTGAGTTTTTATGGGCAAGGTCATCGGAATAGATTTCGGCACAACAAACAGCGTTGTCAGTGTCATTAAAAACGGCAAGCCAATCATTATCCCGAACATAGAAGGCAACAAAATGACGCCGTCGGTTGTCGCTTTAACTAAGAATGGACAATATCTCATCGGCGAAGTTGCAAAACGTCAAGCAGTTAGCAATCCCGATAGGACGTTCTCATCAATCAAGCGGCACATGAGCGAAAGCGATAATGATTCTGCCGACAGGGTAAAATTGTATGCCGCAATGACTCTGCAGAAGCTCAAAGTTGACGCAGAGACTTATCTCGGTGAATCCGTCAAACAAGCTGTCGTAACTGTTCCCGCCTGCTTCAGTAACGCTCAACGACAAGCCATTAAAGACATTGCCGCGACTGCAGGGCTTGAAGTCTTGCATATAATCAACGATTCGACAGCGGCGGCATTGGCTTACGGCTTTGGCAAAGATTTAGACGAAACTATTTTGGTCTTGAATCTGGGCGGCGGTAATTGTGACGTGTCAATTTTGGAACTCAGCGAACATTTCTTGGAAGTGCTAGCAACCAAAGGAGATATGCACCTCGGCGGCGACGACTTCGATAGAAAAGTTTTCGATTGGATGGTTGCCGAATTCAAACGCGATAACGGCATTGACCTTTCCAAAGACAAGGTAAGTATGCAACGTCTTATCGAGGCGGCGGAGAAGGCTAAGATTGAGCTAAGCTCCATGACTTCAACGAATATCAATCTGCCGTTCATCACCGCCGATGCGAGAAGCCTTGAGATGAAATTGACGCGGACAAGATTTGATAAATTAACTCGCGACCTTGTCGAAAGAATTGTCAGCCTAGCACGCGATACTTTGATAGACGCGTGCAAGTCTTCTAGCCAAATTGATAAGGTTATTCTCGCGGGCGGCGCGTCGAGAATTCCCGCCGTGCAAAATGCTATCCGTGAAATCCTCGGCAAGGAGCCGTCCAAGGGCATTAACCCTGATGAATGCGTTTCAATCGGCGCGGCTATCCAAGGCGGCGTGCTCGCGGGCGACCTCGACGATAGCAAGGTTGTTCTCGTGGACGTTACGCCGCTGTCACTGGGCATTGAAACGCTCGGCGGCGTGTGCACCAGAATCATCGAACGCAATACCACAATCCCGACGAGCAAATCTCAAATCTTCTCCACGGCGGCGGACAATCAAACTAGCGTTGAGATTC